>NZ_JFYW01000009.1:0-283836 GCF_000632205.1 Exiguobacterium sp. RIT341
CCCGTCCGCCGCTCATTCCACTGCCTTCCCTCCGAAGAGTTCCGTCAGCTTCCTGCGCTCGACTTGCATGTATTAGGCACGCCGCCAGCGTTCGTCCTGAGCCAGGATCAAACTCTCCATAAAGTGTTTGACTTGCTCGTTGTTGTGACCGGAGTCACGATTGACGAAGCTTGCGCTTCATTCGTTTTTGTATTCCGTAGAATACGATTTTTGCCTCATCGTTCAGTTTTCAAAGTTCGTCTGTCGCCTTAGCGACTTTAATAGATTAACAGGTTGTTTTGTTTATGTCAACCATACTTTTTAAAAAACTTTTCAGCCCCAACGAACCGTTTATAAAAGGCGTCTCGCTGGAACATTTATTAATATAACAACAAAATTCGACAAACACAAGCATTATTTTAAAAAAACTTTGCAAAGAGTTTAAATCCTCTTCGCAAAGTCTTTACCTTCTTAACATGGCGCCTACTGTAAACGCGATATTCGCTGGGCGTTCTGCTAGCCGTCTCATCAAATACGTATACCAGTCCAAACCATGCGGAACGTAGATGACGACACGATAACCTTGTCGAACTAACTCTTGTTGTCGTTTTGGTCGCATGCCTTGAAGCATTTGAAATTCAAACCGTGATGGATCAATTTGTTTCATTTGAGTAAAGTCAATGATTTGCTGAATAACTTGTTCATCATGTGTCGCGATTTGCGTGTAGTTGCCTTCTAACAAATTAATCTTCACTAATTGAAGGTACGTCTCATCGACGGTCTTTTTAGGTTGAATATAGGTTTCATCGTCTCCATCGTATGCGCCTTTGACGACACGTACTGTTGCCTGAAGACGTTCTAGATCAAAACGACTGCGGTATACATTTGCCTGTAATGCAATTCCGACGTTCGGATATCGTTCATGCACGCGTTCAAATATTTGCACAATCGACTCAACCATCGTTGCTTCTTCCATGTTGACTGTCACACGCATATTTCTCTGATCAGCAACCTCTGCAATACGACTCAACTGTTGATAGGCGATATCTGGATCAATCCTTAATCCGATTGAAGTAAGTTTTAAAGATACTTGTGCATCTAGATCATATGCTTTGATTTGTCCGATGACTTTGATGCATTCATTCGCAATATCTACTGCGTCTTGTTCAGTCTCGATGAATTCGCCTAAACAATCTACTGTCGCCGCTCGTCCATCTTGATTGAACTGTTTGACTGTGTCGAGTGTCTCTTCCGCGCCCTGCCCTCCGACGAACAATGTTCCACCAAGTGGTAACCCGACTTTTCTGGCGAATTGAATAAGTAACTTATTCTCAGCCAAGTACTCGAATACAGGTCCAGTAATCTGCTGTAACATCTGAATCACCCTCTCTCTTCTCCCTTACCCTCTCCCTAACAAAAAAACGTCTTTCTTCTATATAGAAGAAAGACGCAGTTTGAATTAGTGCAACCAGATGAAGTAACCGAGGAATCCAAGTGATAATACGTACATGATTGGGTGTACGTCCTTTGCTCGTCCTTTTGCGATCATCGTGACCGGGTAGAAGAGGAAACCGAATGCAATCCCTGTTGCGATCGAATACGTTAATGGCATCATGATGACGGTCAAGAAAGCCGGAACCGCATACTCGAATTTTTTCCAATCGATTTGCAGCAATGAAGCTGCCATCAATACACCGACGATGATCAATGCGGGTGCTGTGACCGGCGCAGTGATGATCGCGAGTAACGGTGAGAAGAATAAAGCGAGACCGAAGAACAATGCTGTAACGATGGCTGTCATCCCTGAACGACCGCCTGCTGCGACTCCAGCACTGGATTCAACGTATGAAACCGTCGTCGATGTTCCGAGAATCGAACCGGCTACGGTTGCTGTTGAGTCAGCGATTAATGCGCGACCTGCGCGTGGTACTTTATTTTCTTTAATTAGACCCGCTTGGTTTGCTACCGCAACCAACGTGCCCGCTGTATCAAAGAAATCAACGAAGAAGAAAGTCAGGATGACGATCATCATTTGGACCGTGAAGATTTCATTAAAGTGAAGAAATGCCTGTCCGAAGGTCGGTGCAATACTTGGTGGTGCTGAAACGATTTCACCAAAACTAGTCGGAACTGGAATTAATCCGAAAATCATTCCGGCAATGGCTGTTATAATCATTCCAAAGAAAATCGCGCCTTTGACACCGCGTGTCATCAAGACAGCTGATACGACAAGACCGAATACTGCGAGAAGTGTTGTTCCCTTGCTTAGGTCACCGAGCGAAACAAGTGTTGCTTCGTTCGCGACAACTAAACCACCTGTTTTCAAGCCGATAAAGGCGATGAACAAACCGATACCTGCTGCGACTGCCATTTTCAACGGCTCTGGAATCGCATTGATGATCACTTCACGAATGCCTGAAGCCGTTAATACCATGAAGACGAGACCTGAGACGAGAACGCCCGAAAGTGCAGTTTGCCATGGAATACCCATGCCAATGACGACACTATATGCGAAGAAGGCGTTTAAACCCATACCCGGTGCAAGCGCAATTGGATAATTCGCAAATACTCCCATTGTGATGGAACCGATGATTGCGACGAGCGCTGTAGCACCGAATACCGCTCCCGCATCCATGCCTGCCTCTGCTAATGTGTTCGGGTTGACGAATAAGATGTACGCCATCGCGAAGAACGTCGTCATGCCGGCGATGAACTCTGTACGCATGTTCGTACCAAGCCCATTGAAATCAAAGAAACGCGCAATCGCATTTTCTTTTGCTTTCGGTTGGTGTGGCTGTTTCAATTGTGTGCTCATGATTGCCTTCCTTCCAAATAAGCCGTCTCCTTGAAAACGAAAAACGGCCCTTACCTAAGCGGTAAAAGCCGTTTCAATAAGCGCACGATGTTGCATGTGCGCCGTAGTAGGAACCTTTACGGTGTTCCTGTAGAGACTTCCGGGCCCTATCCCCAGAATTATACGGCATTATTTATGTTTTTTTAGTGGTATGAAAAATAAGAACAGACACATCGTAGCACGGTCAAATTCATGGGTCAACCATAAAAACGAAATTTAACCACTTATTTTATCCGAACGTTCGGTTTTGTAAGCGTTATTTTTGAGTTATCTTTAATTTGTAGTAAAAAGACGTAATGAATGAGGCATCCATTATTCTTTTTAATTTCCTTAAAAAAGGAGATAGCTGATCGCTATCTCCCCTCTTAGTTTGATCTATTACAGTCGTTTATGATCGTCACGTTCTACGTCCGTTCTCGTATCCGTACCTTCATCAATATCTGCTTCCTCGCGTCGTACCGTTTCAGATACAGTTTCTGTATCTCGCACTTTACGTTTTCCAACAACAATTTCTTCAGAGACTACATCTTCTTTTGATACTACTACCTTTTCTTCTGAAAGCGGTACGTGGATGGAGTCGTTCTCATCTACAAAAGCATCTGTTCCCGACGCATTATGATCCACTTTACGCCGTTCCACATAAACTTCTTCCCTCTCTACCGGCACCTCGATCGATTGTTGATCTTCGACTACGTGTTTACTGACGTTTACTTCCCCTGTTTGCACTCTTTCTTTATCTACATTTAACCGTTCTTCATGCAGGCGAAGGCGTTCTTCTTCTGTATCACTGTTCGTTTCAGTAACGCCAGTCCGATCTGCACCAGACCGATCGACCCCTGGAGTATCGTCATAGTCTTGGCTTCGGTCTGCACTTAAAGTGTTGTCGTAGCCTTGGTCTCGATCTGTCCGGGAAAGAGAGCCGTTATCAGAGAGATGGTCGTTGTGATCCCGATTTGCTTCGACTCCCGTGCGATCATATTGATTATCGTTTACTCCAGAAGTTTGGTTGTAGCTTTGATTATGCTTTTCGTAAGAATCGCCATAGTCGCTGTCTACATATAAAACCAGCTTGCCGCTTTCTACCTGACGACGGTATTCTTCTGATTCATCATGCGATAAGCCCATTCCGCGGAAGGCTTCCGTAGAAGAGTCGTCTGAAAAGGCAGCCATGAATTTCCCCATAAATCCTTGGTGCTCTTGTTCACCGGCAGTATCTACATTGACGTTTGTCTGATTCTCTACCATGGAGAAGGAATGTTTATCTTGAGCCACGACATACATATCTCTTTCGTCATATCCCTGCGCTTTCAATTCGTTTACTTTACTCAGTACTTCCGCTTGGGTATTAAATACTTGGATAAATGTATCTTCTTTTCTCGTCATGATCTCTTCCTCCTTTTTAATAAATGCCACAAAAAATAATAATTAGCTCTTGAAAATCAATCTTATATGCCAACAGTTTGAATTTCCCCTACTTTTTTTCTGATTAAACCTGAATTTTTTGTACACCTTTTTTAATTATTGAAGTCTTTTTGGAATGTATTGATCCTGTTTACTAGAGCATGTTAATTATTAAAATTTTTCCTGTTTAAAACGTTTTAGTCATGCTACGCAACAAGAAAAGACCCTTACCTAAGAAGTAAAAGCCGTTTCAATAAACGTACGATGTTGTATGTGCGCCATAATAGCAATCATTACGGTGTTCCTGTAAAGTCTTTCAAACCCTGTCCCCGGAATTATACGATAATATTTTTTATTGATATGAAAAACAAACACAGCCACATCATAGCATGGTCAAATTTATGACTAAACCATAATCTAGTCGATCGACTTCAGCTCATGCCCAATCTATTATGAGAGCGTGCATCCTATCCGTTTAATGATTTATTATATATTCCAGTAAAAACTAACAAAATATCTCGATACATCTTAATTGAATCTCTCGAATAAATTGATTTTGTCTAATGTCATCCAACAGTTCGATGCGATTGGTTACGAAAAAAGCTCACTTCCATTCACAAATAATGTGAACAAAAGAGAGCTTCATTTTGAAATCGAATTGTTGAAGGTGAAACAGACTTCATTTCACCTATCCCCTTTAACACATTGATAGGACAGGCTTCATGAGACGAATTTTCTCAGCAAGTCTAGTTCTTATTCCCACTCAATCGTTGAAGGTGGTTTCGACGTCACATCGTATAGGACGCGGTTGACGTTCTGGACTTCGTTGACGATTCGAACCGAGATCTTCTCAAGCACGTCCCATGGGATACGTGCCCAGTCTGAAGTCATCCCGTCAATTGACGTAACAGCGCGGATTCCGACAGCATAGTCGTATGTCCGCTCATCGCCCATGACACCAACCGAACGGATTGGAGGAAGGACTGTGAAGTACTGCCAGATTTCGCGCTCGAGTCCAGCTTTTTTAATCTCATCACGAAGAATGAAATCAGATTCGCGAACGATTTCGAGTTTCTCATCTGTGATTTCACCAAGGACACGAATCCCGAGACCTGGTCCTGGGAACGGCTGACGCCAGACGATTTCATCAGAAAGACCAAGTTCTTTCCCGAGTTCACGGACTTCATCCTTGAACAACGTGTTGATCGGTTCGATCAATTCAAACTGCATGTCTTCCGGCAGTCCACCGACGTTGTGGTGTGATTTGATTGTTTGTGCCGTATCCGTACCACTCTCGATGATATCCGTATAGAGTGTACCTTGTGCAAGGAAGTCCATATCCGTCAGCTTCGAAGCTTCTTCATCGAAGACGTAGACGAACTCGTTGCCGATGATTTTACGTTTTTGCTCCGGATCCGAAATACCACGGAGTTTATCGAGGAAACGATCCTGAGCATCAATCTTGATGACGTTCATGTGGAAGTGATCCGCGAATGTCTTCATGACGCTTTCCGCTTCTCCCTTACGCAGTAAACCGTGATCGACGAACATACATGTCAATTGATCACCGATTGCTTTGTGGATCAAGGCTGCGACGACAGACGAGTCGACACCACCTGAAAGGGCACAAAGAACTTTTTTATCGCCGACTTGTTCTTGGATCTTCGCTACTTCGATTTCGATGAAGTTCTCCATTGACCAGTCGCCTGCACATTTACAGACTTCAAAGAGGAAGTTCTTGAGCAATTCTTTTCCAAAGACCGTATGGTTTACTTCTGGGTGATACTGCACACCATACATTTTCAACTCTTCGTTCTTGATCGAAGCGATTGGACATGACACGTTCGTCCCATCAATAACGAATCCGTTTGGCACAGATGTGACGAGGTCACTGTGACTCATCCAGACCGTTTGTTCTAGCGGTAAGTTCGCATACATCGGTGACGGGTCTTGTAACGTCAATGTGGCTTTTCCATATTCACGATGTCCCGCACGTTCCACTGTTCCGCCGAAATGTTGTGACATGAGCTGCATGCCGTAACAGATTCCGAAGATTGGAATACCGAGGTCGAAGATTTCCGGGTCACACCGGTACGCATCCTCCGCGTAGACGCTACGTGGACCACCTGAGAAGATGATACCAGCAGGTGCGATTTCTTTTACTTCAGCTGCAGTGATTTTATGCGAATGCAATTCACTGTAGACACCAAGGTCCCGAATACGACGTGTGATCAATTGATTGTACTGTCCTCCAAAATCGAGGACGAGAATCATTTCCTGGTCCAAATGTGCTTCCAAATCTGTTCCCGCCTTTCTGATTTCATGCGTACCCTATGAAAAAAGCCCGCTCTTCGCCCATGGATAAAATGGAAAAAGAGCAGGCCGCTTCACAAAAAAATGTATACGAAGGGTCTGCTCCTTCATAGTCAGGTCGTTTAAGGTGACCCGGTAGAGACTCTCGCGCCATATTCGCGAGTATATACAAAGGAGATTGCATGTGTGTGATTTACGTTGTTCCCATTGTACCTGTATCGTTTCGTAAATATCAACCCTCTACATGACGAATGATATTTTCGAAATATTCACGTTTTTTATCAGCCGATAATGATTCTCCACCATAAACCATCCGCTCGTAAGCATCCGTCAACGGTCGCATCGCGTACGTCTCGTAGTACCCATCGACTTCGTGAGCAAGTTCCGCAAGCGTCCGACCATCTTGATAATGGAATCCTTTTTTATCAAGACGCCGCAAGAGATACCGATACATCCGTCGGAATCCTTCCGGTCGTTCAATCTGTCTCCGGAAGAAGAGAATCGCAAGCGTCCGAATAATCGGTTTTCTGAACAAGTAGAGGAACAAGAGAGCAAGTGCCGTCAGGAAGATTGGCCAAAATGGAATTGACTTCTGCTCCGTCTGTCCGGCGCTAGTCGTCTGTTCTTCATCGAGAAGATTTTCTTGAGGACGATTTGGCGTCGTTGTCTCCGTATTATCTTCTGTCTCACGTTGCGGATTTGCTTGTTCCGTCTCGTTGTTCGTTTCCCGATCGATCGTGTATTGTCCTGCTCCATCGAAACTGACTGTCGGTTCAAGCGGTACCCAGCCTGGTCCTTCAATGTAAACTTCGACCCACGAATGGGCATTTTTATTGCGTACTGTATAACTCGTCACGGCAGCTCCGATGACGTCGGATTCGCCCCCCGTGAATCCTTTCACCCAGCGTGCGGGTAACCCAGCTGCCCGAAGTAATACAGTGGCTGATGTCGAGAAGTTATCACAGTATCCGAGTTTCGTCTCGAACAGGAACTGATCGACGTAATCCTGATTTTCTTTCGGTACAGCAACATCTTCTGTATTGTATTCAAAGTTTTCTTCTTCGAAATAATTTTCAATCGCCCGTGCTTTGTCCCATGGTGTCTCCTCACCCTCGACGATTTGTTCCGCTAAATCACGAACTCGTTGCGGTAAACCTTCCGGCAGTTGGAGATACCGCTCCGTTTCATTCTCAGATAAATTGACGGGTTCATCTGTCTGGAGCTGTTCTTCCGTAAAGAGTGGGTACGAATAGTCGATTCGATAGTTCCGTTGACGATCCGCCTCGTCGAGATACGAAATTTTTTGATTCTCGGGGTCAACCAACACATTTTGTCGTTGTTGATTCACTTCGACCCGTACATTGTCACCATTATATGGCACGAATGGTAATTCACGCGCCATTTCAAATGTTGCTGTCTCTTCGCGGGTCTTGACCTCTGTACCGAAGGTCGAGAAAAAACCACGTCCATCGATTTCAGGGTTTGACTTCGATAAGACCCAGCCTTTACCAGTATAGATGTCTTTCGTCTCGACTCGCCAGTAGCGGTTCCCTTCACTTTCGACTTGGAAGACTTCCCGGTCGTCCATTTGGAATGGTCCTCCGAGTTGCTCATCGTTGTTACCGTATCCGACCTTTTGAATCGCATTTGTCGGCTCCCCTTCCCCTTCAAGATCAGACGTCAAATCATACCAACTGTCTTGCCATGTCGCATTGATGACAGGACTTTGGACAGCAGCGACGATAACAGCCCCCATGATGAATAAGGCACTTAGTGGGCGTACGTAGGAAGCACGCGGTCGTTCATTGACCTCCGTCGCATACAGCAATACCAAAGACAAGATGATCGGATAAAGAATGAACGTCTCTCCCGAGTAATCCGTCCAGGTATCGCAATAGGCGATGAACCCGATGACTCCGAAGGCAAGTCCGAAGACGAACCCACGATTCGGGAACGTCCGGCGCGCGAGATAAGCGATCAAGAAACTGATCAAACCAATCGACAGCGCAAAGGCTGGTCGTCCCGGTAATTCACCATTGATGACACTTCGAATATCCGAGCTGATTTCCGTAAAAATTCCCCACGGTGCAGAACCCGGTGTCAAAATCAAGTAGAACGACAATAGTAGCCCCGCGAGACTGCCAAGTAAGAAGTAACGTCGCGCGAGATGCGATAACAGTAAAGGCAGGAACAGCATCGGTAAGAAGGACCAAAGATGCTCGAATGTAGTCAGTTCGAGAAGTGGTGGCATGAAACAAGTCAAAAGGGCTGCTGCGATGGCGTTCCAGATTAATCGTCGTATCATCGCACTCCCCTCCGTTCTGGTGTATAGACATGAACGGTGGCTTCTTGATTAATCTTCGAAATCCATAGTTCATTGTTTGATTCAAGATCCGGTGTGATAAAGAGGACATTCCCGCTCAATCGAAGCGCCTTGGACGAGTACTCCCATGACTCGATGAACGTCCGCGTCCGACTCGGTTGCGCCGTCATCAGGTAATGCGTCAGTTTCGCTCCTTCAAGTGGTAACGACAATGATTGAACGGCATGCCCGACGAGATGGATCCGATAGCTCAGTCGTCGTTTGTTCAACTGATCCGTCGTTTCTGCGAGCATCGAGATGACACGTTCGAAGGCTTCACCCGCCTCCGTTCCCTCATCAAAGACGATCGTCGTCTCCCGTTCTTGCTCTCGTTCGAACGTCTTCGTCATCAACCCTTGGCGTTTCGCTGTCGCTTTCCAGTCAATCTGATTCATCCGATCCCCACTGACGTATTCCCGGACCCCGACGACGGTAAAGGACGACTGGCGAAGATCAAGTGACACCGGTGAGATCCCGCCATCGCCACGGTCTTCCTCATGGGGAAGCTGAACGGCAAGGCGCGCTGGTTCAATCGCAAGATACGTCTCGACCGGAAACATCCGCTTCCGCTTGAATAACCCGAATGGATCCGTGATTTCGACGATACAGCCTGGAATCTGATACACCCCTCGACGAATCGATGGTATCGTGTAATCGATTTGCTCCGTCTTCCGGTAATGGGCTCGGAGTGGACGGCTGATATCGAGTTTTTCTTCACTGAGTTCGTTCGGAATCACCTCCGTCACTTCGACGGCTCCGACGAGAAACGGAAAACGTCGACGAACCCGTAAGGAAACCGGGATATCGGTTCCAGCAACGAGCATCTTGTTCGATACTTCGCGCGTCGCAAGTGCCTGCGTGACGGGCCAAACGAGGAAGAGCGTCCAGTAGACGGTCAGACCAGCCATGACGTAAAACAGCAAGGAAGCGACATTTCCGCCATCAACGCGCGCATATGCCCATAAGGCTGCCGTCGTCAAAAGTAATACAGCGTAACGCCAACCAATTTGCCACTTCGTCATAGGGACTCCACGTCTTGTTGGATCGGTACAGCAACCTCTTTTTTGATCTGTTCTAAAATCCGTTCCGACGATTGACCGTGATAACGCGCATCCGCTGTCAAAATCAGGCGGTGTGACAGGACTGGAATCAAGAGATGTTTAACATCATCCGGCAAAACGAAACTGCGTCCTTCCATGTACGCCCACGCTTGCGCGACCTTCATCAAGGCGATCGAAGAACGAGGACTCGCGCCGAGGTAGAGTGACCCATTCGTCCGTGTCGCTTGAACGAGATGGACGATATATTTTTTGACAGGCTGTGAGACATGGACGTTCTTGACGTCTTCTTTCATCTGGAGCAATTGCTCGCGACCAATCACAGCTTCGAGTGTTTCGATTGGTTCATCCCGTTCAAAACGCGTGAGCAACTTCATTTCTTGCTGGAAATCAGGATAACCCATTTTGACTTTGACGAGAAAACGGTCGAGTTGTGCTTCTGGTAACGGATACGTTCCTTCATGTTCAATCGGGTTTTGTGTCGCCATGACGAAAAAGGGATTCGGAAGCGTATGAATCTCACCATCGACGGTGACGTTCGCTTCCGCCATTCCCTCCAGTAAGGCAGATTGAGTTTTTGGTGATGTTCGGTTGATCTCATCGGCTAAGACGATGTTTCCCATTAAAGGACCCGGTCTATATTCGAACTGGCTTGTTTTCTGATTATACATCGATACACCCGTCAAATCTGACGGAAGTAGGTCTGGCGTGAACTGAACACGTTTGAAGGTCAACCCGATCGATCGGCTGAACGCACGGACGAGCATCGTCTTCCCGACTCCCGGTACGTCTTCTAATAGGACGTGACCGCCCGCTAGTAATGCTGCCAATGATTGTGTGATGACATCTTCCTTACCGATGATGACTTTCTCTACGTTGTCGATAATCGCTTGAATCTCCTTAGTGTATGTTCGCATTGTCAGGCCCCTTGCTCTCGTAGTAGTTGAATTTTCTGACTTTTTATATCATCTCATATTCCGCTATGCTTTTAAAGAAATACGAGCAGTTTCAAGCACGTGAAAAAGGGGGAACGCCGTAGCGTTTCCCCTTATTTGTTTCAGGAACGAACACATGCCGTGATCCGTTCTTGAACCGTGCAGTTGCACGTAAAACACGAATACTTCCGTGTCAATGGACAACGTTCGTCAAGTCCGGTGATCCTCTTCTTTCAGAAGCGACATGCGATCGTTCCCTCTACATTGGTAATCATTCATGTGCATCACCATCCTTTCATATATTGAATATTACCGAATATGTTATAAATGAAACGTCGAATTTTAATTATTTTTTCCGATACCGCGCATAGGTCGTCGCGAGTGCGACCGCAAGGACCAGCCCTTTGATGATATTCAACGAATAGTATGGAACAGACAACATGACAAGACCATTTTCAAGAATCCCGACGAGACAAGCCCCGACGAGTGTGCCAAGGGCATTCGGTTTTCCTTGCCCTGCGAACGACGAGCCGATGAAGGCAGCTGCGACCGCTGGCATCAAGTAACCGGACCCGGCGTTGATTTGCGACGATCCGACTTGTGACGCAAGCAAAATCCCACCGATTGCCGCAAGTAACCCAGCAATCAGATACGCGAGTGCCCGGTAGCGGTTGACACGAATTCCTGTCAGTCGTGCGGCTTCCGGATTCCCACCGATGATATAGAGAAAACGACCGTGTCGCGTATGGCTTAAGAAGACGTGTGTCACAGCGACGACGACGAGCATGATGACGATGATCCAAGGCGCCTGGCTGATTTTCGCGAAAGCCTCCGGAATCGTGCCGACTGTTGGTGTACCGTCCAGGCGCGGCATTCCGGCACTGATTGAACCACCACCGGTATACGTCATTGCGACACCTTCGACGATGAACATCGTTGCAAGCGTCGCAAACAAATCCGGAATCTTAAACCAGACGATGAGTAAGATGTTCACCAGAGCAACGCTAAGAGATAAGAGAAGTGCTAAACCAATCGAGACACCGAGTGGCAGACTGTACCAAACGAAGAATGAGACGACGAAGGAACTTGCAAGTGTTGCAGTTGATCCTACGGATAAGTCAAATCCATTAATCGTCAATGAAACCGTCAAACCAATCGCGATGATCGTCACGATGGAGATACTTCGTAAAATATTAATCAAATTCGTCCCTTGTAGGAATGTTGGAGCCGTCGTCGCAAAAAACAGGACGAGGGCAAGGATCGCGAGGACGATCCCCCAGTCGTTCAAGAATCCAAGGACCGGACGTAAACCTTTCCCCCGATTCGTTTGTTTTGATACTACCTCATTCATCGTTGCCCTCCTCCTGTCGCATACCACAACAAGGTTTCTTCTGATGTATCCGCCGTCTTCGTTTCATGGACAATCCGTCCATCGAACATGACGTAGATTCGGTCCGTGACGGTCAAAAGTTCATCCCATTCACTCGTCGCGTAAAGGATCCCTTTTTGTTGTTGCGCGAGTTCGTCAATCAGACGATAGATATCTTGTTTAGCTCCGACATCGACACCTTTCGTCGGTTCATCTAAGACGAGGACAGAAACATCGGTCAGTAACCATTTTCCGATGGCGACTTTTTGTTGATTCCCACCGGATAGTTGACCTACGTCCTGTTTCACGTCTGCCACTTTGATGCCCAGCTCCTTGACCCATTTCGATGCCTGTTCGACTTCTTTACGACGATCCATCAGTCCCCAGCGGTTGACGAAATCATGAGCTGCCGCTGCTGTCAGGTTTTCTGCGACAGAATCGGCAACAAGAATTCCTTCTTTTCGCCGTTCTTCCGGAACGAGACCGATTCCCGCTTGAATCGCAGCTTGTGGATTGCAAAGGCGATGGGCTTTTCCACCTATACGAACCTCCCCTTCCTGAAACGGGCGATCACCGAATAATGCTTTGCATAATTCCGTTTTACCGGCACCGACAAGACCCGCGATACCAACGACTTCCCCTGCTTGAACCGTCAAGGAGATGTCGCGGACGTCCGCATTCGTGGCACTCTCGACCGTCAGTACGTTCGTCGCATTGATCCGTGACGTTTTCGCGACAGACGTAAGCTTACGCCCGAGCATCTGCTCAACGACAGCTTCCTTCGTGATGTCTGTCAAAAGATGTCGCGAGATGAGTTGACCGTCGCGCATGACCGAGATGGAGTCGCAAATGTCATACAATTCTTGTAGGCGGTGGGAAATGAAAATGATCCCAAGTCCCCGTTCCGCTAAACGACGCACGACTGAAAAGAGATGGCTTGTTTCCGCCTGACTGAGAGGTGCCGTCGGTTCATCCAAAATTAAAAAACGACGTTCCTGAACGAGGGCGCGTGCAATCAATACGAGTTGCTTTTCAGCAAGACGTAATTCTTCGACACGTGTCTTGACGGAAATATCCGCCTGTAATGTCGCTAACGCTTCTTTCGCACGCTGTATGTAACGGCGTTGGGATACCAAACCCGTCATTGTTCCGTCCGTCAACAGATCGAGACAGATATTCTCAGCAACCGTCAAATACGGGACAAGCGCCACATCAACCTCTTGTTGGACGAGATCGATCCCGATTCGTTTTGCATCACGCGGAGATTGAATTGACAGTTCTTTCCCGTCAAGACGGATGATTCCTTCATCCGCTGTTTCCGCTCCAGATAAGACTTTCATCAGCGTCGACTTACCGGCACCATTCGCACCGACAAGCGCATGAATTTCACCAGACTTCACCTCAAAGGAGACTTGCTTGAGTGCCTGGACTCCCGGAAACGCAAGTGAAATCCCGGTCATTTCCAGGTGATGATTGATAGACGTCATTGTTTTTTATGGACGTCACGCAACCGGTCCATCCACGGCTCATTGAATTTATCCGACGTACTCCAACCTTTGATGATCGTATCGAGATTATACATCGTTGTGTCCTGCCTCAATGCCTTCTGCTCAACGAGTTTCGCATCGAGATCAAAGCTATCTGGTGTCTTCTCTCCGGCGATTTTCTTAGCCAGTAGTCGCATGTCCGTTTGTCCAATCAGGAATGGATCCACCGCACTCGTCGAAACCCAGTTGCTGCCTTTCTCACGCATCAGGTTGATGTCCTGATTTGAGACATCGATCGAGATCAATGGGATTTCTTGACGTTTATTATCCTTGAGCGATTTGTAAGCGCCTTTTGCGACTTCGTCCCATGCTCCCCAAACGGCATCAACGCTTCCTTTCGGGTATTTCGCGAGAATGGCATTCATCTTTGTCGCGATATCCCCTTGGACATCTTGGAAGTTCGTCGGTCCAACCGTCTCAAGCGTTTTGATTTTGCCGTCTGCTTCGTACGTCTTATAGATTTCTTGACGACGATCGAGAGGGGCAAAACCTGGTCCGAACCAGAGTTTGATGACACGGACCGGCTTTTTGTCCGTCACCTTCGTCACTTCATCGAGTGATAGCTTCGCAAGTTGATGATCGTTTTGGAACGTTTCCGTCACGTCTTGTAGAGATGCCCCTTTTTTCTTCGTGACCGTATCGAACGTCACGACCTTCAGTCCTTTATCGACTGCTGGTTTGATCATGTCATAGGCATAGTCTTCCTTACCGTGCGAAATGATGAGCCCATCATAATCTTGCTGAATCGCCTGCGCGACCAGTTCCTTGAACTTGACATCGTTACCTTCCGAAATGAACGTGCTGACTTTAAAGCCGAGCGCTTCTCCTTCACTTCGTGCGCCATCAAGGAATTGCTTCGTATGGTCGTCCGATGCGAGGTTACGGATGACGGCGATCTTGACGTCCGATTGAACTCCTTTTGGTACATCCTTGACGACTTTCGTCGTGGCTTCTCCATTCGCACAAGCTGCTAGTAACAGTGCCGGTGCTAGGACGGCGTAAGCTAGTTTTTTCATGACATATCTCCTTATCCAAGGGGTTGAAGCCCTGTTAATTGTTCAATCGTTTCTTCATTCGGTTGCGTGATGACACCAAGTTCGGTGATGATGCCCGTGATTAAGGTGTGTGGTGTGACATCAAAGGCTGGGTTGAAGACAGCAACTCCTTCTGGTGCTGTCGCAACACCTTGGACAGTCGTCACTTCCTGCGGATCACGTTCTTCAATTTCGATCGCGTCTCCGGAAACAAGTGAGAAATCAAACGTCGAGAGCGGTGCTGCGACGTAAAACGGGATACCGAAAGCTTGAGCGAGTAATGCTAGTTGGAACGTTCCGATCTTATTCGCCGTATCTCCGTTGCGTGTAATCCGGTCCGCCCCGACGATGATTGCATCGATCTGTTTTTCTTTCAGCGTATGGGCGACCATGTTATCTGTAATTAGCGTGACATCGATGCCGGCACGTTGTAGCTCCCATGTCGTCAGTCGTGCTCCCTGCAGTAATGGTCGCGTCTCACTCGCAAAAACAGATAATTCAATGCCGCGTTCTTTTGCGATATAGAACGGCGCAAGTGCTGTTCCATAAGCAGCGGTCGCAATCGATCCAGCATTACAGATCGTTAGGATCCGGTTACCTGACTGGAACAATTCAAGTGCATGAATCCCGATTTGACGTGACGTCTGCGCATCCTGATCGTATAAGGCAATCGTTCGCTGCTCGAGCCGTTCGCGGATCTCTTCTACCGACGTCCCGTCTTGAATGATTGGATTCAATTGATCAAGGACATTTCGTAAGTTAACAGCCGTCGGTCGTGTCGCGAGTAACGTCGCTGATGTCTCAAGCAAAGTCTGCTTATAGATCGACAGTTCTGCTTCAAACCGGTACGCCTCTTGAACGAGTACGAATCCGCCAAATAAACTGATCGCAGGCGCCCCTCGGACGCGCAGTTGTTTAATCGCTTCGACCGCTTGTGCAAGATCGGTAATGACTTCATAGTGTTCTTCCTGCGGTAGACGTGTCTGATCGAGAATCGTCAAGACACGATCTTCATAACGAATACTTTGAACGAATGTACTCATCGGCTAAGTTCCTCCGTTACGTCGAAGTTTCGTAAATCATCAAATGTCCGGCATTCGGTCCGACGTTTGATTAACGCCGATCCTAAACGTAAAGCATGTTGTTTTCGTTCTAGTCGTTCCGTCATAGAACTAATCGTTTCTAAATCAGCGACTGGTGCGAGTCCGATCGTCCGACGAATCAGTTCGCAACCGGCAAAGCCAAGGGCATCCTGCAAGATCGTGCTCAGTACATCGTCGACGAGTCCCGATGTCCGGAATGGTTCGACGGCTTCGCGTTCCCATAAGGCGCGGAACGTCGAAGCGAACGTCAGCCAGAACGTATCGATGTCGCGAATCCGGGCATCACGAAGTGCTGAATAATCCGGGTATGCTGCAAAGAATAAGTGGGCGATGAACTGTCCGACATCAAATCCGAATGGACCATAAAAGGCGAATTCTGGATCGATGACTTTCGTTTCCGTTGCCGAAGCAAAGATGCTTCCTGTATGTAGATCGCCGTGTAGCAACGCATCTCCTTTCGTGATGAAAAGCGCTTCGAGTTTTGCGACTTCGCGTTTCAACTCATCGTCCGCCCATAGACGTGCCACCTCTTCTTCAAGCCCGGCTTCAATCTCGTTCGTCTCCGCGTCATGGAACGGATCCGTGAAGATTAATTTTTCCGTGATGTCGCACAAGTCCGGATTGTAGTACGTTCGGGCGACACGTTTTTTTTCAACCGGACCAAGCGCAAAGTCCGATGTATGGAATAAAGTCCGAGCGAGATAAGAACCAATATGTTCCGCAAGCAACGGATACTGTTCACCTGCGAGTAAACCGCTTCGAACGATTGTCAGATGTGAAAGATCTTCCATGGCCGTATACGCCTCGTCGTGACTAGCATGAAAAACACGCGGTACGAACGGCACGGCATGCCGGGCGAATTCACGGAGTGCGGATTGCTCGATCCACGCCCGCTCGAGTGATAGTGGCCAGCTTTCACCGACGACTTTCGCGTACGGAAGTGCTTGTTTTAGAATCAATCGATGTTCACCTTCTCGAATTCGAAAGACAAGATTGAGATTGCCGTCGCCAATCTCTTCTGCTTCGACGGCTCCGTCGCCGATCAGTCCTAGTGAGCGGACCCGTTCGATCGCGTCCTGTTCTGTAAATGCTTTGTATGTCATCTCAGTTCCCCCTGTGTGATACACGAAAAAGCGCCTCTTTTCGTCATCGAAAAGAGGCGCAGGAAAGTCACTGCGTCCTCTTATCTCTCAGACGAAACGTCTGTTGGATGTAGCACCGTGCCAAGTGGTCGGTTGCTGCGGCGTCATCGGGCCAATTCCCTCTGCCAACTCGCGATAAGAGTCGTATGTAGTTGTCGTGTGTGATATTGATTTGAATCTTACGCAATCCTCTTCCCTGCTGTCAAACTAAAATCAGGGAGAAATGGACATCGTTTTCATGCCATCTATAGAAAGAGTATTTTCAAAAAAATAAATTTTCTAAAAATAGTTTGACAAGTCGTGACTCTCATGTAAAAATTGCAATTAGATTTCACAATTTCATCCAATTCTTATCAAGAGCAGACGGAGGGACAAGCCCTACGATGTCGCAGCAACCGACCTTTTGGCACGGTGCTAATTCTTGCAGCTACTAAGCTGACAGATAAGAGTCCACGTTCGAATCATTCATGGTCTCTTGTCGCTGACAAGAGACCATTTTTTTATTGAAGGAGGAAAGACATGGCTTACATCACAGCTACTTATCAATTGACCGCCCGCGATCGACTGGAGCAACGCGCCGAACAACTCGCGCTTGGTCTGACGGTTGGTTCCTGGACGGAGCTGAATCATCTTGAGCAACAACAACTCGCCTCATTCAAAGGAGAAGTCGTACATACGGAAGAGCGCGACGGTAAAGGCTATATCACGATTCGTTACCCGGAACACAATGTATCGCGCGACTTTTCTGCGATCTTGACGACCGTCTTCGGGAAACTCTCACTCGACGGTGAAATCAAATTAACAGAACTGCTACTACCCGATACATTCACGTCGGATTTTCCAGGTGCGAAGTTCGGGATTGAAGGGATTCGTTCCTTGATTGGTGTCGAAGATCGTCCACTGTTAATGAGCATCTTCAAAGGGGTCATCGGACGCGATTTATCGTTCCTTCGTGATCAACTCGAAGGACAACTTGCTGGTGGGATCGATCTCGTCAAGGACGATGAGATCCTATATGACAATCCGTTGACACCGACGATTGATCGGGCACGGATCGGACGTGAGGTTATCGATGCTCATTTCCACCGGACCGGTAAACGTGCGTTGTATGCGATCACACTTAGTGGTCCCGTCTTTACGCTCAAGGATCAAGCCAAACGATTGATTGACGCTGGAGCAACTGCTTTCTTGTTGAATACCTTCACATACGGACTCGACGTCTTACGTGAATTGGCAAGTGATCCGGAGATCAACGTTCCCATTTTCAATCATCCGGCTTACAGCGGTGCATTGATTGCCAGCCCGAACCACGGTGTTGCAGCGCCTGTCTTACTTGGCACATTACCGCGCGTTGCTGGTGCAGACTTAACACTATTCCCGTCACCTTACGGCAATGTCGCTCTTCCGAAGGACGTCGCCCGCGGCATCGCGGTCGAAGCGACTCGCCTCGGTCAGACGAAAGCGATTTTCCCTGTCCCTTCAGCCGGTATTCACCCAGGACTCGTTGCTCAACTCGTACGCGACTTCGGGATCGATTCCGTCATCAACGCTGGTGGTGGCGTACATGGTCATCCGCAAGGTGCTGCGGCTGGTGTTATCGCTTTTCGTCAAGCACTTGATGCGGCACTCGCAAATGAATCCCTATCGAATGCTGCGTCACGACATGAAGAATTACGAGTCGCGCTCGACGCTTGGGGGATCAAGTCATGACCTTACGAATTCTTTGTGACTTCGACGGTACCGTGACGATGCAGGATAACATCATTGCACTCATGGAGGTATTTGCGCCAGTGAATGACTTCGAACCGTTGAAACGTGGCGTGCTCGACCGGACGTTATCGATCCAAAGTGGTGTCGGGCAGATGTTCGCGCTTCTGCCGTCCGACGGTAAAGCGGACTATCTTGATTTCTTGATGGAGCGCGCCGTCATTCGCGAAGGATTTTCGGAGTTGCTTCAGTACAGTCGTCGTCAAGGAATCCATTTTTCGATTGTTAGCGGTGGAATGGACTTTTTCGTCGAACCGATCTTAGCACCGTTCCTCGAGCAAGAGCAGATTTACTGTAACATTGCCGATTTCAGTGGTCCATTCGTCCACATCGATTGGCCACACGCCTGCGATGCCCATTGCACGAATGGATGCGGCTGTTGTAAAACATCCGTTGCCCGTACATTATGCAAAGACGATGACGTCATCATCGTCATCGGTGACTCAGTGACGGACTTCGAACTCGCAAAACAAGCGGATCGTGTCTATGCCCGTGATTATCTGATCACGTTGTGTGAAGAAAATGATATCGCCTATACACCTTTTGAGACGTTCCACGATATCGTTCATGATTTAGCACGATCGGAGGTGACGATATGACATTCATGCGACGGTATGAAGAACTACGCGCCATCAAACAAGAACTTGCAGCGCGCGATTGGTTCCCTGGTACGAGTGGTAACCTCGCCATTCGGACGTCCGGTATTCCGATTGAATTTCTTGTGACGGCAAGTGGGAAAGATAAGCGGCAGACGACTCCTGACGACTTCGTTCATGTCGATGCGACCGGTCAATTGATCGGCGAGCAATCCGGGCGCCCTTCTGCTGAGACATTGCTCCATGTCGAAGTGTTCAACCGAACGAACGCCGGATGTTCCCTGCATGTCCATACGATTGCGAACAATGTGATTTCGGAGTTATATGGCGATCAGGGAAGTATCACCTTCTCCGGTCAAGAAATCATCAAGGCACTCGGTCACTGGGAAGAAGATGCGACGGTCACGGTGCCGATCATTCTGAATCACGCGGACATCCCGACACTCGCTGCTGCTTTTGCGCCATATGTCACAGCGGACAGCGGTGCCGTCCTGATTCGCAATCACGGAATCACGGTCTGGGCACCGACCGCCTTTGAAGCAAAGAAACACCTCGAAGCCTTCGAGTTTTTATTCAACTATACGTTGACGTTGCAATCATGCCGTCAATCTATCTATTAAAAGGAGGAATCATCTCATGGCAACAGTCTTATTCCAAGAAACAAACACACGGTATACGGATCAAACGGAAGTCGCTGACTTCCTCGCATCGCGCGGCGTTCTTTACGAACAATGGGACGTCTCAAAACTACCAGCACCTCTCGTTGAGAACTTCACACTGACGGATGCCGACAAACAAACGATTCTCGATACGTTCGCTCCAGAAATCAAAGACGTATCAGAACGTCGTGGATATCAGACAGCTGATATCATTTCACTTTCGGATACGACACCGAACCTTGACGAGTTGCTCGTCAACTTCCAGAAAGAACATCATCACACGGATGATGAAGTCCGTTTCATCGTAAGCGGTCACGGCGTCTTCGCGATCAAAGACGAAGAAGTCGGCTACTATAACATCGAACTCAATCCTGGTGATTTGATTTCTGTTCCTGTCAATACACGCCACTACTTTACGCTCCAAGAGGATCGGAAAGTCGTCGCTGTTCGAATTTTCGTCACGACAGATGGGTGGGTTCCAATTTACGAGAACGAGACATCCACGGTCTCTTAAGAACGACAAAAGCGTTGATTTCTTCTATATAAGGAGAATCGGCGCTTTTTCTTATCTCACAAACATATCACTACATCGACACGTAACAGATATAATGAGGGAAAAGCGATTGGGGAGTGAGCAACATGCATATTCGTCCTGTAACGGAACATGATTTACCCGCCGTTCTATCCATTTATAATGAAGGCATCGAAGACCGAATCGCAACGCTTGAGACGGATCGAAAAGATTTATCGTTCATGACCCAGTGGTATGCAGAGCGTACGCATCGCTACGCTGGATATGTCGCAGAAGATGAGACAGGTGTCCTCGGCTTCATTTCTCTTGATCCGTATAACCCGCGTCCTGTCTATGCGACAGTTGGTGAGATTTCCGTCTACATTACTCGAACACATCGCGGACAAGGGATCGGGACACAGTTGTTAGAAACTGCCGAACAACATGCGCGCGATCATCAGATGCATAAGCTGATTCTCTTTACCTTCCCGTTCAATAAAATCGGACAAAAGCTCTACATCCGTTCCGGATTCCGGATTGTTGGGACATTTAAGGAACAAGGTCGCTTGAACGGCGACTACGTCGATGTCATGGCGATGGAGAAACGCTTACGATAGGATTCATTGAATGCCAGACAGGGAATAATCAATCCGAGTCATTGAGAGAGGATGAACCTAATGGATATTCAACAAATTCGTAATGCGACGCTTGTCGTCACGTATGCCAATCAAGTTTTACTAATCGATCCGTTTCTCGGCGAAAAAGGCAGTTTACCTCCTTTCGGTCAAACGCCGAATGCCGTCGCCAATCCACTCGTCGACTTACCGGTCGATGTTAAGACACTGCTCGATCCTGACGCTGTCTTCGTCACGCATCTGCACGCGGATCATTTCGATGATGCTGCAAAACAATTTCTACCCAAGCATTTGCCATTCTATGCGCAGCAAGAAGAAGACGCACGGCAAATCCGAGAAGCCGGCTTCACGAACGTCTCTTCCTTCGATTCCGGTGTGACGATCGGTGATATCCAGGTCCATCGAACAGGTGGACAGCATGGTGTCGGTGAAATCGGTGAACGAATGGGACATGTCTCCGGACTCGTCCTCACGCATCCGGACGAACCGACGCTTTATATCGCAGGTGATACGATCTGGTGTGACGAGGTCGCGCATGCGATTGAACAACATACACCAGATATCATCGTCGTCAACAGTGGGGCTGCCCAGTTTCTGACGGGAGAACCGATCACGATGTCGCAGCGTGATCTCCTTGCCGTACACGAAGCAGCAGCGGAAGCAACGATCATCGTCTCGCACCTCGAGTCCGTCAATCACTGTCTCCTACGGCGCGACATGATTGCTGACTTTTTAGCTGCTTACCACCTCTCTGCCCATTTCCTCATTCCGGAAGATGGCGAAACGATGTCATTTTAAGAACAAATCAAAAGTCTCTTTTCGAAATTCATCGAAAAGAGACTTTTTTCATGGAATGACCAATCCTAATAATCGAGCGAAGGCGACTGCTTGTTCTTCCGTAATGACTGCGCCCGGTAAAAATCGCGGATCGATTGTGATACCAGAGAGTTCCGTCTGCCGGAGATCAAGACCTTTTAATGGTGTTTCAATCCATTGGCTATCAGTAAGCCGGACCGCTTCGAGTTTCCAATGGGTCGGTTTCACTTCGAAGAACTGTGCTTCTTTCATCGTCGTTTCACTCCAATGCTGATGACGGACAGTACTACGAATGAACTGGGCATAGTCTGCGAGTCCTTCTTCGATCGTCAGATGATCAAGCGTACAATCTTCAAACTGAACACCCGTCATCCGGCATCCGACGAAAGACACGCGGTGAAAACGGGTTTCTTGGAAGTGACATCCTGTTAAGTCACATTGCTCGAAACGAATATCTTCGAACGAACCGCGGTCAAAGGTGAGGTTCGCGAACGAGACATTTTGAAAACATACTTGATAGGCATCGATACGCTCCGTCAGTTCGACAGGCATCGACTCCTTTTCATAACGTGCTCCTTTCAGATATGGATCGTCGATTTCGACTTGATCGAACGTCTCTGCTTGAAGCGTTTTCGGTAATTCTGGTAAACGGATAACGATCTCTTTCATAGAAATTCCCCCTTTTTCTCTCCTTTAGTGTATCAAACTCCTTTTGCATAAGGGTCAATCGTTCGAATTCCCTCTTTTTTCAACAGTTTTTTATTTTGAGACACTTTGAGACCATGCTATAGTCAAAGAAAATCAAAATAAGAACATATGTTCTTTTATGTAAAGGAGTGATTCAAATGTTTCCTTCCGTCGTTTTACCACAGAATAAACGTATTTTTTGTGTTGACAGTGTTTCCTTCTACGCCAGCTGTGAATGCCAGTATCGCAATCTCCCTCCCTTAACGACACGTCTTGCGGTCGTCTCCGATTTAAAACGAAGCGGATCCGTCATTCTCGCCGCTACTCCCGCCTTAAAAGCGCTTGGAATCAAGACAGCCGGTCGACTGTACGAAATCGAGCAATTACCCTACGCCATTCGTCGTACGATTCAACTCGTCGAACCGCGCATGCTCGCTTATATGAAAACGTCGATTCGTGTTTTAGATGTCCTGCATCAATTTGCCCCACCTGAAGCGATTCGTGTCTATTCGATTGACGAAAGTTTCATTGACATGACTGGAACCGATCGCCTGTTTGGTTCCGATCTGCAAGCTGCCAAAAAGATTCAAGAAGCGATTCTGAAGCAGACCGGCATTCACGTCCGCATCGGGATTGGTCCAAATAACGTCATCGCGAAACTGACGCTTGACTTAATCGGGAAAAAAGAAGGCATCGCACAATGTGGATACGCTGATGTCGCACGACGTCTCCATGATTTTCCGATTCGGAAGATGTGGGGAGTCGGACACCGCATGGAACAACATCTGCAGATGATGGGGATTGAAACGATTGGTGACCTTGCCATGCGCCCAGTCGAAGAGTTACATGAACGCTTCGGTGTCATCGGCGCCGAACTATGGCACCACGCTTGGGGTCTTGACGCGTCACCGACACTGCTTGCCCCTCGCCATTTGTTCGAGAAAGCCCCTCAACGGACGATTGGACACGGTGTGACCTTGATGCAGGACTATTATCAATTCGAACGTATCCGGAATGTGCTCAACGAACTCGTGCAGGATGTTGCGGCACGTTGCCGCTTTTCGAATCAAGTTGGTTGGACTGTTCATATCGGTGTCCGCTATTCTCGAAACGTCGTCCGAAGTGGCTTCTCGCGTCAAGTCCGGTTGCCTTATCCGACATCCGATGAGCGAATCATTCTGCGTCATGTCTTACAATTATTCGAACCGAATTGGCTTGACGGGGAACCCGTTCGTTTTTTATCTGTCGCAGTGGGACATCTAACTGCCGATCAAGGCACCTTACAGTTATCCTTGTTCGAGGATAATACGCGACTCTGGAAGCGGCGGCGGTTATTAAAAGCAATGGACATCGTTAACCTCCGCTACGGGAAAGGAACGATTCGTCTCGCTGTCTCGTTTCTCGATACGAGCGTCGCCAAACGGCGGCTTCGTTTCGTTGGCGGTCATCCAGGAGGTGATCTTCATGACAGCGTATCGTGATCGAGGGAATTTAAAGTGGATCCCTTTTCTCATGCCGGAGCACTTGCAATTGCTCCGGGAGTATTATGTACAAATGCATCAGATCGACTTGCCTGAAATCGATGAACAACTGCAAGAATCGTGGCACTTTCTACTTCAAGAGGCTTTAATAGAAGGAAACGAACTCGAAATCACGTATTATAAGGAAAGTAGCTACGTGACGGTCGTCGGTTTTGTTGAACGGCTAGAGCCTGAACGTTCTGTTCTCTTTCTGCGTGGTCGTGTTGCAGTAGAAATCTCCTTCACACGAATCGTTCGGATCGAAAACGGGTAAGCTTTCATACAGATAGCCGCTTCAAATCGTGCCCGGAAAGAAGGAATAGTCATGTTGGATTGGTTCACTTCCCTCCCCGTCGTCGTGCAAGCATTACTTGCCGGTATGATGACTTGGGGATTAACCGCACTTGGTGCGGCACTCGTTTTCGTCTTTACAACGATTGAAAAACGCGTCATGAACATGATGCTTGGTTTTGCAGCCGGTGTCATGATCGCCGCTTCATTCTGGTCTTTGCTCGCCCCAGCGATCGAATTCACGGAGCAGGACGGTGGCATCGCGTGGATTCCTGCTGCAATTGGATTCCTTGCGGGTGGATTTTTCGTCCGTCTCCTTGACTTCGTCACACCGCATTTGCACTTATCCGCACCACTTGAAACAGCTGAAGGTCCTTCAACAGGACTTAAGAAAACGACGTTGCTGTTTCTTGCGATCACGTTGCATAACATTCCGGAAGGTCTTGCGATCGGTGTCGCTTTTGGTGCCGCTGCCTTGAATATGGACGGAGCGACCGTCGCCGGGGCTTTGACACTCGCACTCGGGATTGGCATTCAAAACATGCCCGAAGGTGCTGCGTTATCGATTCCGTTACGCGGTGAAGGGATGTCGCGCCGGCGTGCCTTTCATTACGGTCAATTGTCAGCAATCGTTGAACCGATTGCCGCGATGGTCGGTGCGGCGGCTGTCTTCTTCGTTCAACCACTTCTACCATATGCGTTATCGTTTGCTGCTGGTGCGATGATTTTCGTCGTCGTCGAAGAATTGATTCCGGAATCACAAGCAGAGAACGGATCCGATTTAGCGACACTTGGTCTAATGGTCGGTTTCACGGTCATGATGATTCTCGATGTCGCTTTAGGTTGAGCTCAAAAGCAACGAGCAGTGGATTGAATCCTCCACTGCTCGTTTATCTATTCCCATTCGAATCATTATTCAATTTGAAGTTGTCCTGACCTTGTGTGATAAGCGGAGGATTTTATTCAAGATGCCGTCCTACACACAAACTTCGTCTTGAAGTTTGCGTTGCTGTCCTAAGTATTTCGTCTCTCTTGCTTTCTATGATCGAAGTGCGTCTTCACGGATCAGATTGGTCACGTTCCCTCAGACCTGCGCCCGATATTCCGATTGGTTCTATCTCACAAGAATAAAACATGATATGTTTTTACATAGCACATCATTATAGAAGGAGATTACCATGCATATCATTGAACTCTTGAAAGCTCTTTTACTCGGTTTCGTCGAAGGAATGACGGAATTCGCACCTGTCTCTTCAACAGGTCATATGATCATCGTTGATGACATGTGGTTACAAACAACCGAATTTCTCGGTAAATACTCAGCGAACACCTTTAAGGTCGTCATCCAGCTCGGATCAATCCTTGCGGTCATCGTCGTCTTTTGGAAACGTCTCTTCAGTTTGATTGGTCTGTATAAAATTGAAGGAGAACACGATGCGACGGGTACACACAAGTTAAAACTACGTCACGTTTTGATCGGTCTATTACCTGCTGCTATTCTCGGATTGTTATTCGAAGACTTCATCGATGAGAACCTCTTCTCGATTGAAACAGTCATCATCGGTCTTGCGGTCGGTGCCCTCTTGATGATTGCAGCCGACAAACTCGGACCAAAGGAACCGAAAACGACATCGCTTGATCAGATTACATATCGCCAAGCAGCATTCGTCGGTCTGTTCCAATGTATTTCCCTTTGGCCTGGCTTCTCCCGTTCTGGTTCAACGATTTCAGGAGGGGTCTTCCTCGGCATGAATCACCGGACGGCAGCTGACTTCACGTTCATCATGGCCGTACCGATCATGTTCGGTGCCAGTTTCCTCTCACTCGTTAAGAACTGGGATAACATTCATGCGAGTGATTTCGGTTTCTATGCCGTCGGATTTATCGCATCGTTCGTGTTTGCCCTCTTATCGATTCGCTTCTTCTTGAAGCTGATCAACAAGATCAAACTCGTCCCGTTCGCGATCTACCGTCTTGTCTTAGCAGCTGTTCTTGCTGTCATCGTCTACATGTAAATTCTAACCGTTAGCTATTTTAGCTGACGGTTTTTTATTTTTTTTGAAACTAATTCATTCGGTTAAGGGTATATAGGGATGAGACATACTTAAAGGAGTGAACGCCATATGGCACGCAGAAGTCGGAGTCGATCAAAACTCCCATTAATCATCGGAGTCGTTGTCGTCGTCGTGATTGCGTTTTTAGCAATCGGCCAATACAACAGCCTCGTCAATGTAGAAGAAGATGTATCGAATAAATGGTCGCAAGTCGATAACCAGATCAAGCGTCGTGCGGATTTAATTCCGAACCTCGTCGAAACGGTCAAAGGTGTCGCGGGTCAAGAAGAAAAAGTATACGGCAAAGTCGCTGAAGCTCAAGCTGGTCTTGCGCGCGCCGCGTCAACCGAACAACGGATTGAAGCCGATCAACAAGTCACGTCTTCGCTTCGTGGATTGATTGCTTTGCAAACCACTTATCCGGAACTAAAATCAAGCGAACGATTCCAATCATTGATGGATACGCTGGAAGGAACAGAAAATCGTCTCGGGATCGCCCGCAAGGATTACAACGATGCCGTGACGCTTTATAACAAAAAACGTCGGAGCTTCCCAACAGCACTCTATGCCTCTGCATTCGGATTTGAGAAAAAGCCGTATTACGAAATTTCAGACAGCGACCGAGAAAATCCGACTGTCGACTTTAACAGTGATTCGAAATGATTCGGCGGTGGACGCGACTTCTGTTGAGCGCGTTCCTCGTCTTCTTCCTCTTCGTTCCGACGGCTAGTGCCGTTTCAGAACGAACGGGAGCAGCCTTTTTCATTCAAGATGATGCTCAGTTGCTCACACCGTCGGAAGAAGCCGAACTCGCGCAACTCGGTCAGGAACTCGAACAGTACACGACGGCGCAAGTCGTGCTGAAGACGGTTCCCGATCTAAAAGGACAGGACTTAAGTTCTTACGCCAATGAAACATTCCGGCGACAAGGAATCGGTCAAAAAGGAAAAGACAATGGTGTACTCGTCGTCGTCGCTCCGAACGAAAAGAATCGCCAATTTCGGATCGAGGTCGGTTATAAACTCGAAGGGGTTCTGACCGATATCACGGCCGGTCGTATCCTCGATCAATACGCGGTTCCTTATAAAGAGAATGGTCAGTATGGAAAAGCAGCAAGCGAAACATACAAAGCTGTCGTCAGTGTCATTTCAAAAGATCAGTCGCTTGAGTCGCAAGACCCTCCGAAATCTCAAAATGATGGTGGGCTTCCGCTGTGGACGAAGATTCTGATCGGTGCCGGATTACTGATCTTATTGTTCCTCGATATGAAGTTCACTGGCGGTATGTTCTTCTTTGCAATTTTGAACATTTTTTCCGCAATCATGCGCGGTGGCGGTGGTGGAAACGGCGGTAGTCGTGGTGGTGGCGGAAGTTCCGGCGGCGGTGGTGCCGAACGTTAGAAAAGGAGTCGGTTTTCATGAGGATTATCTTAGGCTATTACATCCTCCTGACACTCATCGGATTTGGCTCGATGTGGCAGGATAAACGTCGAGCACGACAACATGCTTACCGGACACCGGAAGCGACACTATTGACGATTGCTTTTCTCGGTGGTGCGCTTGGTTCTTGGATCGGTATGTATACAGTCCGGCACAAGACACGGAAAGCGAAATTTCAATGGTTGGTGCCACTTGCAGCTGTGTTGCATCTCGCTTTCTGGATATTTTACACTTCACAATGAAATCATGTGACCGATAGAGAAGAGAACGTACGGAAATGCATCCGTCGTTTCCTTCTCTTTTTTATATGAGGTCAATGATTATGAAAAATAGGTTTAATTTCTTTTTCTCTCAGGGTAAAGAGTTTAACTAATTTAATAAATACATCTTTTGATGTATCGAGAGGTGGACATCTTTTATGTGGCATCCTTGCGCCGAATGTACGACATCAATCCGTTTCGTCGAAGCTGGAGCACTCCATATCCAATCACCAACACCAGAAATCTATTCCTATCAATCGTTCGAACAACTCGAACAGTTACTAACATCGCTCTTGCGTGTAGCGGATTATTCGGTATCCTGTCGCGCCACACAATCGCGTTATGTGACAGCACCCATTCTAGCTTCAGCACTTCTAGAACAACTAAAGCATCGGTCAGCAATTGATTTTATCCAACACGGTGTCATGACGAGCCATTTGCAACCGATTTATGATATTCAACAAAATGTACTCGTTGCGAATGAAGCATTACTGCGAGCAGCAGATGACAACACTCCTATCTCACCAGGTGTCCTATTCTCAACAGCATCGAAGATGGGGCTTCATTCTCGGCTTGATCAACGGGCGCGCGAAGAAGCGATTCGCGCGACACATCATATCGGTGGCACAACAAAAACGTTCATCAACTTTCTCCCTTCGACGATCTATAATCCGGAGTACTGCCTGCGCCATACGTTTGAAATCGTTGAGCGTTATCAAGTTGATCCAAGTCGGCTTGTCTTCGAAGTCGTCGAAACGGAAAAAATTGAAGACGTCAACCATTTGAAACACGTCTTCGAACAGTATAAAAAGCAAGGCATTCAAGTGGCACTAGACGATGTCGGCGCTGGTTTCTCAACACTTGATATGTTGTCCTTGCTTCAACCGGATTATATTAAGATCGATCGTTCCTTCATCAATCACTGCGATACGAACTCAGAAAACGAAGCGTTCTTACGAAAAGCCCGTTATCTAACGCGAGAAATGGGGATTCAAATCTTAGCTGAAGGCATCGAACGTCAAGAAGAACTCGATTTTTGCCGCGAACTCGGCTTTGATCTTGGTCAAGGATACCTACTCGGTCGTCCCACTCCTTACGCTCATTTGGCGAAAGCACAATAAAAATACGCACATGGACCGTCTGATTCGGAACATGTGCGTATTTTTAGGTTAAGAAGTCGAAACGGAAACTGTCTCGTTCTGTGTGATGGCATCGACTAGTTGTTCTGCTGATACGATTGGACGCAACAGACGGCACAGCTCCTCTTTCGATGTTTGAAAAGCAAGTGCTTCGACAATGTTGAGCGAAACTCCGAAATCAGTGAGGGTCGTTGGCTGCTCTTGTGCAAGAAGGTAGTCACGCAACTCTATATAATCATCATCATGTCCGAGCAGCTTCTCTTGGACGAGTAACCCGTAACCGACCTTACTCCCATGTAAGAACGCATGAGTTTCTGGATAAGGAGACAATGCGTTATGTACCGCGTGTCCGATTGCACCGCGTGTCGCCGCATCACCAAAACCTCCAATGCTTCCGGCTAATGGAATGACGGTCTCGACGAGGTATTGGATTTCAGCTGGATATTCACGAAAACGTTTTTCTGTCACATTCGTCGACAAAATGAGATCCTTGCATCGCTCAGCTGTCCGGAGTGCCGTCTCGATGACGGGATCGCTTGCTGTAGACCCACTCAAGGCACGTGCTTCATACCATTTTGCTAGCGTATCGACGAGTCCGGCGACAAAATAATCATACGGACTCGTTGCGATGATACGATGATCGAGTAAAAGAGCTTCAATCACGACAGGAAACGTGTCAAATCGAATATACTGTCCCTGTTCGTTATACATTACACTGAGCGGAGTCCACGGGGCACAGTTCGAGACAATCGTCGGAATGACGATGACAGGACGTTGTAATTGAAACGCGACCTGTTTTGCCGTATCGATGACACTCCCACCACCGAGTGCGAGAATCACATCATACGGAGCACATACTTGTTTGAAGAATGCCACCTGTTGATCCGTACAATGTCCTTCAAATAAAAAGCGGGGAACATCCGGTAAAGCAAAAGCAGCTGCTTCGTAGGCTTGACGTCCATGAATCAAGACTGCCGAACGGTTACCTATTATTTCTTCGAGTTGATCGAGTGCGTGTTCCTCATGTATGTATTGTAAAACAGCTTGTCGAATCACAGAATCGCCTCCTAATATTTGTTATCGCTCAGTATACGCAAAAGAACGCGCTTCGGCAATCATTCGATTTTTATAGGAGGAGCGCGTACACTAGACAAGAAAAGAATTTACTATAAAGGAGTCGATGAATCGATGCAACAGATCACGTTAAATAACGGTATCAGCATGCCCCAACTCGGATATGGTGTTTTTAAAGTACCGGAAGAAGAAGTATATGAAGCGGTCAGCGAAGCGCTTCGCGCCGGGTATCGCTCAATCGATACGGCGATGATTTATGAGAACGAAGAAGGCGTCGGTCGTGCTCTGCGTGACTCGGGTATTCCCCGGGAAGAGATCTTTCTGACGACGAAAGTCTGGAATTCCGATCATGGCTACGAAGAGACACTTGCCGCTTTTGAGACGAGTCTGCAAAAGCTCGGCGTTGATTATGTTGATTTGTATCTGATTCATTGGCCAATGCCTAAAGAAGATCGCTATGTCGAGACATGGCGAGCGCTCGAGCATCTCTATGCAGAAGGGAAGACGCGTGCCATCGGTGTCTCGAACTTCCATATTCCTCACTTGGAACGAATTTTAGCCGAAGGATCGGTTGTTCCTGCCGTCAATCAGATTGAACTCCATCCGTTTCTTAGCCAAGAAGCGATTCGAGACTTTTGCCGCAAGCAAGGTATCGTCGTCGAAGCATGGAGTCCGTTGATGAAAGGACGCGATGCGTTGACGCATCCGGTCATCGTCGATATCGCCGACCGTCATCAGAAAACACCTGCTCAAGTCGTTCTCCGTTGGCACTTGCAACATGACATCGTCGCGATTCCGAAATCCGTCACACCAAGCCGGATTCGCGAAAATCTCGATGTCTTCGACTTCAGCTTGTCAGACACTGATATGCAAGCGATTGATCAATTGAACGCTAATGTGCGTACAGGATCAAATCCGGATGAAAAATGATCCACAGATGAATGTGCTCGTCTAATATCTATTCAAAAAAGGTACTTTTCGGACGTGATCCGGAAAGTACCTTCTTCTATTCCTGTAAGTCAATACACTCTTACCCTCATCTATGAAACAATTTTATTTTTCCTTAACGGTCCAAACTATTTCCATAGTCTTGTTTTGCAATGTCATCTGAGTGTTCTTTTGATTGACGATGTCCTTCTCCATCCTGCTTTGAGTCGTGCTCCTTTTCTTCTCGTTCTGTTTCCGGACGCCGGAAATCATCATCCCGACGCATCGCAATATTCGGTTCTCGGTTTCCATCGAGCTTTTTCGAATGATCGATCGCCTGCTCGTCTTGCGGCATCTTATCGGTACCTGCGCGATGCAAATCAATCTCCGCGTGCTCTTCCTTTGAATCCTTATCAACGTCAAGCGAATTACCTGAGCCAAGCTGTGCGTTAGAATTAGCGTCTGATGACGTATGCGTTTCTTCTCCACTACCATAACGGACTTTTACATCAGGATGTGTGTTGTCTGTATTTAAATGTGGATCGAACTGGATGTCTTGGACTTCAAGTAACAGAACAAAGCCCCCACCTTCGACTTCCGTTTTTCGTTGTTCGATTTCATTATCTGATAGATCAAGTGACTCGAACAGATCATCGACTTCTTGATCACGACCTTTGTTCCCACGAATCCGGTCCATCCAAGACGGTTTTGTTGTCGCGATTTCTGCGTCCATCTGGCTACGGACGAGTGCGATATTCGACTTCTCCTTGACGATCACGTAAAAGTCTTCTTCCCGATGTCCTTGAATGTGTAGTTCGTCCATTTTTGAGATCAATTCGTCTTCTGAATAGAACGTTCCGATATATTGTTTCGTTTTCATGGATGTTCTCCCCTTATTAACACGATTTGTCATGCGTGGCTTCTATAAGGAGTATTTCCTCTTTTGCATTAAAATATGCCAAAAAATATGGGTTCCGTTAAAACGTCATCTGTTTGACATGTAAACGGTCATTCGCCGACAAGTTTTAAACCGATCGTCGCACTTAAGACAAGACCGATACAGACGAGCCGTTTCCAGTCTTTTGATTCGTTATAAAGCACCATGCTGAGAATCGCTCCGCCCGCTGCTCCAATTCCTGTCCAGACCGCGTACGCTGTTCCCATCGGTAAGCCATTCATTGCAAGCGTCAAGAATAGAAAACTGAGTCCGAACCCTGTTCCCATCAACAGTAGATTCTTCGCATTCTTATTTTGATTAAATGTATTGATCAAGACGACACCAAACATCTCAAAGATTCCGGCAATGACTAAATACACCCAACTCATGCTGATTTCTCCTCTCCACTGACTAATTTTAGACCGATGACGCCAACGAGTAAGACAGCGATCAATGCTAATTTCATCACGGAAGCCGCTTGATCGAACAACACGATGTCCGTCAAGACCGTCCCTGCCGTCCCGAGACCAACGAAGACAGCATAGACCGTTCCGACCGGTAAATGGTTACTTGCTTTAATCAATACGGTGAAGCTAACGATGATACAGATGACTGTCGCTCCCCATTCGAATGGTGTTGCCGCATGTTTTAACCCGATGACCCAACCGACTTCAAAACACGCTGCGATAATGATCCCGATCCAATACTTTGCCATAGTAATTGCCTCCTAATAGATGATTTCAAATGAAAAAGCCCGGGAGCAAGCGAGACGATTCGCTTTACTCCCGGGCTTTTATCCCTCCGTTGCATGGACAAACGTCCATGTTCCTCCCTCGGTCCAGCCGTACGGAACCCTAGAGGATACTGCCTATTTCATTCGATACGTCCACCCTAGCACGCCCTTTTTCCCGTGTCAAACAGGAATTCGTCTTCGATTTGTCTAATAGAATTAAAGTGACTTCATCTGAAAGAGGAGGATGCTGCATGCGTTATAAAATCAATGACCAACTTCGGATTCGTCGTTTTACACCGGAAGACGTAGAAGCGGTCCACGCCTATGCGTCACAACCCATCGTCAGCCAATTTCAGTCGTGGGGACCGAATTCCGAGACCGATACGAAACAATTCCTGCACGATGCACTAGAAAGTGAACTCGAGACACCAAGACGTCGTTATGTCTTTGCCGTGACATTTCCAAGTGACGTCGTCATCGGTGCCGGTGAACTCGTCATTACAGACGTGGAACATAAAATCGCCGAAATCGGATATGTCCTCTCACCCGATGAATGGGGAAATGGGTACGCGACGTCAATTGCCTCTTTCCTTCTTCAATTCGGTTTTGAAAAACTAGAATTACACCGAATCACAGCGACATGTGATCCACGGAACGTCGCTTCTGAACGTGTCTTACAAAAAGTCGGTATGACAAAGGAAGGACAGCTTCGCGAGACGGTCTATTTAGAAGACCACTGGCGCGACTCTTTGATTTACGGCATGCTCGACTGGGAATGGCAAGTCGATCATGAGGACGATGACTAAAATATGACTTCAAACGGTGTGCTTCGGCATACCGTTTTTTTATGCCCAATCTCCTATTTTTTTGATTTTTATCAATTTTTAAACAAGCGCATGCTACACTATTCCTAATGACAAATTTTAAGAATTGGAGTGAACCTCTTGATGAAAAAATGGACTGCTCATGTTGCTGGACTCGCTGCAACATTGATGTTGAGCTCGGTTCTACCCGCACCTGCTTTCGCTGAATCGCCACCTGCTCAACCGACGGCAGAAGTACAAACAGTCACAGAAACGACAGGAACGGCTTATTTGAAAGAGAATACCGCATTGCTACAAACAGCTGACTCTACCGCTGTCATCCAACAACTACCAGCAGGAATGACATTCAAGACGCTCGATACGGACGGTGACTTCACTCGTGTCAGTTGGCAAGAAGGAATTGCTTATGTCGCAACAAGTGCGTTAACGCAAACAGCGCCTGTCTTCCAAAAACAAGCAACGTTGACTTCGAAAAGTCCACTCTCATTAGTCGCTTCACCTTTTGACTCCACCGTCGTGACGACACTTCCCGCTTATCAGCGAATCGATACATACGGCACTTTTGACACGTTCACACGCCTGAAATGGAAAGAGCAATACGTCTACGTACCTACGACACAACTCGAGCAACTTCCGAAATTGGTTGGAACACAGTACGTCAAACGAGCAACTTCCCTTTTCGTTGAGCCGAAGACGACAAGTACGAAGACAGCCGTCACTCAAAATCAATCATTCGAGACATTCGGTACGGTGGGTACCTTTACGCGCGTGGCGACTGAAACAGGTTATGCCTTCGTATTGACGACTGATTTAGCAGATGCGCCGGTCGAAAATTATCCGGAAACAGGACTGCGTTATGTTAAACGAGCAACTTCCCTTTTCGTTGAGCCGAAGACGACGAGTACGAAGACAGCCATCGTTCAAAATCAAGTATTCGAAACGTTTGGTACGACGGGTACTTTTACGCGTGTGGCGACTAAAACGGGTTACGCTTTCGTATTGACGACTGATTTAGCTGATGCGCCGGTCGTGAACCATCCGGAAACAGGAGTGCGTTACGTCCAACAGCAGACGACAGTCTATGCTACTGCGACTACGAAAGGGAAAGTCCTTCAATCGATTTCTGTAAATACCTCGCTTCAGACGTACGGAATCGAGGGTTCGTTTACACGAATCAAACGAAACGACGATTACGCCTATGTGTTGACGGCACATCTTGGGACACTAAAGTACTATCCGAAGACCGCACGCCTCTATGTTCAGCGCGCTACACCCATCTATTCGGATGCCAAATCTTCAAGTCCTATCTTAAAGCAACATCAAACGAATACTTTACTGACCGTTTACGGGACGAACGGTGCCTATAGTCGAATCATCTTCCGCGGGATTCATGCTTACGTCAAGACAGCTGATCTCGGTACTGGAAAAGTCTATGCATCAACCGGGACACGATACGCGAAACGCAACCTGTCTGTTTATACGTCGGCTTCGACGAGCAGTAAAACAGTCTATACTGTTAAACGGGCTGATCAATTGACGATTTACGGAACGAGCGGTAGTTACACACGCTTGAAAAAAGGATCGATCTACGGTTACGTCAAGACGACGGATCTCGTGACAAAAAAGCCGGATCTGTATGATGTCTCTGGTCAACGTTACGTGACCGAAGACGACGTCGTCATCAGGTCGCAGGCAAAACTGTCGGGTAAAAAAATCGGTACATTAAAAAAAGGGGCCTCGATCTCGATCTACGGAAAAAGCGGTTATTATACACGTGTCAAATACAAAAATACCTTTGGTTTCGTCGATTCGAGTCGTATCGGACTGAACAAACCGATGGCAAAAGCAAAAAAAGGGACGACGTTTTATGTTCATCTAGATCAAACTCCCCTCTTCTCTGCCGACGTCGCTTACAGTCGTCCGGCCGCTTATTTGAAGAAAGGGACGAAATTAGTCGGTTTGAAATCGATTGATGATGACTTTTGGCAAGTCCGCTTAGTCAGTGGTCAAACCGGTTATGTCCTCAACCCTTATATCAGCACAAGTAAACCCGATATGAGCCTGGCACAAAAAGCGATCGACCGGGCGAAAATCTATACCGTCAAACAGACGACATCCTTTTTCGCAAGTCCGACGAGCCCAAAAGGCAGTGGACTTGTTGAACAAGGCAAACGCGTCTATCCGCGTCACCGGGTCGGAAACTTCTATGTCATCCAGTCAGGTTGGACACCTGTCTATCTTCCTGTATCCGCTGTGACGATCACGTCGGATAAACGGGTCGTCAAAAAGAACAATACGCGTGGTGAAAAGCTGATCCAAGCAGCCGTCCAGCATATCGGCACACCCTACACATGGGGTTCGCAAGATGCCGTGAACGGTGGTTTTGACTGTTCCGGTTTGATTCACTATGCGACGAACAAGGCTGGAAAATACGGTGGTCGGACGAACGTTCGTGGCTACTGGTACGGTGCGTTCTTCACGAATCGCCGGACGAGCATCTCAAGTGGTAAACGCTCAGATATCGTCTTCTTCCAGAACACCTATACAGACGGTCCATCGCATATTGGAATCATGCTTGATAACGAACACTTCATCCATGCGGGTGGTTCACAGCTGCAAATCAATTCAATCTATGAACCGCGTTGGCAGGAGCATTTCCTCGGCTTTAAATCGATGTAATAAAAAAGACGAATCCGTCGGTTTCGACGGGTTCGTCTCTTCTTATCGCAACACGTCAGAAAGTCATCTCGACGTATTTCGCCACTTGTCGGTCCATCAAGTATAATTCGATCTGTTCACGGTAGGCTTTATAGTGGTCGGATGCGATATGCGCTTCAAGCGCTTCTTCGTCCCGATACACTTCATACAACATGAATTGATGCTCATCCTCGATCGATTGGTGCAAGGAATAACGTAAGCATCCTTCTTCTTTTTGTGAAGCATGATAAACCGTTTGTAAAATCGGGAAGACTTGATCCGCAAGTCCAGCTTTGATTGTAAGTACAGCATTGACGACGATTTCTCCCATGTTACATTATCCCCTTTCGTGATTACCTGTATCTGTACCCATTTTCGCGAAAAGACACACGTTAAAGGAGCTTGAACATGCAAACTCAACTTTTTGAAGCACTCGAACAATTCGAACCGACAATGATCGCGTTACGTCGCGATTTTCATCGACACCCGGAACTCTCTTTCCAGGAAGTCCGCACACCAGAACGGATTGCCGCCTTTTACGCAGAACAGGGCATTCCTCATCAAACAGCCGTCGGAGGTCGTGGTGTCGTCGCGACGATCGAAGGCAAACAGCCTGGTCCGACGATTGCGGTCCGTGCCGATTTTGATGCTTTACCACTTCAAGAAGAGACGACGCTTGCCTTCCGGTCGATCCATCCCGGTGTCATGCATGCATGTGGACACGATGGTCATACGGCGATCGTGATGGCCCTTGCTGCTACACTCTATCCGTTACGCGATCAATTGCAAGGAACGATTCGGATCATCCACCAGCATGGAGAAGAGGTCTTTCCCGGTGGAGCAATCCAAATGATCGAAGCCGGCGTCCTCGAAGGGGTCGATGCAATTTTCGCGACACATCTCGAAAATGATTTACCGGTTGGCACGATCGGATTCCGGGAAGGACATACATTGTGTGCGATCGACGAATTCGAAATCATCGTCCATGGTCAAGGTGGGCATGCCCAGGCACCGCATAAAACAAAAGATGCTCTCGTCGCTGGAGCGCAACTCGTCTGCAACTTACAACATCTCGTTAGTCGACGGGTTGATCCGTTTGAGCCGGCTGTTCTCGCAATCGGTTCTTTCCATGCAGGAACAGCACCAAATATCGTTACGGGTGAGGCACGCATTGTCGGGGAAATCCGAACGTTCAATGAGACACTTCGGCATCAGCTCCGGCAAGAAGTCGATCTTGTCGCTAAGACGACGTGTGCCGGCATCGGTGCTTCGTATTCGATTGACTTCACGACTGGTTACCCGGCGCTCTGGAATCACCCGGATGAGACAAAACTCGTTCAGGAAGCTGCTGCTTTCTTACCGGAAGCATCCGTCCGGGCACTCACACCAATGATGGCGGCGGACGACTTCGCACATTACTTAACACACGTCCCGGGTAGTTATTTCTTTACCGGCTCTGGCTATACGGACGGTCGCGTCAACTATCCGCAGCACCATCCACAGTACGAGATCAATGAACAAGCGTTGTTGATCGGTGCGAAGACACTTGGAGCAACCGTTTTACGTGCCTTAAATTCTAAGGATTGACTTTATTTCTTTGTGAATGGTATCATCACAACAATGATAACGAATGACATCAACTTCATATACCCTTATCAAGAGTGGACCGAGAGATCTGGATCGATGACGTCCCAGCAACCTGCGCATAGCAAGGTGCTACGACCAGCAAAGCGAAAGCTTTGGTTGATAAAAAGCGGCGACTCCTTTTGCAACCAAGCGAAGGAGTCGTTTTCGTTTTCTCGCTGTCAGACATACAATGGGGATTTCCCACGGAGAGGAAGAGACAGATGGAAAAAGCAACATTTGCAGGTGGATGTTTTTGGTGCATGGTGACACCATTTGAAGAATTACCAGGAATCGAGGGAATCGTATCAGGTTACATGGGCGGACACGTCGATAACCCGACATACGAGCAAGTCAAAACAGGAACGACGGGACACCTCGAGGTCGTCCAAATCACGTTTGATCCGAGCCTGTTCCCGTACGAGCGTTTACTTGAACTCTACTGGCCCCAAACGGATCCGACGGATGCAGAAGGTCAATTCCAAGATCGCGGTACGCAGTACGCGCCAGCAATCTTCTATCATACGGATGCGCAGCATGAAGCTGCGATTACTTCTCGTGACGCTCTTGCTGCAAGCAACCGTTTCAAACAGCCAATCGTGACGCGGATCAATGCTGCTTCTGAATTTTATCCAGCGGAAGAGTACCACCAAGACTTCCATAAGAAAAATCCAGAACACTACAAAAAAGATCGTGCTGCTTCTGGTCGTGATGCCTTCATCGAACAGGAATGGAAAGATACGACGACGGTCTGATTCAAAAAAATGTATATAAAAACAGGTCAGTAAACGTTGGTTTGCTGACCTGTTTCATTGTTATGGAAAAAGTAAGTCATGAAACACGTTCTACTTGATCCTTTGCCTGTTGTTCCGGTGCCACGACTTGATACCGTTTCAAGACGAAGATGCCACACACCATGACAGCGAGACCGATGAGCTGACCAAACGATAAGTCGATTTGCGGCAAACCGAACCAACCGAACGTATCAACAGCGAGGGCAAAGCTCAACTGCGAAATCAACACGACAGAAATCGCGACGGACGGACCAAGCAATTGAATCCCGCGCATGACACAAAAGACGACACCGACACCTACGAGTCCACCGAACCAGTAGAGTGGTGACACATTTTGAATCTGTCCGATCGTTCCACCATGAAACAGGACATACGTGATGCTTGCTCCGATGAAGCCGACGAAGAAAACCAGCGTTGTCGTCGCCCATGCGCCGAATGCATCACTCATCCGAGCATTCAATACCGTCTGCAAACTGATTAGCATCCCTGCCAATACGGCACACACGATGCCTATTACCATGTTCGTTCCTCCTTACTCATAGCTGTTGCCGTTCGCCTTCTCGCGAATCCGCTCCAGATCGACAATGATGATTTTCCCGCGTCGTCGAACGAGAATCTCTTCTTCACATAATTTCGTGATGATCCGGTTGAGATGGCGATAACTCGTTCCAAGCCAGTCAGCAACGTCATGCAGGTTCGACGTCCGCATCTCCTGATAAAATAAACTGTCACTGGCTTCAGAAGCAATCGACAACAAATACCCTGCAAATCGCTCTTCAACTGTATACAATACATGGTGCGACGCTGATTTCGAGTCGGCATACCACTTCGCTGTGATCGTGCGTAATAAGAATTGCAGAAAGACGTTCGTTGTATTGTGCTCGCGTAAAATCGCATACGGTACGCTCAACACCTCGACATCGGTCACCGCCTCAACTGTATTCAACACTTCTCGTTCATTGATGAACTCGGCGTCACCAATCACTGTCAGTGGTGTTTTGAATCGTAAAATCCGTTGTTTCCCTTCTGACGAAGCAGCAGAAATCTTGACCTTGCCTGCGACGATGAAGTACATCCGGTCGATTGTCGCACCGGTCGTACAGAGGAGTTCTCCTTTTCGGAAGGTTTCTTCACGCAACCAAGCGCGCGTCTCTTCCGTTAAAATCGTATCCAGTCCATATTGTTGGATGACGGTTTCCATGTTCATTCCCTCCCTTTAGGCAAGTGAGAAAATCGCAACTCCTGCAAGCATGAGACCCACACCAACCCACTGACCACGATTTCCTTGTTTTTTTAAGACACCGAACCATCCTTTTAAATCAATCAGAAAGGCACATAAAATCTGCGCGACGAGTAACAAACACATCGCCCATGTCATCCCGAGTTTTTGGATCGCTGTGAGTTCCGTTACGACGACTAGCACGCCAATCAAACCACCGCTCGCATAAATCCACGGTAACTGACGGAATCCGCCGATTTTCCGATCTCGTACGAAGCTATAAATGACTAAACAACCCATCAGACCAACAAAGTGGACGATCAATACGGATAACCACGGTCCGACGCCTGTCGCAAGGCGCGCATTGAATATACCTTGCAGGGCGATGAACAGACCGCTCATCAAAGCAAACACGACTCCTTGCACGTCATCTCCTCCTTTAATCTCTACACTAGAGTAGACCTTATTCGTGCCTCACTTGAAAAGGACAAATGTCCCATTTTCAAAAAACATGAAAAAACCCGCTTTCCACAAGCGGGTTTACGGGTCATCATTGTATGTTCATGTCGCAAAACGAGCAGTCGTCCGCTTCAGCTGTTCCTCTGCTTCCTCCATCATGCGCGTAAACAACTCAGCAACCGTTGGCACATCACGAATCAAACCGGCAACCAGTCCAGCGTTGACATATCCTTTCTCTTCATCGCCTTCAAGAGCGCCTGTAATATGATACGACTCATTCGTCTGATCGAGAAAAGCAGCAGGTGTCTCGGCTGTGAGGTGTTCGACGTAAGGACCATCAAGGACACGTCGTACGAATCCGACGGAACGTCCGATGATGCGTGTATCGGTATCTGTCGCATCCGTTAAGCGCGATTTATAAACTGGGTGGACCTTCGCATCTTCCGTCGCGATCAACCGTGTTCCGAGCTGGACGCCGGCAGCACCAAGCAACAGGACAGCTGCTAGCCCACGCCCATCGCCAACCCCACCCGCTGCAAGAACTGGAATCTTGACCCGGTCGACAAGCTGCGGAATCAAAGTGAGGGTCGTCAGTTCAAGCGGGGAATTGATACCTGCCGCTTCAACCCCTTCTGCTACGAGTACATCAGCGCCTGCCTGTTCTGCCTTTACTGCCTGTTTGACCGAGGCGACGACCGCAATCGTTTTGATGCCAGCGGCTTGTAGTCGCTCTATGTATGGTGCCGGATTTCCTGCCGACAAAGAGACGACCGGAATCTTTTCTGCAATCGCGAGATCGATCAGTGCTTCCGTATAAGGAGATACACGAATCGCGATGTTCAAGGCAAATGGTTGCTCCGTCAGGGTTCGTGTCTCCTGAATCCGAGACGCTACTTCATCGACCGACAACGTACCGCACCCAAGCGTTCCGAGTCCTCCGGCATTCGACACCGCTGCCGTGAGTGCTGCATGACTAATGTTACCCATCCCTCCTTGGATCAATGGATAACGAATGTTGAATAGCTCACAAATCGGAAACATATCTTTCCTCCGTTCTCGACTCCCACCGCATGATATACTGACAGGGAATGAATAGTAGTTCATCTTATCCTAGAAATGAGGTCGTTCTGTTATGAAGATTCCGTATCAATCGATTCATCCGAACGTAGCATCCGATGTATTCATCGCTCCTGGCGCTTATCTGATTGGAGACGTCACGATCGGTTCCGAGTCTACCATCTGGTTCAACGCTGTCTTACGCGGTGACGAAGGACCGATTGCAATCGGCAAACGCTGCAGTATCCAAGACAACGCAACGATTCATCTGTACGAAGGCGCACCTGTCGTCATCGAGGATGAAGTGACGGTCGGACATAACGCGATTTTACACGGCTGTAAAATCGGACGTCGTTCGATCGTCGGAATGGGCGCGACCGTTCTTGATCACGCAGATGTTGGTGAAGAATGCATCATCGGGGCGAACACGTTGATTCCATCAGGAAAAGTCTTCCCACCCCGTTCGCTGATCATCGGCTCACCGGGTAAAGTCGTGCGTGAACTGACGGAAGCGGACCTCGCGATGATTCAGGAGTCGATTGATTCCTATGTCGATAAAGGTTACGCTTTCCGAAACATTCTCGCAGGATCAACCGAACAAAACACATCTGAATGACACGAATGCGGGGCGGATCGCGTGATCCGTCCCGCTTTTTTATATATCATCGTTCCGCAAACAGCGGGTGTTCTGTTGCATCATACGAAGCGCTACGTTGTGACACATCGTGTGTCTCTTCAAAGATTGATTCAAAGAACCGGCTCGCTGGTTGCGCAAGCAGACGGTAATATTGCTCGAACAACAGTGCCGCATGGTGTCCGCTCCAAGCATCCGGTAATAGTTCTTGCGGGAGTCCCGGATCCGTGAAGAGGAATTTTCGGTACTCATGTACGAGCATCGTCCGTTCGACGAAACACTGCTCATCCGTCATTTCTCCTAATTGGAGCTGACTCTGATGGACGATGTATTGCCGGCTATAATCCGTGATGAACGTTTCGTAACGTTCCTGCAATTCCTCTAGTGGAAAAGCGCGCTCAACAAGGGATTGGTCTTGCTTTGGACCGTGGTATTCACCGACGAAGAAATCGACATACTCTTCGATTTCGTACGCTTTAATCAATCGTTCCGCCTCTTTTTCAAGCGGATTCGGCGAAATCCAGACCCCGTTTGATAAGTTGCCAAACCCACTCCACGTCAGTTCTTTACGGAGCTCATCGCGAATCTGTCGCTTATCCTCAGGAATCGTGTACATTAACGTCCGCCACTTCCCGTCCCAGTCGTGCGGTGTTGATTTATAGATCCGGCGCGCTGCTTCTTCCATACGTTCCACCCCACGTGGCGTCAACGAATAGAAGCTTTTACTCCCCTGCTTCTCGGAGACGAGCCAGCCTTGTTTGACCATCCGGGATACTGCGACCCGAACGGCTTGTTCGTTATGTCCGAACTCTTTGACGAGTCGAATTAAACTCCCGACCCAGATTTGATTGCCGTAATGACGGATATAATCCCCGTAAATCGTAAAGATCATTGATTGGGTGTTCGCACTCATGGTATTCACTCTCTCTTCAGTCGTTCATAGTGTGTATCGTTAGTATACGGGTTATTTCAAACGTCGACCATCCTCATCTTCCTTCAAAGCGTGGTGGTCGTTTTTCAGCGAAGGCTTGTAGCGCTTCCTGACGATCGGCGGTCGGAATGACGACTTCATAAGCTTCCGTCTCGAGCTGCAGTCCTTTCTCGAGCGAGACATCCCGTCCTTGATCAATTGCTCGTTTCGCTTGGCGCAAGGCGATCGGACCGTTTTGTAACATCTGACCGGCAAACTCAAGACAGGTCGTCATCAACGCTTCCCGGGCGACGACGGCTGTCGCGAGTCCGTAACGTTCTGCTGTCATCGCATCGATTTTTTTCGCCGTGAAGATCAGTTCCTTTGCTCGTGTCTCCCCGATCAATCGCGGCAAGCGTTGTGTTCCGCCAGCCCCAGGAATGATTCCGAAGCTAGTCTCCGTCAACCCGACGAGTGCATCCTCAACGAGAAACCGGAAATCACAGGCAAGAATCCATTCAAAGCCACCACCGAGCGCGTGCCCATTGACGGCAGCGATTGTCGGTTGGGGTAATTGTGCAATCGAGGTGAAGACGTTGCGAATCGCAAGGACATTACGTCGGACTTCTTCTTCATTCAAATGTACACGTTCCTTTAAATCGGCGCCGGCACTGAAAGCTTTACCGGTTCCTGTAAACAGGACGACCCGCGCTTCCGAGTCGACTGACAACATATCGACTTGTTCCTTTAAGGCGACAAGTGTCGGATAATCGAGACAGTTCAACCGTTCTGGGCGATCGATCCGGACGATCGCGATATAGCCTTCTCGTTCCAAATGAATCATACGAGTCCCTCCCGATCGACGACGAGTGCGATCCCTTGTCCAACTCCGACACACATCGTGGCAAGACCATATGTCCGGTTCGTCCGGCGCATCTCATGCAATAACGTCGTCAAAATCCGCGCTCCACTTGCGCCGAGCGGATGACCGAAGGCAATCGCTCCGCCGTTGACGTTGACTTTTTCGCTCGGTAGACCGAGTGCTTCAATACAAGCAAGACTTTGAGCCGCAAACGCTTCGTTCAACTCAATCTGATCGAGCTGTTCGACCGTCAATCCTGCCCGCCGGAGAACTTTTTCCGTCGCATCGATCGGTCCGATGCCCATGATGGCGGGTTCAACGCCTGCTGTCGCACTCGCTCGGTAATACCCAAGCGGTGTCAAGCCGAGTTCGTTTGCTTTTTCTTCACTCATCAATAACAGCGCCGACGCACCATCATTGACGCCAGATGCATTTCCCGCCGTCACGGTACCGTTCGGGAATAAAGGACGAAGCGTCGCGAGTTTCTCACGTGTCGTCTCAGGGCGTGGGTGTTCATCTTGATCAAAGACGCTGACGTTGCCTTTCCGATCCGTTTGCGTAACCGCAACTAGTTCTTCCGTGAAGCGCTCTGCCTCGATGGCTCGTTTTGCGCGTTGCTGGCTTTCGAACGCAAAGTCATCCTGTGCTTCGCGTGAGATGCCGTACTGACGGGCGACGTTCTCAGCTGTCTCCGGCATCGAATCCGTTCCATATTGATCTGCTAAGCGATCATTGACGAACCGCCAGCCAATCGTCGTATCATACATCGTCTGATTGCCACGCGGGTTGGCTTGATCCGGCTTCGCGAGGACGAACGGTGCACGTGTCATGCTTTCCGTTCCTCCAGCGATATAGATGTCCCCTTCACCTAAGGCAATCCCACGCGCTGCTGCGATGACGGCGTCGAGTCCTGATCCACATAAGCGATTGATCGTCGTACCGGCGACTTCGACCGGTAGACCAGCCAGCAGTCCGGACATCCGGGCGACGTTCCGGTTATCTTCCCCCGCCTGATTCGCATTGCCGAAAATGACTTCCTCGATCGTCTTTGGATCGACTTGTGGATTGCGCTTCAGCAACGCTTCGATGACACGTGCCCCTAAATCATCCGGGCGAACTTGACGCAACGCGCCGTTATAGCGACCGATTGGTGTCCGAACGGCATCGATGATGGCAACACGTTTCATGACGTCACCTCACGATTCGTGTAGTCGTAAACCCCACGACCTGTTTTACGACCGAGTCGACCGGCTTTGACATACTGTTCAAGCAGTGGTGCCGGACGGTATTTTTCACCGAGTTTCTCATGGAGATACTTTAAGTTGTGGAGTCGAGTATCGAGTCCGACCAAGTCACCCAGTTCAAAGGGTCCCATCGGATAATTCAAGCCGAGTTTGATTGCTTTATCGATCTCTTCCGGTGTTCCAAGCCCTTCTTGCAACATATAAAACGCTTCGTTTCCGACGAGCGCACTGATCCGTGAAGTCACGAACCCGGGAAACTCACGGATGACGACCGTTTCCTTTTGCATCTGACGCGCTACCTGTTCAAGAGCTGCAACCGTCTCATCCGACGTCTCAAGACCACGAACGAGCTCGATCAGTGGCATCAAATGAACCGGATTGAAGAAATGCATCGCCATGACCCGGTCCGCCCGGTTCGTAAAAGAGGCAATTTCCGTCGGACTCATCGTCGACGTGTTCGTCGCAAAGTAACAGTCCGGACGTGCATTCGCTTCTAACGTTTCAAAGACTTGCTGTTTGATGCTGAGTTGTTCCGGTACCGCCTCAATGACGAGATCCGCTTGTTGTGCAGCTGTTGCTAAATCCGTCGACAAACTTAATCGATCGAACAGTCCCTCGACTTCACTCGCGGACATTTTCCCCCGCGCGATGCCTTTCTCCGCGATGCGTTCGAGTTCTTGATAGGCACTTTCGACATACGCTTCTTTAATATCAACGAGTGTCACCTGAAATCCACGGTGTGCGGCAACGTACGCAATGCCACGTCCCATGACGCCGGATCCGACGACAACAATTTGTTCTATCATCTGATTTCCCCCTTATCCCCTGTGCTGTTAAAAAAGGCTGGACTTCCCGACGGAACTCCAGCCTTCCCTCTTGCTTATAGTCCGAACGGATTAAGTGGACGACTGCCGTAATACGACAAGATACTTTTTGTTTCCGTGTACAGATCAAGTGTCTCGATACAGAGTTCACGACCGAATCCTGATTGCTTATACCCACCAAACGGTGTACCTGGGAAAGCAGAGAACGGACAGTTGACCATGACGATACCGGCTTTGATTTGGTTTGCAACGCGCGTCGCTTTTGCACCGTCTTTTGTCCAAACCGCTGATCCGAGTCCAAACGACGTATCATTCGCTAGACGAATCGCTTCTTTTTCATCTTTGAACGGCATGACGACGACGACCGGTCCGAAGATTTCTTCATTGACCGCTTTCATTTCATGCGTGACGTCCGTGATGATCGTTGGTGCGTACCAGAAGCCTTTTTCGTATCCTTCTGGTGCTGAAGCGTGACCACCTGTGACGATTGTCGCTCCGTCTGCTTTCGCTGACTGGACGTATCCATCGATGACATCGACTTGTTGTTGGTCGATGATCGCTCCGACGTGTGTCCCTTTATCAAATGGATTGCCGAGAACGAGTTGTTTTGTCTTCGCGACGAATTGCTCCATGAACGCGTCGTAAATCTCTTCGTGAACATACAAACGCGAGCGTGCTTCACACGATTGACCGCTGTTATAGAAGATTCCGAACAACGAACCATCAACGGCTGCTGTCACGTCTGCATCTTCAAAAACGATGTTCGGCGATTTCCCACCGAGTTCGAGCGTGACTCGTTTTAGTGTTTCCGAGGCACGTCCCATGATGTCTTTTCCGACTGGTGTCGAGCCCGTAAAAGCGACTTTATCGACGTTTGGATGCTCGACGAGATGGTTGCCGATTTCGCGTCCAGATCCCGGAATGACGTTGACGACACCCGCTGGTACACCAGCCTCTAGACAAATCTCACCAAGAATGATCGCTGTCAACGGCGTCAATGTCGCTGGTTTGACGACGACCGAACAACCGACTGCGATCGCTGGTGCGACTTTCCAAGCTGCCATCATCAATGGATAGTTCCACGGGATGATTTGCGCACAAACACCGACCGCTTCTTTTTCTGTGTAGTTATGGAATTGTCCCGGCACGTTATTGACGACACCACGATGACCGACGATCGCACCTGCGTAGAACTCAAAGTCTTCAATCGCTTGCGTGACTTGTCCTTGCGCCGCTGCTAGTGATTTCCCTGTATCGAGAATCTCAAGTTCGACGATTTCGTTGAAGCGGGAACGCATGATGCTCGCAATTTTATTTAAGATTTGCGCGCGACGTCCGACTGGCCACATCTTCCACTTCCCGTGATCAAACGCATCCCGTGCAGCTTGAACGGCACGATCAGCGTCTTCCTTCGACGCTTTTGCAACTTCCGCAATCACTTCACCTGTTGCCGGATTATATGTTTTAAATGTCTCGCCTGTTGCACCTTCGACTTGTTCGCCATTGATGAGCAAGTGATAGACGGACCGTTTCATTTCAAGTGTTTTTTCATGTACTGTCGACATTGTATTCACTCCTGTTCCTGTTGATTGAAAATCGGTGGGCGTTTTTCGAGAAAAGCTTGCATGCCTTCTGTTTGATCGGCTGTTGCGAACAACAGATAGAAGTTCCGGCGTTCGTGCTCCATACCATCTTGCAACGACAAATCGACGGCTTTGTTTGCTGCGTCCTTGATCAGTCGTAACGCCATGCTCGGCTGGTTCGATAACCGCTCTGCCATCGCAAGCACCGTCGCTTCGACGTCCGTCGTCACTCGATTGATGATGCCAAGTCGTTCTGCTTCGTCTGCCTGCATCCGATCACCCGTGAAGAGCCATTCAAGCGCCCGCGTCCGACCGATGCATTTCGTCAAACGTTGCGTCCCGCCTGCTCCCGGCATGACGCCGAGTCCGACTTCTGGAAAACCGAACTGTGTCGCAGGATCGGCGTAGATTAAATCACAAGCGAGCGCCAGTTCGAAGCCGCCTCCGAGAACAAAACCGTGGACACCTGCAATGATCGGCTTTTTGATTCGGCTGATCCGGTCCCAGTCCGCGAATGGATCGAGAAGTTCCATCGAGATCGGTGTCGCCTCGAGCATCTCCTCGATATCGGCGCCCGCTGAGAACGATTTTCCGTTTCCGGTCAAGACGATGACCGTCACCCTTTCGTCTCGGTCGAATGTCTCCATCGCCTCGACGATTTCCCGGACCATCGTCCGGTTCAGCGCATTGTATCGTGCCGTTCGGTCGAGTCGAATCCGACCGATCCGATCAACCATTTCCGTCTTAACGTACTGTTGTGTCGGCATGGACATCTTCACCAATCATCAATGTGACGAGATCCCCCGCAAAGCTCATCAAGTCTTTCCCGGACGCTTTTCCTTCGAGCGAACGCATGCCTGCTTGCATCGCTTCCTGACTTTCATAGACCATCTCGCACATCAAGTAATATTTTCCGTCTCCGCCCATCGGTGAACCGACGATTTTCGTGACGTTCATTTCTTGTAGTCCTGGAATTTTTGCTGTCAATGGACCATGGACCTCAAAGTAATGCTGATCGAATGCTTCCTTGTTTTCCGGGTGTTTGTACAATGCGATTAATTTTGCCATTTTGATTACCTTCCTTCACATGAGAGTAGAGACGGGTTTCATCGCCTCGAATGGATTTTTACACGATTTACAGTAGAGAATACTTCGACATGCCGTCGGTCCGAATAGGTTTTCCATCGTCACGTACGTTGATCCACAATACGGACAGTCAATCTCCCACTTTCCTTGTTCGAATCGAGGGGGTGCGATGCCGAATGCTTTTAATCCTTGCATCCCTTGTTCTGTGATCCGGTCTGACGTCCACGGTGGATCAAACCGGAACTGGACATCGACCTGTTCGACGTTCGGAATCACCTGCAAGGCAGCTTCGGTATTTTTTTTAATGATTTCAAGCGCCGGACAACCGAGAAACGTCGGGAGAAGCGTGACGTGCACCGTGTAGCCATGCGCCGTCGCTTCCGCGCCCATCGTCTCGACCATGCCAAGATCTAAAATGCTGACGCTATCGATTTCTGGATCCTTCACGCCGTTCAGGGCTTCACGGATCGCATGTTGAAGTGTCGTCATGCTTCCCTCTCCTTTCACCACGTCGCCGTTTGATCAATCAGATAGACTTCTCCGAGTGTCGCGAGTGCGTCATTCAAGTCTTCTGTGTGATCGCCGTCCCGTCCATTGTGTGTCATCTGCATTTCTGGAAGGGTCACGTTCAATTCGACGAGTAACGGCGTGATCGTCTGATACCAACGATCAAGTAAAATTCCTTGCCCTTCAATCAATCGCATCTCTTCAATCAGTTGACCGTGTTCACCATAATCGAACATGTCGCCGAAGTCGTAGAGGACTTTCTCTAGGGCTGCATCCATCTTCTGGCGAGCTGTTTCTGTCGATTGATAGAGCTGGGTGAACCACGTTTGCCAGTGCAGCAAATGATAGTACAACTCCATGTTGATCTTGACGGCAGCAGCAGCAAGGGGCTCGTAACTGCTCGATTTCAACGCGTCAATCCGGATCTTTTTCGCGACCGTGTAGCAGTAGTTCCGGACGACAGCGAATGCCCAGTCATATTCGGGTTTTTCCATATAGTAGCCGGGTCCATTGACACGTTCGACGAGAATCGAATTCTTTCGTTCATGCGCCAGTCGGACATGAGCTAATGCATCGGCATTCCCTTCACCAAGTTCCTCAAGGAGTTGGTAATACATTGCCGCGTGCCCCATCGAATCTTGCGCGATCGAGGATGAAGCGACATCTTCTTCGATATGCGGTGCAAGCCCGAGCCATTCCGAACCACGATACGCATAGAGAAAGTCATCATCTGCGAGTTGATACAGTAAAGAGGCGAGTGCCGTCCGTTCTTGTTCCGTCATTTCGAATCGCCTCCTTGCCACGACATGATTTCTTTTTCATCGAGCATCTGTTGCTCATAATGCCGCCATTTTTTCTTCAAGTAGCCGTATCCTTTCGTCGTCCGGTAATCTTTATTGTCGAGCCGTTGGAGCATCTGCTTTTCATCCGGTGACAAACCACGGATATCTTCACGTTTGACGACCCAGATATCGACGACTGGTTCCCGGCGCATGAAGTTTTCTTGTGCCATCAGTAACGCCATCTCTTTATTTGGAGCAAGTAAACTGAATTGATGCGTGAACGCCGCGTTCGGCGTCCGTTTGCTAAAGACTTCGAATTCGTGATAGAACGTCTCGTTCATCGTACCTTCCCCTCTCATGCCTTCGTTTCAGCGAGTGCATCCCGTACCCAAGCATTATTCTCATAAGATGTCCGGCGCAGATCTAGTCGCTCTTTCGAACGCGGTCCTCCACCTTGGATGATCGTCTTGAATTTCGTCCAGTCCGGCTGTGCGTATTCCCATTGCCCTGTCTCTTCATCAAAACGTAACGTCGGGTCTGGAATGACGAGTCCGAGCGAACGAATCCGCGGCACGTACTTTGTAAAGAAGTTTTGCCGGAGCTCTTCATTCGTTTTCGTCCGAATCTTATAAGCAATCGTCACGTCCTGTTTCGATGTCCCGGTCGTCTCTTTCGAGGCTGGTCCAAAGAACATCAACAAGGATTCCCACCACTCATCCAGTGATTCTTGAATCATTGCCCGCTGTTCCGGTGTTCCTTCTGCGAGTGCCATGATGATTGACTCCCCATGTTGTGCGTGGAAGACTTCCTCTGCACAGATCCGTTGCAAGGCACGCGCGTACGGTCCGTACGAAGCGCCGAGCATGTTCGTCTGCGTGATAATTGCCGCCCCATCGACAAGCCAACCAATCATTCCGGCATCGGCCCATGACCGTGTCGGCATGTGGAAGACGTTGTGAAATTTCAATCGTCCCGTAAATAAATCATCCATCAAATCCCCACGTGTCTTGCCATATGGCTTCATCAAATCCTCAACGACACGAAGCAACAATTGCCCGTGTCCCATCTCATCCTGGACCTTCGCCATGATGCCAAGTTTTCGTCGAAGCGATGGTGCTTTTGGAACCCATTCTTTTTCCGGAAGTGCACCCATGATTTCACTGATACCGTGCATCGAAATCAGTTTAATCAGTGTGTCTCGGTAAAAAGCAGGCATCCAGTCATCGGCTTCGATCTTTTCACCTTGCTCGATTCGTTCTTTGAAGCGTGCTAATTTTTCGTCTTCCGTCAGTTGGACGGGTTCGAACAGTTGTGTTGCATCATACATGCTAGTTCCTCCTTTGAATCAGACGAGTGATGTCGAGCGTCGATCAACGACCCGGACGGCTTTACCTTCAGATCGTGGTAACCCTTGATGCGGGTGACAGACGAGATCAATGGAAATGAGACATTCCGACTTGATGGCGTCACATATCGAACGCATTTGTCGTTCTGAGATATTTTCGAATTCGATATGTAGCTCAACAGCATCGAGTCCGGCTTTACGTACGAGATGGATTTGATAATGTGGCGTCACGTCCGGTTGTTGGAGCAAGACCCGCTCGATTTCTGACGGAAAGACGTTGACCCCTCGGATAATCAGCATGTCGTCCGTCCGCCCTTTGACACGTGACATTCGTGTCGTCGTCCGACCACAAGCGCACACTTTACGTGTGATCGAAGCTAAGTCGCCTGTCCGGTATCGAATGATTGGAAGCGCTTTCTTTTTCAAGCTTGTAAAAACGAGTTCCCCGACCATGCCATCTGGTAACGGTTCCCCCGTAACGGGATCGACGACTTCCGTAATGAATAAGTCATCCATGATATGCAGACCTGCCTGCTCTTGACACTCCATTGCGACACCCGGTCCCATGATTTCGCTGAGTCCATAGATATCGAATGCCTGCAGATCAAAGGTCTGTTCGAGTGTCTGCCGCATCTCCTCAGACCAGGGCTCGGCCCCAAAGATGCCATAACGCATACTTGTTTTCCGTGGATCGATACCACGTTCAATCATGCGTTCTGCCAAGCGTAAAATATACGAAGGCGTACCACAGATTCCGTCCGGTCGGAAATCCTCGATCAATGTGATTTGGCGATCCGTGTTGCCACCGGAAATCGGTAAGATCGTCATGCCTAGTTTTTCTGCTCCTGCATGAAGCCCGAGACCACCTGTGAACAATCCGTAACCATACGCATTGTGCAGCAAATCAGCTGGTGATCCACCGGCTAAGACTAAACTGCGTGCCACGGCACCGGCCCAGTCATCTAAATCTTCTTGCGTATATCCGACGACGGTCGGTTTACCGCTCGTTCCAGACGAGGCATGAATCCGGGTGACCTCTTCTCGTTCGACGGCAAATAGTCCGAACGGATAATGATCGCGTAAATCTTGTTTACGTGTGAAGGGAAACTTTCGTAGATCCTCGATCGTTTGAAAATCGTTCGCCGTCATCTGTAAGGTCTGCAGACGTTCTTGATAGAACGGGACGCGCGTGACGTGTTCCATCGTTTGGCGCAATCGCTCCATCTGTAGCTGCTCCCGCGTTTGAGCATCCATCGTTTCGTGATGTTGATCGTACATATCTGCACCTCCTCATCATGTATACAATAATAAAACGGTCGTTTGTTTTTAGTTATATGTTTAACGTACGATACGTTCACAATGTTGTCAATCTTGTTTTGTTAAATGCTCCCAAACGATTCTCACTCTATCACTTCAACGCACCTTATCGATAAATTAATCAACATTAAACAAGAGATTTCATGATAGACAGTCTTTTTTTGGAAAATATTTTTGAAATGATTTGCTCATTTTGTAACGGGTTGATAAAATATCGTGTGACAAGTGTTATACTATTTTTGGTAAGACCACTTGGTTGAATAAAGATGCCGTGTTGTGAAAGGGGATCACGATGAAACTAGGGTTAGCTGTCGGGGATACAGCAGAGATTCAAGCGGTCGTCTCGGAAGATATGTTTGCACGATTCGAAGGTCAGCTCGTTCATCCAGCATACTCCACCGTTTCGATGGTTTATCACATGGAATGGGCAGCACGTCAACTAATCTTGCCTTACCTAGAAGCTGGTGAAGAAGGTGTTGGGGGTGCAGTTTCACTGAAGCATCTTGGTATGGCAGCGGAAGGAGCACGATTGATCATAACCGCGACAGTAACGTCGATGACCTCACGTCGCGTTGACGCGAGCATTGAAGTCCGAGACGGACAAACGATCATCGGTACAGGGGAAGTCACACAATTCATTTTAGAAAAAAGCCGGATTCAAGAAAAATTACAAAATAATGTTCCGACAAAATGAAAGCGCTTACTTATATTTGATAGAGGAGGACTCTACTATGAACATGTTAAACCCATCTACGAATCCAACGCTCTCGATCATGGAAAAAATCGCTGGTCACGAACAAGTCGTCTTTTGCAACGACCCTGTCTCGGGGTTACAAGCCATCATCGCCATTCATGATACGACGCTCGGTCCTGCTCTCGGTGGATGCCGCATGGCGCCTTATGCTTCTGTTGATGAAGCACTTGACGATGTGCTGCGTTTGTCGCGCGGTATGACGTACAAATGCGCTGCCGCTGATGTTGATTTTGGTGGTGGTAAAGCCGTCATCATCGGTAATCCAGCGACGGATAAATCACCAGAGCTTTTCCGTGCCTTCGGTCGCTTCGTCGATTCGCTCGGTGGTCGGTTCTACACGGGAACGGACATGGGCACGACGATGGATGATTTCGTTCATGCTAGCCGAGAAACATCACGGATCGTCGGCATTCCGGAAGCATTTGGTGGTAGTGGTGATTCATCGATTCCAACGGCTGAAGGTGTCGTCTATGGACTGCGGGCGACGATCGAGACGTTATTCGGTTCAGATGAATTAAGTCGGGCAACCTACGCGATCCAAGGACTCGGAAAAGTCGGCTTTAAGGTCGCCGAACAACTGTTGCTCGCCGGGGCGACGATTTATGTCTCTGACGTCAATGAAGCGGCACTAGCAGCAATCGTAACCCAAGCTGAAATGGCGCCTGGCACGGTTCGCGTCGTCTCGCCTCATGAAATTCATCTGACGGATGCTGATATTTTTGTACCGTGTGCATACGGTGGTGTCATTCACGCTCAAAACATCGCGCTCTTACCGTGCAAAGCCATCTGTGGTTCGGCGAACAACCAACTCGCGGAAGAACAACTTGCGCACGTCTTGATGGATCGTGGCATCTTATATGCCCCAGACTATATCGTCAATGGTGGTGGGCTGATCCAAGTGGCAGACGAACTGTATGGAGCAAATCACGAACGGGTTCTCCTAAAAACGCGTCACATCTATGACGCAGTTCTCGAAGTCTTCAAAGAGTCGCAAGCAGAAAACATCACGACGGTCGAAGCGGCGAACCGGATGTGTGAAAAACGGATGCAGATTCGGGCGAAACACAACAACATCTTCACGAACACGACAAAACCAAAATGGGATATCCGTAACCACTGAAGGAGGGACTGACATGGAGCAACATTTTCCGACTCAACGCATTATCGATGAAGAAGGTCGTATCATCGACGGCTCAAAAGAACACGATCTGACAAAAGAGCTTGCCCTCACCCTATATGAACAGATGCACCGGATCCGGACGTTCGACCGGAAGGCGATCAACTTACAACGCCAAGGGCGCCTCGGCACTTATGCACCGTTCGAAGGACAAGAGGCAGCGCAAGTCGGTAGTGCACTCGCGTTGTCCGATCAAGACTGGTTGTTCCCGACGTACCGGGATCACGGCGCAACGTTGACGTTCGGTGCCGACATGGTGCGGACACTCCTCTACTGGAACGGTCGTGTTGAAGGCTGCGTCCCGTCTGAGAAACACATCTTTCCTCCTGCTGTGCCGATTGCAACGCAAATTCCGCATGCCGTCGGTGCCGCATGGGCGGAAAAACGAAAAGGCACGACGAATGTCGCGGTCGCCTACTTTGGTGACGGAGCGACGTCTGAAGGGGATTTCCATGAAGGAATGAACTTTGCAAGCGTCTTCCAAGCACCAGTCATCCTGTTTAACCAAAACAATCAGTTCGCGATCTCTGTTCCGATCGAAAAACAGATGCATTCTGAGACGATTGCGCAAAAAGCGATTGCCTACGGGATGCCGAGTGTTCGGATTGATGGAAATGATGCCTTTGCCGTCTATTTTACGATGCAAGCAGCCGTTGAACGTGCCCGCTCTGGTGGTGGACCAACATTGATCGAAGCTGTCACGTGGCGGTTTGGTGCCCATACGACAGCAGATGATCCAACAAAATACCGGGATCAAGCACGCTCGCGCGACCGAGTTGATCCGCTCGATCGACTCGAACACTTCTTAAAACACCAAGGCTATTTTGACGAAACATGGATGCAACAGCTGCAGGAACGGCATCAAACAGAAGTCGAAGCGGCAGTAGCTGCGATGGAGCAATTCAAGGCGCCAGACATCAATGACTTGTTCGATCATACGTACGCGACTTTACCGGTTGATGTGCAGCAACAAAAAGAAGCGTATTTGCTAGCAAGGGGGAAATGAGATGGCAACACCAATCAATCGTCAAACAGAGATGACACTCGTTCAAGCTGTCACGGATGCCCTGCGGACAAAATTGTCGGAGGATGAGACGACACTCGTTCTTGGAGAAGATGTCGGAAAAAACGGTGGCGTCTTCCGAGCGACGGACGGCTTACAAGAAGAGTTCGGTGAAGACCGGATCGTTGATACACCGCTCAGTGAAGCCGGCATCGTCGGTACATCGATCGGACTTGCCATCAATGGCTTTAAACCAATCGTCGAGATTCAATTTCTCGGCTTCATCTACCCTGCCTATGAACAAATCATGACCCACGTCTCCCGTATCCGGATGCGAACGATGGGACGCTATAGTGTGCCGATGGTCATTCGTGCGCCTTATGGTGCCGGCATCCGGGCACCGGAAATCCATTCCGATAGTACGGAGGCGCTCTTTACATCAATGCCCGGTCTCAAGGTCGTCTGTCCGGCGACACCGTACGACGCAAAAGGGTTATTGATTGCTGCGATTGAAGATCCAGATCCCGTGTTGTTCCTCGAGTCGATGCGTAGTTACCGCTCATTCAAGGAAGTCGTACCGAGCGAGTCCTATACCGTCGAGATCGGAAAAGCGCGCTGCGTCAGTGAAGGGACGGACGTGACGTTGATCGCTTGGGGGGCAATGGTCCAAGTGGCTCACAAGGCAGCGATGGCTGCACAGGAACACGGTATCTCTTGCGAAGTCCTCGACTTACGGACGCTCTATCCGCTTGACCGGGACACAATCGCTGCTTCCGTTCAAAAGACCGGTCGTGCCGTCATCGTGCATGAAGCCGCAGCGATGGGTGGTCTCGGGAATGATCTCGTCACGTTGATCAACGATACGGCGTTTCTTTATTTACGGGCACCAATTGCCCGTGTGACCGGTTTTGATGTTCCGGTTCCACTGTTTGCCCTCGAAGACCATTACATTCCGACGCCGGAACGAGTCCTTGCGACGATTCAGCGTACGGTCGAGTTTTAAGGAGCTGAGTCCCATGATCGAAGTCAAGTTACATGATGTCGGGGAAGGTATGACGGAAGGTGAAATCGCGCATTATCTCGTTCAAGTCGGAGACCACGTCACGACCGATCAGCCGGTCGTTGAGGTTGCGACCGATAAGATGGTCGCTGAACTACCGGCTCCTGTCTCCGGAATCGTCAAGGAAATCATCATTCCGGTCGGTCAGACGGTGCAAGTCGGTACGACGTTGTTGCACATCGAAGCAAGTAACGCTTCTGAAGTGCCGGTCGCGGTAACACCTGAAGTGTCGCGCGTATCTGAACCAGCGCCTGTCGCTGTCGCGGCCCCACCTGCTCAAGCATCTCCATCAAAACGTGTCCTAGCGACACCGTATACACGAAAAATTGCTCGTGACCACGGGATTGATATCGAAGCTGTGACGGCTTCGGATCCATCAGGTCGAGTTTCAGAGGACGATGTCCTTCGCTTCGTCAATGCTGCAGTTGCTCCACAGGAGACGGTTCTATCCGTCGTCGAAGAGGAGGTCACGCAACAACAAACGCCACCGGAAACGATTCCGTTCCGCGGCATTCGTAAGCAAATCGCGAAAAAGATGACCCAGTCGCTGTACACGATTCCGCACGTCACCCACTTTGAAGAAGTTGACATGACGCGCTTGCTCGCACTACGCGCAGAATGGAAAACCGCTGGACGAAATATCAACATCAATGCTTTCTTCATCAAAGCCTTGATCGTTGCCTTAAAAGACTATCCCGTCTTCCATGCCAAACTCGATGAAGCGAATGAATGTATTCGATTAGAGCAGGATTTTCACTTTGGCATGGCAACCGAGACACCAGACGGGTTAATGGTGCCAGTCATCCGTCATGCCGATCGGCTCTCACTGACGGAACTGCATGATCAACTGATTTCGTTGCAACAACGTGCTCAAAACGGTGCCTTACGTGCAGCGGACTTAAAGCCAAGTACCTTTACGATGAGCAATGTTGGTCCACTGGGCAGTACGGGGGCTACACCAATCATCAACTATCCGGAAACGGCATTGATTGCCTTCCACAAGACGAAAAAACGAGCCTGTGTCGATGAAGACGATCAAATCGTCGTCCGCTCGATGATGAATTTGTCGATGTCGTTCGATCATCGCGTCGCAGACGGGGCAACGGCCGTTGCCTTTACAAATCGATTCGTTTCACTGATTGAACATCCGACTACCCTACTTTTGGAGTTGATCTAACATGGTTGTTGGCGAACTTACACAAGAACGGGATCTCCTGATTATCGGTGGGGGTCCCGCAGGTTACACGGCAGCGATCCGTGCTGCGCAAGGCGGTCGTAAGGTGACACTGATTGAACAAGCTGAACTCGGTGGACTTTGTTTGAACCGAGGCTGTATCCCGTCCAAGGTTTATGCGCATGCGGCAGAAGAAATGTTACGCTTGCCTCATCTTGAAGACCTTGGATTCACCACCCCTACTGTCCATGACTTCAGTAAACTGAATGCTTACCGCAATCGTGTCGTGCAGCAATTACGTCAAGGTGTCGTCGCCCTCTGTCAGGCGAATCAAATCGAGCATATTTCTGGTGCAGCTTCCTTCCTGTCAGAGGACCGGATCGGTGTTGAGTCGGGACATCAGTTCGATACGTATCGATTCCAAGATGTCATCATCGCGACCGGTAGTCACAGCATCCAGCACGAGGAATCGTGCCGACTGAATGCCGAACAGCTTTATCAACTCGAGCAGTTACCAGACAGTTTATTGATCATTGGCTCCGACACGTTAGCACTTGAAGCCGCAGCCTGTTTCCATGCGCTCGGTACAGAGGTGACGTTGTTTGCGGATCGCTTATCACTCGAGCCAAGCCTTGAAAAGGAACTGAAGCGGACATTCAAAAAACAAAAAATCCGTCTCGTGCCGGATGTCGTGACACGGATCGATGCTTCAATGGACGCGACCGTCACGGTCATGAAAAACGGTGAAGAAGTCACCTATCAGGGCACCTATCTGTTCCAATCCCTTTCCCGGATTCCGAACAGTTTGACGCTCGGTCTCGAACGGATCGGTGTGACGCTTGCAGAAGACGGGACGATCACCGTCGACGCATACGGACAAACGAATCAACCGCATATTTACGCGATCGGTGATGTCACACCGGGTCCACAGTTCGCCACTCGTGCGATTCACGAAGCGAAGCGGACAGCAGCTCACTTGTCCGGTCAAGACGTCGATCCGACGACACCGTATTATCCTACCGTTCTGCGAACGTTTCCTCCGATTGCTTCGGTCGGGATGACGGAACAGGAAGCCCGTGAAGCCGGACATACTGTTCAGAGTGGACAGTTCCCACTAAATGCAAACGGAACGACGACGATTGAAGGTGGCAGTGGGTTCGTCAAGGTCATCGCTGACGAACAGACATCACTGATCCTTGGTATTCATATGATAGGAGACGATGCTCATCGTCTCGTCGGTCAATTCACCCAAGCACTGGAACTGACAGCGAAACGAGAAGATCTCCTCTTCCCTGTCATGGCACATCCGAGTAGGGTCGAAGCCTTGACGGAATCGATGGAATCCTTATTCGGTCAATCGATCCACCTTCCACCGCGGCAACAGGTCGGTTCGCGCGCGTAATCAAAAGAGGTGCCTCTGCGCAAAAAGCACCTCTTTGGGATGCGTCACTTCATTTCGTGTAGAAAGGAAAATATGGTCATGGAACTGTACTTCACTCGCATGCAATGGAACACCCATACGTTTCCGGTCGCCGCTACAGCGGATGGTCTCTGTTATGTCGGTGCTTGGGATGAACCGGAGGATTTATTCGATGACTGGTCGCGGAAACACTTGCCTCGGGCGGAACGAATTGCTTCTGATACCGCGCTTGCTCCATATACGGAGCAACTGCTGGCCTACTTGAATCAGCAGTCGGCGACACTCTCCTTTCCGATCGCACCAGTCGGTACTCCGTTTCAACTTGAAGTCTGGCATGCTCTACGGGCGGTACCGTACGGTCAAACCGCCACCTACTCCGATATCGCGGAACGTCTTTTCCGACCGAACGCGACTCGCGCGATTGGCACGGCAATCGGCAAAAATCGATTACTGCTTGCGATCCCGTGTCACCGGATTATCGGCAAAAAAGGCGATTTGCTTGGCTATCATGGTGGACTGAATATGAAGCGGACGCTACTCGCGCTCGAGCAACGTCTGTGAATTGAGACTTTTCCTTCCCTGTTCTACCACAAATAAGCCCCGCTTCCCTGTCCAATTGGACACGGGAAGCGGGGCTTATTTCAAGATACTACACTAAAACGATAAGCTGTTTTCCAGTGGTAGGTCTCACCTGGTGATAACAGGATTGAAGGAAAATCAGATTCATGGATTGCATTTGGATGCACTTGTGCTTCAAGACATAAACCGAGCGACGGTCGAGCAGGAACACCATGAACCGTATAATCGGTCAGCAGTTGCGTTCCGTTATAGAGTACAACTGTCGGCTGATTCGTCGTGACGTCGACGAAACGACCGGATACCGGATCTGCGAGTCGAAGTGTGTTATCCCGCAACACGAAGGGATGATCGTAGCCATTTCCGACAGCGATCGTCTCAGGATGCTCAAGCGTAATTCCCTTACGAATCGACTGACCGTTCCGGAAATCGAATGGGGTTCCGGATACATCCCGTTGTTCGCCTGTCGGCAAGCCGTCTGGCTGGACCGGTAAGTAACAGTCGCTTGGTAACGTCAAGACATGATCTAACACATCTCGCTTCGCATTTCCAGATAGATTGAAGTACGTATGATTCGTCAGATTGAGTGGTGTCGTCTGATCCGTCACCGCCGACATCTCAAGTGTCAATGTCGTATCTTTTAGTCGATAAAACACATCGAGTGTGACTGTTCCCGGATAACCTTCTTCTCCGTTTGGACTTTTTAAGCGCAAATGGAATAATGTATCCGTCGCTTCGATGACATCAAACCACGCTTGATCAAATCCGTGAATTCCACCATGCAGATGATTCGCCCCGTCGTTTGCGACGAGCGGATAGACTTTTCCCGCTACTTCGAAACGTGCCTGTCCGATTCGACCAGCGACGCGTCCGACGATTGCCCCGAAGTACGGCGAGTGTTGTTGATAGTCTTTCACCGTCTCTAGACCTAAGACGACGCTTTCCAAATGACCATCCCGATCAATCGTCCGGATGTCCTGGATAATGCCGCCATAGTTCCAGAGTGTCACTTCGATGCCTTCCTGACGTAATGTATGTCGAATCAACTCTTTCTCAAGTAGTCGTGTCATCGTTGTTCCTCCACTGGTTGGCGCGTCACGAGTTGAACGAATCGCCCGAACGCCGCCTGACCTTCCTCCGTCTGTTTAAAGACACCACAGTCCTCAAGACCACGTACGAATTTTGTAGCAACTGCTTGCTCGACGTATGTCGTGACATCTTGACCGTCATACGCTTGTTTTAGTTCTTGCGCCCAGTCAGCATGAGCGACAGCTACTTCGTCGACTTCACCTGTGATGAACTGTTCGACCTGTTGCAGCTCTTGTAGCAAACGTGCCGGTAAGACCGCCAGTCCCATCACCTCGATCAAACCAATATTTTCCCGTTTGATGTGATGAATATCGGCATGTGTATGAAAAATACCGTCCGGATGTTCTGCTGACGTCCGGTTATTCCGCAAGACGAGATCGAGCTCGAATTGTCCGTCGCGTTGACGAGCGATTGGCGTCACGGTATTGTGTCGCGTCTCGCCTGTATGTGAACGGATCTCTTGGCTCTCATCCGTGTACGTCAACCATGTCTCATAGACGGTCGTCGCAGCATTGAGTAATGCCGACGCATCTTTACTCTTCAGACGCAACACACTCAGTGGCCAGTGTAATGTCTCCCCAGTGACTGTCGGCTGATCCGGGAACGTAAAGGATGTTAAAGTTTTTGCTCGGTCCATCGCAAACGTATAGCGTCCGCCCTGATAATGATCATGCGTCAGGATCGATCCACCAACAATCGGCAGGTCAGCGTTCGAACCAGCGAAGTAATGTGGAAACTGCTCAACGAAGGCAATCAGACGTGCAAAGGCATCCCGATTGATGACCATGTCACGATGTTCCTGCGACAGGATGATGCTATGTTCATTGTAGTAGACGTATGGTGAGTATTGCAGTGCCCACGATTCTTCCATCAGTGTCAGCGGAACAACCCGGTGATTCGCACGGGCCGGATGATTCGCACGACCCGCGTAGCCGACATTTTCGACGCACAACAGACAGGTTGGATAGTTCGACGCCGTTGGTGCCTCCGTTCGAGCTGCTGCGATTTCACGCGGATCTTTTTCCGGCTTCGATAAGTTGATCGTGACATCGATCGTCCCGTAAGCCGTATCCGCTTGATAGCGTTTATTTTTAGCGATCCGCTTCGTTTGGATGTAGTTACTCGCTTGGCTCAGTTGATAGAAGTAATCTGTTGCCGCTACCGGTGATTCAGCGTACAGACGGCGGAATGCCGCCGTCACGTCAGATGGACGGGCAACGAAAATGTCCATCACATCTGCTGCGAACTGCTCTTTGTCTTCAAGACGCGCCGGCAACTGCCCACTTACGATCAACACTTCAATCATGTCGTCCAAAATATCGGGAATTGGGCGAGATGGTACGTCTGCCTGTTCTTCAAAATCGGCTTGACCGATTCGCGCTAGAATCCGGTTCCGGGCGTAGATCGCATCTTCCGGTTCAATCAAGCGTTTCTGGATCACTTGCGCTACTAACTGTTGGATGAGTTCATTCATCGCCGTCACTCTCCTCATTCTGTCTCTCTTTAACGAACGCTCGTCCGGTATCCTTCTGGGTGATGTGCATGCCAATTCCAAGCATCACGGATGATCGTTTCGATGTCGGTACGTTGTGGTGTCCAGCCGAGAACTTCTTTTGCTTTGGCAGATCCGGCGATTAAGATACTCGGATCCCCTGCACGACGTTCAATGATCCGTTCTGGAATCGGATGTCCCGTCACGCGACGGGCTGCTTCAATGATTTCCCGAACTGAAAACCCTTGGCTTGAACCGAGGTTAAAGACCGTACTCTCGTTTCCATCAGCCAAATAATCAAGTGCTCGCATATGGGCGTCGATCAAGTCCTCGACATGGATGTAATCACGAATACAGGTACCGTCAGGCGTTGGATAATCATCGCCATAGATCGAAATTTCTGACCGTTGTCGGTTGGCAACTTCGAGGACGAGCGGGATTAGATGAGTTTCCGGCGTATGATCTTCCCCGATTTCTCCTGTTACGCGCGCACCGGCAACGTTGAAGTAACGTAATGCGACATAACGTAAGCCATATGCTTGTTCAGACCATCGCATCATCTTCTCCATCATCAACTTCGTCTCACCATAGGCATTCGTCGGACGCGTTTCTGCTGTTTCGAGAATCGGCATCTGCTCCTGTTCACCGTATGTGGCTGCCGTCGAAGAAAAGACGATCTGTTTAATGTCATGGGCAATCATCGCTTCGAGCAACACTTGTGTCCCGTAAACGTTGTTATCAAAGTAGCGTAATGGTTCTGTCATCGACTCGCCAACGAGTGAAAAAGCAGCGAAATGGATGACCTGCTCAATCGTCTCTTCCGTAAAGACGCGATCGAGAAAAGCACGATCGCGTATGTCTCCTTCATATAGACGTGCCCGCGAATGAACCGCTTCACGGTGACCGGACTGCAGATGGTCGATGACGACGACATCCTTTCCGGCATCAATCAATTGATAGACAGCATGGGAGCCGATATAACCAGCTCCACCTACGACTAAAGTTGCCATTTAGATGACCTCCCGTTCGATTTCACGTGCTCCGTCACCGACCGTCGCCGTATAGAACGTCGCTGGGTAACCGATCCTTGCTTCATATTGTTCGCCGACAGCTTGTTTGAACGCGTCGACTGCTTCGTCTTCGACGATTGCAATCGCACAGCCACCAAAACCAGCACCTGTCATCCGCGCGCTGAGCACGCCCGGTTGCTCCCAAGCGGCTTCGACGAGTGTATCGAGTTCAATCCCTGTCACTTCATAATCTTCGCGTAACGAGACGTGTGACGCATTCATCAACTGACCGAATGTCTTCAGTTCTCCCGCTTCGAGTGCCGCTAGTGCCTGAAGCGTTCGTTCATTTTCTGAAATCGCGTGTCGGGCGCGACGCATCAAACGTTCGTCTTCCCATGCGACTTTCGTGAATTCTGACGTCGTCCATTGTCCAAGCGTTTCCCGTAATGTGAACTGATTGAGATAAGCGAGTGCTGCCTCACATTCCGCCCGGCGTTCATTATATTTCGAATCTGCCAGTTCACGGCGTTTGTTCGTATTCATGATGATGATCGTATATCCCGTCAAATCGAGTGGAGCATACGTATAGTCGAGCGTTTCACAATCGAGCAACAATCCCGCTCCCGCTTTCCCCATACCGATCGCAAATTGATCCATGATACCACTATTGACGCCGATATAACGGTTTTCGACCTGTTGACCAAACCGAACGAGATCAAGACGTGGAATGTCTAATCCATACAATCGATCGAGCAAGACTCCGATGACGAGTTCAAGTGAAGCGGATGATGAAAGACCGGCTCCGTTCGGGATGTCACCTTGAATCAAGATGTCGCATCCTGTATTGATCTGGTATCCTGCTTCCTGTAGGACTGAAACCATACCCTTCGCATAGTTCGCCCAACCGTGCGTCGCGTCATACGCCAGTTCTTCGAGTGCGACTTCGATGATGCCGTCCTGCTCAAAATTCAGCGAGTAGAAGCGGAAACGTTGATCGTCTCGTTTTCGCGCGATCGCGTGTGTACCGAACGTTAACGCGCACGGAAAGACGTGACCGCCATTGTAATCCGTATGCTCACCGATTAAATTGATCCGACCTGGGGCAAAAAAGCGATGCGTCGACGGTGAGCCAAACCGCTGTTCAAATTGTGCTTCTAACGTCTGGTCTGTCATACGATCGTCTCCTTTGATTCGAGTAGTGAGAGCGCACGATGGACCGGCTGAATCCGCAGACAGCGGGCTTCATAATCCGTCGTGTATGAGAACGTCAAGCCTTGTTGCATCAAGTAGGCACCGCTTAACGTCCGGTCCTCGACTTGGTAGCGCATTGTTGGGTCGAGTCCTTTTAGCTTGAAGTGATACTGATGTATTCCGTATTGCCGAAGTGGCGCGATCGCGAGCAAGACTGTTTCTTCTTCCGATGTATACTGCATGACGCTTGGTGTCTGTTGTGTGAAGGATGAAAGACGGTACTGGATGCCGCGTTGGATTGTCGGACGAATCGCTTGATAGGTCTCGATCCAGCCTTTTGCTTCCGCTAACTCATCCGTCGACCACTCGCTTAAGTTACCACCGATCCCGAGCGTTCCTTGCATCGAGGAGACGAAGCGTGTCGCAAGTGGCACGTTGCGTCCATTTAACCAGTTCGGTCCGTCCGTTACCCAGCAGCTCATCATCTTCGCGTTATAAGCGTAAGAGAAGTCATGCTGAATTTGTAAGCGATCGAGTGGATCCGTGTTATCACTTGTCCAGACTTGCTCCGTCCGTGCGAGGATCCCGAGATCAATTCGTCCGCCACCACCGGCACAGGCTTCGAAGTCGACCGCCGGATGCAAGCGACGCAATTCATCAAAGATCCGGTACAATGCATCGACGTGACGTTTCCATAATTCCTGTTGGCGATCCGTCTGGTCTTTTGGAACACCCGGTTCCGAGAAGGCACGGTTCATGTCCCATTTGATGTAGTCGATCGCGTGACGCGTCAGCAAGTCATCCATCATCTCGAGAATGAATTGCTCAACTTCTGGTAATCCTAGATTTAAGACGTATTGATTCCGTGACGTCGTCCGAACCGCATCCCGTGCATGATAAATCCAATCCGGATGCGCCCGGTATAGATCAGAATCCGGGTTGACCATCTCCGGTTCGACCCATAGCCCGAACTGTAACCCTTGTTGTTTTACATATGAGATCAAAGGCTCTAGACCATTCGGAAACTTTTCCCGATTGACGTGCCAGTCCCCGAGTCCCGCTTGATCGGAATGGCGTTCACCGAACCAACCGTCATCGACGACAAACAGTTCACAGCCGATTCCTGCTGCAAGATCGACGAGTTCACGTTGACCAGATTCCGTCACATCGAAATAGGTCGCTTCCCATGAATTATAGAGAACTGGACGATCAGTCGCACGCGGCATGATGACATCACGTTGGAACGCATGCGCATGGGCGCTCATATCTGCGAAACCGTCCGCATACCCGATGTAGAACGTCGGTGTCGTCAACTGTTGTTGATGTGATAGTTTCCAACTGAAATCAAACGGATTCATGCCACCCGATAGCTGAACGAAACCAAACGCATCTTGTTCGACGTGAATCGCCCAGTTACCCGAATAGGCAAAATGTCCGTAAACGACTTCACCGCTGTCTTCTGTCGCATCCTGCTCGAGTGCGAACCAAGGATTCGCTTGATGACTCGTCACCCCGCGCCGACTTTCAATCGTCTGGCGTCCTGGTGTCACCGGTGTGATTTGTTTCTTGAACTCACCTGTCCACATCCCAGCGAAGTGATGCAGTTTTAAATTCGGTTGATGCCAACGTCCCATTGCGAAGGACTGGGCCGCTGTTAAACGAACAGGTAATCGTCCTGTATTTTCGACGACAATCGAACGACCAATGATGTCGTAATCGGCAAACAGTTCATATTGCACTCCGACACGCATCTCCTGCAACGGATCAAAAAGCCACAATGTCAGTTTCGTTTCTGTCTGCTCGGAGCGTTCAAACTGGAACTGGTGAATCCGTTGTCCGTCCTCTCGTTCCGATTTCAAAGTTGGCTCCGTGTACAACATCTCGCCGAATGGTACGAAATCATACGTCGCAACGCCGTCTGGTGATTCAAACGAACTGTGTGCGACGACCGGACTCGGTAACGCTTCATAATCATCCCGGTACGGTAACTTGGCACCGAAATAGGTGTGAATCAGCTTCCCGTTCGCACCGACTGTCACGACGTGAGCGACCCGTTTCCCCTCGACGACGAAACGACGTCCTGCTACTTCAAAGATTGCCATGGTTCTCTTCCTCCTTACGTCGTCAGAATCAGTGTCTCGAGTGGTGCGAGTCGGACCGTTCCACGATATGTCTTTTCCTTTGTCAATGCTTGGTATGTTCCGTCGAGCGTGACGTCCCGTGCTTCTTTCGTGTCATGGTTCATCAAGAAGAGGAAATCGCGTTGTTCGCCGTGACGACGAATGATTTCAACTTGATCCGGAGCATCGATCATCTCGATGCCAGCCTCTGTGAACGCTTGACGGTAAATTGTATCAATCATCGCATCATCAATCGATGAGCCGATGTAGGTAATCATTCCTTTATAGGCATTGCGCGTCACAGCCGCTACACCCTCATAGAACGTATCTTCATAGACAGCAAGTGTCTCTGCTGTCGTTGGTGTGATGAGATCACACCAGAGGCGCGCTGTTGAGGATTGTCCTGCCATCTCGCCGATACCTGCCACCTTATGTTGCTGAACCGATTGGAGTGACTCATATTCGTCGATTTCAATACCCGCATACGGTGCGAATTTACCCGGTAACGTCGTCGGTACGACATGATTCCGTGCATCTTTGACACCTGTCCGGTACGTGAAGATGACGTGACCTCCTTGTTCCATGTACGCAATCAAGGCGTCATCGAACGTAGGATTCGTCAAGAAATAGAGTGGAACGATGATCAGTTTATAACGAGATAGATCATCACCTGGGAAGACGATGTCGGTTGCGACTTGTTGACGAACTGCTCCGCCATAGAAGCGGACGAACTCCGTCCGAAAATCAAACGCATCACTGTGCGGCTGATGCGTCCACGCCCAGACGTTTTCTTGATCGAAATAGACACCAACCTTCGCGTCGTAACGGCTCGCATTGATTTCATCGCCATACGTATTCAGTTCCGTCATGATCTGTTTCACTTCTTCGAATTTCCGTTTCGGTTTTCCATCATGATCGATGATGCCGTGACAGAATTCCTCTGTTCCAAAATGAGCAGCCCGGAATCGGAAGTAGACGATCGCTTCTGCTCCCCGCGCGACTGCTTGATACGTCCAGAGACGAATATGCCCTGGTCGTGGCAAGTAACCGATTTTACTCCAGCCTTGTGCGCCACTCAACTGTTCCATGACCCAGAAGCCTTTTCCTTGCTTCGAAGAGCGGCAAAGATCATGATCGCTTGCCATCTTCTCGAACCGGTTCGGCTCCGGTAGTCCACCCCAGACCGGGTAGTTATCGAACGCGACGTAATCGAGATCTTGCGCCATTTGCTGTTGATTGACCGCCATGTCACTGTAGACGAGGTTGTGCGTGATGAAGACGTTCTCTGGGATGTAGCGACGTAAGACATCGACTTGTAATTTGTTGTAGTACGTATAGCCGTCGGCACAAAAACGATCGAAGTCGACGAGCAGGGATGGGTTATGTTCCTGATAGACTTTACGCGGTACCGGGATTTGATCCCACGCCGTGTACGTCTGACTCCAGAAGACGGTTCCCCATGCTTCGTTCAAAGCATCAAGCGTTCCGTAACGGTTCTCTAACCAGCGCTGAAAAGCAGCGCGGTCGACATCACCGTAAGAACGATCCGATTTCTCATGCCCATATTCATTATCCGTTTGCCACCCGATAACACGAGGATGTTGACCGTATCGTTTCGCCATCTCTTCCGTGATCTTGACGGATAGTCGTTGGTACGTTTCGCTGTGGACCGTATAATGGCGACGAGCACCAAAGCTGATCGTCACACCGTTCTCATCGACCGGTAAGATTTCTGGATACTTCGTACACAACCACGCAGGTGGTGTCGCGGTTGGTGTCCCGAGTACGATATCGAATCCTTCCGCACTCAAACGTTCGATGACGTCATCCCAAAAACTAAAGTCATAGACGCCTTCTTCCGGCTCCATCATCGACCAAGCGAATTCTGCGAGACGAACGACGTTGACACCAAGTTCCTTCATCAGTCGGAAGTCTTCCTCCCATAGTGCTCGTGGTGTTTGTTCTGGATAATAATCGACTCCTAAATACATTGTGCTCCCCCTTACGCAAAAACAATTATTTTACTGCACCCGCCGTCATCCCTTTTTGGAAGAAACGTTGGAAGAAGATATAGAAGATCATCGTCGGTAAACTGATCAAAACAAGTGAAGCGTAGATTTTCCCTGGGTCCCCGCCAAGCGCATCCTTGAAGAAACTTGGTGCCATCGTGACTGTCTGATAAGCAGGGTCGGTCATGAACGTAAGAACCATCAAGTACTCGTTCCATGAGTTAAGGAACGCATAGATTAAAGCTGTTGCGAGCGCTGGTTTTGCGAGCGGTAGCATGACTTTGAAGAAGACTTCAAGAATCGTCGCACCATCGATATACGCTGCTTCCATCAATTCGTTTGGCAATTCATCAAAGTATCCTTTGATAAGCATCAGACCGAATGGTAAGAAGAAGGCAACTTCCGCTCCGATCAGTCCCCAGTGGTTGTTCAGCCCGTCAAATGAACGAAGCGTGAAGAACAAGGGTACGATCATCGAAGCGACCGGTAACATGAGTCCAGCAAGGACCATGTTGAACAAAAGACGTTTTCCAGCAAACTCAAGCTTCGAGAAAGCGAACGCTGCGAACGCCAAAATCGTGATCGAGATGATGATCATGAAGAAAGCGACAAAGAAACTGTTGAAGACGAATGTCGGGAAGTTCGGGTTTTGCAATGTCGCAATATAGTTATCGAATCCATTGACGCGAAGACTCTCTTTGAACATGACGAAAATTGGGAATAACCAGACGATTGACGCAAGCGCCAATACGAGGTTAATCATCCAGCGGCTTTTTTTAGATTCTACATCCATGGGTCGTTCCTCCTTAGTTATCCATTTTCTTTTGTACACGCAATTGGAAGTACGTGATCAGCAAGGCGATCGTCAGTAGGATGATGGCAACAGCACTCGAGAAACCAACTTCCTGTTGTAACATCGATTTTCGGAATAGGTATGTCGAAATGAACTCCGTCGACGATCCTGGTCCACCAGCTGTCGTGATCCAGACTAAGTCAAACGTCTTCAGACCACCGATAACTCCGAGAATCGACAGAGTGAACGTCGTTCCTTTCAAGTTCGGGAAGACGATGCTCCACAGTGTCCGGAAGAATCCAGCTCCATCGATTTTTGCTGCTTCGAAGATTTCCTTCTCAATCGTCAACATTGCCATGTAGTACATGACCATCGAAGAACCAGTCCACTGGAAGATGTTGATCGCAATGACGGAATAAAGCGCGATGTCCGGATCACCAAGCCAGTTCTGCTCGAGGCTACCGAGACCAATCGCACGGAGGAACTCATTGATGTAACCAAACTGGAAATCATAAATTTGTGAGAATGCCGCACCGAGTACGACAGGACTCAAGACGACCGGGAAGAAGAAGACCGACTTCATCGCCGTCCGCAATGGTCCCGGTGTATGCAGGAAGTACGCCAAGACGAGACCGATACCAGCTTGAATCGAAACGGTCAAAATCGTGAAGATGAATGTGTTCTTCAGCGAGAGATAGAAGTCCGGATCTTGGAACATCTCAGCATAGTTGTCGAGTCCGACGAATACTTTGTCAAACGAAATCCCGTCCCACGAGAAGAACGAGTTATAGGCATTATAGAAAATCCCATAATAGATGAAGCTGACGACGAACAAGACGATCGGAGCAACGAAGGCCCATCCGACCATGTTTCGCTTCATGTTCTTTTTCTTCTTCGGTGCGGGCGGGCGTGTCGCCACCGGCTGGAGCGGTTCTGCTTTTGGTTTAATCGGCAATTCCTGTCGCTCTGTCTGCATATCGATTCCCCACTTTCCTCAAGTCCAAAAATCAGGAAGTGGCACGCAGGCGTACCACTTCACTGTCGAGTCTTATTTCGCTGATTGATCCGCTGCGTCTTGAACGCGTTGTAATGATTCTTTCGGATCTTGTCCTGTCGCGATGTTTTGAAGTTCCTTACCGAGGATATCGTTTAATTTCGTATCTCGGATACCACGGCTAGCAACCGCTTTTGCTAATGTGTCGTTTAACATCTTGTACGATTCTTTTTCGCCTTCAGATGTGAAGGCAGCGTCTGAATCGACTTTGACATCCTTGATACCAGGTGCCATTTCAAACTCACCCATGTAGACTTCTTGTCCTTTTCCTTGACTCATGAAGGCGATGAACTCTGCTGCACCTTCTTGTTGTTTCGACTCTTTATTGACACCAAGTGCCATATCGATCGATGCGATGACCGGTTGCTCTGTTCCACCTACTAAGTTCGGGAGTGGAACGAATCCGAGTTCATCTTTGATTTTCCATTTGTCTTTTTTCTCAGCTGTTGTCATCGAGTGTGCTTCCCATGAACCGATGACCCACATCGCTGCTTTTTTATCAAAGAATTGGTTCATCCCGTCATTGTATGTCGCTAGACCAAGCGCTCCTTCTTGGAAAACTTTATCTTTGAAGAGATCTTGCCAGACTTGTGCTGTTTTAACCATTTCGTCGTCTGTCCATTTTGCTTGACCCGAAAGAACTTTTTGAATGTAACCTGGTGCGACCTGGTGGCTGAGGACGTTGTAGACATCGATGTCAATCCATGCATCTTTTGCTCCGAGCATGAGTGGGATGACTTTATCGCCTGAGTCTTTAATCTTCTTGACTGCGCTGACTGTTTCTTTGTAGTTCTTCGGTGGTGTCACACCGTATTTATCAAGCATCGTCTTGTTGTACATCAAGTACGCTTGACCTGTGAAACCAATTGGAACTGCATATTGTTTGCCGTCAAGTGTCGTCTGTTCGATTCCGAGCTCAACGAACTTATCTTTCCATCCTTTACCTGCTGCTTTATCCATGTACGAATCGACCGGTACGACGCGATCCTTGTACTGCTGAATCATCGGTTCTTTCAGACCGATGATGTCTGGGCCTTTACCTGACAGCATCGCGACCTGTAATTGTTTTTCGTAGTCTTCACTGTATCGTTTGAATTGAACGACGTATTTATCTTGTGATTTATTGAAAGCATCAACGACAGTTTTCCCCGCTTCTGGTTGCGGTGCCCAGCCCCACCATGTGACGATCGTCTTACCGTCTTTTGTTTTCGTTTGTTGCTCGTCTTCGCCACCACAAGCGGCGAGGAATGCGGATAATGTTAGGACTGATGCTGCAGCAACAAGTTTCGTTTTTTTGAATTTCATGTAAGAGCTCCCCTTTTATGTGTAAGTAGTCAAGCGTATCGTCTAGCGTGTTCCCCTTCGATTAGTGCTTGTCGGCACCATTCTTCGATCACCTTCGTCTGAATCGGCATTCCCTGTAGCTGAATCAATACACGGGCGATCAATCGAAGACGGTATGCCAGCGTATCGACGTCCGGTCGGACGAAGAGATATAACTCTCCACCCAGCGTCAAACAACCGGCAGAGCGCATGTGTTGCATGAGTGCGCGTAATTCAATGTATCCGCTCTCATTTTTTCGAATGTGTAGCTCGGATGAACGGATCGTCAGGACCCCTTGTACCGATGACATCCGGAATTGAAACACACCGTCACGTCGTGGTCGGACGAGCACAATATCCTGCTCGTCTGTCGGGACATCGCCTGGACCCTGTTCTGTCATCTGTTGCGTTGACCGATGAAAATAAAAACCGCGGATTGCTCCGTAACGCCCGAAAGCTTCACGGTACGAAACCCATGGATCGTGTGGTTCCATTGCGCGATGCCTCCCTTTCCTGCTTCAGCTTGATTAGCCCCTGCTAACCTGCATCCACCTCCACTTAGTTGACCATGAACTTAGTAAATTAAATTTATTATCTAACTTTATATCGACTATAGCACATTGGTTTTTAACTTGTAAACGGTTTCAATAAATTATTTGTTGAATAACAAAACCGATTCCGTGTCTTGCTAGTTTGCAAGACACGGAATCGGTTCATTAAATCGTTTGAAATAAACTATTTGTCGCAAGGGCAGCCGCACTGAGTGCTCCTTGTTTTTCACCCCACGGGACCATCTTGACATCGGTTTCACGTGAAGCAGCGGTCAACGCCGTGTGCTCGACCCGTTCCTTGATTTGATCAACGATCGTGGGTGCGAGCTCAAACATCGGTCCCCCAAGTAAAATCCGGCGTGGATTCAGGAGATGAATCGTATTCAAGACACCGATTCCGATATATTCCCCCGCCCGTTCATATGTACGAACTGCTTGTTCATCGCGTTCGTTTAACCGTTTGCGCAAATCAGCAATCGTCATGACTTGCGGATCCACGACAGCATAATCTCGTAACAACGCTTTTTCGCCTGCTAATGCTTCTAGGCATCCTCTGTTCCCACACGAACAAATCGGTCCATCGAGATCAAGACGCATATGTCCGACCTCTCCCGTAATATGATGTTGTCCGTCGACAAGCTGTCCATCGAGCACATAAGCACCCCCGATGCCTTCCCCGGCATAGAGATAAAAGAATTGTTCGACCCCAACACCTTCACCGAATAATAGCTCAAACGAAGCGAGTGCTCGAACATCGTTTTCGATGAAGACAGGATAGTCAAAGCGTGCTTCAAGATGTACCTTCAACTCAACGTCATGCAGGTGGAAACGTGGTGCAAACAAGATGACACCTGTCTCCGGATTGACCATCCCGTGGACGGAGATCCCGATACCGTGAATCGTTCCCCGTCCTTGTGTCTGTGCAATCAAGGTCTCGCATAATCGACCAATCGCTTCAATCAATTCTTCATTCGTCTCAAAACGTCCCACGGCTTCGGACTCATGAATCGTATTACCACTTAAATCCGCGACGACTCCGATGAATTGGTGACTTGTCGCATCGATGCCGATGACGTATTGCTCTGTTGCGACGAGTTCGAGCATGATCGGTTTTCGTCCCCCATTTGATATCCCAAGCTCTCGCTCCGTCACGAGTTGTTCTGCAATCAATTCACTGACGATGTTCGATACCGTCGGCTTCGTTAAGTTCGTCCGTTGTGCTAACTCAACCCGCGAAATCGGTTGATGCATCCGAATCAGTCGCAAGACGAGTGCCCGATTATAGGAACGCATCCATTTAGAATTACGCGGTGTTTCTTTCGCCATGTCCCCATCAACCCCTTTGGTCTGTCTCTTTACTATCTTCGCATATTTTGTAAGGGATTTCACGGTCTCACTTAAAAACCGTTCATCTGCTGAACGGTTTTTGTGCACTTTCATGCTTCGTCATATGGTTGTTCTAAAATCAGGACGCGTGAACCATCCGGATTCTCGGTCAGTTCGATCTCAACGATTGCCTGACCGACGAGCAAAACGATTGGTAGAGAGGGATCATTCTCGCGAAAGAAACCGATTTTTCCATGGTGTGCGTCCATATAGTCCGCATATAAAAACGTTCCATTGACGTGCAGCTCATCCTTCATTCGATTGAACGACAAGCGCGGGACACCATACCAGGCTTCCCCGTTCAAATAAAGCAAGGGACGCTCGCCGACCGATTCATTCGTCGCCCGCCGGACCTCGATTGCTCCCGTCGTATCGTAATACAATCGATCTTGACCACGTGTCGCGATGACGATCGGATGTTTCTGATACAAGACGACTTCTAAAATTTCATCCGCTTGTTCGACGAAATAACCAGTCTCATCCGACTGGGCAAAACTAATCGTATACAACTGCATCCAGGAAACGATATCCGTCACTTGAACCGGTTTATGAAAAAGCGCAGAAACAAGTAGTGTTTCTTCCGGGGTGACAAACAGATTGACGGAGATATCCGCTAAGCGGATCGTCCGGATTTGTGTCGAAGGATACGTATGGTCATAACTCGGTACAAGCATCGCTTCATAGTGATCATCCTTTTCGACCAATTCAATCGATGGCATGCGTCGATCAAAATCCGCAATTTGAATTCGTTTCATCCGACATCTCCTCTCACTTTCACTAACAGTCTCACGCAAGTTATTACCCAATATCTGGTTTTCGTGCACTCCCCTGAATTCAAAAAATCGGAACGCATGCGTTCCGATCATTGTACGTACAGATCATATAGTAGATATAGAATGCCTCCCACGATAACCAAAAATGAAAAGATGCCCGCTTTTCCAAAAAAAACGCGATCGATGGTTTCATCCCGTTCGAATTTTGGCTTTGTCATATAGTACCGCTCCCTTTAACAAGCTCGTAGTACTTTTTTATTTCGACGTCCTCCGTTTTATCCCTTGTTACGATCTGTCATTTCACTCCATTTGCAAAATAGATCAATGTTTCGGTTTCGTCTTCCGTCAACGATCGTCCTGTCTCTTCTGCATATAAAGTCCGCATATCCTTCAGTCGTCCTCCGGTCGCTTCCGTTACACGAATGGCTCGACGCAACATGTTGACCTCTTCTTCAAATTCAGACTTCGGCATCGCTTCTCCATGCGACCAGACATAATAATCGGCTTCTAAACGATCGATTGCCGCTAATAAGCGCGTCGTCCGTTCGACCGTATAATTCCACTTCGATGAAAAGATATCCGCATACATCGCGTCTCCTAAGAACACGACGCGTTCTTCCGGAATGTAGACGAGTAGGCTACCAGGAGAATGATCATTTTCGATTTCAATCAGTTGGCACTGCACACCACCTAAGTCAATTTCCAATTGTCCAGTAAAGCCAATCGTCGGTAAGACGACTTCGATGTCGCGTGTCGTACCAAACTCGAGCTTGATCGCATCCGCACAAAACGGAATCTCGATTCCTTGATCCATTCGTTCTTGTAACGCTGCATCCGTCCAAGCGTATGGTTGCATCTCTTTCATGCGGGTGATTGTTTGCTGTGTTGCCATCGATGGCAGACGGAGATGTTTCATCCCAAAAATATGATCCCAGTGCCAGTGGGTCAGGGCCAATAAGTCAGGTGATCCAAGATTGTGTTTTTTCATTTCTTCTAAAAACAAAGCGGCATGGGCTGATGAGTTTCCCGCGTCAATCATCAATTGATGCTTCTCCCCACGCACGACGGCGAGAATCGGGCGATCCGTCTCGCTGACCGGTGTCTGATACCAAATCCGTGAAGTCAGTTGTTTGAAGTATTGCATGTTCTACCTCCTTATACTCTGCTCTTAGTATACGTCATGAAAAAACCGGATTCATCTAGAAGACGAATCCGGTTTGATTAGTTCTTATTTTTTGGCATTTGATCGAAACGGCCACCAGACCCCTTTACCAAACGAAACTGTAATCGCTGGAATCAAGAGTGGTAAGACGATTAATCCATACAAAAGTAGACCTGTGATGACGATCGTCGCGATTTGAACGAGACTCAAGACACCAGACGGCATCATCGCTCCGAAGGTTCCTGCAAGAATGATCGCTGCCGTGATGATGACAGATCCCATCTTTTTCATCGACAGGAACATCGCTTCCTTCGTATCGAGTCCCTTGATCGTCTCTTCGCGGAAACGATCGAGTAGGAAGATCGAATAATCGATACCAAGGGCAATCAACATGACGAATCCGAAGAACGGAACAGCCCAACTGATGCCGTCATATCCGAGACCGTTGACGAAGATCAGCTCAGCGATCGACATCGACGTATAATACGTCAGCAATAACGAACCAATCATGAACAATGGCATGATCAACGAACGGAACATGATCGCTAAAATCACAAAGAGACTGATCAACATGACAGTCACTGTTCGTTTGAAATCGGCTTTCGACGTATCATTCAAGTCACTGTTGACGCTTGAAATCCCGCCATATGCGACAGTGCTGTCTTCAAACGGTGTCCCTTTAATCGTATTCGCTGTCGTCTTTTTGATTGCAGCGACGGTTTGAATCGCTTCTGGTGAATACGGATCATCTTCGAGGATGACTTCAAACTTCAATCCGGTTTGCTGATCAATCGCGTAACGGTCAATTGCTGGTTTAAAGGCCTTGTCCGATAACGTATCTTTTGGCACGAACACACCTGTCCCACGGATCGATGTCGCTTGTCCCATCTCGGTTAACAAATTCGAGATGTCATCTAGACCATCACTAATTTTCGCAAGCCCTGTGTTTGCTTGACCAACACCATCCGCAAGTTGTGTCAGCCCACTTCCAAGTTGACCGGCTTGTGCTCCTTGTGAGGCTATTCCACTTGCTGCTTGACTGATGCCAGATTGAACTTGGCTCAATTGACCAGACAAGGCATTTAATGTCCCAATGGTTTGCGGGATATTTTGAGTCGATTGCAGACCTTGACCGACGAGCGTCAACTGTTGGTTGATCTGTCCAAGTCCGTCTGCTGCTTGTTGCAACTGACTTGCTCCTGCTGAAGCCGAGTCTCCTGCCGGTAGTTGTCCTGTAATACCGTTGAGATTGTCTTCAACTGTCGTCAGACCAGACTGAACGTCCGTAAGACCGGCGGTTGCTTTCTTCATGCCGGAAGCAACTTGTTTTAATTGACGATCGACGTAGAAGTCATTAATGATTTCGCCTGTCGGACGAGAAATCGAACGAACCGATTTGACCCCGTCGATTTTCACGAGCTCACGACTCAACTGTTCCGCATAAGGAACTGTCTTTTCTGTAATCAAATCTTTGTCGCTCTTAAGAATGACATTGACCGGGAGCGACTCACCTGCTCCAAATCCATCCGAGATCGCATTCAGTCCTTTGACCGTATCATACTTCGCACCAATCTCATCGACGGTATTAAACGAGAGGTCATCATCGTACGTAAAGAGTGTCGGGACCGTGACGATCGCAACGATGATCATCGCAAGTAAAGGACGACGGATCGATAACCCACCATAATGTGACCACAGTTTGCTATCTTGGTGACTCGCTGCCTTCTTTGACGGCCAGAATAATTTTTCTTTGAGTGTCGCCATGAAGAACGGGACAAGTGTAAATAAGACGAGTAAGAGGACGGCAATCCCAACCGCAACAGCGACCGATGATTTGAAGATTGGGAAGTCCGCAAACCCAATCGCTGAGAAACCGACAAGAACAGCAAGACCACTGATTAGTAACGTACGCCCTGCTGTCTTATACGTGTTGACGATCGCTGCCTCGACATCGTGTCCTGCCGTCAATTCTTCCTTATACCGGCTCAGTAGCAAGATACAGTAATCCGTCCCAATCCCAAATAGGATGGCAACGAGGAAGATTTGCGTATAGTTCGATACCGGGAATCCGAACCAGTCGACGAAAAAGGCGACGAGTGATTGGCTGATCAGGTACGTAAAGCCCACTGCCACAAGTGGTACGAACGGTGTGACGATGGAACGGAAGACGAGCAGAAGTAGTCCGAAAATCAACCCGACGGTAATCAGTTCCGTCCGCTTCAACCCTTCTTGTGAGCTTGTATTGACGTCATCGTTGATTAGCGCTTCACCCGTTAGATAAATCGTTTGATCCTTTGGCAAGAGATCTGTCCGAATTTGTTTTGCCAGTTTGACGATTTCTTCTTGCGAACCGTCGACCGTGATTGGCACAAGGACCGTCTTTTGATCTTTTGAGACGAGCTGTCCTTCCGTCTCTTTGTTTTCAAACGGATTCAGCACATCCGTGACCGGACGATCGAGTGCTTCTAAATCTTTAACGATTTTCCCAATCGACTTTCGATCAGCATCGCTGACTTTGTCTTTGAGCGGAATAACAAGAGAGATCGTTTCTTCACTTGCTCCCGCTTTTTCTAAAATATCTGCTGCCCGCTGTGAGTCAGCGTTATTCGCAAGCTGAATCGCCCCTGCGTCTTCTGCTTGTTTTGCCAAGTTTGGTGCCGTAAATAGTAAACCTACTGTGACGATGAGCAATAATGCAAGAATTGCCCAGCGCCATTTGACGATTTGTCGCATGTCTGATTCTCCTCTTCCTTCTATTCTGTCTTTAGACGTTCAACTGCAGAATCTCTTTGATTTTCTTAAAGGTTTCGATGAACTGGATGATTTCTTCTTCCTCGACCTTTCCTTCAATCAAACTTTCGAGATACGTATAGATTTCTTGCTCCGCCTCTGTCGCAACCAATCGTCCTGCTTCGGTCAACGAGATGTACTTCGTTCGGTGATCATCTTCTCGGCGTTCGACGATGACAAGTCCTTTTTCCGTCAACTTTTTCAGCCGATTGGAAATGGCGCTTTTATGTACGCCCTGTACTGCCGCGAGACGCCCCGATGAGATTGGTCCGTATTTTCCAACGAGCTTCAACACATGGAGTTGTTCCGGTGAATACATTTGCCAAACAGGCGCTTCGACTGACTTCAGCACACGTTCAGTTCCATGGATCATGACTTCTTCGAACAGGAGGACTGCTTCACGTAAATTATCTTTCATTTTTAGTTTACCCCCTAAACTTATGAAGTTAGTTTAGCCCCTCAACTAGTACGTTGTCAACTTTAAACTGTCACAACTCACCACTGCAGAACATGACCATTTTCTGTATGATAAAAGAAGAGAGGAGCATGCTTATGTTGACTTTATTTTGGATCGCATTAGTCATTTGTCTCGTCGGACTCATCTTTACGTTGCGGATTGCTAAGCAACCAGCAGAAGAGCAGTACGATCACAAGACTTCGGCAAAAAATATGTCTTGGATGTATTTCATTTTTCTCCCGATCATTCTGATTTTATTAGGCATTTTCTATTACTTTCTAACGTGACATAAAACAGCACACATCAGCCGATGTGTGCTGTTTTATGTCACTTCAAGGTTTTCGGACGGACGATATAGATATCGCATTTTGCATAACGGGAAATGTTTTCAGAAACACTCCCAATCATGATTCGTTCCATCGCATTCATCCCGACTGCTCCGCAGACGATCAGACCCGCACCAAAGCGTGGTGCGATGACCTTTGGAATCAGTGTTTTCGGAGAGCCGTTTTCGATGATCAGCTCAACTGTCTCGACACCTGCTTCTCGTGCCCGCTTTTCGTAACGATCGAGCAATTCTTGTGCATATTCGGTAACGTTTTGATCAATGAAACGTTTATTGGCACGTACGTTAGCAAACGTCTGAATATCGATGACATGGGCGATGACGAGTTTAGCATGATCAAGTTTGGCAAATTTCACTGCCTTCTCAAATGCTAAATCTGCTGTCTCTGATCCGTCGACTGCTACCAAAATCGTATGATATTGGCTCTCCATCAAGATTCATCCTTTCCGCACGACTCTCTTACAACATCCGATCATTTTCATTTTCAAGGGCACGGTTTTCGTGATCAAGTTTTCGTTCCGCTTCGATTCCCTCTGGCTCTGTTTCCAGAATACTTTTTGGTTCCGGCGCAGGACGAGAAGCCCCTGCTTCGTCTGCCAACAGGACATAATCGCCTTGCTGGACACGTAAGACGTGTTGCCGAATATCTGCCTCCGGCAATCCGAGTTCCGTAAAAGCAGTTTGAATTTCCTCAGCCGAAGCTGGTTTGCCTGTAAACCGCTCAAACAGCGTCCGTTTTCCAGAGACGAGTTGCGCCGCCGATTGCCCACGTAACATCGCCATATCAGTCTTGTCTTGCAACACGATATATAGATCCTCTTCTAGATAACCTGCAAAATGTAAATCCTCGATCTTACGAATTAAATCCGTTTCATTCTGATAGACACCAATCCATTGTTTTTTCCCCATGATGCACGCCTCCCCCTTTTATAACAGCTATATGGGATATACCCCAAATTCACCTAAAACATAACTAGGACGAAGAAGACTTAGGTGAATGCTGTCGAAAAAGACGTTGACGTTTCTGAAAGACGTAATAACATAGGAGTAAAACACACATTATGCCAATTCCCGCTACAATCTGTTGCAAGAGAATGAGACGTTCGTTAAACAATAGTCCAGCTAAATACCAGATGAGTGCGAGACCAAATACCCAATCTGAATGGATTGCGATGAACAGGAGTCCACCGATAACAGCTAGTGCGAGCGCACTCGTGCTCCATTGGCGTTCGGAAAGACTGAATAGAGAAGTGAACTGAAAATCCGATAAGATCCGAAATGGTAAAATCAATAGCATCGTACTGATCCAGGCAAGCAACACTGAAACTGGAGAGCGCATCCACGGCGAACGCCGGGGATGGTGTTGAATTTTCATATAGACTAAGCAAAGGCTGATGAAAGAAATCGTCGTCGAGACGAGTTCCCAAGGGGGGCCACTCATACTACTGATTCCAAGCGTCACGAGTGATAATGCAAGCCACCCTCCGATATCTTCAATCAGTTCTCGATCCGCAGGGAAGGCACGTACCGGTCGAATACACCAAATCAATAATGTCGTAAACACGACACCGGCAATGGCGTCAAAGAATGGTGCAGGAACAAGAGGTAACTTAAGAATGGTCATCGGCTGTTGCCAAACGACGCGTGCTAGCATTGCAAAGAGGAATGCTCCTACATTCATCAAGCGTAAAAATGTTAAATACTGCACGTCCCTTTTCACCTCCTCGTTCAGTCTGTTATTTAATTCCCGCTGTAGGAGTCCAAAAAACTAAAATGTCGCTTTGTTCTGTTGCCAAATTCCGGTACGATGAAAGGAAAAGGAGGAACGAGAATGGACGCATTTTTACTACCCCATCAATACAATTTCATTCGGAATCAAGTCGAGCTGCTGCAACATCAATTCGCAGCCGTTCATGACCCCGATGTTCGTGATGCTGTTCGGTACAGTGCCGCTGAAAAGATATTTGATCTATTGCCAGTACTTACACCGGAACAGGAAATCTTGTTGACGAACATTCGTGACGCTGAATCCGAACAGGATCTTCTCATGTATTTGACACGTGTGGAGCCGTTCGTCCAACCATTTCCGACCATCTCTGAATCACGAATCCGACAGCTCTTTAAAAAAACGAAAAAGCTACACGTTCCGCCACTTCACTCCTTTGAGTGGACACACACGACGTTTTTAAGCTGGAACGATACCGGAAATCGGAAAAAATATTTCGTCTATCCCTTGAATGGTGAATGGATTGGCGTAGAAGGTACCTATCTACCATCGATTCAAAAAGGGATTTGTGCGATTTGTCATACGTATAGTGATATTACACTCGTAACTGTCACGACACGCCGTTCGACTGAACAGCATCAAACGATTGGTCATTATATGTGTATCGATAGTGATGCTTGTAATCAAGCAGTGACCAAGCCGGACGTTATTGAAACGTTCTTAGCCCGTTCGCAAAAGAAATGATATACATCAAAAAACACGTTCGTATGACTGGTCCGTTTGGATCAGTATACGAGCGTGTTTTAGTATATGATTTCATTTATACCTTCGTCACCGTCGAATCATGCATACAAAATTGATTTTTCCCCCGACGTTTTGCTTCGTACATTGCAAGATCTGCCTGCTCGATCAAGTCCGATCGAGAGGCTGCATGTGTAGGATAAATCGCGCCCCCAATACTTGCCGTCACAGGAAGTGGAATGATGCCATGATGAAACGGCTGTTGAAACAAGGAAACCAGGTGTTCTCCACACTGCACGACTTCTGATTCTTGTTCAACGTCAAATAATAAGACGATGAATTCATCCCCACCCTGTCTCGAAATGACCGTATTAGGCGGTAGTTTCTTTTGTAAGCGTGCCGTGACGTCGATGATGAGCTGATCTCCGACACGATGTCCGTACGTATCATTAATCTCTTTGAAGTGATCGATATCGATAAAGAATAATCCGACTTGTCCTTCACTCGCTTCCGCTCGGTACAAGGCATCTTGAAACAATCGTGCAAACAGATACCGATTCGGTAACCCTGTTAAAGCATCGTGATACGCCATGTGCCGCATCTCTTCCATGGCAGATGCTAGTGCTTCCGTTCGTTCCTCTACCTTCGCCTCAAGGTTTTCACGCAGTCGTTGATTATCAACGACGATCCGAATTTGACGGGAAATTAATAACGGAATCGCAATCATCAGACCAATCGTCAAACCATTCCAACTGATTGTTTGCCGTGCCATCGTCACGAATAGAATTAACAAGAATACGTATGGCGTAATCAAACGCAAGACATCGATCCATTTCCGAGCGACATCAAAGCTGACGAATGATTCCTCAGCATCAAAACGATAAGCTGCTAATCCGACGATCATGACAGTCGCTAACCATAACGGATCGAGCCAACTCGAAGGGATGGGGTAATCAAATCGTTCTAGCACGACGTATAGAAGGTCGGCAAGTAACTGAAAATGAAAAGCGAGTAAAATTAATAACAACGAGCCACCATTGCCACGCTTCATCAAACCAAAAAACAAGACAATCATTCCACCGAGTAATAATAAATCGCCGATCGGATAACGGAGCCATAAAATCGTTTCAATCGTCAGCAGCGTATTCGCTTCTAAATACGGTGTCACTAAATAGTGCCATGAGAGCGACCCTGCAACGACTAGAATGATGAACTCATCGAATAAAAAAACACGCAAGTTGACCTCGCGTCGTCGATTGCGAAGAAAATAGCCAAAAGCGATCAAATAAATCAAGATTTGAAGACTGAAGATCAAGTCGATCCAGTCAAACGGTTCCGTTCGCGTTCGTCCTTGTAGAAAATATAGAAGCTGTCCACATTCGCCTAATCCAAGCATGGCGTTAGCGAACAATAAAAGAAGAAATAAACGATAGGTAAAAGGGCGTCTTGTCTGACGTCGTTGTGCCTGCCAACTCAAATAGAGGGAAATCATCACACCACCGATCGTGAACAGACTGTTGACGACTTGTCCGATAAATGTATCCGTTCCAACGCACGTCACCCAGCCGATATGAAAGAGTAACCAACCGATGACGACTCCCAACCATTTCTGATACATAACGAATCCCCCCTTTCCTTTTTTAACCATAGTTCGTTTGTCCTATAGGTATATCGGTTCACGATTGCTGTTTATTCACTCTTTTTTTATTTTATTAAAAATATTTTTGACAAGATTACTCTTTTTAAACGTAAGCAAAAACCGTGTTCACACCTAAGCGGTTTGAACACGGTTTAACAGAAATACATCATGTTTTCTTTAACTAGAACGTCGATTCTCTTCTGTCGAATCGATCGATTCACTTAAACTGAGCGGTAAGACGATGATGAAGCGACTGCCTTTTCCAACTTCAGATTCGACGTGGATGACGCCTTCATGTTCTTTGACGATTTCCTTACAAATTGATAAGCCGAGTCCCGTTCCACCGATTCGACGTGTATCGGAATTATCGACACGATAGAATTTATCAAATAAATGAGTAAATGCGTGGCGTGGAATCCCAATTCCTTCATCCTTCACTTCAATGATGGCTTGATCGTCTTTCGTATCAATCCAGACATCTACACGTCCACCATCCGGAGAATACTTGATTGCATTATTGATCAAGTTGCTCATCAGCTGTTTGATTCGGTCCTCATCTCCTAAGATGAACGGACGGTCCGGACTGAGCAATTGCAAATGAAGATCGTGTCGTTCACTTGAAGCGTCATACAGGGACATCACTTGTTCAGTTAGGCTGAGCAAATCAAGATGTGCCATTTGGTACAATTGTCCACCCGACTGCATCCGTTGAACGTCTAAGAAGTCCGTGACGAGGTTCGATAATCGTTCTGTCTCATTATGGATCGTCGCTAGATACTTCTGCTGTTTTGAGTCATCGATCTTTCGATTTAGCATCAACTCTGTAAAACCGTAAATCGATGAGAGCGGCGTTCGCAATTCATGTGACACAGTCGAGACAAGTTCTGTTTTTAGACGATCGGCTTCTGTTTCCCGGGTAATATCCCGTAAGACGAGAATGATTCCCTTCCATCCCCCGACGACATCAATGCGTTCTGCGTAGACTTCTAGATGCGCCGTATTGTTTCGAACATCAAATCGGACTTTGTCCGGTGAAATCTTACCGGAACGAATTAAATCCAGATACGTATTAAAGGCTTCAACATCATCCACCAACTGACGCATCACATCAATGACGTACTCACTCGAAGGTAACGTCCGATCTACTGTGAATTCCGTTTGAAGTTCTGGAATCAAGTCAAACAATGGACGGTTGACGTATAACTCTCCATTTCCATCCTCGAGATAAATGATCGCTTCTCGAATTGAGTCCAACACTTGCTCGGTCTTTTCTTTTTCCTGACGCATTCCTTCATAAGAACGCGTCCGTAGAAGTGAAAGCGTCATTTGTTGCGCAAACTCGCGAATATCCGTCAGCTGTTGTCCTTTATATGCAGATTTGTAGCGAACGAGATAGATGGCAGCAATCAATTCATGCGTTTCTGGATCTTGAACCGGAATCGTCACCTCATACGTACTAAAGGAATACGGATGCTCTTTTTCACGTGTAACGCGCTTCTCCGATTGAACGAATTCCATCTTGCGAACAGATCGATTGATGACGGACATCTCATCTTTCAGGAGGTCTTTTATATAGTCCATCGTCATGCCGTTTGTGGTTGCACCCATAAACTGCCCTTCTTCATAAAGCAATAGAGCACCGTACTCTGAAGAAGTGATATCGATCATCTTTTGAACGATTGCTGGATACGATTCGACAGTTTCGCGAACGGCAAGTGCCTCTGTTAGTTCACTACGTAATCGCAACTTTTCCTCATTCTTTTTCGTCGTTTGATACGCTTCTTCGAGTTCCTCTTGTTGCGCCTGCAGTTCTTCTTGTTGCGCGAGCAATTCCTCACTTTGCGCTTGCAATTCTTCATTTTTACCTTGCATCGCATCCGTATGAGCATTCGTCGTCACGACCATCCGATTAAAGGAAGCACGTAATAATCCGATTTCGTCTGGACGTTTTTCTGTCGTCTTATCGATTTCAATTGGTTCCTTGCGAGCAAGTTTTTGATTATCGTCTACTAATCGTAACAACTGCCGCGTCATCCGGCGAAGGAACGGGTGAACGAATAAGAGAATGAATGCGACGAGCACAACGATACTTGAGATCCAAATCCATTGTGATTTTGCAACTTCACTCCGCAATTCCCCGACAGCGGTTTCTTGCTGTTGACTTAAATTCGTCCGGTATTCGTCAAGCGCTGCAGATGCTTTTTCAATATCTGGTGTAATATCGATTGAACCGTCTGCGGTTGGCTTTAATCGTCCTTGTTCTACGAGACGTTTCGCGATTGGTAAGGAAAATAGACTGTCCCCTTGTAAAAAATCCTCGTTGATTCGATTCGCCTTTTTTTCATTGACGTAAGACTGGGTCAGCGGAAATAAGGCGTCATAGTACAGTTCATATAAATTCGTCATTTGTGCCGCGAATTCTTCTTCTTCATCCGTTTTTGCGTTTCGCATGAACCAATCGGTCTCACTTTTAATATCTGTTCGAAGTGCTTGAACCTCGTCAAACCGATCCTGGTCTCCAAAGATGACAAACCCTCGTAAACCGAACTGAACCGTTTGCCAATTGTCCCATAAATCGTTGGCTCGGCGATTTTGTTCACTGATCGTTTCTAAATTTTGTTTAGACGTTTCAATTCGCCCTTCCATGTAGTCATAGACAAAGAACGAAGTAATCGATACTACGATCAGTACCGCATAAAAAACCGTCAGCAACTGCCGACCGATTCGTCGCCGAATCCAATTCATCATGAATGTATCCTCCTCATCATTCATTGAATGATGCTTTTTCATTTGTTTCTTTTAATATAATAGAAACGCTTTCGAAGCAACAGCTAAGATGTACAAAAAAAGACCTTTTCTCGGAATGTACCCGAAAAAAGGTCTTTTCATACTCTTATTTTTTCGCTTTTTTCACTGTCACAGACGTTACAGGACTCACTTGTCCGCGTGTATTCTTAACGTAAACCGACAGTTTCGCTTTTGCTTTTTGCTTTGGAATTTTGACGGAATAGTTTCCTTTAGAAGAAACCGTTCCTTTTCCGATGACTTTTTTCTTCGCATCTTTTACGTAGACGCTCAGTTTCTTTTCAGCTGTTCCGGTTACTTTCGTTTGACCGGCATAGACTGATTTCACTTTTGGTGCAGTTGGCGCTGGTAAGACTTTTACGATCGTCGGTTTACTTGTTCGTTTTGCAATATCCGTCACCGTAACGATCAAGCTTGAACCACCAACTTGCTTTGGCAATTTCGCGCTGAACTTACCTTTTGCATCGACTTTCGCTGTTGCAATTTTCTTTCGTTTCGCATCTTTGACTGTAATCGTACCGCCCGCAAGAGCTGTACCTGTCATTTTTGTCGCACCGGCAAGAACCGGTTTCACTTTTGGTGCTTTTGGTGCTTTTCCAGGAAGGACTTCTGTCCGTTCCGATGTGACGTCTAATCCATTCGCATAGCGAACCGTCAGAACTGTTTTTTGGTTTTGACGCGGAATCTTGACGCTGTATTTTCCTGCTTGTGCTGTTGTTGCAGCTAACTTTTTATTCGTTGTTGTTTCTTTGCCATTCTTATCTTTTGTTACGACAGCTGCCCACACTTCAACTTTCGTCCCTGTCTTGACTGTTCCAGAAACAACTAGTTGGTTATCGTAGACATCATTGACGTTCCCGTTCAAGTTCAACTGGGAGATCGCACGTGGAATACTGACTTTCCCGTAGCCAGCGACTGGACTGACATAAGCTGGGAACTCAGGCTCGATTTTCTCACCATCTTCGTCCTCATCTTCAAATTCATACCAGTCATTCGGATTTTCAAACGCAAGCGGTTCTGCACTCTTACGCAAGATTTGTTCGATTTGCGCTGGTGTCAGTTTCGAATTTAGTGATTTCAAGATACCCGCTACTGCGGCAACATGTGGCGAAGCCATACTTGTTCCATCCATGTACACCGTGTTACCGTCTGGAATCAAACTAGCCACTTTTGATCCTGGCGCTACGACATCAAGTCCAACACCATAGTTTGAATAATCCGCGACCATTCCGAGAGGGTTCGTCGCTCCGACAGAAATCGCGTATTCCGAGTTCGCTGGGTAACCGACCATCATGTCGTAGTCATTTCCTGAAGCAGCTACGACCGTAACACCATGATCTGCTGCATATTTCATCATATAAGCCATCGTCCGGCTCTCACCGCCACCAAGACTCATATTGATGACTTTTGCATCATGATCAACTGCATATTTAATCCCGAGTGCGATGGCGTCTGTTTCCCCTTCACCGTTCGCATTCAAGACTTTAACCGGCAGGATTTGTGCCGATTGATGGATTCCCTGGATACCATAATCGTTGTTCATCGTTGCTGCGATGACGCCTGCCACGTGTGTCCCGTGACCGTTGTCATCAATTGCATTCCCGTCACCGTTGACGGAAACGTAGTTCTTTTCATTTGCGATATCAACTTTGCCTTGTAAGTCCTTCAAACGATAATCAACACCTGTATCGATGACTGCAATCTTAACAGGAGCTAATTTTTTCGTTCCAAAACGTTGTTGGAATGCTTCAAAGCCGATCCCAACGTTATCAAATTGCTCAAAAGCAGTCTTTTTATTGACGGCCCACTGGTAGTCGAAGTTGATATCACTTGTCGCACGGTACGTCTGAACTTTCTCAACGTACTCAACGGCTGACGAACGATTGAGTGATTGTTTTAATGCTGCCGCTGATTGACCTTTAACAGTTGGATCTTCCGTCACGATGACGAAGTCTCCTGCATTGCCAAGGGATAAACGTTCTACATCATTTGCTTGAACACCCGCAATCTTCATCGAACGGTTCATCTTACCTGGTTTTAATTTGACGATGTAACGTGTTGTTTCTTTTGATTGGATACTCATACCCATTGACTGGAATGTTTCGCTTAACGAACTACCACTTAATTTCGAGATATCCATTTTATTTGCATATCCATCAATCTCTTCAGCGATCACAGTAGGTGACGCTTCACGTGATAATTTGTAAAGACGATCGACAGCTTGTTGATCAGCTTTCGTCAACGTGTATGAAGTTCCACGCACGAGTGCTTCCATCGCTGGTTTCAATGTTTTTAAATCTTCGTATGCTTGTTGACGCTTATCTTTGTTAAATAAAAGTGTTTTGACGACATAAGGCGATGCTTTGTAGTAAAGCGATGTCAAAGCGCGTCCAGCATCCGATTGGCTCAATACTTGTTTTTGAATCGAGTGCATGAGCGCAAGCATCGGTTTTTCTTCTTTTGTTTGTTTGAGCGCTTCTTCTGCCATACAGCTGATATCATTGATCGGTTCATACTCAACCGGCAATTTGACGTTGTTATACGTTAGTTTAGCGTGCGCTGCTTTTGTCGTCTTCCCTTCTTCGATGTTCGGGTAATATTCTACTTTGACATAATACGGTCCATCCCATGCGTATGGAACAGCTAGTTTTGTCGGTGTTTTTTCATTTAGCTCTGCTTCTGTCCGGTAACGATCAAACGTATCGTCTTCTGCAGCCATCGCTTCGCTCGGATAAGCTGTTACTTGAACAGGTTGATCCGTATCGATTGATAACTCGAAGTGAGAGGCAGTTTTTTCTACACCCGCTTCATGATTGACGCGGTACCAATATGTATTTTTTTCTTCCGTTCCTGTTTCAAGCGTCGTCTCTTGACCTGCTTTCAAAAGCGTTGCTTTAGCAAGGCCAGTCTCCGCCTTTGCTGTCGTAGGTCCTACTCCAAGCGTCAAAATCAGACAGCTCAGCATGACCCAAATCATCAGTTTCTTCACAGATGTTCCTCCTTCAAAATGGACGTACTTTACCTTAATTATAAACAGGATATGGATAAAATGGATATTTATTTTATGGATGTATCTTACAATTTTGAAAGGAAAGGCACTCAATGCTCACACGCATTGAATGCCTTTAATGATTATTTAAAATCTGCTACATATTCGCTGTATCCTTCTTGTTTCAATTCCTCTTTCGGAATGAAACGTAAAGCAGCCGAGTTCATACAATACCGAAGTCCGGTCGGTTTCGGACCATCCGAGAAGACGTGTCCGAGGTGTGCATTCCCATGTCGACTCCGGACTTCCATCCGTTTCATGCCGATTGAGAAATCACTTTTCTCAATGATATTCCCCGGCTCAAGTGGTTTCGTAAAGCTTGGCCATCCTGTCTTCGAGTCATATTTATCGTTTGATGAAAACAGTGGTTCACCAGAAATCAGATCGACGTAGATCCCGTCTGCCTTTAAGTCATGATACGGATTATCAAATGCCGGCTCTGTCCCATCTTCTTGTGTCACCTCGTACTGGATTGCGGTTAGTTTCTTTTTAATTTCCGCGTCTGATAATTTTGGATACGTTGGAAGGTTAAGTTTTGGTTGATCGTTCCAGTAGCGATTGATAAAGTCATCGCGTCCAGAAGCTGCCCGATAAAACTTATATTTTTTCTCATTCGTTAAATAATAATCCTGATGGTATGCCTCCGCTTCGTAAAAAGGACCTGCTGCAATCAATGGTGTGACGATTTTATCATCAAAAACCTGTTGTTTCTCTAAATCCTGTTTCGATTGCGTTGCAATTTCTTTTTGTGTTTCATTCGTGTAGAAAATCGCTGTCGTGTACGATTCCCCTTGGTCAACGAACTGACCGTTTGCATCTGTCGGGTCAATCTGACGCCAGTAGACATCGAGTAATTGTTTATATGAGATGACGTTTGGATCAAACGTGATTAACACCGCTTCCCGATGCCCTGTCGTCTCCGCCGATACTTGATTGTATGTCGGATTTTTAACATCACCGCCCGTGTAACCGGAAATGACCGATTTAACTCCTTTTAACTCCTCAAACGGTGGCTCCATACACCAGAAGCATCCTCCAGCTAAGATTGCCGTCTCTTCCGGTTGATAACTCAATTTCTTACTACCACTTGATTTTGCCTGCTGTTGCTGGAACACGAAGTATCCCCCGACCATGACGACGATGAGACCAATGACGGATAAAACTGTCCACATTCGTTTCTTCATCTCCCTTCGCCTCCTTTATTTAGCTTACGTCGCGTGACGTTTATTGGATGTTATTTTATTTAACTGTAACGCGCTGATGCTGGCTTGTCGTAGCATGTGCTTAAATGAAGCACATTCATTTATCTCTTCCTATGATCCTACTAAGATATATGTTTTTAATAAAAAGCAGCTGACACATCGTCAGCTGCTTTTGTGTGTTCAAAATGATTAACGCACGCTTTCTTCTTTGATTTTTTGCGGCTTCATGATTTTTGCTTCTTTTTTCTGACGCATGCGTTCCGCATTCATCAGTCCCCCTAACATCAAAACAACAGCCGATAAATAGAACCATGTCATCAAGACGATGATTCCGGCAAGCTGACCGTAAAGACGGTCGTAACTCCCAAATTCAGCGTAGTAAGAGAAGAATTCCGAAACGACTTGCCAAGCAATCGTCGCGAAAATTGCCCCGGGAAGTACCTGACGAACCGTCAAATGGACACTCGGTAAGATCCGATATAATAAAATGAAAAAGACAAGTAAGAACAATGTCCCGAGTCCCCAGCGGAATAAGAACCAAATCCATGAGTAGTTCGTTACGAAATCAGCAACGATTGAAAAATGATTGATGAAACGTCGTGTTAGTTTCTCTGAAATCGGAACAATCAATGAAATCGGTAAGATGATCATCATCCCGATTGTAAAAGCGAAGTCTTGCAACAGTCCGCGCCAAAACGGTGCTTTCCGTGTCACTTCGAGCGCATCATTTAGCGAGCGGACAAGTGACTGGACCGACATCGAAGCAAGCCAAAAAGCGGCGATGAAACTGATCGAGGCAAGCTTAAAGCCGCCTTGATCAAAGATTCCGACGACGTTCCGCTGAATCAAGTCGTACGTTTCTGCTGGAGCAAATGGTCGAATCAAATCCAGCACGTTTTCCGACGTAAACGGTAAGAACGAGACGATCCCAACCACAAATAATAAGAATGGGAATAAGGACAACATCAGATAATAGGCGAGCTGAGCCGATTTATCAAAAAAGGCTTCACCAAAAAAACGGGCAAATACAGGTTTGATTAAAGACATACAAATTTCCTCACTTTCAACTCATTCTCTACACTATCCCCCATTTCATAACTTCTTTAAACTTTTGGGAGTCTTTTGAACTTATAACAACCTTATACATCATTCAAGTTTGGCGCTTCGTTTCTTCGCGGGGTACACTAGGAACAGAGATTGTATCGTGCTTGTTTTTCAGAAAGGATTTCGATTCGTGGACCCATTCATTCAATCCGAAGCAGAACGCTTCTTTACTTCTTATATAGAGCAATACCCCGAAATGTCCGGACGTCAGCAAGAAGTCATCCGTTCGATTCAAATGACAGGAACATATGAACAGACGGCTTCCGAGCTCGCGTTCGGTGCTAAGCTCGCTTGGCGCAACAGTAACCGATGTGTGGGACGCCTCTTTTGGGAGCAACTTCATGTCTTTGACGCACGGGATGCGTTGACCGTCGAAGCGGTCCGCGACGCGTTATTTGAGCATATCCAGTTCGCGACGAATGAAGGACGAATTCGCTCGACGATCACGATTTTTCATCCGACACGTGTGCGGCTGCATAATCACCAACTGATTCGCTACGCTGGTTATGAGACTGCAACAGGAATCATCGGCGATCCGGCTTCTGTCCAACTGACACGACAATGTGAAGCACTTGGCTGGACAGGGGCAAAAACACCGTTTGACATCCTTCCTCTCTTGATTGAACTCGATGGACAACGTAGTCTGCATCCGATTCCAGACGAGCTCGTGCTCGAAGTCAGCATCACACATCCTGACTATGACCTGTTTGATGGTCGCGAAGTCCGCTGGTATGCCGTACCGATGATTGCTGATATGCAGCTTGAGATTGGCGGTATTGTTTATCCGTGTGCCCCGTTCAACGGTTGGTATATGGGAACAGAAATCGGCGCTCGTAACCTCGCCGATACGGATCGTTACGATCTGTTGCCGCTCGTCGCGACGCAACTCGGTCTGAACACATCGCGTGAACGTTCACTCTGGAAAGACCGAGCGCTCGTCGAACTGAACGTCGCCGTACTCGAATCTTTTGAACGCGCTGGTGTTACGATCGTCGATCACCATACCGCTGCGAAACAGTTCGCTCGTTTCGAAAAAAATGAAGCGGCATGCGGTCGCGATGTCACCGGGGAATGGTCCTGGCTCGTGCCACCGATGAGTGGTGCAACGACGCATATGTTCCATAAAGATTACGACCCAGAAATCAAACGACCGAACTTCTTTCCAAAACCAACACAGACAGCGCCTGTGACGGGTTGTCCGTTTCACCAAGGAGTATTGAAATGAATTATGTCGAACAGTTACGTCGAAAAATCGGTCACGATCCGGTCATTCTCGTCGGTTCCGTTGTCCTCGTCGTGCAACATGAACACATTTTGCTGGAACAACGGAACGAAGCACAAGCTCGCTTCGGTTTGCCTGGTGGATTAATGGAATGGGCGGAATCACCGGAAGAGACCGCTCGTCGGGAACTCCTCGAAGAGACTGGACTGGAAGTCGAACGATTGACGTTACTCGATGTCTACTCCGGTCCGCAATACGTGACGACCTTAGCGAACGGAGACGTCTTTCAAAGCGTCACTCTCGCCTATATCGGTGAACATCCGATCGGAACGTTAAAGCAAAGTGACGAAAGCATCAAACTTCAGTTCGTTTCGCTAGACGACTTACCCGATCACTTGGTCGGTTCTCACGCTCGAATGATTGAAGACTACAAAAAACGCCGCTGAAGGATAGCGGCGTTTTTCTTATAGTGACTGACGCATGATGTATTGCTTCAAATCCCGTTGTTTCCATCCTTCAGAACGTAATGCTTCCCACACTTGTACATCTGTCGATTGATAATGATAGGTCGTTCCCGGTAAATGGCGGACGACTTCTGTCGCATGCCTTGCTTTATGTTCTGTTGGACCGACGACCGACAATAAAGCAGCCTCCGCTACAGCGACGACACTTTCCTCGAGTTGATAATAATTCGCCTGCAAGCGTTGCATGACATGAGGATCTTGTTGCCAGATGTATTCTCCTTGTCCACGATACTGTTTTAAGAACTCTGTTTCTTCGATCGCTGGCAAAGCGGATTTTTGATGTTCATCGGTTAAATGAAAATATCCAATTTCTCCAACAATCTTGTAGTGAAGCGATTGATACAATCGAATCGCCGGATCGTTCCCTTGAATGACTTCAAGCATCAGTTCATCCATTCCGATTTCCTTAGCGTGGCTCAGTTGCGCTTGGTACAAGGCTTTTGCAATGCCAAGTCGTCGATACTGCGGTGAAATGCCCAGCCCTCCACATCGCATGATGCGTTGACCATCGATTTCCTTCCAACCGTTCAGCCAAAGACCAACCGGTTTTTCTCCATGGTAGGCAATAAACGAATGTTCCAACTGGTTTCCGTCTCGCTCGAGAATTCGCTTCTGAAACTCTGCTTCTGATAAGTGCAGCGGAATCAGGTAATCTTGAAATCCATCCTGCATCGTTTGATATGCTGTTTTTAAGTCAGGCGCGCGTTGAATATGAATCATCGAAAAACCTCCTTTTCCACTGAGCAGTTTCGCTATCTTTCTTGCGATTTCCTGCAGACAAAAACACCCTTGTCGCCAAGGGTGCCCTACTTATTGAATTTTAGAACGGCTACGTCCGTAACCAAAGTAAACAAGCAGTCCGATTGCTGTCCAAACGAAGAAGGCAATCCATGTGAATTTCTGTAAGTTGACCATCAACATGATACAAGCGAGGACTGATAGAATCGGTAAGACTGGTACGAACGGAACTTTAAAGGCACGCTTCAAATCAGGACGCGTCCGGCGCAGAATGATGACTGCGATTGAGATGAGCGCGAATGCTGCCAGTGTCCCGATGTTGATCAATTCAGCAAGTGTACCGAGTGGCACGAATCCAGCAATCAAACCGGCGATTGTTCCGAGAATCCATGTCGCTTTGACCGGTGTGTGTGATTTTTCATTAACATCCGAGAAGACTTTCGGTAAAAGTCCGTCACGGCTCATCGCGAACAAGAGACGAATAAGACCAAATGTCATGACGAGGATGACCGTCGTCATACCAACAATGGCACCTAAGTCGACGAATCCAGCAACCCAGTCTTGACCTGCGACTTTTAACGCAAGCGATACGGGACTATCGACACCCTCGAACTGTTTGAATGGAACGATTCCGACCATGATAGCCGAAACGACGACGTATAGAACGGTAACGATCGCAAGCGATCCCAAGATTCCGATTGGTAAGTTACGTCCTGGGTTTTTGACTTCTTCTGCCGCTGATGTGACCGCATCGAACCCAAGGTACGCAAAGAAGGCAATCGCCGAAGCTTGTAAGATCCCACTCATACCAAACGGAGCAAATGGTTTATAGTTGCCTGGTTCGACATACCAAATCCCGACGACGATGAAAAGAACAACGACGGCAACTTTGACGAGTACCATGACATTGTTGACGCGTTTTGTTTCTTTAATGCCAAGTGAAAGCAAGAGCGTGATGACCATTAAAATCAAGAATGCCGGTAAGTTAAAGAATGTCTCGCTTCCCGGTACAGCTCCTGGCGCAGCTGTTAAAGCCGTCGGTAAATGGACGCCGAAACCTGCTAAGAGCGACTGGAAATACCCTGACCAGCCAGTTGCAACGGCACTTGAAGCGAGTCCATATTCTAAGATCAAACACCACCCGATGATCCAGGCGACAAGTTCCCCGATCGTTGCGTATGTATACGTATATACACTACCTGAAACAGGAATCATCGACGAGAATTCAGCATAACAAAGGGCTGCGAGTGCACAGACGACTGCAGAAATAATGAATGAGATCGGTAAAGCTGGTCCAGCATAAAGAGCACCCGTTCCTGTTAGAACGAAAATTCCGGTTCCGATGATGGCACCGATTCCAAGTAAAATAAGGTCAAACCCTGATAAATGACGTGCCAGTTTGGAATGTTGTTTCATATCCATCATTACACTGACATCTTTCTTGCGAAGCAAACTCATGTTTCATCCTCCGAACTTTTCTCTTTTTTCTGAATATTCAAATCATTGAGGTAATTGACTTTCTAATCATAACAAACGATGTCAGGTTCGATAAGTCTTTTTTTCTGTATTTTTTCACAAAGTGGTCAAACCACTTTTGTGAAAATACGACAACGCTTTGATGCATCAACGCGAAAACACCCTTTCCCCTAAAGTTAGAGGAAAGGGCGTACTCTCATTACGGACGATCGTTAGGGTGATCGAGGTTTGGACGATTGTTCGGATGATCGAGGTTTGGCCCTTTATGATCATTTGGGTCAATCGGATAATCATCTTGTTGTGCTAAATCATTTTCTGGCAACGCACCTTTTGGTGTACCATGTGTCGTTTCATCTGTTGAAGATGAACGCGCTGAACGTGGTGCACGATCTGGTGTGACATCATCCGCTGCTTGTGACGCAGCACCTTTTGCTGCATCTTTCAAGCTTGGTGAAGAAGAAGTCGATGCAGACTTACTTGGAAGATTCGATGTGTCGACTTCCGTGTTCTCTGCTTTCTTTTGCAAACGATCGAGGTAACGCGATGCATTATCACGTCCACCGAGACCAAAGGCAAGACCGAAAGCAAGCGCAAGTGCTCCAAGGATCAAGATGAAGGCTGAGTTGACGATTGTATCCGCAACACCCAATTGATCAAGTGCCATGAAGACAGCAAGTGCAAGAATCGCATACTTCGCAACGATTGAGAGGACTTTCAGTTCAGAGTTACCGAACAGGCTGTCCATCGTACGTTTGACAAGGTTGCTGACGATGATACCGATCGCGAGAATGATGATCGCTGTCAAGACGCTTGGCAAGAAAGCAAGGACGGCACGACCGAGGTCGACCATGAAATCAAGACCAATCAAATTGAAGGCTTCGACGACGAAGAGAACGACGATGACGATCTCAACGAGTGCACCAACGATGGAAGCTGGTGATGTAGACGCTTGGTTCGCATCCCACGTCCCGATTTTCAAGTGACGTGTTAGATTGTTGAATCCAAGACGTGACAGGAGATCCGTAACGAATTTCTTGATGAAACGTCCGACATAAAGACCGACAAGAATCAGAACGACACCGACAATGATATTCGGAATCATACCTAGGACATCGTTCAACATGTTGATCGCTGGTCCTGTAATTCCTTTAATATTTAATTGATCAAGTGCTGAAATCGTGATTGGAATCAGAATCAAGATGAAGACGACTGTTCCAAGAATCGACGACAGTGATTTCGAATCTTTTTGATCATTTGACCCAAGATTGAAGCGAGATGCAAATTTATCCGTTCCAACAGCATGAAGGAAATTCGTCACGATATCGCGGACGATTTTCGCTACGAGGAAGCCAACGAAGAAGATGGCTGCCGCAGCAATCAAGCGTGGAATGAATCCAAGGAATGACGATAACAATTGGCTAAACGGTTGTGAGACACTCTCAATGTTCAACGCACCAAGTACACCTGGTAGGAACAGAAGCAAGACGAGGTAGAAGACGATCTCCCCTGCGATTTTTGGATAAGCTGAAAGATCTGTCTGACCTTGAAGCATCTTGTTCGAACGTACTTTGTCGTTCGCCATCAGCTTCGTACCTGCTTTGACGATGATCATGCGGAGAACGACCGCGATGACATATGCCAAGAGGAGGATGAGGGCTGCTTTCAGGATATTTGGGATTGCCGCGAGCAATGTACTCATCGTATCCGCAAGTGGTCCCGCAATGATGTTCAGATTAAGGATATTGAAGACCAAGATTAGGACGAAGACCATGAGAACCCAAAAGACGACAGTCCCGATAATTTTTTCAGGTGTCCACTTTTTCTTCTTTGGTGGCGCTCCTTCTTTTTGAGGCGATAACTTGTTGACGACTCCAGATTTCTCTAACGCTTTTTGAATCCCGTTCGCAATCAGCTTAGCAATGAGCCATCCAATTAAAAAGACGATGATCGCTCCAAGCAAGTTGCCGAGTGATCCGAGAATGCCGTTCAAGTTCAACGACGTTCCGTTCCAAATGTTATTCATCTTTTCACACTCCTTCACCTAAGATAAAATTATATATTTCTAACACTTCTTTAATTTCCCCAGCTAAAGGATTTGTTAAACCCTTACCTGTACCAGAATGTGGCGTTTCTTGTTTTTCCTACAAGAAATTGGATAACTACGGTATGTGAAAATACACATTTACAATAATCGTTTCTAAAAAAAAGCAGCATCGTCTACATGACGACACTGCCTTATATCATACGACTTCTTTTTCAGAGAATTGGCTGTTGTACAGATCCGCATAAAATCCATCTGCCTCGAGTAATTCCTTATGAGTACCTTGTTCGATGACACGCCCTTGATTCATGACGAGAATCAAATCAGCATCTTTGATCGTCGACAGACGGTGAGCAATGACGAAACTCGTCCGTCCTTCCATCAACCGTCGCATTGCTTGCTGGATGAAGACCTCCGTCCGTGTATCCACACTAGAAGTCGCTTCATCAAGGATCATGATCGGAGGATCGGCAAGAACTGCCCGAGCAATCGTCAACAACTGTTTCTGACCTTGCGAGATGTTCGAAGCTTCCTCATTCAAGACGGTATCATACCCGTCCGGCAATGTCCGGATGAAATGATCAGCATGTGCGGTCTTCGCTGCCGCGACAATCTCTTCTTCGGTTGCTCCATTTTTACCGTAAGCAAGATTGTCTCGGATCGTACCGTTGAAGAGCCACGTATCTTGTAAGACCATACCGAACGTCGTCCGTAAGTCTTCGCGTGACATTTCACGGGTATCGATACCGTCAATTCGAATCGTCCCGCCGTTTAATTCATAAAAGCGCATCAATAGATTGATCATCGTCGTCTTACCGGCACCCGTCGGTCCAACGATCGCGACGGTTTGTCCCGGTGCGACATCAATGTTCATATCCTCGATCAAGAGATCATTTCCGTAACCAAAATCAACGTGTTCGAATGCAACGGCTCCTTCAGCCTGCGCAAGACGATGCGTCGTCACTTCCTTGATCTCTTCTTCTTCGTCGAGTAATTCAAAGACACGTTCCGCCGCTGCGACAGTCGATTGGACGATGTTCGCGATGTTCGCCGTTTGTGTGATTGGTTGCGTGAACTGACGTGTATAGGTGATGAACGCTTGAATATCCCCGATCGAGATGGCCCGTTGCGTGACGAGAATCCCACCGACGATACTGATCAGGACGTAACTGATATTCCCGATGAACATCATCATCGGCATGATGATCCCGGAGATGAACTGCGCTTTGCGCCCTGCTTCATACAACTCCTCGTTAACGGCATCGAACTGCTCGACCGCTTTGCGTTCATGTCCGAACGCCTTGACGACAGAGTGTCCGGTATACATCTCTTCGACGTGTCCGTTCAACTGACCGAGTGTCCGTTGTTGATCGGCAAAGTATTTTTGGGATCGTTTCAAAATCGGACGAATCGCAAAAATCGAGACCGGCAACGAGACAAGTGAAATCAGTGTTAACAATGGACTAATCGTCAGCATCATGATTAAAATCCCGACGATTGTCACGATCGACGTGATGAATGAAGTCACACTTTGTTGTAACGTACTCCCGATCGTATCGATGTCGTTCGTCACACGGCTTAGTGTCTCCCCGTTCGGACGACCATCATAGTATTTTAATGGCAAGCGTTCGAGTTTATGATTGACGTCCTCACGTAAATCGTAGACTGTTTTTTGAGCGATGCCCGACATCAAATACTGTTGCAAGTAATTGAACAGACTACTGATGATATAAAGTCCAGCGAGCCACAAGAGGATCTGTCCGATTTTCGTGAAATCAATTTCTGCTCCTGGTACACCTTGGAATTTCGCATACGCACCTTCAAACAATTCCGTGATCGCCGTTCCCATGATTTTCGGACCGGCAATCATGAAGACTGTACTGAGGATCGCTGCTAAAAAGACACCGATCAGTGCCGTCCGACGCGGACGCAGATACCGAAGCAGGCGTCGGAACGTTGCTTTGAAATCCTTTGGTTTTTCACCAAGCATCATCATATTTCCGCCACCGGGACCACCAGGCGGAGGACCGCCGGCAGGTCGTTTCTTCTCACTCATGCGATTTCCTCCTCTGATAGTTGTGACTTCACGATTTCCTGATAGACGGCGTTGCTCGCAAACAACTCGTCGTGCGTGCCGATTCCAGCGACTTTCCCTTCATCAAGGACGATGATTTGATCGGCATCAATGACCGTGCTGACACGCTGAGCAACGATCAAGACCGTCGCTTCGCGCGTTTCTTCTCGTAACGCTTTTCGAAGTGCGGCATCAGTCTTAAAGTCGAGCGCTGAAAAACTGTCATCAAAGACGTATAGATCTGGTCGACGAACAAGTGCTCGAGCAATCGACAACCGTTGTTTTTGTCCACCAGAGACGTTTGACCCACCTTGTTCGATCCGCGCGTCGTAGCCGTCCGTCATCCGTTCGATGAAATCGGTCGCTTGTGCGATTTGCGCTGCATGCGCGACTTCTTCATCTGTCGCGTCCTCTTTTCCGAAACGAATGTTTTCGGCGATCGTACCCGTGAACAGTAATGCCTTTTGGGGAACGAAGCCGATTTTCGACCGCAGTTCCTCTTGCGGTACATCCTGGCTATCAACACCGTTGACCCGGATGCTCCCTTCCGTTACGTCATAAAAACGGGGAATCAAATTGACGAGCGTTGATTTACCAGAACCCGTTCCGCCGATCACAGCCGTCACTTCACCTGGTCGTGCCGTAAAACTAATATCGGATAAAACGGGTGTCTCAGCTCCTGGGTAACGGAACGTGACACGATCAAAGACGAGCGTTCCTTTTTCACGGTCAGCGGTTTGTGTTCCCTCATCTGTCATTGTTGGTGTCATCTCGAGGACTTCATTGATCCGTTTCGCCGAGACGGCTGCCCGCGGAATCATGACGAACATGACTGACGCCATGACGAGCGCGAACATGATTTGCATGACGTACTGGATGAACGCCATTAAGTCCCCAATCTGCATACCACCATTATCGATCCGGATGCCCCCGAACCAAATGACACCGACGACCGTCAAGTTCATCACGAGCATCATCACCGGCATCAAAAACGCCATAATTTTATTGACCTTAATCGAGACTTCCGTCAAATCGGCGTTCGCTTTCGTTAACCGGACTTGCTCATCGCGTTCCCGGTTAAAAGCGCGGATGACACGGATCCCGGTCAAGTTCTCACGTAGGACAAGGTTCAGTCGGTCGAGTCGCTTTTGGACCTTTCCAAACAACGGAACCCCTTTCCACAAAATCAATAGGATTGAAAGCACAAGAACAGGCATCGCAGCGACGATGACGAGCGATAGTTTGGCGTCTTTTGAAACGGCCATGATCAATCCACCGATAAACATGATTGGTGCACTGACGACCATCCGTAACATCATGATAACGACTTGTTGAACTTGTGTGATATCGTTCGTCGTCCGTGTAATCAATGACGCCGTTCCGACTTGATCGAACTCTTGCAGGGAAAATCGTTCAACATGGTTGAAGACTTGGCGACGGATATCCCGTCCGAGTCCCATTGATGCCTTCGACGAATAATAACTAGCGGCAACGGCAGCTAACGCTCCGATGCCGGTAATTCCGAGCATGACGGCACCAATTTTCCAAATGTAGGCGGTATCGCCGGTGACGACCCCTCTATCAATGATGTCTGCCATCAGTGTCGGCAAATAGAGATCAGACATTGATTGTGCGAAAACCAAGACGAGCACCGCGAGTACTGCCCATTTATACACCGTCAATCGTTTGAGTAACTTAATCATCCGAGCATCCTCCTTTCATTTCTGGCTGTAAGATACGTCCGATGCCTTCTGCAATCTGAGCATGCGTCGCAAGCATCTGTTCGAATACCTCTTGATCAATCGTCTCTAGAACCTGTTCGAGTTGACGTTGCATCCCCTTCTCTTGTTCTTGAATCTCCGTCACGAATTGTTGTCCTTGATCACTAAGCGATAGGACGACTTCTCGTCGATTTTCAGGATTCGTCTCCCGAATGACCCAACCGGACTGAACGAGGCCCTCAATCGACTGACTCAGTGTGCTCTTTGGTAAATGCGTATGTGTCGCGAGTGCTTTTTGCGAGATCGGTCCACGTGGCGCAATCGTCATCAAGCTATGAAATTGCGGTAAACTGAGTCCGTTTTCCTGCGCCGTCTGGTGTGCTGCTCGAACGAGATGTCGTTGTACATTCCAAAACGACTGCATCATCGCCGTTGAACGAACCGTTTCCGTTTGCTCCATCCTGTTTCGCCTCCTTGTTCCATTTCAAATCGTTCCAAAAGGAACAATTACTTATATGAATTAAAATACGCTGATTATTCCTGGTTGTCAACGAAAAGGCGATGTGAAAAATCACATAGTTTTGCTATGCTTTTGTAGAGAAGGAGTGGAGATAGATGAGACATGAGATGGGATTATATGAAGTACCGTTTCGTTCGATTGAACAACGGCTGAAAACGGTCGAAATTCGACTCAATGATCTGAAACGCCAACAAGTACAAGTCGGTGATCAGATTCAGTTCACGCATACGGAGACGAACGAGACGCTACTCGTCCAGGTGACGAAACGGGAGACATTTCAAGATTTTCAAGCACTGTATGAACACGTATCACAGGAATCCATCGACTGCGTCGGTTGGTCGATCGATGAACTCGTAACATCTACGTATACGATCTATTCACCAGAAGCCGAGCAACAGTACGGAGCACTAGCTCTTCATATCGAGTTATTGCCATAAAAAACGTCTTTTCTACAGTCAGCGTAGAAAAGACGTTTTTGAATTCATTCGGGTTCGACGTGAACATGGATATCATAAACTCCGTATTCTTCCGTCAGCGTATCCTCAACACGTGTCGCAATATCGTGCGCTTGATGGATATTCAAGGTGGAGTTGACGAGGATGACGACATCAACGACTTCATTGTTGCCGTAGTTACGTCCTTTGATCGATTTGATGCCTTTGACACCTTCGAGATCGAAAATGACATCTTCGTACATCTTCAGTTTCTTCTCATCAAAGCCATCTGTCAGTTCGTGTGACGCTTCCGTGAAGATATCCCACGCCGTCTTACAGATCAAGAAGCCGACGATGATCGCTGTCACGACATCAAGCCAGGGCATGCCGAACTGTGATCCGACGATCCCGATTGTCGTCCCGACACTGACCCAAGCATCGGATAGATTATCTTTCGCTGCCGCCATGACGGCTTTGCTTTCAATCTCCTCGGATAACTTCTTATTGTAACGATAGACGAAGTACATCACGAGAGCTGAACTAATTCCGACGTACGCTGCAAGAACATCAGGCGATTCCTGCTTGCCTTCGAATAACGTCGAGATCGTATCGATCAAGACTTGGAGACCGACTGCCATCATGATGAAGGAAGCTACGAGCGAGGCAATCGTCTCACTTTTCCAGTGTCCGTACTTGTGATCGTCATCTGCAGGACGTTGTGAGATCCGTAAGCCGATTAAGACGGCAATCGACGCGATGATGTCCGTCGCGTTGTTCAAACCGTCCGCCCGGAGTGCGGCGGAATCTGCTGTATAACCAATGATTAATTTTAAAGATGATAACAAGATATAGGCTGCAATACTGATCATCGCACCGCGTTCGCCGCGTTTTAGATTATCGTATTTTTGTTGTTCCATTCTCGTCGCCCCACTTTCTCTGCGATTAGCAAACCTCATCGTACCAGTCGGAAATCGAGTGGGTCTAGAGAAATCATTTTGTTTTGAACTAGGTAATTAACAAATACGCAATAATGTTTCCCTATACCAAATTGAATTCGATTACGTCATGTAGCTATTTTAAAGAAAATCGGTAGCATTATCTTAAAGAGCAACCAACTTTTTTGACTTGTCAGACTCTTTGACGAACATAATTCGTGCAAGTTCTGAAGGGAATCGGTAGACTAAAGGTACAACACCAAGAGGAGGAGTTCTCACAATGGCAGAATTCATTAAGAGTGAAGAAACATTCAAGGAATTGATTTCAAGTGATGCACCGGTCATCATCAAGTTCGAAGCAGACTGGTGCCCCGACTGTAAACGGATGGATTACTTCATGCCGGACGTCGAGTCACAATTCGACCACTTACCAATCCATACGATCGACAAGGATGAGTTCCCTGAAATCGCATCGAACCACGATGTCATGGGGATCCCAAGCTTACTCGTCTTCAAAAACAATGAAAAACTGGCACATTTGCATAGTGCAAATGCGAAAACACCAGAAGAAGTTACAGCATTCCTAAAGCAAAACTTCAACTAAGCAAAAATAACCTGACGCCGCAGCGTCAGGTTATTTTTTATGTACCGATCTGATTTGGAGTGCTACTTCAATCCTTCTCAGCTTTTCTTAAAAAAGATGCGAGTGAACAGATTCGTAATCGTTCCAGCTATCGCTGCTTCGATCAGAGCGACGACCACGATTGCTAATGAATCCTGTATACCTAATGCGCCCAAGAAATTAATGAAATTCAGAATCAAAAATAGAATGAAGAAAATTAAATAGTCTCGTTTTCGCATAGTAATCCTCCTACTCAACACATATTTGTCGTCTTTCATCGCTACAACACTACCATACATGATGATTTTCTAAGAATTACATAATTGAAAGGAATATCTAATTTCTACAAAAAAGTGGTCTTTCTCCCGCTCGAGAAAGACTACTTTTTCTTATTTAACGTTCACACGCGATACCGTCTTTATCCCGGTCACTCTTCGTGTTTAAGTTATACGTCGCAAGACTCACGTATGCCTTATATTTTGTTGCTTTGTAAATCGGTTTTCCATGCTTGTCATACCCGGTCCGATTTTTTAGCCCCGCCTTTTTCGCGACGCCGCCTTTATAGGTCTTCTGCATTTCCGTACAGTTCTTAAAGGCTTTTGCTTTCGTCGCCGCTTCACTAGCTGCCGGAACATGAAGCAAAGCGAGACTAACAACACCCGCGAGTATAAGCCGACTCCATTTTTTCATAGGGATTCCTCCTTTTTTCAAAAAACAACGATTCGTCTTTTGATTATAAGAGGTCATTTTTAGAAATTGTTCCCTTTTTTCATTTTTACGTCAATGATTTTTAAAATCTGACAATCAACGAATATAGGACGAGCTGACGAGGTCATCTTTTAAAATCGATGTCGGGATCTTAAATTCAACGATGCCCATATATCCTGGAGCGATGCTGTACTCATCAAACGACAGGACTAATTTGTGGTCTGCCGTAATATAGAAGTTTTGCTTCGCTGAAATCTGTTTGAACTGTTCGTCCTCCGGTATATCCAGTGTTCCTTCGACAAAGTAGACCTTTCCTTCGTCTGCTTTCATTTGGCGACGCATTTCTTCTTTTAGGTAATCACTGATTGTCGTGATATATCCGTCATCTTTGAACAAGGACGGTAACGTCAGGACAAGCTGTTGCTTCTTATCAATCGTATCGTACTGGACGCTTTCCGTTGCACTTGCCCGTGTCTCGGTGACAGTTCGCCCGATCGACAACAGGTCGTCCGTATCCGTCTTGACGTCATAACGGCTATCGACAGCAAATACCCCTTCCTGTCCGTGCGTCTCTTGTTTGAACTTTTCATATAACGCTTGTCCTTCCACGATATACTTTTCATTCAGCTGTTGCTCGAGCGCTTTGTCCGGTAACGTCACTTGGGGTGCTTTAATATCAGCCGACTGTTGTGTCTTCGTCTCTTTCCAGTCGATCGTCACGATCTCAGTCAGTTGACCGAAGACCGGCACCTTCGCCATCGCGTCTGCAAACGACGCATTACTATTTAATCCGCCAATGAATAACGTGATGGCGGCCGCTGTAATCAACACGGATTGCTTCGTCCGCGAAGGACGAGTTCGACGCTCGACTCGAGCAATCATTTCATCGAGTTCTTTTGGGACCGGTGGTTGTTGGTAAGCCTGTTTCAGATCATCAAGTTTGTTTGACATCTAGATCATCTCCATTCAATTTCATTTTCAGTAAGGTCAACCCTTTATAGAGGCGAGACTTGGTCGTACTTAGATTCAGCTCTAAAATCGTCGCGACGTCTTTTAAGATCAAATCCTCGAAGTAGTGTAAGATAACGACTTCCCGGTACATGACCGGTAACTCCTCGAGTGCTTGTCGCAAATCGGCATCCGGATATGTATCTTCTTTCGTTGCAACGAGTTCGATCAGTCGATCCGTGTCGTAACTGATACTATGCTGACGTTTCCGGATCGCATCGATCGCTGTTCGTGTCAAAATCTGATAGAACCAGGCTTTCATCCGTTCATCATCCTCGAGTCGGTCGAGTGATTGTAACGCTTTTTGGATGCTGTCCTGAATGACATCCAGACTATCCTGTTCATTTTTCATATAACTGTAGGCTAACCAGTAGAGATTCGGTTTGTATTGCTTTAAAAAACGGACGAATGCTTTTTCCCGTTTTCTGATTTGGCGAGAGGTCATAGGCCGCGGCTCCTTTTTTCGATATCGTTCTGTGTATACATCATTAAGACGGGCGAGTCGAGAAAAAAGTTGACGACACAACAAAAAAAGGTGACACAAGGTCACCTTTTTGAATCAATAATCTAAATGCCGTGATGCATCATTCCAGACTTTTACGTGAAGCGTGATCAAGGCGATACCGTACAGAACACTCATGTATAACGAAAACTCACCAAACAGAACATCCGTCCAGGCATTTAATCCAAACAACGGGACGACGAAGAGGAAATAGAATATGAACTGAACACTCGCAAGCCCATCAAACCAAATCGTCTCAGAAAACGCGCCTTCAAGTAACGAAACACCGTAAATGAATAACGTCGCAACGAGACCAATCCGGATATACCAGACCATAAGTCGAAGCGATTTATCTTCTTTGATATAGAATAGAGACCCGACTAAACCAATAAGCCAGGCGACGGAGGCAATGCTTTGCCATCCGTTAATCGTTCCGTCCGGATGGAGCATGGCGGACCATCCGTTAATTCCGATCATGACAAGTAAACCTAAAATAAAGATGAACCGATACGGTAAGTCCCTCTGACGCATGACGTTTCCTCCCCTGAAAACGAATAGATGTCACTTCTACACTTTACATTCCATATGATGGGTTTTAATCCTTTTTCTTTTACACATTTTTTTACCCGATCTCTATTGATTTTTTTATCTAATCCGGGGAAAAAGGCAAGGACGATGAGTCGTCCTTGCCTTTTTCCTTATACGCTTTGGGGAAGCGTAGCTTTATGTCGCTTGATCACGTTCGCATACCAATGAGCACTGTCTTTCCAAATTCGTTCCTGTGTCTCGAAATCGACATAAAGGATTCCGAAGCGTTTTTCGTAACCGAAGCTCCACTCGAAGTTGTCAAGAAGCGACCATAAGTAGTAGCCATCAATATTCATGCCTTCTTCATTCAAATCCGAGATTGCTTGCAAGTGTTGCGCAACATAATCGATTCGGTTTTGGTCGGCGACCCGTCCTTCAATCAGCTCATCGTCAAATGCGGCTCCGTTTTCTGTAATATAGATCGGTAAATCTGTATATTCCGCCCGCAATCGGCGAATTAAGTCCTTAAATGCGTTCGGTGCAATGTCCCATCCCATCGCGGTTCTGTCGTAGTCAGAATACGCAGCTTTTTGTAGAAAATCATTTGCTGCGCTGAATTCGACAAGGTTACGGCTATAGAAATTAATCCCGAGGAAGTCACACGGTACAGCAATCGTTTCCATGTCCCCTTCCTGGATGAAAGCAAACGAATGGACATATTTTGAGAAAAGATTCATCATGTCGACCGGATAATGTCCCTTAAAGACCGGATCAAGGAACCAACGATTCGCATAGCCGTCTGCATTATTCATCGCTAACCGATCATTGACCGAATCTGTCTTTGCATATTTAGGCGCCAGATTGAGTGTAATGCCGATCGGTGTCGTCGATTTCATCTCTTCCTTCAGCATTTCGACTGCTTTTCCGTGAGATAAGAGCAAATGATGCACCGCATGAACGGCTTCGTTCAGATCAGTATGACCGGGTGCATGTTCCCCGATGTGATAGCTGAGGAACCCAGCACACCACGGCTCATTGTGCGTAATCCAAGAGTCGACGACTTCGTCAAGCTCCGTAAAACATGCCCGTGCAAAATCAAGGAACCAGTCGACCGATTCTCGGTTGACCCAGCCGCCTTCTTCGTATGCCCAGAGTGGCAAATCCCAATGATACAGTGTGACAGCCGGCTTAATGCCCTCTTCGCGCAAGCGTGTTGCAAGCTGCTTATAAAACGCCATGCCTTCAGGATTATAAATTCCTTTTTGCGGAAAAATCCGTGGCCAGGCAATCGAGAAGCGATACGTATCGACGCCAAGCTTCTTAATATGGGCGATGTCCTCTTCATAACGATGGTAATGATCACAAGCGACGTTACCGTTTTGCCAGTTGAAGACCTTGCCATCTTCTGCGCAAAACGCATCCCAGATGGAAGGCGTCCGTCCGTCTTCGTTGTAAGCGCCCTCGATTTGATACGACGATGTGGCTGTTCCGAATACAAAGTTTGGTGCAAATTTCATGTATGTCATCTCCTTTGACGAATTATTCTTTGACGGCACCAGCCGAGATACTGCTAACGATATACTTCGAGAGGAACAAGAAAGCGATCATGATCGGCACGACGGAAATCGCGATGCCGAGATACAGTGACCCTAAGTTCTCTGCGACTTGTGAACCTTTTAAGAATCCCATCAAGACCGGGAGCGTATACTTTTCTGGCGAGAAGAGTAAGACGAGCGGCATGATGTAGTTATTCCAAGAACCGATGAAGGTGAAGATCGACATCGTCGCGATCGCGGGCATCATCATCGGCAAAGCGATCGTATGGAAAATCCGCCATTCGCTTGCTCCATCGATACGCGCTGCTTCAATCAAACTCGGATGGAGGACCGTCTGGACGTACTGCCGGATGAAGAACACGGTGAACGGACTAGCAATAGCCGGTACGATGAGCGGAATGAAGCTATCGAGCAATCCTAAGTTTTTGCTGAGCTCATAAAAACCGATCAACCCGAGCTGTCCTGGAATCATCATCATGATCAGCATGAACACGAACAAGACATTTTTTCCTTTAAATTGATAGAATGCAAAACCGAATGCGGTCAGGGCGGAAAAGTATCCCGACAAGACGGTCACGAGTACAGCAATGATCAAGCTGTTTTTAAAGCCGGACCAGATATTGACGTACGAACTCAACGCCGCGTAGTTGTCAGCAAGCGAGTTGCCCGGGATCAAAGAAAAACCGGACAGGACTTCTTCATTTGACCGGGTTGCGTTGACGATCATCATCAAGAATGGAATGATGCAGGCAATCGTCAAGGCAATCAATGCGAGGTAAATGATCGTTTTTCCAAGCCATGGTTTTTTCCGTTTTGGAGGCGGCGTCAATCGAAGCGGATGCTCCGAGCGTTCTGGTTGTTCTTCCGTTTGTGGCACGAGCCGGCGTGCTTCTGCATTTCGTTCCATCGGTCAGGCTCCTTTCGGTGAACGTTCTTTTCGGAACATCCCTTTGAAGACGATGATTGAAAAAACAAGGGTGATGGCAAACAACCCATAAGCGACAGCTGCAGCATAGCCATAGTTGTTGTATTTGAATGCCTGGTTATAGAGATACAGCACCATCGTATTCAGTGCCCCGTCCGGCGCCCCGATTCCATCTGTGATCAGCATCGGCAGGTCGAACAATTGCAAACCACCGATCAGTGAGGTGATCATGATATACAATAAGATTGGCTTGAGCAGCGGCAAAGTGATTCGAGAAAAAATTTGCCATCGGGTCGCTCCGTCAATCAAGGCCGCTTCAAAATAATCTTTCGAGATGCCAGACACGCCTGCCATGACGACGATGAACGAGTGACCGAGCCACATCCATGTCAGGATGAGCGAGACAGATACTTGTGCCGTGACAGGTTGCGTCAACCAGTTGATTGGCTCTGAAATGATACCGATCTTCATCAACATCATGTTGAGCGAGCCATGTTGCCAGTCGAGCAAGATTCCAAACAGTAACGCCACGGAGCTGATCGTAATCAAGTTCGGCAGATAAAAGGTCGCTCGGAAGAACGCAAGCCCCTTCAATTTCAATTGGAGGTCGGAGAACAGCAATGCAAGCAACAATGCCCCGCCAATTTGTAAGGTAAAGTTGACAGCCCAAATCTTGATCGTGTTAAAGAACGCTTCGATGAAGTAACTGTCACTCAGTAGCCGAGTATAGTTCGCAAGACCAACGACTTGTTCCCCTTCAGCTCCCGTGTAGTTCGTAAAGCTATAATAGAATGTCAGGGCGACCGGATAAATACTGAAGATCAGGAAGACGATCCAAAACGGTGCGATGAAGAGATACCCAGTGCGATCGATTTTTTTCACAGGTTAAGCTCCTTTCTTCCATGAGAAAAGGTGAGGCAGGATGCGCCCCACCTGCTCGTTATTCGGGTACTTTTACATCAGGATATGCGTTTTTGACTTTTTTATAGAATTCCGTTAGAGCTTCATCCTTCGATTTTTTTCCGCGAACATACTCTGTTACGGCAGCTCCATAGAGCGTGTCAAGTTGTTGATCATACTTCGTAACAATGCCTGGTTTGATTTGGTCTGCTTGCTTTAAGAAAAATTCGTAGTTGTTCTGACCATCCAAGAAATCTTCTTTAAAGTTAGTCTTGATTTTATCCGTGACTGGCTTGAATGCTAAGACGTCACCCGTTTCCTTTGCCCAGTCTGTCAAGAATTCTTCGTCCTGCGTCATCATTTTGACGAAATCATAGGCGAGTTTTTGTTTTTTCGAATCTTTGTAGACGCCTAACCATGTTCCGCCCCAGAAGTAAGGACTCGGTCCGCTCGTGACAGCCCAGTCTCCTGCGGATTTTTTCACGTTTTCCTTCAAGACGCTATGCAGTCCCCAAGTCGGTAACACATACGAGAAGACCTCTGTCTGAATTTCCTTGCCATTCTCTTTGACTTTGACTGGTTTATCCATGCCGGCGTACCACGATGGTGACCATTCCGGTGCAAGGGCCGTATATTGTTTCGTACGGAGTTCTTTTGCGTAGTCCATATATTCTTTTCGCGCATCGGTCAAGACGAGCTCCTGCTTGTCGTTGACCCATGGTTGTGGATCATTGCCTTGCACGAACCAGCGAATCGATCCTTCATCCGGGAACATTTTATAGCCTTTTTGCTTCATTTTATCGGCGACTTCAAATACCCCATCCATTGAATTCATCATGCCGCCGATTTTTTTCGGGTCATCTGTTCCGAGTACTTTTTTCGCAATGCTTCGTTTGTAGTAAATGCCTCCTGGCGTCGTTTGCCAAGAGAGCGCACGCACGTTTCCTTCTTTATCTTTCCCCATGTCAAATACATACGGAATATAGTCTTTTGCGGCGTCATCTGCATTAAACGGCTTTTCGGATAAATTGGCCCAGTAGCCAGCGTCGACCCATTGCTTCAAGAAGGCGATTTCACCCGTGAAGATATCTGGTGCCCCGACGCCACTTTCAAGAGCTGGTTTCAACTTCGTCGGATAGTCGGCCATCGGCACGATCGTCAATTCGACTTTGACGCCATTCTTTTCTTCAAATTTTTTGATTGGTTTTTTTAATTCATCCGTAAACGACCAGATCTTTAAGACCTCTTTGCCACCACTCGTAGTGTCTTCACCACCTCCCGTACATCCCGCTAAGACAGTTGCCGTCATGGCACCAATCGTCATTGCACTAATGAACGCCTTTTTCATTTCATCCCATCCTTTTTTAATAGTTTTTAAGTAAGCGGTTTCAATTTAATCGTTTAATTCGAAAGCGCTTTCGAAAATGACAAGAGAATAATCGAAAGCCCTTTCGGAACTGCCGTAAAAATAATTTCGGAATCGCTCTCGCGTTTTCTCCCTGACAACCAGCGAGAGCGATTCCGAAATCGTCGCACGTCACACAGGTACAGGACCTGTCGAATGACGAACGATCAACTCGACGGGAATGACGTCTTGTGTCGTCATCCGCTGTTTATCGACAATTTGTTCGATCAAGACTGAAGCCGCATGCTGACCAATCGTTTCCGTATCTTGCCGGACAGTCGTCAGCTTCGGTGTGATATACTTCGCCATCTCGATATCATCGTAGCCTACGAGTGAGATATCTGTTGGAATCTGTAAGCCAGCTTCATGAATCGCTTCAATAGCGCCGATTGCCATTTGGTCCCCTGCCGCAAAGACAGCAGTCGGTCGATCCGGTAGCACCAGCAACTCTTGCATCGCCCGTTTTCCTTCTTCTCCGGAAAACAACCCACCGTTTGCAATATAGCCGTCTGGAATCGATAGGCCGAACTGGGTCATTGCTTGTTTATAACCTTCGATCCTTGCTGCACCAGCATCCGTCGTCGTGTCGCCAGCGATATGCGCAATCCGGCGATGACCTAATTCATATAGATGCTCGACGGCTAGTCGCCCACCCGTAATATTGTCGGAATAGACGACGCTACAATCCGGACTGTACATATCAACGACAACGATCGGAATCGTACTTTGAATCAATTCTTGAACGTGCAGATCCAACTGGTCCGAACAGATGACGACAATGCCATCAACCGCTCGGTGCCGAAAGTGCTCCAAGTAACTCATGTCCCGATTACGTAAATTTCGTGATGCAAAAATCAGATCATAACCTTGTTGCTCTGTTGCTTTCCGGAAGCTTTCAATGATCGCATTAAAGAACGGATGCATCATGCCGACACCATGTGCTTCTGAAAACATGACACCAATCGTCCACGAACGTTTCGTCGAGAGCGATTGAGCATGTGCATTCGGCAAGTATCCCATCTCAGCTGCTGCCTGGACGATCTTCGCTTTCGTCTTTTCACTGACATCTGAATAATTATTTAAGGCTTTCGAGACCGTTGTGATCGAAAATCCGGTCATCTTCGCTAAATCATAAATTGTTCCCATACTACTCACTCCATTTCACCGAAAGCGCTTTCGATAAATTTAGTATACGAAGTCTTTCTGGAACTTGCAACCTATTTTTTATAAAAATCAGATAAATTGAAACCGTTATCATTTATACTAAATAAATCAGCAACCCACTCTTTTTATACGAACAAATGTTTGGTATACTAAAAGAAACACATTCTTCCTTTTGAAAGGAGCTTTCCCATGCCGATTAATCCGTATCTTGTCTTTAATGGAAATACCCGTGAAGCATTGACGTTCTACACGGAGGTGTTTCAGGAAGAAATGCCGGAAATCATGGAGTTCGGACCAGGTCCTGGACCGGATGGTCAACCGTATCCACCGGAGCACCAGACACTGATTTTACATGCGCAGCTCATCGTCCATGGCACACGTCTCATGTTCTCAGACGCGATGCCACAAAACCCTGTGACGTTCGGACAAAACATTACGCTAGCCCTTCACTTAGCCGATGTGGAGCTATTGCACGAAACGTTCGCGCGGCTCGCTGAAGGCGGCAAGATCATCATGCCGATTCAAAAGACGTTTTGGAGTGAAGCCTACGGTATTGTCGAAGATGCGTTTGGCGTACAATGGCAGGTTAATCATGAAACGAGTATGGGCTAATGAATGATGATCCGGCTTTTAGAAGCCGGATCATTATTCATTCAAGAAACAAGTGTAGCGCATCATACATTGAAGGGAGGGGTTCCTATTGAATCACCAAGAGCTGTATACGATCTTTCCCCAGCTCGTCTTATATCCGAACTTATTTTATCACAATGCGAACGGAATCCGCTTTGAGCTAGGCGATTCAACATTGCTCAAAAACGTTGGTCTAGATGATCCGAATTATCTAGAGTCCGCCTATCGAAAAGCCCTAACCTTATTCGAAGCCATTCATGCTCCATCTGATCTTATCACATGGATCGTGCAGGTCAGTCCCTACAAAAGAACAAGCGGTTGGAAACCGGTCGTGCATAGTGGATTTGTGAAGTACTTGAAGTCCCCTTCTTTCCGCTATCGCCTGCGGTGCGATCGTACACCGCAATATGTGGAAGAGCATCCCTATGCTACATACACATTGTCTTTGACCTGTACACGGCAAGAGATTCATTATCCAGCTTTGATCCGTGATATTTGCAGTCATGATGTCACTTCTCGCCCTTCTTTTATCCATCGTACCTTTTTCTTTAATCCGAGACGAAAGAGTCTGTTTCACATCTATGATGACCGAGGCTGTGACCTGATCGGCGAAACACCTGACGCTATCCGTGATCTCTACGATGATTATAAGCATTGGATATTGAACCATGATAAAAACACTATTGATCAGACATTCTCACTATAAAGAGGCGATTCTTTGACTTAGAATCGCCTTTTAATTAGCTCTCGCTTAAAGAAGTCGAACGCACAGTTGACTGAATCAACTGCTTTAACCATTTTTGTCTCACATCTGTTGAAAAGTCTTCATTTCCAAATACCTCTATTCTAAAGGGAAGCGTTTTTAACAACTGACGCTCCAGTGCTTGGCGCGCCTGTAAAATTGAAATCGTCCCATTTACTCCTGACAGCGAGCGATTTACACCAAATGCTTGCTCGGTGTAATACGATACGAATCCATCTGCCCATTCTGTCGGACGCTCTTGTAATGCTTTACGGAAGCTTCTCTCTACATCCTGTTGATCAACATAGACAAGAACAGGTTGTAGCGGCGTAATGATTGTCGCTATGCGTTCAATGTACGCTTGTAACGTCGCTTCCGGTAGATCGTATTTGATGAGCCCCATCGTCAATGGATTTTGTAAAAAGCAGCATTCAAAAATATACGTTGTATTCGCTATCAAAGCTTGAGCAACGAACGCTTCCCATTTCTTTAGTATCAGTGATTGATGTAACTCGAACGGTAGTTCATAGATATCACGTGCTTGCAAAAATGAAAGCGCAGCTTCAGCAACATTCTGTTTTGACTGCCACTGACGATATGATACAAGCACATAATCATTGAACACCTCAGCAAATCGTAAGACCTCGAGTGAAGCGTACTTACTTTGAAACTCTACCCATTCACTAAGCGTTAAGTAAGCGACACTCTCATAATCCGCAGGATGGTTGAGGTCTCCTTCGATATGAAGACGCGTATTGATTTGTTGCTCTTGTAGTAGACGAGTCAACGCTTCAGCTGTTGTTGTTTTGCCTGAACCCGGTAGCCCTTCCATTAGATAAAGTTTAGCTTTCATACTATACACTCCTCAAATCATTTTCGCTTCACTTTTTGATACTTCATCTTTATCGTACATAAAATAATAAAAAAGCGGTATATATGTAAAAAATAGGTATAATTAAAAGAAAAAATAAAGGAGACTCTTAATGGCTTTACTAACAAACGAGCTAGAAATACTTCCATTACGTGATTTGTTCAACATTCCTCTCCGTGTTCCTTCGTATCAACGACCTTATAAATGGAGTGCACGCTCAACCAATCTTTTGTTCATCGATACTTACAAAGCATTTCAAAATGATTTAGAGGAATACCGTCTTGGGTCTGTCATTCTTCAAAAAGATCAAAGCAATACATACAATATCGTTGACGGTCAACAACGACTCACTACACTTTCGATATTACTTTATTGTCTAGGTGATACATATCAATCATTATTGCAAGAAGAGTATTCCGAACTATCTACAAATGCAATACTGACGAATCACAGCGTTCTCTCTAGAAAAACTAATGAGTTAAACCCTGATGAACAAACTCGCTTTAAAAATTATCTTTTAGAAAAATGCACAACTGTTCAAATCGTCACAGATAAGGAACAAGAAGCTTTTCAATTTTTTGATTCTCAAAATTCACGAGGAAAAGCGTTAGCCCCTCATGATCTCCTCAAATCTTATCATCTCCGCGAAATGACAGCCGAAGATGAGTCACAAAAGGTGAATGTCATTAGTCGCTGGGAGGCTGTCAATCAAGAGGATTTGAGTAACCTATTTAAAAACTACTTATATCCGTTAACTCAATGGTATAAAGGAAAACATGGTCTCGGTTATTCCTCGAGTAAAATTGATGCTTTCAAGGGAATCGACGCCACGCACGTCTACAATTATGCGTTATACCATAAAGCTAGTAATTTATTCATAGAACAATTTAATAAAAATGGTCATCATGAACTGCTCGCTTCAAATTCTTTGAATCAGTTCCAACTGACACAACCGTTAGTTGCCGGAAAGCGTTTTTTCGACTACATCCTTCATTATGGACAGCTACTAGAACAAATCCAGAAGCTCATTAAGTCCTATGCAGAACACAAAAACCAAATGCCACGTAAAGGAACCGGTGATACTTACATCATGCAATTGTTTGAATGCTCATTGCTATTTTTTGCTGATCGTTTTGGGATTGAAAGCTTGAATAAATCGGTACTCGATTACTTTTATACTTGGAGTTACTCTCTCCGATTAGTCATGAATGCTGTCTATCAAGAAACGACTAACAAGTACGCAAAAGGTAAGCATGAACGTCTCAACGAGGGATTCGATATTTTCACGATTATCAGTGAAATGAATACACCGGCAGAATTAGATTTATATTTACTAGAACAACCAATCGTTAATTCAAATAACAAAGAGAATTATCAAGCAGTGTATGACAAACTCTATCACTTGAATGGATGGTGCTAATATGACCGATAATCTAAAAGTCATACCAGCAGCAAATGTATTCGCAAATACTAATTATTCAGTTCCGATTTATCAACGGAATTATGCTTGGAACGAACTTCAAATCCTCCAGTTGATCGAGGATATTGATAGCGCCATTCTTAATGATGAAGACCGTACATATTTCCTCGGAAATCTAATCGTCAATCAGACCGACAATAACGTCTACGAAGTCATTGACGGTCAACAACGTTTAACGACGTTGTATTTACTCGAACGCTATCTGAAGTTTTCTTTTTCAAAAGACGCCCTTCGTTTCGAAGCGCGTGATACATCAAATCGTACACTCGCTCACCTTAGTGATTGTAAGGTCCACACATTACCAGAAGAATTAGCTTCGGCTGAAATTTTAAATGGTTATCATATCATTCAAAATTACTTCGAAACGAATCCAATCAATAAAGAAAAATTTTCTAAAAAACTAGAATCCGTATTTTTGATTCGAGTCCAAGTTCCAAAAAATATTAATTTAAATCATTACTTCGAGATTATGAATACGCGTGGCGAGCAATTAGAACTTCACGAAATCGTAAAAGCAAAATTACTCGAAGTGCTTAAAACCGATCAGGATAAGCACATTGGCTCAATGATTTGGGAAACTTGTTCAAATATGAATTCTTACGTACAAATGAATTTTAATCCAAATCACAGAAGGATACTCTTCACCCATAATTGGAGTAGTCTTCAATCTAAAATTGAGAGTTTTGATACGATCGTTGATCAAATCGATAACGAAAAGAACATCTCACAATCTAAAAAATCGTTACTTGCTATTCTAGATAGCAGCAAAACACCAGACACGAAGAGCAAAGAACTTGAAGACGAAAATGAACGGTTCGAATCAACCATCTCTTTTCCTGATTTCTTACTACAGGTGAATGCTGTCTTAAAAGATTCTCACTCAAGCGCTAGTCTAGACGACAAACACTTTCTCCAAACTTTAAAATGGTCTTGGACAAGCCCTGACAATGCCAAGCACTTTTTGTTCACTTTGTTGAAATGTCGTGTCTTGTATGACAAATACATTGTAAAACGTGAATTCGTCAAAGATTATAAAGAAACAGGCAAGTGGTCTTTGCAAATGTTAGAAAAGTACCGGGATACAAAAAGAAAAAGTGATAAACCAGCGTATGTTAGAACACTGAAACGTGAAAAGCAGAATCAAAAATTAAGAATGCTTCAATCTTGTTTGCGTATCACCTACACTTCTCCGAAAACCATGCACTGGATATCACTAGTCCTTTCTGAATTACTAGATGATGAATCAACGGATCTCATTGAATTACTCGAGCATTACTGCTGTGAGAAAGTCAGCGAATCTAATTATGAAACGAAATCAGGGTTTAAAATAGAACGAATCGTTTTTTCTTATCTAGATTATTTAATCTTTCGCGATGGCTACTCATATAATAACAAACAACTCGTATTTCCATTAAATGATGACTGGCAGTTCCAGTTCAGAAATTCCATCGAGCACTTCTATCCACAACATCCGATTGACGGAATGAAATGGGATGACCGTGATTTGCATAGCTTAGGTAACCTAGCGTTAATAACGATTTCCGGAAACTCGAAATTCTCGAATTTATCTCCGCTCAGTAAAATTGACTCTTATCCAAACCTAATTAAACAGAGTCTAAAACTAGCGATTATGCAGACTATAACGATATCTAGTGAAGAGAAGTGGACGACAGAAAAAGCAAATGAGCATCAAATAGAGATGACGACTATTTTGAATAAAGATTTAGCGAAATATGCTAGTATATCATCTTCAATATTGCAGGTAACACCTTAAAAGAAATAAAAAAACTTTCCGATAAAAAATACGGAAAGTCTTTTTTATATTTCCTTACACAATAATAGAATTTCCGTTAAAAATAGCGTTCTTCTACCTTCATTACAGATTATTAATTCACTATTTTTCCTAGATGAATTTTTTATTTGATTTATGAAGCGAGTAATCATATCTTTATTCATCTTATATTAATGTCATTTTACGACCCGCCCTGTATAAAACACTTCATCTTCATCCATATCATAATCACCTAGAGAAATGATTGTTCCTCCTGCATCCAGTACGCGAGTAATAGACTCCATCAAAAATTTACTATCTAAGCCAATCTCAACGTCTTTATTTCTCGCATCCACATACTTCAATAAATAAGAGTCTGGTGTCGCTAATTTTGAATCGGGTCGCGGTTCTACATCCACTTCAATCAATTCGACATGAACTTCTTTCGAATCCTTAAGATTTAACTGCTGTAATGTAGATGGCTTATTAAACGATTCCCCATGCGTCAACATACTCTCTAACATTAATTCTAGAGCATCTTTCGCCATGAATAGTGCATGTTTATATGTCTCTCCTTCCGTGAATACATTTTCTAAATCTGGAAAAGAAACATAGTATCCATCATTACCTTCATCACCAAATCCCTCACCTTCTTCTATTTTTGTCAGTACTGCATAATACTTATACATCGCCATTCACGTTCTCTCCCTTGCTTCTTGTTATATTCAGCTCACAAAGTATCTAATTAATTCGAAAAATATATATGCAGTCGGAAGTGAATTATGTCATTTATGACATTAAATAGTTTCCGTCCTGATGTTTGGTTTTCGATTGATAACACGTCACCATCAAACTCAAACGGTTTCCCCATCTTTGGAAACGGCATCTTCTTCAATAACCATTCTACTTTTGAAGAATCAAACGGTCCTTTTAACTCCGCCGTTTGCGCATCCTTCAACTCTCGATACTTCTCTGCATGCAAATACTCATAAAAGAACGGTGCTACTTCCTCTGCGGTAATCGGCTCCATCCAACGCTCTTCTCCCCGCTCAAGCATCGCTAGCAAGACGACCATCTTATAACTCCGATTCATGATCGTCTTTTCGACTTGTTCAATCAATTCACGATTTGCGTCGTACGCTTTGACCTCTTCGTCTGATAGCTCCTGATGCTCCTTCAAGAACCCAACGTAAGAACCCCACTCCTGTTTATAGCCTTGTGGAACTGCCGCATATTCTCCAATCTCAACATACGATGGTCGACGACCAAGTTCGTATTTGATTTGCTCGTATTGTTCAATCAATCGTAACTTCCGCTGACTCGGTTGCCGGAGTCGATGAATCAATTCCAGTGCCCGCGTATCGAACTCAATTACACAGCCGGGCGGTGGCGCAATCGGTTCTATTTCTCCTCGCTTGAACGACTCTTTCATCGTTCCGAGCAGCTTCAGCTTCGTTTCGACGTTGCGATAGTTCCCAATCAAGTCAATGATGACGCAGTGCGATTTGTGCTGTGCCAAGCGTAAGCCGCGTCCGATTTGTTGCGTATAGATGGCGACAGACTCAGTTGGACGACAGAACAGGAGTGTATCGACTTTCGGAATATCAACACCTTCGTTAAACAAATCGACGGTAAAAAGGACGTCAATCTCGCCCTGCTCGAATGCTTGCATATATTGCGCGCGATTCGTCGTCTGCCCTGTCAGTGCAAACGCCGTCGTTCCTTTATCCCGGAATACTTGCGCCAGATATTCCGCTTGCTTGATCGACGAACAAAAGCCGATCGTTTTCGTTTGACGATGTTTTCCCCATGAATGATAGATATTATCTGCGACCTCACGATCAAGTTGTCGATGCTCGAGTTGCGTCGCATCATAGGTCCGACCGATTCGTCGAATCTGGGAATAATCGATCGTGTCATGAATACCGTAATAATGAAACGGTGTCAAAAACCCTTCAGCAATCGCTGCTGTGAAGTGCATCTGGAAAGCAACGTTATGGTGACAGATCGCATAGACATCCGCTCCGTCCATCCGGTCTGGTGTTGCCGTCAGACCAAGCAAGAAACGAGGCGTGAAATGATCAATGATTTTCCGATAACTCGTTGCTGCCGCGTGATGGAACTCGTCAACAATGATGAGATCAAACTGGTTCGTTGCAAAACGGTCCAAGTGACGCTTTTGCGCCAACGTCTGGACGGAAGCGAAGACGATCTCTGTCGTCTCCGTGACGGTCCGATCACTACCGATATAAAAGCCGGTCTGCCAAGCCGGATTGACTTTTTGAAACGAACGCTCTGCTTGCACTAATAGTTCTTTTTGATGTGCCAGGAATAGGACTCGTGTAAAGTCTCCCGCAAAGAACGCACTCAGATAGGTCTTCCCTAATCCAGTCGCAAGCACTGCCAATGCACGTGTCCGTCCTTCTTCCATCGTTTCCCGTAACGCGTGCAGCGCTTCTTCCTGCACCCGGTGTGGCAGGATTTCTGATGCAACGACGACTGTTCCTTCGTCATACTCGACTTCTGGTTCCGCGACATATTGACGTGCCGCGTACTCTTGACGATAAGCATCTAAGACAACCGGATTCAGTTCTTCTGCCGATTCGCTGAGGTAAAGATCCATGAAGGCATCAATCGCATCATCAAGGATCTGTGGAGCGACAGCTTGTGGTAGATGGACGTTCCATTCGATTCCAGACCGAAGTGCACTGTTCGAGATGTTCGACGAACCGACGATTGATAAGCCAGTCTCTGCGTTTCGAAACAGATACGCTTTCGGATGGAACGAGCGTCCGCCTGACCGATAAAAGCGAACTGACAACCCATCCAGCGCAAGCAACTGCGCCAATGCTTCTGGATCGGTGATATGTAGATAATCGCCAATCAACAGCCGAATCTCGGCTCCTCGTTGCAAGGCGCGACGAAATGCCGGGACGAGTAAGGCGACGCCTGACTTCTGGGCAAACGCTGCGACGATATAGACTTCCTCCGCCTGATCAATTGCCTCGACCAGTGAGTCATATAAGTGATGCGTCGTCAGCTTCGCTTCCGGGATCAATCTTCGACCTCGATCAGGTAGAGGCGTTCTTCAAATCCGCCGCGTTGTTGCTGTTTCTTCGTTCGGACGGCTTCCAGTTCCTCGACTGTCACGCCATGTGTCTTCGCTAACGCTTGGATGAGCTCCAGTAAATCAGCTAACTCCTCGACAGCGTCTGCTTCCGTCGTTGCTTCCTCGTATTCAGCCAGTTCTTCATGCAATTTCTTTTTCGCTTCCACTAGGAATTCATTTTCGTTCAGCGTTCGGAACGTCGCTTTTTTTCCGTTTTGGTCGATGATGTTTGGAATCGCGTCTCGAACTAATTTATGATAAAGTGGCATATCAATTCACTCCTTTGAAGGGTTGAGGGATATCCGAGTCGAATCACTCGGTGTCGTACATATGTATTTTATAAGAGGAGGTTCTTTTCATGTCTACATTCAAACAGATCGACACAACAAACGCCCCTGCTGCGATCGGTCCTTATTCGCAAGGCTTTATCGCAAACGGAACACTCTATGCTTCCGGTCAAATCCCGATTGATCCGGCAACAGGTGAACTTGTACCAGGCGGAATCACGGAGCAGACGGAACAAGTCATGCGAAACGTCGATGCCATCCTGAAAGAAGCAGGACTGACACCTGACCGCGTCGTCAAGACGACATGCTACTTAACAAGCATGGAACACTTCGCTTCTTTTAATACGATCTACTCCGATTACTTCGCACCACATGATCACTTCCCAGCACGTTCTTGTATCGCTGTGAGGGAACTACCAAAAGGTGCATTGGTCGAAGTCGAGATCTTAGGACTCGTGTAATCTGATCGCTACGCACTCGTTGCGTAGCGTTTTTTCTACTTAGAGTGATTAAATACTATCTGCCTTCTTCACCTAACTCCTTTTTCATCACTTTGTTTTGAATCGCATTCATCATAATCGGTATTTGCACGACCAGATTCAAGGCGCTGACTCCAAGAACCAGTTGACTGGCTGTCAATGGATTGAAGTATCCTTCGCCGTATCCTTCCCCTACACTGAGTGCAATCGCGTACGAAATTACAAACGAAGCCATGTTGCCGATGACGATGTATTTCGGTTTCCCACTCCGCGCAAGTGAATACGACAGAACACCAAGTCCAAATAAAAATAAGGCATACCCTAGTATCGAACCCTCTTTCCAGTCGAGGTAAGGTCCAAGCCAAGCAAACGGAATCAAGTACAATAGTGCTCGTTTCATTGTTCACCCTCTCCTTCTTCATCTTCTCGGTTACTCCCGGCATCATAGTAACCGTATAAGAGTTCCCGAATCATCTCCCACCCTGGTGGAAACACATTTGAACGTGACACTTTTTCTGTACCGTGTTCTGTCGTCACATGAATTTCCCAATCCGTTCCGTCCATAATCGTAAGACTTTCAGGATCCGAGTATTCCCGCCATTTCTCGGCATCGAACAAATCTGACCACATGTCGATCAAATAGATATCCTCTTCCGTCAGTTTTATAAGTAACGGATCCATTTCGTCAGGTAAAATTAATCCATGCGGAATCCATGGTGCTAATACTTCTTCCTCATCTTCCGCACGAACCGTTCGAGTTGCACGGTGCCACCAAAACGTCTGTCCTCTTCCCATGCCGGACTCTCGGAAATAAATTCGTTCGACTGTTTGCATCGTGATCATCCTCTAAAATTGATATTTCCATTATAGCCCATTTGATATTATTAACCTGTTACATTTTTTACTACGGTTCTGCTGATTTCTGTTGCTGTGAAACATTTTTCTCCTTCTATCAGTAGATGTATTGAAAGGAGATGTTTCACATGCATGTATCCATTCACCAAGCCGGTTATGACGTCGGTCAACCCGTCTTACAAGAGATTGCGTTTTCTTTACAGCCTGGATCCATCACCGGTTTGATCGGTACGAACGGTGCAGGAAAAAGTACAACGATTCAAGCGATGTTCGGTACGTTGCCTTGGGTCGAAGGAGAAATCGATTTACCGGTCTCCCTTGCCTATATTCCGGAACAGCCGACCTATTATGAATATTTGACGCTCGCCGAGCACCTTGAGCTGGTCGCCTCACTTCACGAGACAGATCACGCTTACACGGAACGACTTTTAAAGACATTCGAACTGCATGCTGTCACAGGTGACTACGTATCCTCTTTCTCTAAAGGAATGAAACAGAAGGTGATGCTCGTCTGTGCCTTGATGCAACGCGCAGACTGCCTGATCATCGATGAACCGTTCGTTGGTCTTGACGCGGTCGCGACGATTCGCTTGTTGCATTTACTTGAAGCAGAACGAACGCGTGGCGTGGCGATTCTGCTCGTCACCCATGTCCTTGATTCAGCGGAACGCCTGTGTGACGACTTCGTCTGGATTGATCAGGGGCGCATCAAACATCAAGGAACACTCGCTCAAATTGGTGAAGCCTCCGGTCAGCCAGGCGCTCGCTTATTCGACATCATGGAAGCGATGGTACTCGAGCATGATTGAAACCTTTCTGAAGCAACGGATCCGTCGACGGCACGCTGAACAACGTCGCTTCTTTCGGGAAATCTTCGACTGGACGATCTTGCTGTATCTTGTCGTTCCAGTCGTTCTATTCATCATCTATGAGACGATTCAGATCTTAAATGGTCAAGCGGACTGGGTCCAAACCGTTCCGGTCGCTTGGATTTTACTCGGATGGATGCTGTACGGGTTCCTGCCCGCCTTTTATGCTTGGTTCGAACCGGCGGATCGTCTCTTTTTCAAACCGGTTCCTGGAGTAATTGTCCGGATGAAGCGATATTCTGTTCGGTACCATTTCGTGCGGATTTTTCTATTAACTGCCGGCTTACATCTACTTTGTTTTCCATTACATAGTATCCGGTTTGACCAATCTGGCATCACCGTACTGCTGACTAGTCTCGCACTTTCTTTACTCCAACCGTTTTTTAGCTTCTGGACATACCGGTTATCCGGGCAACGGTTTTTGCGGAAATGGAGCGGTCATCTCGTCCTTGCAACAGGACGCATCACCTTGTTGCTTCTGCTGTGGCTTCAACCGCATCCAGTCCTCTTCGTTGTCGCACTATGTATATTGCTGTTCGGATCTCTTCATGTCCGGCACTGGTCACGGCGTGAGGACGGATTAACGGAGGATATCCTGTTGTCGATGAAACGACAGTCGAGTTTATCCGCGACCGTCCTTGAATTGAACGGGTCCTTACCAAAATCCTCTCATCGAAAGCGACCGCTGCTTCATCTGCGACTATTCAAGCAGACGCACCATCAACTCCCACTGCTCACGTATCTGCGGGATCCGAGTAAGCGCCGCTTCTTGCTCCAGCTGTTCGCTGCGATGAACTACGGTCTTCTCGTCTTACCATGGATCGGACGCGGACTCGTCATCGCCTTCGTGCTATTCGTTCTCTTTCAAGAACGGAAACAACATCACACGTGGTTCCGCAGACAATCATTCTACCAGCATATTTCCAATTGATTGATTTCTGCTATACTTTTTCTAATACATGGTTGGAGGGATGACTTCATGCGTACTCATTTATTCTTATTCGGAGGCGGTCCTCCATTTACACCGAATTTGCAAAAACGGTTTGCTGCATTAACGAATGGTGGTCCGGTCGCGATCCTGTATGTCCCACGTACTGGTAAGGACTGGGTGACCTACGCCTCGATTTATACGGAAGCGTTGCAGGAAGAGGGTATTTCGTCCTTCGTCCATCTACCACTGTCTGACGCGCCAACGGATGAACAGCTCGCGCAACTACAGCAATGTCAAGGAATCATCATCTCCGGTGGCGAGACCGAATTGTATCAGCAATACTTGGTCGCGACACCGATTGGTGACATCATCCAGTCGCGTTTCGTAAACGGTGTTCCGGTCGCCAGCTTTTCTGCCGGTGCCCTCGTTGCACCCGAACGTTGTGTGATTCCGGAGATCGACCAACGCGACAATCGACGTCTTCGCTTGCCTGGTCTTGCCCTACTGAAAGACGCAGTCGTCTGTGTGCATTACGAGACGTGGGGCGAAGCCGCCCACCTCGTGCAATCCTTTACGGAAGAAAGCACGAGCCGTGCCTTCGGACTTGCCGACGCAAGCGGGATCTATCTATGCGATCAGTACTTGATCGAAACAGAAGGAACCGATCCCGTCGTGTTATCGCGGAGTCCCGTCAGATGACGGCGATCGTCCCTGCTGTCAAAGGCATCATCATTCATGAGCAACGTCTCCTGATCGTCCGCCGGGCTGTCGCTGACTTCGGCGGCGGAACATGGGAGTGTCCAGGTGGAAAGATCGACTTCGGTGAACTGCCGCTCGACAGTCTCGTTCGCGAGATGAAAGAAGAGACACAGTTGACGGTTACGCCGGAGCGTCTACTCTATGCCTCGAGCTTCCTAACGCATCCCGATCGGCAAATCATTTTGTTGATGTACGTCTGCTCGACGAACCAGACGAGCGTTCAGTTATCCGCAGAACACGACGCTTATCTCTGGGCGGACGAAGAAATGATCCGTCAGTTGATCGCACCAAATATTTTGGCTGATTTTGAGCGATATGATGTCTGGTCTCTCCTTAGTTGAACGTAATATACTGCCCTGTCCAATGCTCTCGTCAGACAAGACAGTATTTTTTTCATTACCGGACAGTTGTTGTGTTTTTAAAGTAATGAACAGGGAATCCCTTAAATATATCTATCGTATACATTATTAAGGGGGAATCTTTCATGGACCGTCAAGCCGAAAAACGAAAAAGTAAGATGCCGTTCTTCATCATTCTTGTCATTGCCATCTTTGTCATCGTTGCTGCTGCGTTGATCATTTATGTGACGTCTGAACCAAAAGAAGAGACACAAGCACTTATGACACATCTTGCGACTGTCCTTCCGATTTACGTGAACTAGATTCACAAGACCTTTACACAAGTCGTACAACGCCTTCATACATGTTGAGCTATCTCCTCCCGATAGGAATACGGGAGGAGATATTTTATGCCAAAGAAAAAACGATTACTGGCACAACAATTAAATGGATGGTTGATTCCGATCGTCGCTATCGGACTGATCGTGATCAGTGGTCTAAGCGTTTACGCGTCGTACCAACAATCCGTCGCAGCGACTGAGGAACGGCTGATGCGTGAATTAACGATGTTTGATGCGAACGTCCGGGCAACGTTTCTCGCATATCCGAATGATGCAACAGACCGTACGCGTGCCATTAAACGATTGCAACAGCAACAGCGAACCGACTTATCACGTGATGACTACACAACTCGCTTTCAAAGCCTGAACGCGAGTGAGGCGTTCCGACCGTTGACACTCGACCCAGCAAAACGGAAACAACTACTACAGCATTTAAAAACAGCTCGTACATATGCCTTTTCAAATCAAGACCAGTTTCTTGTCGCGATGACGATTCCGGAACTCGATGACGTCATCTTGCTGACGACCGATCGCGATAAATTAATCGCTCCTGCTCGAGATTTAGCTTGGACACTCATCTGGGTGAGCGTGGTCACACTTGTCAGCATCAGCCTCTTGATCCGCTGGCGAATTCAACGACAACTGGCACCGTTATCGAAACTCGCCCTACAGATTGAAGAAGCCCATGCGAAGCGATCGTATCGTCCGTTAACGCTTAAGACGACGACCTTTGAGTTACAACAGCTGACGTTTCAATACAATCAATTGATGCAACAGATTGGGGATTTGACGGTCGAGATGCAACAAGCCAGTCAGGAACTTGAATCCGTCCAGCCCCACTTTTCATCGCACTTATCCGCGATGGATCAGTCGGTGCATGCCGTCGATGAAGTCGCCGGTTCCTTACTTACGCAATCGACGCAGATGAATCAGACGATCATCGCCTCCACACGTTTGACTGCCCAAGGACACGATGCGTTAAGCGAAATGCAAACGACACTTCTGAACAGCCAACGTGCCGTAACTCGTTTTCAACAGACTGTTCAGACGAATCACGCGACACTTGGGACATTACAACAAGAAAGCCACTTGCTGAAGGAACAATCCGCGACGACAGAGCAAATCTTGCAACAGACCTCACATCTGCAGCAACAGATGGAGACCTCGATTTCCCACATCCAGCGTGTCGCTGAAGAGACGCGCCGCCTATCGCTGAATGCGCTGATCGAGGCAACTCGTGCTGGCGAAGCCGGTCGTGGCTTCACGGTCGTGGCCAAGGAAGTCGAAAAACTAGCAATTGATATCCGGACGAGTACGGACCATATCCGTCAGGTCAATCAGACGTGGACGGCAGGGCTCACTCAAGTCGAACAAGCGCTCTCGCAGATGACGGAACGGTTTCTCTCGACGTCACAACAGCTCGAGACGGCAACAGAGCACTTGCAACAGATGCTGACTGAAGCGACGACGATCGAGACGACACTGTGGACCGTTGAACACCAACGTCAAATCGTCGCAGAAGTCCAGTCGAATATGCAACAGCATCTACAATCTGTCCAAAAGTTGATGTCAGAGCTCTCGTCCTATAGCCAAGTACTCGGGGATCAAATGCAACACCACGTCATTCAGCAAACGGAATTGAAGACACATAGCGCGGTACTCGAGTCACGGATCAGTTCGTTGCAACAGACCGTTCGCTCGAGCGAATCATCGTCTTAACAAAAAGAGCGCCTGCCATTCCTGGCAAGCGCTCTTTTCCTCTGTTCTCAGCCGATATAACGTGCTTCCTTTTTATCGATGATATTGCGAATCCGGTTCTCCGTCACCTGATACTGCTCCGCCAGTTGACGAATCGTCTTCCCTTTTTCATATTGGGCGCGAATCGCTCGAATCTGGAATGATGACAGTGTCACATGTTGTTCTAATAAGAGATCAAACTCACCAAGTAGTTCGGTATACTGCTGATCAAATGAAGGCAACACGTCCAAGTTCGATAACTGATCGTCAGCTCGTTTACCGTTGCGTCGGACGAGTCGCGCTTCCGTGACGTCAACCGTCAGAAAAGCTTGCGCAACGAGTAGACCGACCTGCACTCGTTCTCCTCGCCCCCGTTGATAGAGCGTGACTTTCCGATATCCTTCCCGATTGAGCCGCGGTCGGAGCAAGACACCTTTTCGGCGTTGTCGGACGCCGCGACACGTCACGATTGTCCGATCAAGCGACCTTACGCGACCAAGTGACGAGACTTCATATATACCTACATAGCCGATGACGGCCTTCCATTGCTCTTGCATAGTTGTCCTCCTTCAGACAAGGACACGACGGGACTTCATACCTGAATTATACCAAATCACGAACAAACGTTCTAGTGATGTCACTCATCGGAATGTGCTATTCTTAGCAGAAAAAGGAAATGAGGTTCGTCCATGAAATTTGTCTTGTTACTTGGTCCCCAAGCAGTCGGAAAGATGACGATTGGTCAGGAAATCGAACGGTTGACGGAGATGAAAGTCTTCCATAACCACCAGACGATCGACTTGTTATTGCCTTATTTTGATTTCTCTGAACCCGCCCATCACCGCTTAAAAGATACGATTCGGCGCGAGATGTTCAAGGAAATGGCGAACAGTTCGCTTGAAGGTGTCTTGTTTACATTCGTCTGTCTATTCGGCGTCGAAGGTGGTGGTCTCGAGTTCATCGAAGAAACGGTTGAGTTGTTCGAACAAGCAGGTGCTGACGTCTATATCGTTGAACTGGATGCGCCGGTCGCAACCCGTCTGCACCGGAACACGACCGAAAACCGATTGACGCACAAAGTAACGAAGCGTGACCTCGCCGCTTCTGAACAAGACTTACGCGAGACGGCGGACAGATACCGGACACGCTCGCTGCCAGGCGAACTACCGGACGTCAATTATCTCTTCCTTGATACGGAACAGTTAAGTGCGCGTGAAAGCGCTGAAGCGATTTGCGAACATTTCAACTGGTCGAAAACAACGGTCTAATCACAAATAAGCCCCGTTCTGCTCAGCAGACGGGGCTTTAATGATGAAGTTCGCGTGCATATCGATTCGCCTGCAACTGAAATCCATTCCGACGCCAGACCGTTTCACTGCCCGCTTCACTATAGACACGCTTCAGTAATAACGTCCGTGCGAGATAAGACAAAATCGATGTCAGTGCTTCCGTGATGTACCCGTGCTGATCGTCCTCATCAGTCGTCGTGTAACGTAAGGTTCCGGTGGATGCATTCCAAGTGAAGATAATCGTTCCGACGACCTTTTTCTCACGTATCGCATGTAGCGTCCACTTACAACCCGATTCTTCATCCGTTGCTTCGACAAATAATCGTGACGTTTTAAAATCCGGATGCCGTCCTTGCATTCAGCTCTCCTCCTCGACCTCAAACGTTGCTGTCGCGTAAGCCTCTCCGTTAATCAAAATCGTCAATGTGTGTGTACCAGGATAATGGACACGCGTCGTCATGTTCCGAAACGATTGGCGTCTTTCGACTTGTAAGACACCTTTAACTTCCCGCTCCCGCAGTTGAAACACCTTCCGACTCGTTCTGCGTTGTTTGACGTAATCGATCGCGTACTCCAAGCGTAAACGTTGTGGAACAGAACTCGTCACGGTGAACGAGAAGTCGAGCTCTTTGCCAATCGTAACCGGCGAGACGACTAAATTTGTAATCTCGACCTCACCTTGCGTAACGTGACCGAACAATTGTAAGACTTCTGGATTTCCGCGTTTGAGTAACGTCCGGGAGGCGTGGCGCAAAATCCAGTCCGTGTTCGGATCTGTTCCTAAGTGACGTTCGATCCGCTCAATCAGATATTCCGGATGTGTCTTTGAAATATCGTTCAAGTGATTGGCGACACTTTTTCGGACGTAGAGTGACGGATCCTGTAGTAAGGCGTCAAGAATTGGTAATGCCGGTCGCGGATCAGCAATCAGACTCGGAATCGCTTGTCCCCATGGCAGACGCGGTCGTGTCCCTTCCGACGCTAAGCGCCGAACATGTTCATCGTCTGATGTTGCCCACATGAGTGCTTGCTCGAGATAACGCTCTTGATCAGCGAGTAGAAAACGCCGGACAGCGAACTCAGACGTCGAATACGGTGTCAATTTAGCGAGTGTCTCTAACGCAAGCTTCCAGTCAACGAGTGTTGCTGTCCGCTCGACATACTCGGGAAAAACAATTCCCGGTAGTCCGGTAAACTGCGGTGCGAGCCGCTCTAGCTCCGGCACCGAGTCCGGAAACGGTGGCAGGACGGATTCTAGCGTCTCCGTAACACGACGGACGCGTTGTTTAAACGCAAGCTCGTCCCAGTCCTCCCGTTCGACTCGTCTGCGAAAGTCTGGTACATCGACCGCTTCTTCTAATTCATCGAGCCAACTCGGTGAAAACACATCTTTAATCAAACTCATCCTATATCTAGTCCCTTCCGTGTACGCTCCAGTTTGAGCAATGTTTCCTTGCGTGCAAGTCCCCCGGCGTATCCACCTAAATCTCCATTCGTTCGAATGACCCGATGACATGGAATGATGATTGCTAGTTGATTTGCTCCGTTTGCTCGTGCGACAGCGCGGACGGCGGTTGGTTGACCAATTCGGATGGCCAGTTCCTGATACGAGATCGTCTCGCCACTCGGAATCCGTTCAAGTTCTTCCCAGACGCGGCGTTGAAAGGGCGTTCCGTACCGCATCAGTGGCGTCTGAAACAAGAACGGTTCTCCTTTGAAGTAACGACGGAGCTCCCCTTCAATCTGTTTAAAGACGAGTGACTCCCCAGGCACGATGACAGCACGCGCTTTTTGACGCAATTGTTCAATTTCTCGCTCAAGTCCCCGTCGATCGACGAATTCAAGGAGATGTAAGTGTTGTTCATCCGCAATCGCAAGCATCGAACCGAGCGGTGTATCGAGCCATTTCGCGCGCAAGACCTGTCCGTCAAAACGAGACGGTGCTTCCCCGAGCATCCGTGCTGACGCTTCACGAAAACCACTGCTTGATTCATAGCCTCCTGCTAACTGCCCTTCGATGACCGGCTTCCCAGTCCGAATCTCTTTCATCGCTAACCCCATCCGCCGTGCCCGAGCATAGGCAACGAACGTCATCCCGAACCGTTTCTTGAACTGGCGCCGTGCTGTTGATTCGTCCAAACCAAGTGCTCGGAAATCAGCTTCTTTGAACCGTTTATCTGGTTCTGCCTCGACTGCTTCGATCAAACGTTGAATCGTACCGTGATCGCCTGGATAAGCGAGCGGATGACACCGCCGACACGGTCGATAAGAGGCAAGCAATGCCTCTTGCGCCGTCTCGAAAAACTCGCAGTTCTCCGCTTTCGGTTTTCGTGCCGGACATGTCGGGCGGCAAAAAATACCGGTCGTCTTGACCCCGACGAAAAACGTTCCTTCGTACGTCACGTCTCGTCGAACGAGTGCTTCGTAATACGTGTGATGTTCCATCGCTTTCTCCTCCTTTGCCTTTAGTATAACGGCTTGTCCGGTTACGATGTCGCCGAAAATCAGGCATTGATCTGTTTAAGATTCAGTTAAGAATTCTCCTCCTGTTTTCGAAAGGGACGACGTGCATACTACATGCTATACTCAACGGAAAATAGGGTTTCATGTTTGATTTTTTTAAAAGAAACACTTCACGGAATCGGTGATCTTCGGATTTCAATCAAAGAAGGAGCACAAGGCATCCAACTGATTTGCTCGAATGCGATTGAAACGATCTATACGCTAGAGGAACTAAACGCGTGACTGACGCCGTTCGGAACGTCTGACGCATCGCGTTCTTCCGGCGGTTCCGATATTGGTCTGTCGATTGTTCAACAAATCATGGCGCGCCATCACGGAAGTGTCCAGCTCACTTCAACAGACAACCGCTTTTCCGTCACGTGTCGTTTTCCGCGTCATTCGTAAGTCAGCATCCGATGCTCTCGTCGGGTGCTTTTTTGGGTTAGGTTGTTACTTCTTAGACACTTCTTTGAAATTGGAATTCGATACACTAAAGACTGTTAGAAATTAGTTGTCGTTTTAAAGGAGTTGTTCGTGTCTTATGAAATCCTCGTCTCGTTCGATTACATATATGCCAGGGCTTGACGGCTTACGCGCTTTCGCTGTCCTGTCTGTCATTCTCTACCACTTATCTGTTTCATTCTTCTCTGGTGGTTTCCTCGGTGTTGATCTCTTTTTCGTCCTATCCGGTTACCTGATTACTGGTCTTTTGTTACGCGAGTGGCAAACGACCGGGCGCCTCGATTTGAAACGGTTTTGGATTCATCGTTTCCGTCGTTTGTTCCCAGCTCTATTCGTCATGCTGTTACTCGTTCTCGGATATGTAACCGTCTTTGAACGCGAGCTATTGCATACAGTTCGTCAAGATAGTGCCTTTGCGCTTATTTACGGAACAAACTGGTGGTATATCTTCCATGACGTCTCGTATTTCGAGTCGTTCGGGAAACCGTCACCGATCCAAAACCTTTGGTCGCTCGCGATCGAAGAACAGTTCTACCTGCTATTCCCGATCCTACTTTGGTTCGGCATGAAAAATCGTCGCCTGTTCCTTCAATTGATTGGTGTCGCGATCGGCGCATCCGTGCTCGCGATGGCGATTCAATTCACACCGGGTGAGGATCCGAGTCGTTTCTACTACGGTACCGATACACGATTATTCGCCTTATTGATCGGGAGCTTGCTCGCGTTCGCGTGGCAACCGACCCGCTTTAAGATTGATATCCCAAAACGTGGTGTTCGATTGTTGAATCAAACAGGTGCTGTCACGTTGCCACTCTTACTTTTACTGATGGTTGTCACGAGTGAGTTCGGAAGCTTTTTATACCGCGGTGGCTTTTTCATCGTTTCGCTCCTTGCCGCCCTATTGATTGCTACGATCGCCCACCCGGCGTCGATTTGGAGTCGTTGGTTTGCGCATCCATCACTTATTGCGATCGGCAAACGGTCGTACGGCTTATATCTATGGCATTTTCCCGTCATCACGTTGCTGACACCGGTCGAGCAAATTGGAACATTCTCGGTACTACGGACTATATTGATCATAGTTATTCTTGTTGCGTTAACAGAAGCGTCGTATCGCTTCATCGAGCGTCCGATTCGTCAACTCGGACTGTCTGGTTACTTGAAGCGTTTATCGCTACATCCGCAACAGTTACGTCAGTTCTCAACGATACAGTGGGCGAGTGTTGCCGTGTTGACAATCCTTATCGTCAGCTTCATTGGTAACTTATCGATTCTTGCTGTTTCCGATACACCGAAGCCAGAACCCGCCTTCCATAAGATAGCGGCGCCAAAAGAAAAACCGAAACCGGTCCTCAAACCGACGACACCGAAAGCAAAACCTGATCAACGAAAAATTTGTCGACCGACGCTTGCGATTGGTGACTCCGTCCTGCTCGGTGTCGAAGATTATCTCGGCAGTACACTCAAACAACTGACGATTGATGCGAAACTCGGACGGCAACTACGAGAAGCGATTCCGCTAAGTGAACAGTATGCGTCGTACAATCAACATGGACGCCAAGTCATCCTCCATCTTGGAACGAACGGCAGCTTCCGCAAAGATCAGTTGAATAGCTTACTCGACCAATTTGCAAATGCAGATCACATCTATCTCGTGACAGCACGGGTGCCACGCCCGTGGGAAGCAGAAGTCAATCAGATGTTACGAGAGGCATCAAAACGGAAACGGGTCGAACTGATCGACTGGCATGCTATTGCTGTCAAACATCCATCTTACTTCGAAGCAGATGGTGTCCATTTGAATATCAAGGGCGCCCGGGCCTATTCGAAGATTCTTGCGAAAGCAACGAATTGCGCTGTTTCAACGAAATAAGACCACGTCAAACAAGGTAGCAGATAGTTCCGCTACCTTGTTTTTTCGTGTTCACCCTGTCGCAAGTAGTCCAAGGTAGATCAGACTGACACTAAGAAGGCTCAGCAAGACACCCAATGCATGTCGTCTGAATCCGAGTAAGAGCAGTGGTAAGGTGGCGATCCCAATCATCAAGACCCACCCGTCCCCTGCTGGACCACTGACCGGTAGTTGACCTAACGTCGGTTGTTCCAAACGACTGAGTGATGCACTTGCCATGAACAGAAGTATTAAAATAATACTCTCCATCCGGAGTAACGGACGTGGATCGTATGTCGAGTCGAAACGTAACCGACGCCTTACGAGCGTTCCATTACAGAATGCGTAGAACAAAAGTGGTAGCAGCAAGAGGTGCTTCAGCAACAACGCTTGACCGTATGGCACACCCCAGAGATTCGTATAACGTTCAAGTGGAATCGCCAGTTGCATCAGTAGCAGACCCGACAGGATGACACCGGTAAAAGCAATCCGGGCAAACGGACTGAACCAGTTTAAAAAGGCGGACCAATGAGCGGTCGAACGGGCACCAACAGCTACCCAAAACACGACACCGATCCAAGCTGTCACACATAAGAAGTGACTACACTGAAGCGTCCACCCGAGCGCACCGTATTTGACCGCCGCATGACTCGTTCCTGCGATACCAATCCATAACGGGATCGTCAAGAGTGCGAGCAGGATGGACCGTTGCTTTTGCCATGCGAATACAATCAATAGGAGTAAAGCAGAGAAGTAAATGACAAGAAACATTTGACCGATATGCAAAAGTAACCCCGTTCGTAGAGCCTCTGTCATCGTTTGCGTCGAAAGTAGAAAACGAACGGCACCAAAGACCGGGATGCTCGTTCCAAGAACGAGCATCCCGAGTCCTGCTACCGCCCAAGACGTACCGTCCATTAATGGCGGTTTCCGTTTCCTTGGGATGAAGCATAATACCAAATAGCCCATCCAAAGCGCTCCACCCATGTAGACGAGTAGTTCTCCTAGAAACGCACTCATGTCGTGCGACGACGTAACAAAAGAAGGATGACGATACTGATTAACAGTCCTCCGACGATCCATGGGAGCAGTGTCGGAACGAGTCCTTTTGAAACTGGCTCCGCTTCAGGAACGACTGCTGCTTTTGTTTCCATCGGCTCAGCCTTTTCTACGGTGCTTGTTTCAGCTTTTGCCGCACCTAGTACCGTAAAACGAATCGTTCCTTTAACAGGATGACCATCATCTGAAATCGATGCCCACTTGATCGTGTATTTTCCTTCCGTTAAAGGCTCTGAGACGACAGCACTCAGTTCATTTCCGATGATGAGCGGTTTTGCGAGAGACTGTTCGACGCCATTCGCGTCTACTACACGTAAGGTGCTTGTTTTTTCAACAGCCTCACTAAACGTCAAGCGGATTCGATCGACGGGCTCTGATAACACCGCTCCTTCTGCCGGATTGGAGCTTTTTAAACTCGTGTGTGCTTCAACGGAGATGGGAAGCAGACAAATGAGGAATAGAAGTGCAAATCGGATGATACGCATGTCGTTTACCTCCTTTCTGCTTGATGTGTATAAGAAAACCCGCTGTTTCCAGCGGGTCGTCCTTTATTGTTGCGGGCGACGACGGAGTGCAAAGAATCCAAGGATCGATGCTGCTGCGATACCAAGCAATGACCAGACGATACCTGTCGTCGATGAAGCTTCTTGCATACCACCGAGACCTGTGTTCGGCATACCAGATGGTGCACCTTTGAATTTATCTGGGAACTGATCGACGATTGCTGTCGCTGTTCCTTCCCCTACGCCGTACATATGCGCGTACGCTTCGCGAATCGCGGGGTACGCTTTGTCGTAATCTTTTTCATTGTAGCTATTGAAGGCGAGTAAGAGTTGGTCGATGTGGACCTTTAGTCCTTCTTCCAAATCTTTTGCTTTCAAGCGTCCTTCCGTTGCAGCATCGAGGAATGCTGCTTGTTCGACACGGTACTCATCGAGTTCTTTTACAGCCATGTCGCGTGTTTGATCGTCTTTTGCACCTGTTGCTTTGACGTAGTCGACGAAGTAGCCGATATGGCTCGACCAGATTTTCTTGAATTGTTGTGCTGCTTCACTGCCGTAAACGGAACCGATTGAAGCCGACAAATCATCTGTATTTTGACTCAAGGCACCGGCTGCCGCGTCAAAGTCCTTTGCACCGTCAATTCCTTTTTGCATCGCGAGCACCGCAAGCGCTGCGTGCTCTGAGAAGTTCCGGTTGAGCCCGGCACGAAGATCGGCTGCTGGTGTATCGACTTTCGTATTTTTGAATTTATCTGGGTACTGATCGACGATCGCACCAGATAATCCTTCTCCGACCATATACATATGCTCGATTGCTTCACGTAGATTGCTGTAGGCAGCGTCATAATCACCAGCAACGTAACTATTAAACGATGTTAACAATTGCGTGATATGGACTTTGAGCCCTGCTTCGAGATCTGCTGCTTTCAATCGCCCGCCTGTTGCTTTATCAAGGAATGCAGCCTGCTCGACACGGTACTCATCCAAATCTTTCAATGCTTTTTGTTTAGCATCTTCATCTTTTGCTCCAGTCGCTTTGACGTAATCGACGAAGTAACTGATGTGGCTCGACCAGATATCTTTAAACGCTTTTCCTGCATCGTCACCGTAGACAGAACCGACAGCTGCCGCTAAATCATCCGTATTTTGATTCAAGGCACCGGCTGCTTGTTCAAAATCTTTTTTACCATCAATTCCTTTTTGCATCGCGACGACTGCGAGATATGCGTGTTCAGATAGAATTTGATCGAGTGTCGCTCGTAAATCCGATGCTGGAGATGAGACATCGAGGGAGACTTTTCCTGAACTGTGAGACATCTTACTATGGTCCTCATGACCATGTGCACTAACACCTGCTGCTGGAATCAACAATGCGGCACTAAGCGGAACAGCGAGATACGACTTTTTCATCTTCATCTTATGAACACCCCTTTGATTTTTTGGACTTCACATAGATAACGTAAGGAGTTCACGAATGGTTTTATCTTTTTACATTTTTTATTTAAAATATTTTTTAATCAGAAATAAACTTATGTAGTACTTTCATTATTTTTAGTTTTTATTTACTCATTTCACGAAACAGCTGACTTATTTTCTAATCAATTCATTAGAATCTTCTTATAACCGCATCTTTTATTTTTTAGAACAGGAGTGGAATCATGAAACGAATCGTCATTGGTGCATTGCTCGCTTCCCTCGTCGTCTCGCAAGCAGTTGGACCTGTCGAAGCAAAAAGTAAAGCGAAGAAGAAACCTGTCGTGCAAGTCGATCGAGACAAAAATGGGATTCCAGATGCTTGGCAAAAACAATATCATTTGGGATATGGAAAACAAGTCGCAACAAAAGATCACGATCGCGACGGTTTGATGAATGTACAAGAGTATCAACTTCGCCTCAACCCTACAAAATCGGATTCGGACCGCGACGGAATCAAGGATGGGAAAGAGGATTCGGACCGCGACTTACTTACGAATCAACAAGAATACACAGCGCATCTAAATCCGTTGAAGAAGGATTCCGATCAAGATGGTATTTCTGATGATAAAGAAGATCAAGACAAAGATCGATTGACGACACGAGAAGAATTCATCGTGGGTACGCAGCCACTGAAAAATGATTCAGATCGTGACGGCATCAAAGATAACAAAGAGGACCGCGATCAAGATACGCTTCTGAATGAAGACGAGTTCGAACTTGGTTCTGATCCAACCAAAGCAGACAGCGATCAGGATGGGACTCGAGACGATCAGGAAGATACGGATCAAGACGGAGTTCAGAATGACCAAGAACTCAAACGGATCATGATCAAAGTAACGGATACGAATAAGAAAAAGTTCGAGTGGCATTACAGTAATGAACATCAACGGAAAGAACTACGCTTTAAAGACGAGATCGGTATTACTGACGTTGCGACATTAAAAGATCGTCTTCTCGTCACACCATCGATGACGGAAGAAGAATTATTAACGTTAGTCGCACAGGCGCTTCAATTACCAAACATCAAAACGTTACACGTCCAGATCAAGTTCTATAATGGACAAGAGCTTGAATCGGAAGATGAACACGCGGATGACGATGGTGCATCGGATGATTCTGGGGATGAAGGCGATGACGATTCCGATGATCATGGCGATGATCATGGTGGTCACGGTGATGATGATTGATCCTCAATACACAAAGAGAGAACGGAAAACTCCGCTCTCTCTTTTTTCATACTCCTATTAATGATGGTGACCGCTACTTCCACCAGCGGGTTTTGCTCCACCTTGTAAGATTTTTAAATCCTGCGCCGACAGTTTTCCGACGATGAATTGCCGTGTCGGCATGATCATCGCACCTTCACTGCTCGCATGCGCTTTGACATAATACAAGCCGGATTTCGGTAATGTCTTCGCAATCGTGTAGACACCCGGCTTCGTCTCTTCTGCCGGTTCCATACTATAGCGGACTGTTCCGTCTGCTTTCCAGATTTCGAAGTGGACATAGTCGACTTTTTGAGCCGGTTTCGCTTCACGCCAAACCGTCGCTTCGAACGTTTGCTTTTTCTTTGCGTCCGGTTGTACGTCTTTTGGGATATTCATTTTGATCGATAACGGATGAACGACTGCGTACTGCTCCGCCGCATCAGAATCAACGGCGCAGCCGGCAAGACTCGTCGTCGTGACGAGCAGTCCACCAAGCACGAATGTTTGCATCGATTTACGCATTGAAGAACCTCCTTACACTCGGAATACGACGAATGACGAGGAAATCGAGTAACCAGACGACGAGCAACGAGAGTCCGACAAGTGGGAAGACAATTCCCAGCACAACAAGCACAGCGAGGAATCCTTTCAACATGAATGCTTTCGGACCTTTTGGTGCCCCCATCCCCTTACTTGGTTTTCGCTTCAACCACAGATAGAAACCACTGACTGCTACGAGAATGATCCCAAGACAAATCAATAGGCTGATCAATTGGTTGAACCAGCCGAATTCCGTTCCTTTGTGAAGCGTGATTCCGGTCGCGACGATCTTCCCGACGACGCCATAATTGTCATAGCGATAGTCAGCGAGGACGGCACCGGAATATTGATCGAGATGGATCGTTGCTTCATCCTGTGCCTTTGCGGGATACGCGGACAGGGTGTAGACTCCACTCGGATCACTCGGGATGCTGATTTTAAAGCTTGGGTCCATTCCCTGTTGCTTGCCGATCGCAACGATGTCATCGATCGAAGCCGGAACGGCTCCTTCGACTTTCGACTGAGGGACATCAAGTGTTTCAGCGGCCCACGGGACTTCTGCGATATCTTTCGTTTGAAGCGTTGACGTCGGTGCCTCCCCACCCCAGATGGACGGTGGATAGCCCAGTCCTTGGTTCGTGACGAGTGACTGGAAGTTCGTTCCCCAGAAACCGGACCATGGGAGACCTGTCAGGATGAGGAATAACATTCCTGCTGTAATCCAAAATGCAGGAACCGCGTGAAGATCACGACGGAATAACTTCTTACCTTGACGAAGACGCGGGAACAAAACACCTGACAGTCCCTTTTGCTTGCGTGGGAACCATAAGAATAATCCTGTCACGATCAAGACGATTGCCCAACAGGCAACGAGTTCGACAATCCGGTCACCGGTCGTTCCTGCCATCAGTTCTCCATGAATTTCTTCAATTTTGTTCATGATTCGATCGTCGTCCGATAATGTTCCGATGATTTTCCCGGAGTACGGATTGACGAAGACTGTCGCCGACATCTTAGGTGACGAGATGTTCACTTCACTGGATCGATCGTCCGATTCACCCGGTCGGTATGACGTAACGAGCGCGTCCGGATACTTCGCTTTGACGCGATTGATTTGTTCCGTCGCCGTAATGCGATCCGCTTTTGGTGTAACTTCATAATACGATTGATACAGGACGTTTTCGATTTGCGACTTAAATAGATAGATCGATCCTGTCACGGCAAGCATGACGAGGAACGGTGCAAAAATGATACCAGCATAAAAGTGCCACCGCCAAATCGTCCGGTAAGCAGAAGAAGTCGGTGCTTTTTTGACCGTCTCTTCCGTCTGCATGAGATTCATATGTATCCTCCTTCGACAGAAAATATGTCCACTCTGTGAACACCTTTTAGTATAAGCGGTTACAATCCATTTCCACGCACTGCTTGTGACGATAAATTGCCAATCCAGTGTGTAAATCAGGTAGCTTTTAAGAAGTGATGTGCGTCATTTTTTGACAATGATTTCACTTTTTTTGTAGATTACTTCTTATTTCAAAAAACTATCCTTATTCATAAAACCAAACTTTAACCTAAAAAGCGAATCCATTATCGGATTCGCCGTTTTATATGTGATTTACATAGAGGACTCTTCTTCTAATGCTTGCTTTTGACGATGATGATGGACGATTCCGATGACCGCTGCTCCAATGAGGATCACGATGATTGATCCAATGACACCAGGATTCACCTGGAGCCAGTTCCATAGCTCCGACCACGTCACGGCTTCTCCGATCCGGACGATTAAAAAAGTCCAGAGTCCTGTATACACGCCTGCTGCTAAGAATGTCATTACTAAATAGCGCGGTAACGGATAACCGAGGAGTCCGGCGACATAATGAATCGGGTGTCTGACGCCGGGTAAGAAGAACGATAGTCCGATTGCCCATAATCCCCGTCGTTCAATGATTGTTTCTGCTCGTTCTAAGAAACGTGATTTCATCCAGCGTTTGACGAGCGGAATCTCACGGAAGAACCGAGCAAGTAGATAAAACCACGTAAAGGCGATGAAGAAGACCGGCCAAGCGGTCAGCCAGATGACGACCGGGTACATCCCTTCTCTTAAACGCAGTGCTGCAAAACTCATCATCAAGACATCGTCCGACAATGGGGTGAACATGATTCCGCTAGCCAGGCGGACGAGTGCCATGATATCCATCACGTATCCCTACTTTCTGTTTCTCTCTATATTCAGTATCCCCGATTTTTCTGAAGTTGAGCCCTATCCATTTCTTAAGTTCTTCTTTAGTTATACTTTTCTGATCAAAAGAGATCATCATCGATGATTTAAAGTCACTTAGACCGGATGACATGTATACGCAATCGTTTAATAAAACATCCTTTTCCCACATCGAGAAAAAGGGTTTCCTCCATCCGTTCGAGAAGGGGTATAACGTACATCCGAACGCTCATCTGATAGGAGGAATTTCCATGTTGCATCGCCGGAAGACCTATACGATTCGTCCCGAACGCCTAGAAGAATTCACTGAGTTTTTTCATACCTACCTGTATCCGCTTCAAGTCAGTCATGGTGCCCGTCTCGTTGGTCGCTGGGTGACGGAAGCAGAAGATGAAGTTATCGCTATCTGGGAATACCGCGACCGTGAACATTACGAACAAGTCGATCGTGATGTCCGAAACAGTGCCTTACGCCGTGAAGCAATGAAAAAACGTGCCCGACTCGGCAAAAATCTTTATATCAAGTCGTATGAAGACTTCATGACGGCGACCGGTACGTACGCTCCTCCTCGTGCCATCGTCAGTGTGACCGCGTACATCACAAACGATGCCGGTGAAGTCCTGCTCGTTCGCAACCTCCACCGGGGTGATACGTATGAGATGCCGGGTGGACAAGTCGAAAATCATGAGTCGATTCTTGGCGCGATCAAACGAGAAGTCAAAGAAGAAACCGGGATTGATGTCACAATCGATGGAATTACCGGTATCTATCAAAACGTCTCGAGTCACGTCCTGTGCGTCTGCTTCCGCGGAAAAGCGGTTGGCGGTGAACTTGCGACACAAGAAGGTGAAACAACAGATGTCGGCTTCTTCCCGCTGACACGTGACTCGCTGAGTGAATACATCAAACGGGATCATTTCCAGTTGCGGACGCTCGATGCCATGGATCCGCACTACTTCCCGCATGCCTTATATAAAGTCAGACCGTATGAGCTGATCAGCCGGTATGACGGTAATGCAACGTCATCTTCACGATAAAACAAAAAATCCCCTTGCAGATTTTTCTCTGCAAAGGGATTTTTTCAGTTATGTTGTCAATCGAGCAGTGATTCCAGCATCATCGGTGACATAGACAGCATCTGCTTGATCCGTAACGGTATAAGCAGAAGACTTCAACGTCTCGATTGCTGCTCGGAGCGTCGCTTGATCCGGATAACGCAGCGTCCAGTAGACAAGTCCGACCGCATCTTCCGGATTCGTCGGTGCGTCAACTCCCGACCAGACGTTCAGACCGATGTGATGATGGTAACCGCCAGCAGCGACAAACAACGCACGCATTCGCGAAGCGTCAGCCGCAACCTCAAAGCCAAGCGTATCGACATAAAATGTCCGCGCTGCTTCCAGTGTCTTGACGTGGAAATGGACATGTCCCATGACGGTCTCGGCCGGCATACCATACCAGTCTTCTTCTCCAGCTTCGACGAGCATACTTTGCCAATCGACAGGATCGGTCGTCATCTTAACATCTCCATTTGCTTCATACGTCCATGTCTCACGTGGACGATCGGCATAAATCTCGATCCCGTTCCCATCCGGATCCGATAGATAAAAGGCTTCACTGACAAGATGGTCACCTTGACCAATCTCAATCCCTTGTTCGATCAAATTGCGGATGACGAAACCGAGTTCTTTTCGGTTCGGTAGCAAAATCGCAAAATGGTATAACCCGGCAACCGAGTTCGGTGGGAAACGGCGGGCATTCGGATGAACTTCGAGCTCAACGAGTGGTGTACCTTGTGCGCCAAGAACCGTTAGCTGATCCGTTTGTGTCAGTATACGTAATCCGAGGGATGCTGTATAAAATGAAACGGAACGGTCAAGATCGGTGACGCGTAAACGAACGGGACCGAGTGTAATCTGTGGGTGAATCGACATGTTGTTTCCTCCTTCAATGAAATAGCTTGTACCTCTATTATTACGCGGAAGTGATGGAAGCGGAAGTAGGCACGAATAAGTGGTATAGTATCCTAAACGATACCATGAAGGAGGAAGACCGATGGAAGAGACACCAAGCTGTCGAGTCGAGACCGCACTCGAAATCTTGACCGGAAAATGGAAACCGTCGATTTTACTCGTCTTGATCACACACGGAACGCTCCGCTTCAGTGAATTGAAACGACAATTGCCGAACATTACGCAAAAGATGCTGACAGCTCAATTGCGCGAGCTCGAACTAAACGATATCGTGCATCGCGAGATTTACCAAGAAGTCCCGCCACGCGTTGAGTATTCGCTGACGGATTACGGTCGGACACTTATCCCGGTTCTTGACGCCATCAATGCATGGGGCGAACAGCACGTCATTCATCTTGAAAATAAAGAAAAAGTAGCTTCTGCCTCCCAATGAGAAATCCATTTCGATGTGATTTCTCATTTTTGTATGGAATAAACTGTCTATTCCCCCGTATACTAACCTAATAGACTTCTGTTTTCGGAAAGGAATGAGTCCTCATGCATCAACTCCATGCAATCGAGCAACTCGTTGCTCGGCTCAAACAAGATCCTGCAGTCGAAGCCATCTTCTTGAAAGGATCCTTCGGACGAGGAGAAGAAGACGTTCATTCAGACATCGATCTGTACTGTCTCGTCTCGAAAGAACGCCAAACGAAATTTTTATCACGTCGACTGTCCCACCTCTCTGTTTATCGCCCCATCATCTGGAAAGATGAGATCGACATCATCGCACCACAGATGATCGTCGTCTATGATGATTTGTTACATATCGATTTATTCACGGTGACGCTTGATTCGCTAAACCATAAGGATCAATTACGTGTCCTGTACGATCCAAAACAGCAATTGACGGACTTTACGGATACTTGCGACTTGACGCTTTCCGCACAAGAAGCGACCGATGAAGCGATTGATGCCGTCTGGTTTTTATTCCAATACAAAAAAGCAGCGGCACGGGGAAACGACTTATGGGCAGTCGAGATGCTCCGGAGCGCCTTGATCAAGTTCGCGAAAGTCTTGCTTCATCACCATACTCCAGATCGGGCGCAGCTCGGATTAAAGACGATTCCGACGACATTGCCTGACGGTCCACGACTTTCTCTTGAATCAATCTATGAAGTCTTGACACCCGCAACGCATGCTGAAGCGGCTCAACGTTATCTGGCATGTCTAGAGACTGAACGGAAGACACTCGATCGGACGCTCGTCACGCATCCCGAAACACTCGACTTACTCGATCGATTAACGCATGAACTATCGATGCAACAAGTAAAACGATAACAACAAAGGAGTAGCAGGCATTTGCCTGCTACTCCTTTGTCTGCTCACCTATCATCGTGTCAATTGAATCTCTTTTGATTGTCCACCTGCCCAGCCAAAACCGGATGAGACTTCAAGCTTCGGATTTTTGACCTGTTTCGGTAATTCAAAGACGATGTTGCCGGTTTTTTCGATATTCGGGTTGATCGTCTCTAGGAAGAAGCCCATGCCGTCTTCATTCGCATAGAGATCGAGTTCCGTATCGGCTGAATACTCGGTATCGCCGACATTGACTTTAAACATGTTGCTATCAACGAACCGTTCTTCCTTGTCTCCATTTAGAATCGTCAGACCGATGACCAAGAATTGTCCTGACGTTTTCTTTTCGCCGAGGACGTTCGACAACGTATCGACCATCTTGACGTCATTGGCGACATACGTCAATTTCCCGACCTTTACCTGATCCTTGATGCCATAGGTTTTCTTGACCGGCTTCGCCGCTGCTTTTGCTTTCACTGGTTTTGCTTCTGATTTGACTGCTTCTTGTTCGACCTCTACTTTTTTCTCTGGTGCCACTTGTTCTTCATCATCTCCTAAATTTCCAAGGATGACTGCTCCGATTACGATGATTCCTGCCCACTTCAATCCTTTTTTCATGTTACTTCCTCCTTTTAATGTGGCTGACTCACGTCTGATAGCCCTAGTATAGGAAGAAGCAACCCCTTATCCTTTACACTTTTTTAACCAGGTTATTTTTTGTTTATGGTTTGATAAAAAGATTGACAAAAATAAAAGAGAACGCTGATTTCAGCGCCCTCCTCTTCTTATTCTCCTTTGACCCGGATGACGATTTTGCCTTTTGCATGTCCCTCTTCGCCATAATCATGCGCTTCCTTGATTTGGTCGAGATCAAAGATCCGGTCGACGACGGGTTGTAGCTCGCCACGTTCGACGGCTTTAGCGATATGTTGCAAACGCTCACCGGTCGGTTGCATGAAGACATACGCAGAACGCGCATTATGTTGCTTCGCTTGCTCCTCATCGGGTGGTGTTGAAATCGAGACGAGCATGCCGTTCGGCTTCAGCATCTGATACAGTTCCCCTTGCTTGTCGCCGCCCATCGTGTCAAAGACAAAATCGACGTCGCGAATACGATCCGCCGGATTTTCCTGTTTGTAGTCGATGACTTCGTCGGCTCCAAGTGCTTTTACCCAGTCGACATTTTTCGTACTTGTTGACGTGATAACGTACAAACCGTTCGCTTTCGCAAGTTGAATTGCGACCGTTCCGACGCCCCCTGATCCGGCACCAATGAAGATTCGGTCACCCGGCTTCGCATCCATCACTTCGAACATGACTTGCCACGCTGTATGCGAGACGAGTGGAAGCGACGCTGCTTCTGCGAAACTGAGCGATTCTGGTTTTTTCACAACTAAATGCGCATCGACTGCGACATACTCCGCATACGTTCCTTGACGAGCGATTTCCGGACGGCTGAAGACGGCGTCCCCGACTTGAAGATCCGAGACATTCGCTCCGACTTCCTGAATCACACCAGCAACGTCCCAACCGATGACGAGCGGCATTTCGTAGCTCAACATCTGACGCAAGTAGCCTTCGCGTAGTTTCCAATCGACCGGATTCACACTCGCGGCATAGACTTCGATTAACACATCATCTGGTCCGATGACCGGCTTTTCCAGTTCTCCGACCTTGAATTGTTCCGATCCACCATACTGTTCAATGTAAGCTGCCTTCATCCGTTGACTCCTCCTTCAATATTCGTTCCCTATCTTCTTCCCCGTCCGTTCCACCGACAAACAGTCTGAAGATACACAACAGCTCCCCATCAATCGATGAGGAGCTGTTTCGTTAACGATTCGTTTGCTGAAGGGTAGACGCCGTCTCGTTCAAAGCATGAATCGCCTGTTGCAGTTCCATGACCTGTCCGACTTGGTGACGTGTCAGACCGGATAACGATTCACTTTGCGCGAGCAAGCCGTTCATGAACGTATCAAGTTGACCAGTTGCTGTCGTGATAGCAGTAAGACTGCTCGTCATCGTCGCGAATTGGATCTGCGCCGACTGGATCGAACCGACGACTTCGGTCGCATCCGTTTCAATCGTTTGCAGCGCCAACTGACTCTCTGCCATCCGTTCTTCCTGCTCACGTAACAAGGTCGTACTGGCATGAATCGAGTTGCCGGTTTGTGTGACGTCCTGATCAACACGTTCGATAATCGCATTGATTTCTTTTGACGCTTCTGCCGTCTGTGCTGACAGGTTGCGAATTTCTTGCGCAACGACCGTGAAGCCTTTTCCGAACTCACCCGCGCGAGCTGCTTCAATGGAAGCATTGAGACTGAGCAAGTTTGTCTGAGCCGCAATCGCATTGATGCTCGACGTGATCGCGACGATTTCCTGGAAACGCCCAGCGAGCTGTCCGAATGACGTGACCGATTCATCCATGCTTGTCGTCAATTGTTGCAGCGATTGTCCGGCAAGACCGATCGTCTGCCTGCTTTGTTCAGCTGTTGTCCGCGATGACGAACTCCGCTCGAGCGCACGGTCGACTGATACCGTTACCTCTTGCATCCGGTTAACTTGTTGTTCGTTCAGTTGACGGATTTCACGAATCGCTTGGACGCTGCCTGCCGCTTCACTTGCCAGCTGTTGCATCGCTAGATCGACCTGACTGAAGGAATCCTTCGCCGCGTCGACCGTCTCACTCATCTCTTCTGTGAACGTCGTCACTTCCGTTGCCGTTGCTGCCGTTTGCTCAAGGGCGACTTGCGATGTTGCCGCGTAAGCTTCCGACCGTTCCTGTTCTTGGCGGACTGCCAGCATGACGTTCCGTCCGAAGACGGCAACGAAGACAGCCGCTGAGAAGATCATCAAGTAGATGACATATGCGACGATCAAGTCAAATGTGTTCGTAAAAACAATCGTACCGTTGGCTGTGAATAACGCCATTTCAAGTAGTCCGAAGATCCCAGCCAGAACGACGAGACGCGGAATCAAATAGACGATCGAAATCGTCAAATAAAGATAAGCAATCGTCCAGATACTTAGGGACGGTAATGTCGTCAAAACCAAGGCGAGGACGAGATACGTTAATGTCACTTGAACATATTTCCCACTCGGACGATGTCCGAGGAGGCGGTTGCCGACCAGCAACGCGACCGTCAAGATCAGACCACCGACTAAAAACTGATAGAACACACTGATGGGAACGTAATTCATTTGGGCAAATACGAAAATCAACGGATGCGCAATTGTAATCAACGTTGCAATCAGACGGGATAAAATCTTTGTACTTTGTTGCTCGAGGGCAGATACCATCTTGTTCAAACTCCTTCATCATAGTAAAGTCATACAATTGTTCATCGGCAGAAAGAATTCAATCGTTAAGTCCCTCGGATGACTTTTTTTCTTGACGCTTTCTTGAGAGCGGGAGTACGTTTAACGTAGACTTTTTTCAGAAAAGAGGATTCCTATGCTCTATGTACTCGTAGGTCTCGCAGGTGTTCTCGGTGCCTCTGCACGTTATGGACTTGGACTGCTGATTGGCGACTTTACGACCGGTCCGTTTCCGTGGCCGACGCTTGCGATCAACTTGATCGGTAGCTTTCTGCTCGGCTATGCGACACACTTCCTATTTCGAACGAAACTCTTGCATCAATATGCGATTACAGCTATTGGAACGGGCTTCATCGGCTCATTCACGACATTTTCGACATTCAGCGTCGAGACTGTGACCTTATTTAACGAACGTCATTTAGCGGATGCGTTCCTCTACGTACTCGTCAGTCTATTCGGCGGTCTATTCCTGTCTTATGTCGGTTACGCGCTCGGAACACGACGACTGCGTCACGTGACGAAAGGACGTGAGTGAATGGAATTACTCGCCCTTGCCATCGGTGCTTTTTGTGGAGCCATCAGTCGTTTTGCTGTCAGTCAATGGATGAAGACGTTCTGGAAACATGAATTTCCACTAGCAACATTCCTGATTAATGTATTTGGCTCGTTTTTACTCGGACTCGTCATCGGATCGCATCTCGATACGACCTGGACGTTACTGCTTGGTACTGGCTTTCTCGGATCGTTTACGACGTTCTCGACGTTCAAGATTGAAACGTTACAGCTCTTACAAGATGGAAACCGTAAAGTACTCGCCTTCTACTTGATATGCAGTTATGGATTCGGAATCCTCGCTGCCTTTTTCGGTATCACCTTGACCGCTTGATTAAAAAAAAGAGGCGATGGAAAAATCCATCGCCTCTTACATGTAATTTTAATCATTCATCCAGAACAGACCGACCGTCTCTGCTCCGGCATGTGTCCCAATTGCCGGTCCGAACGTGCCTTCAAGAATTGTCAGATCCGGGAATTTCGCTGCGACCTGTTGGCGCAGTTCTGCTGCCATTTCGGGTGCCATCGTCGTCGCAACATATATCCGGTTCTTATAGAACGTGTGTTGACGCATCGACTCATCGATTTGTTTGACCATCTCGATGTAGGCTTTCTTAAGAGAACGCGCTTTTTTGAATGGTACGACTTTTCCCGCTTCATCCGTCGTGATGATCGGTTTGATGCTGAGTAAGTTCGCAAGGAACAGGTCTCCTGACGAGACACGTCCACCGCGACGCATCGTCTCCATATTACCGACAATCATATAAAAATGGGTCTTTTTCGTCAATGCTTGTAACGCCGCAACGATTTCTTCGACCGATTTCCCCTGTGCCTCAAGTTCCATTCCGTAACGAATGAATTCCTGTTGGTTTTCGAACGCGGTATGGGAATCGATGATATGAACCGGGAAGCTTGCCGCTTCCGCTGCTGATGCTGAGCTTTGAACGGTACTTGATAAGCCATTCGTACAATGTACTGCAATCGCGCAGTCATATCCTTCTTCTTTTAGCCGTTCGTATGTCCCGACGAACTCACCAAAGATCGGTTGTGAAGTTTTTGCAATCAGCTTTTTGTCCGCATCCAGGGCACGAAACAGACGCTCGACCGTAATGGCATTCTCTTGATACGCCGTATCACCAAGTAAAATTTGAATCGGCACGACATTGACGCCAATCGCTTCCGCCTCTTCTTTCGTGAAATAGGCCATACTATCGGTCACCCATGCAATTTTAGTCATTTTCCTTAGCCTCCGTTAGATTCTTCTCGCTCTATCCTACCATATACAGGAGTGGAAATCGCAAGATACCTCATGACATCATCTGAAAATGAAACGATGTACGCTTATGATAGTGCTCACCGGCACGCAAGACAACGGAAGGGAAATCTGGTTGATTGATCGCATCCGGTAGCCCTTGTGTCTCAAAACAGATGCCCAGGTACGGCGTTGCCCGTCTTCCACAAATCGTGAACTCGCCTGACAAGTGATTGGCCGTGTAGACGACGACCCCCGGTTGGTCGGTTACGACCCGTAACCGCCGCCCGCTGATTGGTTCGTCAAGAACGATCTCCCCACCTTCTCTAAGCAGGAAGGGATGATCCACCCCGCTACCCGCTTGACGAAGTTGTTCGTCTGGTGCGTGTGTGACTTCATGTAGAAAACGGGCATCGAGAAAATCAAAAACGGTGTCTGTTACCGGGAGAATGTCACCGGTCGGTACGGCATCTTTCGTCAACGGAATATAAAAAGGGGCGTCCATTCGCAGGACGTGCTGTTCGATTGTCGTCTTCGCCTCACCCGTCAAATTGAAGTACGTATGATTCGTCGGACTGAACGGTGTCGAGGCCGTCGTCTCCGCTTCATAATGAACATGCAGGACGTTCTCGTCTGTCCATTCGAAGGTCAACTCAAACGATAAGTGACCTGGGTAGCCGTTCTCTCCATTCGGACTATCTAATCGTAGGACAAGTCGGTCATCGTTGATTTCGTGCGTGAACATCCGGTTCGCCCAATTCTCGCTTCCCCCGTGAAGATGATGCTCGCCTTCATTTTGTTCAAGTACATACGTCATTCCTTCGAGCGCGAACGCTCCGTTCGCGATTCGTCCTCCGACACGTCCGATCGTTGCGCCTAAATGGTGTGGATCATCCTGGTATTCTGACAGGTCATCAAATGCGAGTACGACGTTTTCAATCATTCCTTGCTGATCTGGAACCCGTATCGCAAGAATTTTTGCGCCTCGGTTCAAGATATCGACACTATGTCCATGAACATTCTCTAACGTGAACCGCAACAAGTACTGATCTCCTAGTTGACCCACTTCTGTTGTCGTAATCATCATCTGCTTCCTCCTGTACAATACGTTTTGCTGTTTTCCTATTTACCCTTGAAGCAACACAAAAAAACAACAGTAGCAAAGTGCCACTGTCGTCAAGGCGATGGAAAAGGTAGCCGGACTTCGATTCGTGTTCCTTGATGGATAATGGAATAGACGCGTAGTGACGCAGCCGGACCATATGTCACATCCAGTGCGCGTCGAATCAAGAACAGATTCGAATCACCTGATTCTTTTTGATCCAGTTGTTGCATCACAGCAAGCGGCATTCCTTGCCCATTGTCTGCGACTTCGATAACCCAACCCGTCGTCGACTTAAAGGCGCGGACATCAATCCGGTGATGCCGTCCTGCCCTTACGAACGCATGACGTAGTGCATTATCGACAAGCTGTGTCACGAGGAACGGGAAAACGAAGTATTCCTCAACGGAAGTCTCGATGTCGAGATCGACCGTGATATCAGCGGATGTCAATTGATTCGGACGGCGGCGTGTACCTTCGAGCGATAGATAAGCTTTTAGCGTCGCTAGTTCCTCACGCAGTGGATGTTCATCGTGCCGCGTCGCTGTCGTCAAAAGTTGAAGCAACGCATTCAATTGATGTTTTACAGGAGTTCCGGGATCGGCTGTCCGCTGAATTTCTTCGATGATGCCTTTGAGATAACTGACGTGTAACATAGGTTTCATCTTTCTACCGCTTAATCGGAGCAACTGCTCTTCTCGGTGCATGTATAACTCTCGTGCTAATAAACGGACAAGTTGTTCCGTCATTCGCTCGACCGTATCGTCAAATAGATCTTTCGAGAAATAACAGATGACACCCGCCTTTTGACCGTTGATGCGTATTGGATGAAAGCTTAGAATCTGTCCCGTCAGTTCATCTTCCTGTCGGACGGGTTCTTCTGCCTCAATCCATTGTTGTTCCTCACGTCTCGGTTGTTCGCCACAGACAGCAGGTTGCTGTTCCGTCATATCAATGACGACTTCCGTCGCTCCGAGTAAGACGACACGTTGCATTTTCGTCTCCTTTAATAATGTCGCTCCGATTTGTCGGGCGACTTCTGACGTCAACCCCTGCTTTCGTAAGGGTTGCAACGCTTGTAATAACCGATCAGAACGCTCCGTTTGTCGGACGAAGAGATCACCTTCGAGTCGAAGTTGCGTTCGTAAAATCATGATAAACAGTACCACACCACATGTGTTCGCGAACAATAGCGGAAACACCGCATGACTGATTAAATCAAGCGCCTGCGTCGTGTCTGGAGCCAGCAACAACGTGATTCCACTTTCAAAGAACAATGCGGCTAAGACGATGCCGACTGGTGGAATCAAGGCATAGTCATCCCGTAAGCGCCAACGTTTCCGGTACCATCCACTCACGAGTCCAGCTATCATCGCAATGATCCAACCTGCTTCTGCTCCTAGAGAACCGAGTAAATAGCGGTGCAACCCGACTAGACATCCTGTGATCCCACCGACGATTGGTCCACCGATCAGACCGCTCGTCACGATGACTGCTAAACGTGTATCAAGTAATAAAGCATCCTTTTTGACGGATAACCCGAGTAACGGATCGATCGTTGTATCATTCGAAAGCACGATTCCCGCATAGTTCATTAAAATACCAGATGATACGAATGCTAAAAGAAGTGGTACATTCATCCCGCGGTCCATCTTGAATATGTATCGAGAAATGCGCCACTGGGACAATAGAAAGGCTAACAGTGCTAACATACCTAAACGACTCAGTAAGAATGGAATCTGATCAAGCACGGAATACCTCCTCGTTTCATAGGACGCGAATCGACAATACGGTAGTTGTAGATTACATTCCCGCTCACTCCATCATTCTCCTATCATGACCGCTGAAAGTTCACACAATCCGCAAGTTCTTAATTTTTTGACTGATGTGATATAAAAAAATCGGCTCCTCGATGAGGAACCGACCATCTTATCCTTCTGCTTCTACTTGTTCAGCTGGATGCAACCAAATCTTGACGCGATTGATTTGATAGTTCTCCATCTCCATTACTTCAACCGAAAAGTCTGGTGTATCGATGTGCTCACCGGGTTGAAGATCAATGTTGTGCATCTGAATCCAGCCGCCGATCGTATCCACGTCCTCGACGTTCGTAAATCGAATGTTGAAACGTTCTTCTAAATCCACGAGTAATACAGTACCGTCCAGTAAAAATTCGTCAGATTTGATTTGTTCGATTTCTTCGACTTCATCTGCATCGAATTCATCACGGATTTCGCCGACGATTTCTTCGAGTAAGTCTTCCATCGAGACGAGTCCTGCTGTTCCACCATATTCATCGACGACGAGTACGAGGTGTGTCCGGGTCCGTTTCATCTTCCGCAATGTGTCCTGAAGTGATGTTACTTCAGAAACGACCGGTAGTTCCTTGACGTAATGTGTCACCGGATGTTCGTTCCCGTTCGCAAAATCCGTCAAGACTTCCTTGACGTTGACGTATCCAAGAATCCGGTCTTTATCGTTCTCTTCTGTGACCGGATAACGCGTATACGGATTATCCATGAAGATTTCCATCAGTTCATTCTTCGTCAAACGTTCCGAGATCGTCTCCATCCGCATTCGTGGAACCATTAAGTCTTTGACAATATGCTCGTCAAAGGCGAAGACGTTCTGCATGAGAGCAAGTTCCGTCTGATTGATTTCACCACTTTGGAAACTTTGCGCCATGATGATTTTCAATTCATCTTCTGAGTGGGCTTGTTCATGTCCTGCTGGTTTGACACCGAACAGACCAAGGAACATGCGTGCTGAACCGTTGAGTAACCAGATGAACGGATACATGATCTTCCCGAACACATACAGCGGACGAGCAAATAACAATGTCATGCGTTCTGCATACTGAATCGCGAGTGTCTTCGGAGCAAGTTCGCCGATGACGACGTGTAAGAACGTTACGGATACAAATGCGATACCAAACGACAAGAGTGTTGAAACAGCAGCAGAGATCCCGAAGTCATCGAAGACCGGATGCAAGATCTTTTCGACTGTCGGTTCTCCAAGTGCCCCAAGACCGAGTGCCGTGACGGTAATACCGAGCTGACAGGCAGACAAGTAATAATCAAGATCACCGGCGATTTTTTTCGCAAGGACCGCACTTTTATTGCCTTCCTGGATCATCTGATCCAAACGCGACATCCGCACTTTGACGACAGCGAATTCCGATCCGACGAAGAACGCCGTCAACACAATCAACAACACCACTAAAAATAAATTGATGAATAATATAGTATCCAAAATCCCCTAAACAGGGGTCACCTCCATTGTTTTGTATTAAAGCTGTGCAATCAGAGAAGCAATCAATGTCAGACGCCGGGACAGTTCTAAGCGAATCGCTTGTTTTTCGACTTCCGTCGACTGCAACAAACGTTGCTCGAGTCCTTCAACCGTCGTCTGTAATTGTTGTACTTCCTGATAAATCGTCTCTCCTGTTTTTTGTTCTCGTTCCGTAAAAGAAGCAAGAATCTCTTGCAGGGAAAGCCGTTGAGACTTCAAATATTCAATCTTTTCGATTTGATGAATGACCGATTCGTCATACAAACGGTAGCCCGATGCAGTACGCTCTGATGTTAAGAGACCGAGTGATGTGTAGTAATCAATCGTTCGTTTTGATAAGCCGGTGGTCTCCGCGACCTGACCGATTCGAAGTAACGCCTTCCCAAAAGATTCTCACCTCCTTGCCATAGTTAGTCCTTTTATTTTATCATGTCAAAACCGTACAGTAAAACGTCATGCTTTTAATAAAAAAACGATTACTCCCGTTGATACGAGAATAATCGTTTATACACTTCTAATTTTAAACTGTGGCAATTGGCTCTTCGACCGCTATACCAACGATCGAGCGTTCTAATAATTCGACGACATCATACGTGGCGACCGCTTCATCCACTTCCTTCGCCTTCGTACCGTCACTAAGCATCGTCAAACAGTACGGACATGCTGACCCGATGACGGATGGTTGGACGGTCAACAATTGTTCCGTCCGCGCGACGTTGACACGTGCACCAACTTTTTCTTCTTGCCACATCATACCGCCACCAGCACCACAACACATGCCTTTTTCACGGTTACGTTCTGTCTCGACGAGAGTGATGCCTGGAATCTTCTCGAGAATATAACGCGGTGCGTCGTAAATATCATTGTATCGACCGAGGTAACACGAATCGTGATAGACGACCCGCTCCTTAACTTCATGTAACGGTGTAATGCGTTTCTCATCAATCAGACGAGCGAGCAATTCGGTATGGTGATAGACTTCGACATCCAGACTGAGTCCGAAGTCTGGGTACTCATTTTTGAATGTATTGTAGGCATGCGGATCAATCGTGACGATCTTTTTGACGCCATACTTCTCAAATGATTTGATGTTTGCTTCCGCGAGTTCTTGGAACAAGACTTCGTTACCGATTCGACGTGGTGTATCGCCCGAGTTCTTCTCATCGTTTCCGAGAATCGCAAACGAGATATTTGCCTCGTTCAGAATACGCGCAAACGCCATAGCGATTTTTTGACTCCGGTTATCGTACGATCCCATCGCACCGACCCAGAACAGGTACTCGAACTCTTCGCCTGCTTTCTTCTTTTCTTTCGCTGTCGGAACGACGAGTTCATCACGGTTTTTCCGCCAGTTTTCGCGCTCTTTTCGGTTCATCCCCCACGGATTACCTTGACGTTCGATGTTTGCCATCGTCCGTTGCATTTCCGGATCCATCTTGCCTTCCATCATGACGAGATGGCGACGGAGGTCGATGATTTTATCAACATGTTCGTTCATGACCGGACACTGATCCTCACAGTTTCGGCACGTCGTACACGCCCAAATTTCTTCTTCCGTAATGACGTTCCCAATCAATGAATCCGGGACGATATCCATCTGTCCGGCTGCTGCGAGCGAGGCAATCTGATTTCCTTGCGATCCTTCGAACGCAAAAGCAGGTGCCCATGGTGAACGTTGTGTGATGGCTGCCGTTTTCATATTAAGATGGTCCCGTAATTTAACGATCAAATCCATCGGTGACAACATCTTCCCAGTTCCGCTTGCTGGGCACATGTTCGTACAGCGACCGCACTCGACGCAGGCATATAGATCAACGAGTTGCTTTTGATTGAAATCTTCAATCCGATTGACCCCGAAGCTGAATTCCGCTTCGTCGTCTTCTGCTTCTTCCATGACGGATAGATCAATCGGTGCCAAACGACCAACTTTCGATGTCCGCCCGAGCCAGACGTTTGCTGTACCGGCAATCAAGTGCGCATGCTTACCTTGTGGGATGTAGACCATGAAGCTAAGTAAGAACAAAAGATGCGCCCACCAGAAGAAGACGAATAATCCGAAAGCGACCGATTCCGGTACCCAGCCGAATAAGAACGCAATGCTTGAAGCGACGGGTTCACCGAGCGTCGAGTGGTTCTCATAGACAAGGAAGAATCCGTTTCCGAAGAGGACGGCAACCATCAAGCCACCGATGAAGATCAAGGCAAGACCTGCTAAGAAATTTCGCTTCAGACGGACGAGCTTCTCGACATACCGGCGATAAAAACCCCAGACGACGGCAATCAAGATGACGAGCATGACGATCTCTTGAAAGAATGTAAAAAATGGATAAAGTGGACCGAGCGGGACATGCGGAAAACGCTGACCGACGGCAAGTCCTTTCCAGATAAAATCAATCGCTCCGAATTGAACGAGTAAGAATCCATAGAACATCATGACGTGGATGGCGCCACTTTTCTTATCTTTTAATAGTTTCTTTTGACCAAAGACGTTAACTAAAACTGCGTCTAGTCGTTCTTTATTCGTCAGCGTCCATTCCGCCTTTTTCCCCCGTTTAATGGCGGCATAACGACTTTTGACGAGTGATGTGAACAGATAGCCTGCATAACCGATGACGAGTAGGAAGGCAATCCAGTTGATGATTAAAAACGTATTCATGTTCGAACAAACCCCTTTCCCCCTAAAGCAGTTGTGTTGAAATGAGTATAGCATATAATGAATGACTATTCATTCATAAATTTTTAAATAAATTTCTTACTTATTCATTGACTTAATCTGTCAAAAAAATAAAACACATCCATAAAAAGTAAGTTATCTTATATATGGTCATTTTATTTATATACATATCAGGAGGTTTTCATTATGCAAGGTATTCTTCAACATCCAAGCGGTCTCGTCAAAGAAGTCAAAGTAGGCTTTTCTTGGACAACATTCTTTTTCGGCTTTTTCCCAGCTTTTTTCCGAGGCGATTTTAAATGGGGATTGATTCAACTCGTTCTTGCACTTGTCGTCGGTACTGCTACGGTAGGCTTTGGAACAGGTCTCGTCAGTCTCGTATTTTCGTTCATCTATAATAAAATCTATATCAACGAGTTGATTGAAAAAGGATATCGTCCAATCGACACCTCCTTCCAACAAGCTTTGAAACAACGCGGAATCCATACACGTCTATTATCTGAAACATCTGCTCGTCAAGAAGCAGCATTCTAAGCAAAAGAACGGATACATTCCTTCATAAGGATGATCCGTTCTTTTTGCTTACCACTTCATCTCTTCAAACATATAATAACCTTTGTGTTGTTCTGTTAAGTATGTATATAACGGAAGACGGATATCCTCACTTGTGATGTATTCCGTTAGCTCCCTTTGATTGATCCACTTCGTCTCGCTAATTTCTTCATCAGGATCATTCGGATCGAGTACTCCGCTCACCTCGCAATCAAAATAAGTGACGAGACTGTGCGCTTGATAAGTTGGCATGAAGTTCTCCGTCAAGAAGGCAAACGACGATGATGTGACTGCCAAGCCAGTCTCTTCAGCAACCTCACGACGAAGTGCTTGCTCGAGTGTCTCCCCAGCTTCAATCTATCCACCGGGTAAGCTCCACCGGTTGTCCTGACCCGATTGATTGTTGACAATGAGCAGTTGATCGCCCTTCCGGATGATCGCGACGATGATTCGATAGAGTGGATACATGACGCTTCCTCCTAAAAAGACCACCTTGTCTAAAACAAGATGGTCCACTGATTATTTATTCTAGACCGAGCGACTGTGGCAGACGGACTGCACGTGCGAAGGCATTTTTATAATCCTTTTTCGCGACTAACTTTTCGACTTCACGGATCGCTGGATGCTGTTCGTCTGCAAACGCACCCAGGATCGTCAAGTAACGCTCATATACTTGATCGTCTTCCTGACGTGCTTTCAAAAGCGCTGTATACAGCATGACGGTATCTTCACCGTATAAGACAGGTAATTCTTCATTGATTAAAAGTAGCGTATCGATTGACTCCGGGTCGACCTTCGGATTGTATTCCGTGATGACCTGCTCTGCGAGTCCTTCGAGTTGATCACGCCATTCGTTGTAGCGCGGCTCATCGCTCTCGAGCCACTCGAACCATTCCTCTTCCAACATCTGTTCCATTTGACGTACTGTTTGTTCAAATGCCATTCGTCTCACTCCGTTTCCAAGTTAAATCAATCGTATACGTACCGACTGCTTGTCCATTCATTTTTAATGTATAGCGAAACTTCATCTGCTGCGGTTTCATCTCAATCGTCTCCGTGTCTGTCTCCATCAACATTTGACCGAACTGACTGCCATACTGGCTTTTAGTCGTCTCTTTTAAAATGAAAACATGATGCATCGCAACAGGACCTTTGCGATTCAGGGCGATCTGGTCTTTTGACCATTTGATCGTCGTATCAATCGGTTGTTCATCCGGTTGAACGAATTTCACGGCAAAACCGTCCTTTGTTTCGAACAACGTGCCGTCCGCCTCAAGTTCGACCGATTCACGCATCGGACCATCTTCAATCGTCGTCACCTGTCGTAATGACACCGAGTACTTTACTGGTTTCACTTCTATCACCTCATCGTTTAGCGTACACGATTTTTTCGTCTGATGCATCTTCTGCTTACGCGCAACAAAAAAACGGATTCGATGTACTTCGAATCCGTTCAAAACATCTTAGCGAACACGGTACAGACGAGCTTCGAATGGACGAAGATCCAGTTCTGTTCCTTCGTGGTGCATCGTCGGATAGTTGCCAAGCAACATATTATCCGAATGCAAGATGATATCCGTATCGATTTCTGCTGTTTCGCCTTTTAAGTTCGTAACGATCAAGAACTGTTCGTCACCAAGCGTCCGTGTATAGGCATAGACTTTCGTATCTTCCGGTAAGATGAGATCATACGCGCCATAAATCAATGTCTCTTCCATCTTGCGGATTTGAATCATTCGTTTATAGAAGTTCAAAATCGAGTCTTCGTCTTGTTCTTGTGACGCGACATTGATGTCCGCGTAGTTCGGGTTAACACCGAACCATGGGGATTGATTCGAGAAGCCACCATTTTGCTCGTTCGTCCATTGCATCGGTGTGCGTGAGTTATCGCGTGACGAGTTCCAGATGACTTCCATGATTTCCTCATGTGTCTTCCCGGAAGCGAGTTGCATCTCATACATATTTTTCGTCGCGACGTCATCATAATCCGAAATATCCGGGAACTGAACGTTCGTCATCCCGATTTCCTGACCTTGATAGATGAACGGTGTGCCTTGCATGAAGAAATACATCATCGCAAGCGACTTCGCGCTCTCTTTCCAGTACTGTTCCTCGTCACCCCAAAGGGAGACCGAACGTACCTTATCGTGGTTTTCGAGGTACAAGGCATTCCAACCGGTTGCTTCAAGTCCTTTTTGCCACTTCGTCAGCACTTGTTTCAGTTTGACGACGTCAACGCCTTTTTCAGCGTCTGCGCGCCAGAGATCCATGTGCTCGAACTGGAAGACCATGTTCATCTTGCCGTTCTCTTCTCCGACCCATAGATCCGCTTCTTCCGGCGAGACGCCGTTTGCTTCCCCAACAGTCATGATGTCGTATTTCGAGAATGTCTCATCCTTTAGCTCTTCAAGATACGCATGGATGCCTTCGACGTTCATATGCATGTCAAACGACGGCACATACGGCATACCAAGTGGGTTCGGGAGATCGCCGAACGACTGATCCTTGTTGATGTGACTGATCGCATCGATTCGGAAACCATCGATGCCTTTATCAAGCCACCAGTTGATCATTGTATAGACCGCTTGACGCATATCGCGGTTTTGCCAGTTCAAGTCTGGCTGACGACGGGAGAAGACGTGCAGGAAGTATTGCTCAGTCTTCTCGTCATATTCCCATGCTGATCCACCGAAGATACTTTCCCAGTTGTTCGGTTCTCCTCCATTGATCGCATCTTTCCAGATGTACCAATCGCGTTTCTCGTTGTCTTTTGACGAACGCGATTCAAGGAACCATGGATGTTCATCAGATGTGTGGTTGACGACGAGATCAAGTAACACTTTGATGTCTCGTTTATGCGCTTCTTCCATTAAGAGATCGAAGTCTGCCATTGTTCCGAACTCATCCATAATGTCTTCATAGTCACTGATATCATATCCGTTATCATCGTTCGGTGACTTGAACATCGGACAAATCCACAAAACGTCGACGCCAAGATCCTTCAAGTAATCCAGTTTTGCGATGATACCCGGAATATCGCCGATTCCATCGTTATTTGCGTCATAAAAGCTGCGTGGATAGATTTGGTATGCTACTGCTTCTTTCCACCAAGCTCGTGTAATTGTTTGTTGGGCCGTCTCAGGGCGCGGTATCATTTGTGTCATGTGTTAGAAATCCTCTCGTAGGTGAGTCATTAGTAGGAGTTAGGTATATTTGTTCGTCCTTCATTTTGTTTTGCGCAACCGATTGCGCAAACCCTTTACTTTTATCTTATCAAATCCACTTTTAAAGTCAATGTCTCGAGGATGATTTCACCATTTCACATCAATGGGGATCACTCTTCGTTCACATCGAATATTTCAGTTGAACTTACATTACATTTACTGAATTATCCTACACTGTTTATCGGTCAATTTCTACCTTTTTGCATAACCTTTCCTTTCCAAAATGAATCTTTTTTTATTCGTTCGGGTATACCCTAACCAATGCACGTAAAAAAGGGGGATTTTCAAGATGAAGGGACAATTCTTTATTGGTGGACAATGGCTGGATCACGGACGAGAACGGACAGATGTCACGAATCCAGCAACCGGAGAAGTCGTCGGTAGCGTACCAAACGGAACAAAATCAGACGTCAATGATGCTGTCGAAGCAGCACGGAAGGCTTTTCCAGAATGGTCGAAGCGGACAGTATATGAACGCGCTGAACTCTTGGAAAAACTCTATGCCAAAATGATCGAGAAAAAAGATGAACTCGCCCGGTTAATGACGCTTGAGATGGGAAAACCGCTAGCTGAATCAGAAGGTGAAGTCCAGTATGCGGCAAACTTCGTCAAATGGTTCGCAGAAGAAGGAAAACGGGCATACGGACGTGTCATACCGACACACGATGCTTCTAAAAGACTTCAAGTCATCAAACAACCGGTTGGTGTCGTCGCCGCGATCACACCATGGAATTTCCCAGCAGCCATGATTACCCGAAAATTGGCTCCGGCTCTCGTTGCCGGATGTACGTTCGTCATCAAACCACCCACCGCGACTCCATTAACAGCACTTCGTTTACTTGAACTTTGTCAGGAAGTCGGGATTCCAGAAGGCGTCGTCAATGCCGTTACAGGTAGCGGGAAAGCACTCGGTGAATCACTCGCGACACATCCGCATGTCGATAAGATCACCTTCACTGGTTCGACCGAAGTCGGACGGACACTGATGGCTCAAGGAGCAGAGACGATCAAAGCGATGTCGCTTGAACTCGGCGGACATGCACCGATTCTCGTCTTTGATGATTGCGATCTCGATTTAGCTGTTGCGGAGACGATCAAGTCGAAATTCCGAAACGGCGGACAGACGTGTGTCTGCGGAAACCGGATCTATGTATCTGATTCGATTTATGACGCGTTCGTTGAAAAACTCGGTCAGGAGACGGCAAAATTGAAAACCGGGAACGGTCTGGATGCCGAAACAAAGATCGGTCCAATGATTAATAAAGCGGGTTACGATAAAGTTAAAAAACATGTCGATGACGCTACTTCAGCCGGTGCTCGTGTCGTCACGGGTGGAACAGGAACAACGGACGAGGAGAACGATGTCTATTATTATGAAGCAACCGTGCTCGCTGACGTAAAACCCGGCATGTTGATCATGAACGAGGAGACGTTCGGACCTGTCGCTCCCGTCCAGCGTGTCAGTTCTGATGAAGAAGCGGTTCGTTACGCCAACCAGACACCATTCGGTCTCGCTTCATACGTCTTTACGAAGGATTACGCGCGTGCCATTCGTGCAATCGAAGGGCTTGATTATGGAATCGTCGGCTGGAATGATGGGGTTCCTTCTGCTGCACAAGCACCATTTGGTGGAATGAAACAATCCGGTCTTGGACGCGAAGGCGGTAGTGAAGGACTCGAAGCGTATCTCGAGACAAAATACATCTCAATCGGTGGACTAGCATGAACGCGGCGGATTGGTTCGTCCAATGTTTAGAGGCAGAGGGAGTCACGCATATCTTCGGTGTTCCCGGTGAAGAGAACATCACATTGCTCGAATCACTTAGTCGTTCGTCGATCACGTTCATCACGACGCGTCACGAAACGAACGCTGCGTTCATGGCAGCGATGTTCGGTCGCCTGAGTGGACGACCGGGTGTCTGCTTATCGACGCTTGGTCCTGGTGCGACTAACATGATGACGGGAATTGCGAGTGCAACGATGGACCATTCTCCTGTCGTTGCCATCACAGGACAAGGAGCACTATCACGGCAACATAAAGCGTCGCATCAAATGTTTGATCTCGTTGATCTATATCGTCCGGTCACGAAGTCAAGTACGTCCGTTCTGACACCAGAAGTGATTCCGGAAATCGTCCGTCGTGCCTTTGCGACGGCACAGAGCGAAAAGCCGGGAGCGACGCATATCTCTTTCCCAGAAGACGTCGCAAAACAAGAACGAGATCAACCTGTGACTCCTGTCAAAAACGACAGTGCTCCGACATATCTTCATCCGTTGACGATTGATGATCCGGACGTTTTACGATTGATCGAGCGATCGCAACGTCCTGTCATCATTGCCGGTTTCGGGATTCACCGTCAACACGCACTTGAGGCGTTTCGGGCATTCGTCGAACAGCTGGATGCTCCGGTCGTCGAGACAATGATGGGAAAAGGCTCCATCTCCTCACAACATCCGCTTGCCGCGCATACGATCGGTTTGCCGGATGTTGATTACAACCAACGAATTCTTGATGCGAGTGATTTAATCATTACGATTGGTTATGACATCACGGAACTGCCCCCGGAAAAATGGAATCCGAAAAAGACGCCGGTCGTTCATCTGGATACGAACCTTCACGAAATCGATGCCTACTATCCAGTCGTTGCAAATCTAGTCGGCAATCTTTCAGATGTATTGACCGTTTTGACACCACTGCTTCCAAAGCGTTCCTGGAGCGGTTGGCAACGGAATCGCGATAAGTTGCGCCAAGAGATTCAAGAAACATATTCCCTCGCGCTCCCTTTACATCCTCAAAGCATCGTTCGTGAGCTCGAACGGACGGTTGGTGAAGCCGGAATGGTTTTCTCGGATGTCGGAGCACATAAAGTCTGGCTCGCTCGCCATTATCAAACGACACATCCAGATCAATTGTTCATTTCGAATGGGTTTGCTTCAATGGGCTATGGTTTATCGAGTGCACTCGCAGCCAAACTTCTCTACCCCGACCGACGTATCGTCTGCGCCGCTGGAGACGGAGCTTTTCTTATGAACGGTCAGGACCTCGAGACCGCCGTTCGTTTGAAGCTGCCACTCGTCGTATTAATTTGGCGAGACGGGACATATGGTCTCATCGAATGGAAACAACAACAAGCATATGGAAAATCATCGTACATCACCTTTGATAATCCGGATCTCGTTCAACTGGCTCATGCTTTCGGTGCGCTTGGACTTCGCGTCGGTGAACACGGTTCGCTTGCCCATTGTCTTGATCAAGCTTTCGCGAGCGATGGACCCGTATTGATTGACTGTCCGGTCGATTACCGGGAAAATCTAAAGTTAAGTGAACGTCTCCGGACGTATGGAGGGTGATATATTATGACACAACCACGTAAACTGCAGTCTATTTCTGATTTTGATCAATTTGCGTCCGAGCATAGCGCGTTCGTGATTTGCAAACACAGTACGACGTGTCCGATCAGTGCCGCAGGATTCTCAGAGTATACGAAGTTCGCGGATGAAACATCTGTTCCGACAGCATATCTCTTCGTCCAAGAAGCTCGGACCTTATCGAATCACATCGCTGAACACTATAATGTCCGACATGAGTCGCCACAAGTTCTTTTCATTCAGGACGGCAAATCTGTCTGGACAGCATCTCACTACGACATTACAAAGGATGCACTCGAAACGAACGTTCAGTAACGCTAACTATGAAACAAGCTTCTGGCTGTTTCAAACTGAAGACAAAGCGCAATTTTCCTCTAACGAGAAGGATTGCGCTTTTTTATTTCCTACGAATCATTTTCCTCATTTAGAAAAACGCTTTCAAAACTACATAAAAAATAAAATTATCTTTCTTAGCTATTATTATTTGTAATTCGAACTAAATCGGATTAAGATAAACTACAGATAGAACGACCGTATAGAAATCTGTACCGTTAGTTTAGTTAGGAGGATATTCATGCAACAAAGTGCAACTCACACAGCTCGAGCTCCTTACGGCATCCTCGCCGTTTTGATGATCGGGGCATTCATCGCTTTCTTAAATAATACCTTGCTCAACATCGCCCTTCCTTCAATCATGAAGGATCTAGCGATCGAACCAGCTACTGCTCAATGGCTGTCGACTGGTTTCATGCTCGTCAATGGTGTCTTAATTCCGACATCTGCTTTCTTGATTCAAAAGTATTCGGTTCGTCGCTTGTTCTTACTCGCGATGACCCTCTTCTCGACCGGAACGATTCTTGCCGGATTCGCAGACGTCTTCCCTGTGTTGCTCGCAGGACGGATGATTCAAGCGTCGGGTTCTGCCATCATGATGCCGCTACTAATGAACGTCATGCTCGTCAGTTTCCCGATTGAAAAACGCGGGACTGCGATGGGCTTCTTCGGATTGATTATGATGGGGGCTCCAGCGATCGGACCAACGTTATCCGGTTGGATCATTGAGCACTACGATTGGCGGATGCTGTTCCACTTCATCACACCAATCGCCTTAATCGTTCTCGTCGCTGGTTTCTTCTTACTTCGTGACGTCAAGGAACGGTCTGCCGCTCGGATCGATCTGGCTTCCGTTGCACTTTCGTCACTTGGTTTCGGTGGCTTATTGTACGGATTCAGTTCTGCCGGCTCTAAAGGTTGGGATAGTTTCCACGTCTATGGAGCACTGATCGTCGGGGTCATCGCACTCGTGACATTCATTTATCGTCAGCTGCATATGGAACGTCCGATGCTCAACTTCAAGATTTATCGTTACCCGATGTTCGCCTTGTCTTCTGCGATCTCGATGGTAGTCACGATGGCGATGTTCTCGGGCATGTTATTGCTTCCGATCTATGTCCAGACGATTCGCGGTATTTCACCACTTGATGCGGGTCTCATGCTGTTACCGGGTGCCATCTTAATGGCCGTCATGTCACCGATCAACGGGAAGCTGTTTGATAAGATTGGTGGTCGTCCTCTTGCATTGACTGGTTTATTCATCACAGTCGTCACGAGTTATTACTTCAGTCAACTTGAGATGGATACGACGTATACGCATCTGATCATCCTGTATTCGTTACGGATGTTCGGGATGTCAATGGTCATGATGCCGGTCTCAACGAACGGTTTGAATCAGTTACCAACACGCTACTATCCACACGGCACAGCGATGAACAATACGTTGCAACAAGTATCTGGTGCAATCGGAACGGCGTTGCTCGTAACTATCATGTCAACGCATGCGAAGACTCGTGGCACAGAGCTCGCGGCCGAAGCGGCGAAGAACATGACAAGTCAACCGACAGCTGAAGCAGCTTCTGCTTTAAAACAGCAGATTACGATGCAAGCGACGCTTGACGGAATCAACTATGCGTTCTTCATCTCGACGTTCATTGCTGGTCTAGCATTCGTCCTCGCCTTCTTCATTAAACGGGCGACACAAGCTGAAGACATCATTAGCGATCAACGCTCATTGAACGAAACGATCGTCAAACCGCAAGTCTCCAATCAATAAGTGCAAAAGCAGTCGCCTCTCGCGACTGCTTTTTTTATTGTTTGAGCTATATACTGGTACCCCCCATACCTATATGTTAGAGTAAAGATAACAACAAGATTACTAAAGGAGGCACGACTATGGCACACGATCACCCTGTCGTCCCACGAACACATGAAGAACAAGACGCTTTAATGAAACGATTAAAGCGTATCGAAGGACAAGTCCGCGGGATTGCCAACATGGTTTCTGAAGACCGGTATTGTATCGACATTTTGACGCAAACCGCATCGATTCAAGCAGCACTTCGACAGGTCGAACTACAAATCATCGAACGCCACGTCAAAATGTGCATGCATGAGGTCGCGACTCGTCAAGACAGTACGGACGCTTACGTCGATGAGTTGATGGCAGTCATTGCCCGTCTGAAAAAGTAAGGAGGGTTTTCTGATGTCAAAAACGATTGAGTTTGATATTGAAGGGATGACATGTGCCGCCTGTTCCGCTCGGATTGAAAAAGTCCTGAACCGGATGGACGGCGTCGAAGCAACGGTCAACTTACCACTCGAGACGGCTCGTGTCTCGATTTCTGATGCCTATGATGATCAAGCGATCATCGAAAAAATTCGCAAAATCGGCTACGAGGCCACGGTCAAACAAGCACCACACGCAACAAAATCGAATCGTCGGATGCTGTATCGCTTCGTCATCGCAGCCGTTCTTTCGCTCCCTTTGCTCGCGAGCATGCTGACACATATTCCGAATAGTCCATTCCATCTTCCATTCTTGATGAACCCGTGGCTACAATTTGCTTTAGCGACACCGGTTCAATTCATCATCGGTGCGCCCTTTTATAGCGGGGCTTATAAAAGCTTACGGAGCGGGAGTGCTAACATGGATGTCCTTGTCGCGCTCGGGACATCGGCAGCCTACTTCTATTCCGTTGCTGAAATGCTGTTCGTCTCTGATATGCCACACCTCTACTTTGAGACAAGTGCGATTCTGATTACACTCGTCTTGCTTGGGAAGGTTCTCGAAGACCGTGCGAAACAACAGACGACAGGAGCGATTAAAAGTCTGCTTTCCTTACAAGCGAAAGAAGCCATCGTTTTGGAAGATGGGCAGGAACGGATCGTTTCAATTGAGGCGATCCAAGCCGGGATGGTGTTGCTCGTAAAACCCGGAAATAAAATTCCGACAGACGGTATTGTTCGCGCAGGTGATGCGTATCTCGATGAGTCGATGTTGACCGGTGAATCCGTTCCTGTTCATAAGACTGTTGGCGCATCCGTCATTGGTGGTACGCTGAATACGAACGGTTCCTTACAAATCGAGGCGACAAAGATCGGGCAAGCAACGGTTCTCGCACAAATCATTCGCGTCGTCGAGCAAGCGCAGACCGAAAAAGCGCCGATTCAGCGCCAAGCCGATCGGATTTCTGGTGTGTTCGTACCGATCGTCGTCGCCATCGCGCTTCTGACATTAGCCGCTTGGTGGATGTTCACCGGTTCCTTTGCAGAAGCGATTCGTCCTGCCATCGCGGTTCTCGTTATCGCCTGTCCGTGTGCACTCGGACTCGCAACACCAACTTCAATCATGGTCGGAACCGGAAAAGGAGCGGAACGAGGGATTCTCTTTAAAGGGGGGGCTCAACTGGAGAACCTCCAACATGTCGATGCTGTCGTCTTTGATAAGACTGGAACACTGACAGTCGGTCGCCCTGTCGTCGTCGAGACGTTTGGCACGGAGACAGCGCTCGATTTCGCTGCCGCGCTCGAACGTCAATCCGAACATCCTCTTGCCCGTGCCATCACAGCAGAGCGGGATGTCGTTTTTGATATCGAACAGTTCCATGTCGAATCAGGACGTGGGATCACAGGACAAATCATGGGACATGATTTGATCGTTGGTTCAGCGCGAATGATTCAGGAACGAAACATCGCCCTTCCTGACTGGACGTCACTCGGAGCGACACTCGTGTATGTCGCCGTCGATGGAGAAGTCGCTGCCGGATATGCCATCCGTGACGCGTTAAAAGATTCAGCGAAAGAAACAATCCAGCGGTTGCGAGAGACTAAGGACGTGTATCTCTTGACCGGTGATCGTCGTGAAGTTGCTGATCATCTAGCAGAAGAACTCGGACTTGATCGAGCGTTCGTCTTTGCTGACGTCTTACCTGTTGAAAAGGCAGATGTCATTCAGTCACTTCAACAAACGAAACGTGTCGCGATGGTCGGAGACGGTATCAATGATGCTCCCGCTCTTGTAACGGCGGACGTCGGCATCGCGCTCGGCAGCGGCACAGATGTCGCCCTCGAAGCAGCCGACGTGACGTTGCTTGGACACGATTTAAAACAAGTTTTACTTGCGATCGAACTAAGTGAGCAGACAATGAAAAACATTCGTCAAAATCTCGTTTTCGCACTCGGCTACAATACGATTGGCATCCCTGTTGCTTTTCTTGGTCTGCTTGCTCCATGGCTTGCGGGCGCCGCCATGGCATTCAGTTCTGTCTCTGTCGTGACGAATGCGTTACGATTAAAACGTACCCCACTATCTGAAGGAGGAACTTCATCATGAAAGAAACAACGTTATCTGTTATCGGTATGACATGCAATCACTGTAAAGCGAGTGTCGAATCAGCTTTATCTGAAGTCGAAGGTGTACAACATGCTACTGTCTCACTGGAACAAAACCAAGTGACGGTACAGCATGAAGACGTTCCTCGTGAGCGCCTCGTCGATGCAATCGAAGAGATCGGCTATGATGTGCCGACTGCTTAAACATCCATGCCAAACTGCTTCTAACACGCAGTTTGGCTTTTTTATTTTTTGAAAAGCGGGAATATACGGAGTAAGGAGGGGTTCGTATGGTACCGCAAATCGAATTCGTAGAACACTTCGACGACAACAAAGGAAAACGATTCAAAATCGAACTTTGGAATCTCGGAACCTTCACATTCAGTGCCGAGTCAGCTCGTGGACCTGTCACCCGTTTCACCTCCATCGATATTCAATTCGTTCAAACCTGCGTTCAACGAATGCGCTCGATCGTGGACGCCAAAAAAGCATTCCAGGAAGATCAACCGGTCTAATCCTGTCTTTTTTCATTCTCCTCATGGCACTTGCCATGAGTTTTTTTGTTTCCGGTCAATGTTTTTCAATATTCTCGTCTTTTTTTCGAAAACCAGTATCGCTTCGTCAAGATGAACCGATAAGAAACAGACATCATTTTATTCACATCTTGAGTATTGGAGGCAACTACGTGCGCAATCCTTTTAAAAGTAAGACTACTTCGGTTTATCAAGCTACAATCGGCTTTCCTGATTCTCATCTCATCACGAAGACGGCAGATCCTGATCTTACATCTCGTCTCGTATACATGGGGTATACAGAAGAACAGCTACAGACACTTAAATCGATGGCACCTATCGTTCAAGGCATCTTAGATGAGGTCCTCGAGCAAGTGCTTGACCATCTATTATTGAATCCAGAGATGGCAACGATCGCGAAACAATCATCGACACGCGAACGATTGAAAAAAGTCTTTGCAGACTACTTCACGAGTCTTCTGACAGGAAACATGGATGAATCCTTCCTTGCGATGCGGACACGGATGGGACAGACGCATAAACACAACTTCGTTCCCGTCACTTGGTTCATCGCTTCATATGCTGCGTTTCAGACGTTGTTGATTCCTAAAATCGTCGAACATTATCAGCATGACCCAGCGCAACTGACAACAGCCGTGCTTGCATTGACTCACGCGATGAACTTAGATGCTCAAATCGTAACGAGTCAGTACGTCGATTCTCGTCTTCATGAAGTAACGGCAGCGAACGAGTCGCGCCGTCAACTGCTGACAGACGTCGTTCGTGTCAGTCAAGAAGTCGCAAGCTCCGTCGAACATACGGATCATGCCATCATCGAAACGAGCCGACGTGCTTCACAAGTGTTGGCAGAAACAGATCAGACGGAGCAGACGAGCCAGCAACTCGTCCAAATGACGATTGCTAACGAACGACAGATGCAACAGATGGAGCAACAATTCGCTCAATCAACACAACAAGTTGGTACTTCGCTTGAAAGCATCCACGAATTGAAAACGACGTCGGATGAGATCGTCCAGATGACACAAAGCATCGAAGCGATCGCCAATCAAACGAACTTACTCGCGTTAAATGCTTCGATTGAAGCAGCCCGCGCCGGTGAACACGGTAAAGGATTCGCTGTCGTAGCGACGGAAGTCCGGAACCTTGCTGAAAATGCCAAGTCATTAAGTAGCAGCATCAATGGTCTGATTCAAAAGAACAATGGCAACATTACACAACTGGTTTCTCAGATGGAAGACATCACACGCGCCAACACTGCATCTCAGCAAGAATTACAACAAGTCAAACAAGGAATCCAAACCGTTAAGAGTGAAATGGAAAACTCACTGACGTTGTTTGGTCGTAATAAAGAAAACCTTGGACAAATCGTCGAGACGATCCAAGGTCTCAGTAAAACGACGCAAGGCTTGACGACACTGACGACGGATCTTGTCGCAGCTTCAGAAACACACTAAAAAACAGGTCTCTCTTTTTCGGTCATAGCCGAAGTGAGAGACCTGTTTCATTTTTAATTGTCTTGTTCTGCCGTGACGACAAGACGTTGATCGTACCCTTTTGAGTTTGTAAACGTACCAATGCATGAAATGAGCGTCAGTTTGTTCATGACGGTCGCACCAAAGATTGATCCGACTGGTGCTTCATCGACAGGATAGGACATGACGTTCGTCACCACGTATGACACCTGTTGTCCTGTTTTCCCTGTCACTTCAATCCGTTGCCCTTTTTTCATCTTGGCTAAATCATAAAAGACAGCAGGTCCCTTTTCATCGTCTAGATGTCCTGCTAATACGACATTTCCGGTTTGACCGGCTTTCGCACCGTATTTATACCACGCGACTTGATCCGTTTTTTTTGGCACATCCATCCGTCCTTGCTTATCCTTCCCGACGACTTCGATGTTTGCTTTCACATCGAGCGTCGGAATCATAATACGCGTTGGAATGAATGCTTCTTCGTCCACCATTTCGGATGGAGTGGACGAAGAAGACGTCGTTTCAGTTTGTTTTGGTTTTTCCGGCTTTGTAGTACCTGGAGGTGATCCCGATTGGCATCCGGCTAATACGAGTAAGAGAAGCAGACTACTCTTAAGCGTTTTGTTTACGACGGACGACATACGCTGTTCCTACTAACAAGGCAGCTGCTGCTGCGACTGCCCATGGTGTAGCAGAAGTCGTATCAGCAGAACCACCAAGTCCTGTATCTGGCATTGATGCCATTTCACCGCCATCTGGAATTAAGAGAACATCAAACGCTGGCTCGCCTTCTAGTAAACCGATTGCGAGAGCTGTATAGTTTTTGCCACTGTCGAGTTTGACGCCATCAAGTGCTTTGACGACATCCGTTGCGCCTGCAGGGCGGACTTCGAGGTCATACGTACCTGCATCGAGTGTACCGTAGTCAGAGACTTTTGAGAATTCAAGGTTGCTAAAGAGTGGGTCTCCACCTTTTGGTGCGACATCAACAGCAGGTGCATCTGGTGCAAAGTGTGCGACACGGACCATTGATTTGCCGTCTTCGCCTTTGCCGTTGTCTTCCATGACAGCAAGTTTAATATCAGCAAGTTTACCGATTGCTGCGACAGAATAGAATTTACCAGCTTCCACATTGAGTGTTTGAGAGAGCACAGGATCTTTTGTTGTTCCTGCAGCGAATACTTCTACTTTATGTTCGCCAGCTGGTAGTGTGAGGTAATCTGTAACATCTTTGAATTTTGCTCCTGATACGGCTTTTTTGCCATCGACCGCGATATCGACTGCCGGAGCATCTGGTGAAGCATGAATGACACGAACCATTGCGTCATCTGCTGCGCCTACCGGAAGCACGAATAGTGCAAACAGTAACGTAGCAGTCACAAACGATAAGAGTTTCTTCATCTTTTTTCCACCTTTCTGATTGTCAAATGTACATCGCTCTCAAACCAATGTTCTTACACTTCAGAATATTTCCGTCGTGGTGACATCTTAAACTTAAGATACTTCCGTATATGTGTAAAGATTTCAGTGTGCTATGAACTTGTTTTGAAAACACACTGACCTTCTTTTTGTTTTCGAAATAAAATACATAACAAATCAATTGAAAAGAAGGTTAGTTATGATACAGCCTCGTCACGGTTAAGTGCCTACCTGTCCGTTTTACTTCTGACGTTCTTGAATCCGATGACGAGCGGACAGGATGCCGTTTTGTTTCTAATCGGTATTTTTCTTGGTTCTGCCACCTGGGGGAGCATCCTGGCAAACATCACACACCTGCTTAAACACCAGATTGCGACGTCCGTTCTGCGCGTCGTCCAATAGACATCTGTCAGTCTGATCATCGGATTCGGTGCGTTCGGGGTCATTCAGTTCTTCTTCTGAGCAAAACAAAAGAGACCGACATCACGTCCGGTCTCTTTTGCTTTTTCATTTAATGAATCCAATCATCATTTCGCGTAATACTTTCGCTGCCGCGATCGCTGTCATGTCGGATTGATCGTACGCTGGGCATACTTCTACCAAATCCGCGCCGATGACGTCGACGTCTGCTCGTGCAATCATGTGAACGACTTCGAGTAATTCCTTCGTTGTCACTCCACCGATTTCTTGTGTCCCTGTCCCTGGTGCTGCTGACGGATCGAGAACATCGATATCGATCGTGACGTAGACTTTTTTACCGGCAAGTGTTGGAAGAACTTGACGAAGCGGCTCGACGATCTCGTATTTGAAGAGGTTGTAGCCTGACGTCTTCGCCCATTCGAACTCTTCTTTCATCCCTGAACGAATTCCGAATGAATAACAGTTCTCTGGTCCGATCAAGTTCGCGATCTTCTTGAGTGGTGTCGAGTGCGACAATGGCTCACCTTCGTACTCGTCACGCAAGTCCGTATGCGCATCAAAGTGAAGCACAACAAAATCATCATAGTGTTTATCGAACGCTTTGACGACTGGCCACGTGACTAAATGTTCGCCACCCATACCGAGCGGGAACTTGCCTGCTGTCAGTAACGAATCGACGTATTCTTCAATCATATCAAGTGATTTTTGTGCATTCCCGAATGGTAATGGGATATCTCCCGCGTCAAACAATTTTGCGTCAGCGATGTCACCATCTAAGTACGGGCTATATTCTTCTAAACCAAGTGAGACTTCACGGATACGTGCCGGACCGAATCGTGAACCCGGACGGAAACTGACCGTCCAGTCCATCGGCATGCCGTACAAAATTCCTTTTGCATCTTCGTGAGTCGGTTGACTCGCGATAAAGACTTTTCCTGAATATGCTTCATCAAAACGCATGATCCATTCCCCCTGTTCATTTGCCGCTTGCTGATGCAAACGCCTGTTTACCTGACAACAGAGCGATTTCGAAGATCGAAACCGCTCTGTTCATGTGTGCTATAGTGACTGAGCTCAGCCGTTCGTCAAATCTTTAACGAACTTCGGAAGCGCGAATGCTGCCGTGTGAAGCTCAGGCGTGTAATACTTCGTATCGATCTCGTGGAAACGCTCTGGTACGACAGCAAGCGGATCGTGTTTCTTTGATCCGATCGTGAATGTCCAAAGACCACTTGGGTATGTCGGAACGTTAGCGATGTAGAGCTTCGTGATCGGGAAGATTTCTTTGACGTCGCGTTGAACATCACGGATCAAATCTGGTGTGAACCATGGGTTATCCGATTGTGCGACGAAAATGCCGTCTTCTTTCAATGCTTTTGAAATACCAGAGTAGAAGCCTTTCGTAAACAAGTTGACCGCTGGACCAACTGGTTCTGTCGAGTCGACCATGATGACATCATACTCGTTTTCTGCTTCTGCGATATGCATGAATCCATCCCCAACGATGACTTCGACGCGTGCATCGTCCAATCCACCTGCAATGTTCGGGAGGTATTTTTTCGAATACTCGATGACTTTTCCGTCGATTTCAACCAAAACAGCTTTTTCGACGGACGGGTGTTTCAAGACTTCACGGATGACTCCGCCGTCTCCTCCACCAACGACCAGAACCGATTTTGGATTCGGGTGTGTGAACAATGGGACGTGCGCGACCATCTCGTGGTAAACGAACTCGTCCTTATCTGTCGTCATGACCATTCCGTCAAGTAACAACATCGTACCGAACTCGTCCGTTTCAACCATCTCTAGGCGTTGAAACTCCGTTTGTTCGCTCTCATAAACGTGGTTGACACGGAATGTGATACCGTAATCTTCCGTTTGGTGTTCCGTGAACCATAACTTTAATTTTTGTTCCATTTGCGATAGAACCCCTTTCTTTCATCAAGACAAAAGTTGTTCGTATGCGAGTGGCGTTTACGGCGCTTCTTAATCATACAAATGCGAGTATACCGAATTTCGAAAGAAACTTCTATATAATTCGAAAATTTTTGTCTTCCGTCTTTACTCGACGAACGTCACGATTTCCTCAAGCGGACGACGTTGCTTCTCACGTTTTGGTTCTTCTGCCCGGTAACCGAATGCGACCATGACCGGCACCGTGAAAACAGAACGATCGAGCAGTCCACGATCGACGAGTAATTGCTCGACAGCTTGCTGGTCGAATCCTTCGATTGGGCATGAATCGACATCGATTTGTGCTGCCGTCGACATCATGTTCCCAAGTGCGATATAGGCTTGTTTAGCTGCCCAGTCTTCCATCGCTTTCGGGTTATCACCGATCGCAAAATCCTCTTCTAAAAACAGACCGTAACGCTTCGTCCGTCCGGCTTTCGCTTCTTCGGATAGACCAAGGAAATCCATCATCTGCGTGACATGCGGACCATCTGCCTGCATTTGTTCTCCGGTACGGGCAAGAAACAAGACGAAGTGACTCGCTGTCGGTAATTGTCCTTGTGCGCCCCAAGAAATTTCTTTTAAGGCTTCTCGGATTTCTGGATTTTGAATAACGAGCATGTTCCATGGCTCATATCCGAACGAGCTCGGTGACAGACGCGCCGTTTCTAAAATGAACCGGAAATCGTCTTCTGGGATCATTTGACCATTAAATGCTTTTGTCGCATGACGAGATTGAAATGCTTCGAGAATCGCTTGTTTTTGTTGTTGTTTTCCCATAAGAAATGCCTCCTTTAAAATGATGACTGCTTTTGTTATATCAAATCCAATTTCGGACCGCCTCTGATTTGCTCAGATTAGTCATTACGTTAGTTTTTAAGTAAAACGGGAAATAAGAATATTAACGTCTTTCCTTTCACTATTTAAAAATCATTTTAAACATTTGATTATCCGCCATTTTACACCTTTCCTCTCTGGTAATTCCCTAGTTTCTATGGTTTCATTTCCCAAACGATTTGCTTTTTCACCAAAGTGTTTGTTACGGTAGTACCCTGCGTGATTAGGTTTTGTTATCGGATGCACGGGGTAATGATAATGTCGTTGTCATCATTTGATACAGAACAACCATGTAAAATTCGAAAGAAGGTGTGGAACACGATGGAAAATAATCGAAAAAGTAAGATTACAAAAGTCTTTATGGTATCCGTCATTTTCTGTGTGCTCTTTACCATATGGGGAATCTTACCGGAATCCCTAATCGGTGCAGCTAGTCTCGGAAATGTCACAGCTAAAGCACAATCCTTTGTCTCTGGCGGATTTGGCTGGCTTTATCTTCTCGGCATGAGTGCTTTTTTAATCATTGCTATCTTTTTAATCTTTTCCCGCTTCGGTTCCATCCGACTCGGTAAGGATTCGGACCGACCTGAATATGGTCTCATTTCTTGGTTTGCCATGCTCTTCAGCGCTGGTATGGGAATTGGTCTTGTCTTCTGGGGTGTCTCAGAGCCTTTGACGCATTTCCATACACCGCCGGTCGCAACGGATGATCCGACGGAAGCGGCACGACTCGCGATGCGCTATTCGTTCTTCCACTGGGGATTACATCCGTGGGCCTTGTATGCGATCGTCGGACTTGCCATCGCGTACTCGACATTCCGAAAAGGACGTCCTGCTACGATTGGCGACACGGTCGCTTCATTGATGAAGCCTCAGTTCGCTTCAGCCGGTAAAGGTACCGTCGAAGTACTCGCCATCGTCGCAACGGCGTTCGGTGTCGCGACGTCACTTGGTCTCGGTGCGCAACAAATCTCAGGTGGACTGAACTTCTTGACAAGTAGTATTCCGAACTCATTTGCTACACAAATGATCATTATCGTGATCGTCTCGGTCCTTTATATGATGAGTGCCGCATCTGGTCTTGATAAAGGAATCGTTCGTCTCAGTAACGCCAACATTGTTCTTGCTGTTCTATTGATGGTCGCCGTCCTTTTCCTCGGACCGTTTAGTTTCATCATGGACCTCTTCGTCCAAACGACAGGAGCTTATCTGCAAAATTTACCAGTCATGAGCTTCCGCGCATCTGCTTTTAATCCAGATGAACGCGGTTGGATCAACGATTGGACGATCTTCTACTGGGCGTGGTGGATTTCATGGTCACCATTCGTCGGTACGTTTATTGCTCGTGTCTCGAAGGGACGAACGATTCGTGAGTTCGTCATCGGAATCATGCTCGTCCCAACGATTTTCGGATTGCTTTGGTTCTCTGTTTTTGGTGGATCAGCAATTTGGAATGAACTGTTCCAAAACGTCAATTTGATCACGACGGTTAACGATAAAGGAGTCGAAACCGGCATGTTCGCTCTGTTTGAGACATTCGGTGGATTAGGCACATTCCTCAGTATCGTCGCCGTCTTCTTGATCACGACGTTCTTCATTACTTCGGCTGACTCCGCGACATATGTTCTCGGGATGCTTTCGTCTGGTGGTAGTCTCATGCCAAGCTTACGCATCAAGCTCGCTTGGGGTGTTCTCCAGTCTTCGATTGCCGCTGTCTTACTTTATGCCGGAGGATTGAGCGCCTTGCAGGCTGCTTCAGTTCTTGCCGCCTTTCCGTTCATCTTCGTCGTCGGTATGATGATTATCGCTCTATTTAAGGAGTTATCAGATGAACCTGATGCCCAAAAAGAAGTCACGGATTTAAAGCAAGATGCTTAAATTGTTTTGAACTCCTCCTTCCGTCGCATACGGAAGGAGGTCTTTTTTGTTATTCTGAATTATGCTGAACAGAAAGAAATGAGGTGACTCATGCGAAAACGTACACGTTGGCTCGTATCCCTTGGGATTCTAGCGCTAGGTAGTTGGTTTTTATATCGTGAAAATAACGTCATCGACGTCTCAGAGATCACAGTCACGTCGGGTCGCTTGCCAAAATCATTTGATGGCTATCGCGTCGTTCAAATCGCCGACCTACATGGCAAAACGTTCGGATCGGATCAAAAACGACTATTGAAAAAAATTAGTCGTAAATCACCAGATCTCGTTGTCATGACTGGCGATTTGATTGACTCGAGGCGAAACGGAGAAGAAGCTGCCCTTACACTCATGAAAGCGCTCGTCGATCGATACCCTGTCTACTTCGTCACCGGGAATCATGAAGTCCGACGAAACTTAACGATTTTACCGAAGCTTGAGCAGCTCGGTGTCACCGTTCTTCGGAATGAAACGCGTGTCATCGAGTATAAAGGACAATCGATTTCGTTACTCGGTATCGATGATCCGACGACGACACGTTGGCGCGAAGGACTATCAGAACCGGATGGGATTCGTCAAAGTCTCGATCAAGCACTGCAAGACGTATCGCCTGATGCGTTCCAGCTCCTGCTTGCGCATCGTCCGGAATATAAATCCTTGTATGCAGAGCGTTCCGTTGATCTCGTCTTATCCGGTCACGCCCACGGCGGACAGATCCGCTTACCGTTTACGGAAGGTCTGTATGCGCCTGGTCAAGGATTCTTTCCAACCGTGACGGCAGGCCGCTATCAGGAACAGCAGACTGAACTGATTGTCAGTCGTGGTCTTGGGAACAGCCTGTTTCCGTTTCGTCTGTTCAATCATCCAGAACTCGTCGTCTTGACGCTGAAACGACCATGAAAAAAGAACGTGTGCCGCGGCACACGTTCTTTTGTTTAGACCAACGCTTCATGTAAAGCAGCGTCAGCATTTTCCCACATCTCAGGTTTATGAGTCTGCAAGAAATCACGTAACAATTCCTTTGAACGCTCATCCATGTGATCGACGACGATCCGTCCTTTGAGAGATTTATCCATCTTATTGACGTGATCAGCGAGAATCTTGAATCCGCGCCGTGCTTCTGCATCGACTAGCAGATCACAAGCAGCCACACCACCGTAATAGAAGCCTTCAGGTTTACGACCAACCGTCACCCAGACGATCCAGTACAGTTTACCGTTTGGCGTATCGGCTTTATCCGTCGTGAACTTGACGCGTTTTTCGATTGCTGCTTTTGCGTGCATCGCACCCATATCAATGTAAGCTTCGCCGTCTTCCGGAGAAATGATGACTGGTGACATACTATTTAAACTGAGTGTTCCGACACCGAATCCTCCGTGACCGTCTGTAGAGTTATCTGAAATGATATTGAAGTTAATCTTTTTTTCCATCGTGTTTTGTCCCCTTTTATTCCTGTTGCTTCTATCATACCGCATTCCGAGGTGTCTGCAACCAGTCACTCGTAACGGAGTAGCTGTAATTGATCCTCTGTCGCTCGGCGAATCGTCGGGAGACGATAACACGTCATGGATGCAATCTCCTCGTGGGCTGGGGGATTGACCTCTTCGAGATGAAGCAAAGCACGATCAAACAGGGTTTGCGCTGCACGACCGAATAAAAAGAGACGTTCCAGCGAAGAACACCGCGACCGAATCGCACGTAACTGATGCGCCAGTTCTCGCACCTTTGCCTCAACCTCTTCTTCCATGTCGGCTGTCGGTTTTCGATTTTGAAATAACGGTTTGAAACGTACATCGTCCTCAAGCAATGTCAGCATCCCGTATCGCTTTGCTTCTTTTTGATTCAGCAGTTGAGCGAGTTCTTTATCCGTTACGAGTCGACCGAACGGGATGTTCTGTTCAAAGACGATATCTGCAACCTCGAGTCCTTTAGGGCCAGACAATGGATAAGCTGTATCTTCTGGTAACGTCCGATCAAAAATCAGTAGCGTATGAATTTTTTTTCGTATGATCGCGTCCATTATGTCTCTCCTTTTCTGCCGTATGTGTATGACCTTCTTCGCTTCCGACAAGAATAGCTCCTACCTTATACCCTTCTTTTTCGAAAACGATGTTCGAATTGACGAATCCCCTATCGAATGCGCTATACTGATGGCGTATCGTCATCATGCTAGAGGGGGAAATGAAGTCATGCCATATGTTACGGTTAAAATGTTATCGGGTCGAACAGTTGAACAAAAACGCGCCTTGATTGAAAAAGTCACGGAAGCGGTATCAGAAACGACAAATGCTCCAAAAGAAAACATTACGGTCTTCATCGAAGAGATGGAAAAAACAGATTATGGTCAAGCTGGCGTCATGTTTGCAGATAAATAATCAACAAGAGACGTCCGGTCGCTACCGCACGTCTCTTTTTCCCATCTACTTGATCTCCAAGGAGGAATTCTTATGACTACTGTTACTGTACTTGGTGCGACCGGTCGAACGGGTCGCCCTCTAATCGATCGTTTATTAAAAGATGGCTACGATGTCCAAGCACTCGTGCGTTCCGTGTCATCGGACTTACCAGTTCACGATTGCCTTCATATCCTGACGGGAGACGCGACAAATCCGGACGATCTCGAACAAGCACTCGCGGGAAGTGCCGCTGTCTTCAGTTGTCTCGGAACTGATCAACAGCAGGTTCTCTCGACAGCAATTCCACATCTCGTCACCAAGATGAAGGAAGCAGGTATCGAACGGATCGTCTTCATTGGTACAGCAGGTATTCTCGATGCGTCAGAAGAGCCTGGAAAGTATCGTTTCCAATCGAGTGAATCCCGTCGCCGCTCGACAATCGCAGCAGAGGATCACCTGAAAGCTTATTTGACTTTAAAGGATGCAGACGTCGACTTCACCGTCATCTGCCCAACACAATTGACGGAAGATAAAGCACTTGCTGCTGACGACTTGTTGATTGAGACGACACGCTTCACTGCATCGACAGGACCGATTCCCCGGGAAAACGTCGCGCAGTTCGCTTACGAAGTCTACCGTGACGGAACCCACCATCGCGTCCGCGTCGGAATTGCTTCGCACGGTGAAACGAAATAATAGACAAAAAGAGCAATGGATCTGCTGATCCATTGCTCTTTTACATGTGTAACGATTACAGCAAGACGCTGACGACGATTGACGTCAAGACGCTGACGAGAGTTGCACCATACAGTAATTTCAAACCAAAACTAGCTGCAACGCTTCCTTGGCGATCATTCAATCCTTTAACCGCACCAGCGATGATTCCGATCGACGAGAAGTTCGCGAACGAGATCAAGAAGACAGAAACGATTCCGAGTGTACGTTCCGAGAACTCTTTCGTGTACTCAGGAAGGCTTAACATCGCGACAAATTCATTCGTGATCAATTTCGTGGCCATGACACTACCGGCACTGACGGCTTCCGCCCATGGAACACCCATGATGAATGCGAATGGTGCAAAGATGTATCCGAGAATTTCTTGGAACGAGATATCGAGAACCATCAGGAAGATATCGTTGACCATTCCGATCAAAGCATTATAACCGATCAACATCGCACCAACGATGATTGCGACTTTGAATCCATCCATGATGTATTCGCCGAGCATTTCGAAGAACGTTTGCTTCTCTTCGACGATTTCAAGAATATCTTCTTCCGGGTCAACCGTGTATGGGTTGATGATTGAGACGATCATGAAACCACCGAACAAGTTCAAGACGATTGCTGTAACGACATATTTTGGTTCTACCATCGTCATGTACGCACCGACGATTGACATCGAAACCGTCGACATTGCTGATGCACACAATGTGTAAAGACGGTTTGCTGGTAATTGACCAATTTGTTTTTTTACTGTGATGAATACTTCTGATTGTCCGATCGCAGCTGAAGCAACCGCGTTGTAAGACTCGAGACGCCCCATCCCGTTGATTTTCGACAAGACGAAACCAATTCCGCGCATCAAGATCGGTAAAATCTTTGTGAATTGCAAAATTCCGATCAAGGCAGAGATGAAAACGATTGGTAGCAAGACGTTAATGAAGAACGGTTGTGCACCTTCGTTCGCTAGTCCACCAAAGACGAAATCAATCCCGATTGCCGCATAACTCAGCAGTTTTTCAAAGACTTTCGCGACGCCACGAATGACGATATATCCGAACGATGTATTGAGTAAAATGAACCCAAGTACGAGCTGAAGAACTAGCATGACCGCAAGCGGTTTCAATTTGATGCCTTTACGATTGCTGCTGACAAGGAGTGCCAAGCCGAAAACGATAGCCAGTCCGAGTAGTGCGATAAGATATTTCATGAAGTACCCCTCTATCTATTAGTTGTTTATCAGTTGTACATTCGTACGATGTCTGACGTTTAATCTCTTTCCAAGTAATAGAATAATCAATATTTCGAAGAACTACAAGAGAAAAAGTTCATTTAGTAACCGCTTTCGTTATTTTCATAGACTTTCAAGACAAACTTTTCCAAGCGTTCCCGAACATTGTCCTGACTGAGGTTTTGCCTTCCATATGCTTTCCACCCCGAATAGACGTCAATTGTTTCAGGTCCAAAATCAAAAACAGCTCGAATATCCCACGCGTGATCGTACAAACGGTTCGTCTGTTTAAGGTAACTTTTTAAAAAATGATCCGCCATCTCGACGGATTCGAGCAAGGCAAGATTCAAACGACAATGCGCAAGGTCGACTTCAATGGGACCTAAACACGCATTAATCCAATCAATCGTATGACACGTTCCATCCATTTCGTATAACACATTGACCGGATGGAAATCCCGATGAATAAATCGGATTGTTTGACTTTCGATCGGTTCGACCGCCAGTAGCTGACGCCATCTCTCCGGATGCTGCGTCCACGTCGGAACGTAACGTTCCGTCGCATACGGCTGATAGACATAAAGAGATTCTGGTACGGGCAGTGTATGGATTGCCACAAGCATCTGTGCTAGTCGTTCGACATATTGCTCATCCACCTGATCAAGCCGGATCTCTCCCGGTGAACGCGTCATATATAACCAAGGTGGTATTTCGTCCCTAACATCTGTTTGATAGTCCAACACATCTGGTGCTAAGTCACCTGCTGCTCGTAACGCAAACACCTCGTGCAAGACAAGATCAGGCTCCTCATGTAGCCAATCCTGATTCGTATGGACGCGAAGAATTCCCTCACCGACCCGAAAAACAAGGGAGGATGTCGCGCCTTTTAAGACTTCGACCTCTCCTCCCTCCTGTCCAAGCTGTTGCAAGATTTTCGTAAGGACAACGGACGATATCATGATGTCACATTACCAATCAATAACTGGTCGATTTGCATCTTCTCATTCGCATGTTCGCGCAAGTCGTGCAAAATTTCTTGCGGGAAGAACAGCTTCTCATCCGTTTGGCGTGACGTCGCGATGGCTTGAACGAGCGGTGAAACTTGCGAAATCTCTTTCATCTGCCCACCCTTCATCTGTAGCATGATCGGTTGTTTGCTGATTTCACCATTATCTCCATATAAATCGTAAGGAAGACGACTGAGTTTATCTTCTAGCAGATAATACGTCGGATTCAAGCCGATCGCGTCAAACAGCTCGCATAATTTTTCATGGACGAGTTCACGTTTTTCAGCAGGATAATCAACATACTTGAACAACTTTCGGTCAACGAATCTTTCTGATAGATCAGAAAGGATAGGATCCTGTTCGTTCGCCCACTGCTGAAAATAGAAGTAGACGATCGTCTCATCGAGTCCAAGGAAATCACGCAACTCCATCTTCTGATCAAACAGCGGCATTAAATGAATCGGTGCAATCGCAAACGGATAACCGGAAAGGTACAGCTCCTGTGCTCGTTCGAGAATGGCTTTTAATAGGTAATCACTCGATCGTGTCACCGGATGCAGGTAGACTTGCCAATACATCTGATACCGACGCATGATGTAGTCTTCAATCGAATGCATCCCGGACTGCTTGACGACCATTTGATTCGGCGCCGGACGCAATACCCGAAGCATTCGCTCAAGATCAAATTTTCCGTAGCTGACGCCAGCAAAGTGCGCATCGCGTAATAAATAATCCATTCGATCAACGTCGAGTTGAGAGCTGATCATCGTGACGAGCAGTTGATTCGGGTGCGTTTTATTGATGATCGACGCCACTTCTTCCGCGAATCCCTCTCCCACTTGGTCGAGAACTTTCTTGATTTCCGTATCCCCGAGGATGATTCGCTCTGTCCACGTTTCATGGTTGACACCGAAGACATTCTCGAACGCGTGCGAAAACGGACCATGACCAACATCGTGTAAGAGTGCCGCAGCCAGCGTCAACTCCCGGTACTGATCATCCCAATCGGCGCGACCGTTAAAGACGTCGATCAGTTGGCGCGTGATCTCATAGACGCCGAGTGAATGATGGAATCGCGTGTGTTCCGCCCCATGAAACGTCAAAAAGGATGTTCCCAGTTGTTTGATTCGACGTAGTCGTTGAAACTCACGTGTACCAATCAATTGCCAAATCAACTGATCACTGACATAGATATACCGATGAACAGGATCTTTGAAGACCTTCGTTTCCTTTAATTGACCTAATGATTGATACATATGTTTCTCTCCTTTAAATCGTGTCTATGTCGTTGTTGTTCGGTTTTGTCTCCAAGGATTCCTGTCTCCTGCGGCGCTTCGCACAGAAACTTTATACACCCTGTGCTATAATGATGTCGCAAATCTACAATAAAGGAACGAGCCTATGGGAATCGAACTCTTAAAACAAGAATATTATCGTATTTTTGATCAAACGTCACTCGGAACTGCTTTTCATGCGACACAATCGTTTGCGATGGACGACACATTATGCGCTTCCGTTGCAACAGAAGGAGCTGCACTCCGCTCTTGGATTCACCACGAAACTGTCGTCCTCGGCATCCAGGATGCCCGCCTTCCTCACCTTGCTGACGGCGTAGCTGTTTTGCACGAACATGGTTTCTCGCCCGTCGTCCGTAACTCAGGCGGTCTTGCTGTCGTCCTTGACGCCGGTGTCTTGAATATTTCGTTAGTCCTACCCGAACGTGGCGGCATCGATATCGACAGTGGTTACGAAGCGATGCTTGCGCTCGTCCGTGGCATGTTCGCTCAAGAAACGGACGCGATCGTCGCCGGTGAAGTCGTTGGATCGTATTGTCCCGGTTCTTACGACCTGTCGATCGCCGGTAAAAAGTTCGCCGGTATCTCACAACGTCGTGTCCGCGGTGGAGTTGCCGTTCAAATCTACCTCTGTGTTAACGGAAGCGGGAGTCAGCGCGCCGCTTTAGTCCGCGACTTTTACGCGGCAGCGCTTCAAGGCGAGGCGACGAAATTCGTCTATCCAACCATTGTCCCGGAAACGATGGCTTCGCTTGAAGAATTACTCGGTACCTCATTGACGATTGAGAAATGTTTACGTCGTGCCTATGAGGCATTACTTGCGCTCGGCGCTGATTTAACACCAGCGACTTTGACGGAACTCGAGAACGAGCGGTTCGGTGTCAACTTGAGTCGAATGCTTGATCGAAATGAAAAAGCCCTAGGTTAAGAAAGGAGAGAACGTGATGATCCGATTGATCACAGACAGTGGTGCTGATGCACCAAAAGACATGTTAGATGCTTATGATTTTACGATCATGCCGTTCGGCGTATTGATCGACGAAGACACGTTCTTCGACGGAGAATCGATATCTCCAAAACAACTGTATGATAAGATGCGCGATGGCGCAGCACCAAAGACATTCCAAGTAGAAGTCAGCCGGATGGTCGAGGTGTTCACGCGTCACTTCGAACAAGGTGATCCCTTCCTCTATCTCGCTTTTTCAAGTGAGTTATCTGGAACATACCAAACCGCGAAGATGCTCGCAGATGAACTCGCCGAAAAATATCCGAACGTCCCCTATCTCGTGCTCGATACGAAAACCGCTTCAACGGGACAAGGACTATTCGTTCTCGACGTTGCAGAGTATGCACAAACGCATTCGTTTGAAGAAACAGTGGTTTACGCTGAAGCCAAGGTGAATACGATTCGTCATCTGTTTACAGTCGAATCACTCGAATATTTGATGCGCGGTGGACGCGTTTCGCGAGCTAGCGCCTTCATTGGTGGTCTCCTATCGATCTTGCCACTGTTGACCGTCGAAGATGGGAAGCTGATTCCGAAAGAAAAAATCCGAGGTCAGAAAAAGGTCATGAACCGGATCGTCGAGTGGATGGAAGAAGCACGTCCTGCGATTGACGGACACCGAATCATGATTGGTCACGGGGATTCGATCGAACGGGCAGAACAGTTAAAACAATTGATTGAAGCACAATTCTCACCAAGCGAAGTCATCTTGACGATCGCCGGCGCAGCCATCGGTTCACATACTGGACCGGGACTCGTCGTCATTGGTTACGACCTTCCACGTTAACAGCATTCATTCTTACTTCATTTAAAACGGGACAGACTCTTAATCGAGTCTGTCCCGTTTTTTTAGGAATTATAGCCAAAGAATAGCAGTGCTACGCTTAAGCCGAGCGAGGAGACGATGAACACGATCGCCATCCCACCCATTCCGAAGACCAGCATCTTCGGTAAATCACGTCGCTTCTTTAGAAGGGCTGTCAATAACCCGACGTTGATCAAGAAGACGACAACGAACGGGAGCAACAACATCCAACGCTCTTGCAGTAACGCTAAACCATCCATGATGAGATATCCTTTCAGAAACTACTTCTACTAGTACATAGTAATGATATCAGTCTTCTGTTTTCGACGCTGCCACCGCATCATGAGAATTCAAGTTGACCGTTAACGGCTTTGCTGTTCCTTTACCAGAGAAGTTCTCGATCAACTCTTTGACATCTAATCCTGACGACGCTTTTAACGTCTCTTGCAGTGACGCCATCAAATCCGTTGCGTACCCTGTGACACGGTTCGCACCGCCACCTTCACCACTACCTGTATCGACGACCGTGATCTTATCGATGTTACCGAGTGGTGCTGCAATCTCTTTCGCGTACTCTGGCATCATCCGAATGACCATGTCAAGGATTGCTGCTTGTCCGAATTGTTCGAACGCCTGCGCGATTTTTTCTTTCGCTTCCGCTTCGGCAAGACCTTTCAAACGAATGATGTCTGCTTCTGTTTCCCCTTGTGCTCGCTCAGCGTCCGCTTTCGCAAGACCATCCAGACGAATTCGTTCTGCATCCGCTTTTGCCGATGCCTCGATCCGGTATTTCGTTGCATCTGCTTCCGCATATTGCTTCGCACGGTCCGCTTGGGCAGCTTGCTCAATCGAGTAACGATCGGCATCGGCACGTTTTTTGACTTCCGCATCGTATTGTTTCTCACGACGGAGGATTTCACGTTCTTCGAGCTCGATTTGTTTTTGACGCTCGATGATTTTGATTTGCATCTGTTGCTCGGTGACTTCTTGTTGTGCACGTGCGTTCTCAAGATCATATGCTTGGTCGGCTTTCGCCTTCGCGATATCTTGTTCGCGGCGGTAGTCTGCCATCTTCAACTGATTTTCTTTTTCCGCTTCAGCGATTTCCGTTGCACGTTCGAGTTCTGCTTTTTTCGCATCCTTTGAAGCTTCCGCTCGTTTGATGCGTGTCTCTTTTTCCGCGTCTGCCGTTGCGATGTCCGCATCCCGGCGCACCTGTGCAATCCGTGGTTTCCCGAGTGATTCTAAGTATCCATTTTTATCTCGGACGTCTTTGATCGTAAACGAAACGATGACGAGTCCCATCTTCGCCAGGTCTTGTGATGCGACCCGCTGGACTTCTTGCGAGAACTTATCGCGGTTCTTATAAATTTCTTCGACTGTCATCGAACCGAGGATCGAACGCAAATGCCCTTCAAGAACTTCACGCGCTTCCCCTTCGCGCTCTTCTTTTGATTTTCCGAGGAACTGCTCTGCTGCTGTTGCAATCTCAGAAATCGAACTGCCGATCTTGATGATCGCTGTTCCATCAGCCATGACCGGTACACCCTGCTCCGTGTACACTTCTGGTGTTGTGACTTCGAGTTTACTCGATAACAAACTCAGTGGTGTTGCTTGTTGGAAGACAGGTAACACGAATGTTCCGCCGCCGCGAATAATCTTCACCCGGTTGCCGGACTCATCGGTATTAACGTTGCGTCCTCCAAGATAACTACCGGATACGATTAATGCTTCTTCCGGACCAACCGTTCGGTACTTCGTGATGAATAGGACAATCAATGCAACGATCAATGCGACTGCAACGATCGATACGATTAACACTGGATTCATGTAAACATCTCCTTTTTCCATTGTTGGGGGTACGTCACGACAGACGCGACGCCTTGTTTAATCTCGATAACAAGTACCTTTGTTCCTTGTGGTAAGGCAGGACCTTCAAACAGGACGGCTGACTTCGATACACGTCCTGAGACGTCATCAAGTAAAATTTCACCATATCCTTCAGTCGGAATCGGCACGATGACGGTTGCGCTACGCCCTTCTAGCATCTGTTCCGAAAATCCAAGCGACTGTTCGGCTTGTGCCATCGGAACGAACAAAAAAATATGCATCAGCGTCGTCACCAACAACGCGATGACACTGCTGATGATCAAAATCAAAATTGAACCAAGCGGACTCAGTTGTTCGAGTCCGAAGCCGATCGCTGACGTGATGATGACGAAAGATAAGATCAACGTAGGATGGAAAATTTGATCGACACCCGGAATGACGTCTGAGAATAGGATGGACACAAACACACCACAAGCAGCGGCCGCTAACGCATATAAATAAAGTGTACTAACGTCCATTTTCGTTCACCTCGATGTAAGGATGTGAACCATACAGTTCGTGATAAGCCCGCTGATACGCAGTCCGGTTTTCTTCATACAATAAACGAGCCAACTCTTTGTCTCGCTGATCAATCGCCTCTTCTTGACGACGTAAGTATTTTTTTTGCGCGGCAAAATGACGTGCTAATCTTGCCTCAATCGACGGTTCTCGTTCACGCGGCAACTCCTGTTTCATCGCTCCACTCCTTTCTGAAGTACTGGCTTTCTCCCTCTTCTACGCAAACCATCTAGAAAATGTTTCAAAATGAATTCCATTTCTTTTCCTTTCATTAAATAAAAAAACGTTCGTCCCATAAATAGGACAAACGTTTTTGACTAACAAGTATTTATGAGCGGTCGGGACGTCGGACGATTAGTCCGTAATAAAGGACGAGTGCCAAACAATCAAGCGTCATGATAATCAGCCCCATCGGAACGGCCGATTGCTCCCCCATGATGCCGACGAGTGGTGACACGAGCGAACCGACGAGCATCGGGAGTAAACCAAGAAGTGCCGAGGCACTTCCAGCCGTTGCTCCGTAGTTTTGCATCGCTAAGGTAAAACCGAGCGTTGAGATCAAACCAACGCTTGAGACGACGAAGAAAAGTGGAATCATGACGAAAATCAATTGGTCCGTTAACGTTAAAGCGAGGAACAAAAAGATACTTGCACTCGCAACAACCGTCAAGCTGATTCGCATCAGACGTTCTGAATCAACTCGACCAGCAAGACGTCCAGCGATTTGAGCCGCTAAAATGATTCCGATTCCGTTTAAGCCGAACAAAAAACTGAACTGTTGCGGCGAAGCGCCATAAATATTTTGTAAGACGAACGGTGAACCGGAGATGTAGGCAAACATCGCGCCCATGACGAATGCTTGCGCAAACGCATAGCCGATGAAGACACGGTCCGTCAACAAACGTCCGAATGTCTTCAACGTCGTCGTCAAATTCCCTTCAACGCGTCTTTCGAGTGGAAGTGTTTCTGGCAAACGCAGTGCAACAGCGAGCAACATCAACGTACTTAAAATCGCCAGCAAGTAAAAGACAAAATGCCAGTCACCGAACCGAAGCAACTGTCCCCCGATGACGGGTGCGAGAATCGGTGCCGTTCCGTTGACGAGGGACAAGGCAGCAAAGAACCGCGTTAATTCCGGTCCTTCGAATAGATCGCGAACGATTGCCCGGGAAATGACAATTCCTGACGCTCCGGCTGCCCCTTGGATGAAGCGCAGCGCAATCAACACTTCAATCGTCGGTGCCATCGCACACGCAAGAGAAGCGAGCAGATACGCAAGTAAAGCAATCATTAACGGACGCTTACGTCCACGAACATCACTGAGCGGACCAACGATCAATTGTCCGAGCGCCATTCCGAGCATACAAGCCGTCAAACTCAATTGGATCAGTGACGCACTCGCATCAAACGAGCGTGACATATCCGGAAAAGCAGGTAGATACATGTCGATCGAGAGCGGTCCGAGTGCAGCGAGTGAACCGAGGATCAAGATCAACGTCAAGCGGCCTGGTGTCATCGTTGTCTTTGTCATGACGTCACGTAATCCAAATCATGCAAGACATAAGCGAGGAAAAAGACGACCGATGGATTTTCATATGTCATCTGTACCTTTTTGAGTTGGGCCCGATAACCGGTCTCATACTCGACACCATTTAACTTTCGTTCCATGTTCATTTTGATCAACGCATCGAGTTTATCGATCACATCGACCATTTGCCCTTCGTACGTCTCGTCTTTTGCTTCAACGACGAATCGACGGAACGGTGCTCGGATGTCTTCTGGTAAATTGTTGATCAACGTCTCTCCTTCTGCCCGTTCATAAGCTTCGAAGGCTGCTGCCGTGACCGGCGTCGCATGTTTGACAGGTCCAAGAACATCTCCCGTCGTTCCTTCAACGAGATCATGACACAAGAGACGGGAGACGACTTCTTCAATGTCGATCGTGACGCCGTATTTTTCTGATTCAATCAATCCATTGAAGATACCAAGCGAAGCTGCTCGAAACGCATGTGTCGCGTCGTTATCATCAATTGTATTAAAACGTCCTTTCCAGCGCCGAATCGTATCCATCATCAAGACGTTTTCGATAAAATGAGACATCTCGTCCTCTTCCATGACCGACTGTGTCAAGCGACGGATTGAAGCGAGTGGGTGTCGTTCCAGAACAGCCTGTAATTCCGCTGCTTTTTGTTCGAAAAAGACGGACTCTGTCATCCGTGCTTCCCGGCGTGCATATAACATCGCATCAAACGTATCGATGGCTTCAACGATTCGTCCTTCCGGTGAATCATCCTCTGCATGAACAAGATACGTCGTAAAGGCTGGTTGAAGCGACTTCGAGAGTAAGGCGACGAGCTGTTCACTCGCCTGTTGTTCCATTGCCTGAATGTGTGCATGTAACGTCGGCTCTTTTTTCGTCCGGTGTTTGATTGGTCCGGTGATGACCTCGTTCATGTCATGGAATAGGGCTTTTCCGAGCAATGTCAGACGGTGGACTGATGTTTGCCCGTCTGCTTTTTCTAAATAGCTTGCCATCAAACTGAATAAGGCAACACGAAAGCTATGACTGGCTGCGTTATCCGGAAAACGTGGTGCATATTCATCCCACCGTGGAACGTTTTGCATCCGCGTCAGCATCCGAATGAAATTACCGTTTTGCATAAAATCTCTCCTAACGAAAGACGGACAGAGAGTACCCTGCCCGCCATTGTATTATTTTGCTGATTTGGTTGAACTACTTCCGCTACGGAACCAACCAATGATTAAAATCAGGGCAAGTACGACCCAGAAGATCGTTTGCCATAGTGTACTCTCTGGAAACTCATGCGGCAAGACGTCGATTGACGGATGCGCAAGTGTCATGACGACGAGTTTTACGCCAACCCAAGCGACAAGCCAAAACGCTGCTTCTTCGATACCTGGTCGCTTTTGGAGCAAGACAACGAACCAACTCGCAAAGTAACGCATAATGACGAGACCAATGATCCCACTGAAGAAGACGACCCAGAATTGACCTGTATTCAGACCACCAATCGTTCCTCCGATCATCGGTAGTGTCGTTGCCATGGCGACAGCGGCAAGTGTCGAGTCGACAGCGAACGCTAAATCAGAGAATTCGACTTTAACAACCGTCCACCAAAAATTCGGTGAGGCTTTTTGTGAAGCAATCGAGTCCGGTACTTGGTGTTTATTCGATCGTGCCTCAACGATTCCTTTAAACGCCACGTAAAAGAGGTATATCGCTCCGAGTGCCTGAAGCTCCCAAATCGTCGCTAGGTACGAGGCAAAGAAGATTGCGACGAAACGTAAGACGAGTGCCCCGACGAGACCATAGAAAAGTGCTTTTTTGCGCTGATCGTCTGGTAACGGTCGGACTAGGACAGCCATGACCATCGCATTGTCGGCAGATAATAACCCTTGCAAAATAATCAGTACGAGCCCGACGGTCGCATACTGTGTAATTAATCCAATATCCATACTAACGAATCCCCTTTTTTGTTCAGTCTATTCATTATATGCCGGTCGATCGGAAAGAAAAAGATGAAAGCTCGACTGAAGTACTTAACCTTGTGTTTTATTCCCATTGTTTAAGAAAACCTAACACCAAAAAACGACCCGTCATCGACGGATCGTTCCATTTCTTATAAGTTTTGATCAACTTTCTTTTCAGCATCTGGATTTGCTTTCGTTTTTGGTGAAGAGAACCAACCCCAAAGGGCAAGACCGACCATGACCGTCCAGAAGAATGCCTGCCACGGTGTACTGTGAGCAAATCCTTCCGGAAGTTTTAAGGCTTCGAAGACTGTTCCTTCGATTGATGCATGGTATTTCGGATGTTCGAGCGCAAGAACAGCTAGCTTCACACCGACCCAGGCAACGATTGCAAAGGCTGCTGTTTCAAGACCTGGACGTTCTGCAAGTAATTTCACGAAGACACGGGCCGCGAAACGCATGAGGACAACACCCATTAAACCACCCGTTAAGATGACGATGAAGTGACCGGTGTTCAAACCACCGATTTCGCCCGATCCCCAGTTCGGAAGTGCGACTGCTAAAGCAACTGCAGCAAGAATCGAATCGACAGCAAATGCTAAGTCAGCGAATTCAATCTTCGCGACTGTCCGCCAGAATTCACCTTTTGAAACTGGCTCTTCCGACTTCGGCTCTGCATCGAGTTCATTTTCGGCGCCATGATTCTCACCGAGTTTCCTTGCCTTAGCGGTCTTATAAATATGCCGTAATCCCATGATGAGCAAGTACGCTGCTCCAAGTGCTTGGATTTGCCAAATATCGACGAGGAATGAAATCGCGAACAGTGCCGCGAACCGTAAAACGAATGCTCCAGCTAATCCATAAAAAAGTGCTTTCTTTTGTTGTTCTCCTGGTAAGTGCTTAACCATGACCGCGAGTACGAGTGCATTATCTGCCGAAAGTAATCCTTCAAGCGCGATCAAGACAAGTACGACCCAGGCATATTGAAGTAATAACTGCCAATCCATCTCTGTCATCCCTTTCTCTGACTATCTGTAAAATCAAAAATACATTGTATGACTATGACAAAAACAATAATTACACGTTCACCTGAACATATACTATAGGATAATATACCCGATTGCAAGCATGTTATTCCTCCGGCTATGGAATGTGTCGATTTTAAGTCGTGCGAGTTTCGTTTATCGAACGTTCGTGATAAAATTCAAGACAACACTTCTAGTAATGAAACGATGAAACACATTTGCGGAATCATCAGACTTGCTCGTCTCTAGCATTCCTGTCATGTTATTACTATTGAAACACTACAAAAGGACAAAGGGGCCCATAAATATGTCTACCTACCCGATTACGTTACCAACGAAAGAAGAGCGCCATAAGCTGTTCGGTTCGGTACCACCAATCAAAGGAACAAAACCGACTGAAAAAGATAAAATGGTCGACTTGCAAAATACACCGAAGAACTTCCTGTTCGCACTTGACGCTGTTGGAATCTCAAACGTTAAACATCCTGTCGTCATCCAAGACGGGGACAAAACACAAGCGACAGTCGCAACGTTCGAGTTGTCGACGTCACTCGTACAAGACCGTAAAGGGATCAACATGAGTCGCTTAACGGAACAACTTGATCAATACCACAACGAAGGTTGGACAGTTACGAATGAATCACTCATTCAATTCGCGCGTGATTTAGCGGACCGTATGGAACAAACAGAAGGTCAATTGACGATCCGTTACCCATGGTTCTTTACACGTAAAGCACCTGCAACGGGACTTAGTGGGTTGATGAATGCCGAAGTATGGCAAACGGTCAGCGTCAACACGGAAACGAATGAAGCGACATTATCTGTCGGCTTGACGATCAATGTCACGACACTTTGCCCATGTTCGAAAGAAATCAGCGAGTACAGTGCCCACAACCAACGTGGCTACGTCACGATGGAAGCTTCGTTACGTGATGAAGCAGAAGACTTTGACTGGAAACAATCATTGCTTGATGCGGCTGAATCAAATGCTTCTGCCCCACTTCACCCGGTACTCAAACGTCCGGATGAAAAACGCGTGACAGAGATGGCATACGAAAATCCACGTTTCGTAGAAGACATGGTGCGCTTGATTGCTGCTGACCTATACGAAATGGATCCAATTGCTTCGTTCTACGTCGAATGTCGCAACGAAGAAACGATTCACCAACATGATGCAATCGCACGCATCACGTTCGATAAAGACGCACAATAAGCAAGCTCACCGTACTTCCTCTCCACTAGAGGGAGTACGGCTTTTTTGTTTATCGGCATTGCCCTTCGTTTTGCGAGCGTTTACACTTAACTCGAATGGAGGAATACATATGTTGGAACTGATTCCTTTTTTACTCGAGCGACTTGGTATCATGATCATCTTAGCGTTCATCCTCGCCCAGTGGGGACCAACGCGACGCTTGTTGCGTCAACCGGAAGCAGGTTGGCAATTCCGTGTCCTTGTCCTGTTTTTTGCGACGTATGGGATCTTAAGTAACTATACAGGGGTCAAAGTCGACTTAGCAGAATTCTTGCCCCATGCTTGGCTCGAAGAGGTCGACGGAACATCGGCAATCGCGAATACACGAACGATGATCGTTGTCATCAGTGGGTTACTCGCTGGTCCGCTTGGTGGATTGATGACTGGACTGATCGTCGGGATTCATCGGTATTCCCTCGGCGGGTTCACAGCATTTGCTTGTACGCTTTCGACCGTCATTGCCGGTGGTGTCAGTGGATTACTTCGCCCTTACTGGCGTGACCGACTCGGCAGCCAAGCCTTGTTACCTGTTTGTCTGACCGCTTTTTTGATGCTATTTGAAATGTCATTGATTTTACTGTTCGCCCGCCCCTTTGACGCGGCTGTTGAACTCGTCCAGTTTATCTTCTTGCCGATGACACTCATCAACGTCCTTGGCGTCTGGTTATTTTTATCGATCATCCGTCTTGCTGCGCGAGAAGAAGAAACCGTCCGTGCACGAGAAGCAGAACGGTCGTTGCATATCGCCGATTTGACGCTTCCGCACCTGACGCGTGGTCTACATATCCATACGGCAGAAGCTGTCGCGGAAATTCTGTTGCAACAAACACGAGCCGAAGCCGTCTCCTTGACGGATCAATCCGTTATCCTTGCTCACCTCGGTATCGGAAGTGATCACCATCAAGCAGGTAGTCACTGGACGACAAAACCAACCGAACATGTTTTACAGGATGGACAAGTTCGTCTTGTGACGGAACGACTCGATATCGGCTGTCCCGTAACGGATTGCCCACTTCAAGCGGGCATCATCGCTCCGCTCATCGTCGGGGAAACGACGATTGGAACGTTAAAAGTCTACTATCCGCATGCCGAACTGCTCGACGCCGTGGAAGTCGAACTCATTGAAGGATTAGCAAAACTGTTTTCTACACAACTGGCACTCGGGAACGCACAGCGCCAAGCTGATTTACTGAAGGATGCCGAGATCCGGGCACTCGAAGCACAAATTCATCCACACTTCCTGTTCAATGCCATCAATACGATTTATGCACTGTGCCGAACGGATGTCGAACAGGCACGGACATTGTTGCTCGAATTATCAACGTTTTTCCGTAGTAACCTCCAAGGAGCACGCTCGACGAAAATTCCGCTCCAAAAGGAACTCGAGCATATCGAAGCGTATACATCCCTTGAAGCTGCTCGTTTTCCAAATCGACCGTTCCTCGATATCGATTTAGCGGAAGAGACGACGTCTTTACTCGTTCCACCGTTTATCTTACAACCGTTGATCGAGAATGCGTTCCTTCATGCTTTTTTGAATGAGCAGACGGGATATGTCGGGGTGACGGCGTGGTGTGAGGCAGATCAACTTTACCTCGAAGTCGTCGATAACGGACGCGGGATTGAAGCCTCTCGTCTTGCTCGTCTCGGTCGAGAAGTCGTTCCATCTTCTGGTACCGGTACCGCGTTATTCAATACGGCAGAACGGATTCGAACCCTGTACGGTGAAAAAGGACAGTTTACGATCACGAGTGACGGTCAAAACGGAACGACGATTACAATTCGCCTTCCCATTGAAGTTAGAAAGGAGAACCAGCATGCGCACCTTGTTGATTGAAGATGAACCGCTCGCACGTGACGAGCTCCGTTATCACGTGACCGCAGCCGGTCTTGAAGTCGTCGGAGAAACTGGTAGTGTCGAAGAAGCGGAACGACTCGTCCGCTCCCTTCAACCCGACTTAGTCTTTCTCGATATCGAGCTGACGGACGGAAGCGGTCTTGAAGTCGCCAAACGATTGAAGTCGATGCCACGTCCTCCGGCTCTTTTGTTTGTAACGGCATATGATGCTCATGCACTTGAAGCCTTTGAACTCAATGCCTATGACTACATCTTGAAACCGTATGATCCGGCACGGATCGTGCGCGCCATCGAAAAAGTCGCACGACCGCTTCCCAAAAAAGCACCTCGACTTGAACGTTTAGCTGTCGAAACGGGAGATCGACTCAAACTCTTATCTCCGCAAGATATTGATTACATCGTCGCTGAAAATGGGAAAACGAAAATCGTAACGGAACATGAAGCGTATCCTTCAAACGAGACCTTACTCGAACTTGAACGAAAGCTTCAAGATCATCGGTTTTTACGGGTTCATCGCTCGTATCTCGTGAACTTATCAGCGATTGACGCGATCGAACCTTGGTTTAACGGGGCTTACAACTTAAAGATTCACCAAATCGATGTGCCGGTCAGTCGGACGTATGTCAAACTATTGAAAGAAGCGCTCGGTATTTGAGCGCTTCTTTTTTGTGATTCAAGGTCCTTTTTCAACCTTTCGTCGTACAAAATCGACAACTCATCTAAAAATCAAAGAAAGCGCTTCCACAACTTGTATACTAAATCCATCATAGTTCATTCAAGAGGAGGAATTTTAGATGAGCGCTACTCCCATCGTCATTGCTGTCATCTGTATCTTATTAATCGCGTATCGTCTCTACGGTACATTCATGGCCGCGAAAGTCTTAAAAATCAAAGATGATCGCGAAACGCCTGCTCATAAACTAGCGGACGGAAAAGATTACGTTCCAACGAACAAATGGGTCTCATTCGGACACCATTTTGCGGCAATCGCTGCTGCTGGTCCACTCGTCGGACCTGTCCTTGCTGCTCAGTTCGGCTACCTACCCGGCTTACTGTGGCTCTTGATCGGTGCCGTCATCGGGGGAGCGGTCCATGATATGGTCGTCCTGTTTGCCTCGATGCGTCAAGATGGTCAATCGTTGTCCGAAGTCGCTAAAAAAGAATTAGGTCCCGTCGCTGGTTTTTGTGCCGGTCTTGCGATGCTCTTCATCATCACGATTACGATGGCGGGACTATCGATGGTCGTCCTGCACGCACTTGAACATAACCCATGGGGCACATTCGCTGTCTTCTCGACGATTCCGATCGCGATGCTCGTTGGGATTTACTTACGTAAAGGTGGTAACCTAGCCCTTGCTTCAACAGTCGGTTTTCTACTCATCTTAGCTGCGATTGGTTTTGGTCCTCAGTTGACGGAAACATTCATCGGTGACTGGTTCGACCTGTCCTCTCGTCAGCTCGCAATCGCTCTACCGATTTATGCATTCTTCGCTGCGGCACTGCCTGTATGGCTCTTGCTCGCACCACGCGACTATCTATCAAGTTTCATGAAGATCGGTGTTTTCCTTGCCTTAATCGTTGGTGTCTTCATCATCAACCCGGACATTCGATTCCCAGCATTCACGAAGTTCGTTGATGGCGGTGGTCCAATCATCGCTGGTCCAGTCTGGCCATTCATCTCGATCACGATTGCCTGTGGTGCAATCTCTGGTTTCCACGCTTTCGTTGGTTCTGGTACGACACCGAAGATGATCAATCGGTGGAGTGACATCAAACCGGTTGCTTTTGGTGCCATGCTTGTTGAATGTCTTGTTGCCGTCATGGCATTGATTGCTGCGACATCTCTTGAAGTCGGTGATTACTTTGCCATCAACTCAACACCAGAAGTATTCGCAACTCTAGGTATGAGCACGGTCTACTTGGATGATTTATCTCGTGAAATCGGACTCGACCTTGCAGGTCGAACGGGTGGTGCCGTTTCACTCGCCGTCGGTATGACGTTCATCTTCCGCGCCATCCCATGGTTCAAAGAAATTGCCGGTTTCTTCTTCCAATTCGTCATTCTGTTCGAAGCGGTCTTCATTTTAACTGCAATCGACGCAGGAACACGTGTCGCCCGTTACTTGATTCAAGATTTCTTCGGTGAATTTTATAAACCACTCAAACGCGTCGACTGGATTCCAGGTGCAATCTTTGCTTCAGCACTCGGTACGTTCTTCTGGGGCTATCTCCTGTTCTCAGGTGACATCGGTTCGATTTGGGCATTATTCGGGGTATCAAATCAGCTGATGGCTTCAATCGGCTTGATCATCGGAACGACGATCATCTTGAAAATCGCCGATAAAAAAGTCTATGCCCTGACGACGTTCATCCCGCTCGTCTACCTCCTGATCACAGTAACATTTGCTGATATCTGGATGGTCGCAAACGTTTATGCAAATCCAGATTCTCCAGGATTTAGCGTCTTGAATACCGTCTTATCCGTAACGATGGGACTGCTCGCGATCGTCATTACGATCTCAGCCGTCAAGAAATGGATTGAACTATTGAATTCACCACGTTGGGAAAATCAAAAACGTTCTGCGTAAGCGGATTAGTTATATGATAAAAGGCAGTGGACGCATCCACTGCCTTTTTCGTATCTCATGCTTAGAACGGATTATAAAATCGATTGCCGTCATGGAAAGTGACGACAAACGAGAAAATTGTCAAAAGTACTACACAACTGATGGCGACATAATCGATGCGTGTCATCGTCTGTTGGTTGTACCACGTCCGCTTTCGTCCCGCACCAAATCCACGGAGATCCATCGCATTGCTGACGGTTTCAATTCGTTCGAGACTCGTAAACAGCAACGGAAGTAAAATCTGGATGCTATTACGCGCCCGTTGCCAAAGCGAACCATGCGAGACGGCAATTCCCCGCGCTTCCTGAGCGTTCGCAATCGTCCGAAAGTCCGCTTGTACGTCTGGAATGTAACGGAGCGCTAATGAGACAGCGAAGGCGATTTTATACGGTACACCAATCCGGTTCAACGAGGACGCGAATTCCGTCGGATGGGTCGTGACGAGAAACAACACAGCAATCGGAACGATCACACTGTATTTTAAGATGAGATTAAACAGATAAAACAATTGTTCTGATGTTATCGTAAAGTGACCAACGCCTTCAAATAAAACGTGACGCGAACCGTAGATTTCAACGCCCTGCTCTGGTTCGAATAGATAAACGGCGAGTGCATTAATCAGGACAAATATTGCTGTAAAGATCAAAACGAATCGGACTTCCCGAAACTGAATACGTGACAATCGGAATAACACGATGCTGACTAAACCAAGAACAAGTAAGACACGCGTATCATAGGTAAACATCGTTGCTGTCGTAAATAACAAGAATCCGATTAGTTTCGTCGTTCCCGTCAATCGATGAATCGGTGACGCTTTTTCAATATAGCCAAGCATTTCTACAGCCATTGTTCCCGCTCCTTTCGCTCCGCCGTAATCACGGACTCGACGAATCGTTCCGCATCGATGTCGAGATGTTTCGCTATCGTAAAGAGCGATGTTTGCTTTAAATGGGCATGATGCAGCAACTGTTCTTGATTTAGCAGTCCAAATGACGTTCCGGCGTAACGGATGCGTCCAGCTTGCACCAGGCAGACTTGATCGCTGTACTCTAAGACGAGATGCATATCATGCGTGATGATGAGTAACGTCATCCCCTCTTGTTTCAATCCTTCTAAAAAGCCCATCATATCCGAATAATGCCGGTAATCTTGACCAGCTGTCGGTTCATCGAGAATCAAGATATCCGGTCGTCGAACGAGAATCGAAGCAATCGTCACCCGTTTCTTCTGACCAAAACTTAGTGCTTGGATCGGCCAATTGCGAAACGGATATAATCCGCAGCGACGTAACGTCTGCTCGAGACGCTCGTTTTCTTCCGCTTCACTCAATCCGAGTGTCTGCATCCCGTAGCGAATTTCCTCCTGCACGAGGTGCTTCGAAATCATATGATTCGGATTTTGCAGGACGAATCCGATTGACCCTGCCCGCTCGGCGATCGGTTGGTGCGTAATGTCGGTCCCGTTAAGTAGGATCCGACCACGTGTTGTCCGTTGATAACCACTCAACACTTTCGCAAGCGTTGATTTTCCTGCACCATTCTGACCGACGATCGTTGTCAGTGTTCCTTTTTGAAAAGTCGCCGTCACATCTTCAAGCACTGGCGTTCCTTGATGATAATGAAACGCCAACTGCTCAAGTTCAAGCAATGAATCAGAGATTGCAGCCTCTTTTTGAGGAGCTTCTTCTAAACGTTCTAACACGTCTTTCTGGTTGAACTGCTCTAAAAAAGGATCGATGCGGCTCGGCTGATCTACAGACTCCACGGTCATGCCAGCCCAGCGTGCGGCACTGACATAGAGGGGTTCACGCAATATTGCTTGTTGCAGTTTTCCGTTACTTAAGATGACGTCAGGATGATGATCGGCGATAATTTCTCCGTCGACCATGACGATGATGCGATCAAATGGAATGACCAGTACATCCTCGATTCGGTGTTCAACGACGATCAGTGTTCGGTTCGTATCGCGTTGCAGTCGATCCATTAACATCATCGCTTCTTGACCCGCTACCGGATCGAGATTTGCGAGTGGTTCATCAAACAATAAGATATCCGCATCTTCGACGAGAACTCCAGCCAATGCCGCCCGTTGTCGCTGACCTCCTGATAAATCATTTAATCGCGCTTGCAAAAGCGTCTCGACGTCCGTCATTCGTGCGACGCGTTCGACGATCTCGTGCATTTCCGGTCGCCCTGTCTGTTTGTTCTCGAGCGCAAAGGCAATGTCTTCGCCAACCGATAAACCAACGAACTGCGCATCTGGATCCTGTAACACCGTGCCAATATGCAGCGAACGATCAAATAACGATAACGTCCGGGCATCCTGCCCTTTGATCAGAACCTGTCCTTTCCACGTTCCCGGGTACGAGAATGGAATTAACCCATTGATGCACTGAGCAAGCGTACTTTTTCCTGAACCCGAAGGTCCAACAATTAAGATGCGTTCGCCTGCTTGAATCGTTAACTGAATCTGCCGGAGTGTCGGTTCCGACTGACTCCGATATGTAAATGAAAAATCCTGAAATTCAATCACGTTTGTCATGTCTTTCTCCCCCCAAGCTAAATGAGCTATGTCCCTGCCGTTTCTTCGCACAGGATCATAGCTCATTCGGTCAAACTTCGCGTTTCAAGCTGCCTGCTTTACTTCTTGTTTTGGCATACGTGACGAGTAATAACGTTCCGATGACACCGACTGTCAAGATGTTTGATGTCGCAGCGACCGCACCTTGAACGAAGACTTTATTCGCCGGCTCCGTGTAAATTAAAATATCGAGTACAGGTGCGATGATGATCCAACCAATCGCTTGCACGATGGCTTGTGTGGCGTTGAATAAAACGATTTTACGAGTCGTCAATCCGCCTTCTTCTAAACGAATTCGGTTAGCAATCAATCCGATACCAAACCCGACGAACCCGGAGACGATGACCCAACTCCACCACGGGGAACCGTATAAAATCGCATCTTTTAAGCCATGACCGATCAGACCGATCAAGCCGGCTGTAACCGGTCCGAACAAGACCGCCATGAATGCGAGAAATGCATAGGCTGTCTCGATTGACGTGTTCGGTACGCCTGTCGGAATCGCAACGAATCGACTTAAAATGATGAATACAGCTGCTCCGATCCCAGTTGCGACGATTTGTTTTGTCGTAAATCCTTTCATGTTCGATCTCCTCCTTTAATGTGTTGTACGCTAACACTCCAATCATTTCCGATTCCAACTTCAAATGCATGTGCAAACGAACCTTGATTCAAGGCAAGAGCAATCTGATCCAGCGAATTGATGTAGACGACTCCTGAACCGACCGGCACATCGGCGAACGAATGACCGAAGAGCAGTGTTTGTTCGTAGACGATCCGGTCTCGGTACGAAACCCTTACCTTGACGTGGTTGCCGATATCAAGACCCACCTGGCGGACGAGCGTGACCGGGATGTTCGTCCAGACGTTTCCGAAGCGAACATCGAGAATCTCGACGATACCGGTAACACCGTTGTCCGACGATGAAGCAAATGTCCGGTCGAGTAAGACGAGTTCTTCAGTAGGTAAAAGCGGTCCCACCTCTTCGAACGTGATGACGTGACTCGATAATCGCGCACCCGTGAAGGCAAAGATATCTCGTCCGTGAAACGTATACGATTCACCCATCCGAGGCAGACGATGCCGTCGATCATCGAGTTGTCTCACTTCCGCAATGTACCCGGCTTGCCAAAGATGCGTCAACGTCCCATTATCCGGTGTAATGATGTATTGATTGGTCCGTGTTCGCGCGACGACACTCTTTCGCCTCGACCCGACACCCGGATCGACGACAGAAACGAACACCGTTTGCTCCGTCCAGTACGGCACCGTCTGTAGTAACCGATAGGACGCTTCCCAAATGTGGAATGGCGGAATGTCATGCGTTAAATCAAAAATCCGAATCTCCGGATTGATGCTATGGGCCACCCCATACATCGCACTGACCGCCCCGTCACTCACACCAAAGTCTGATTGCAATACCAATGCCTCTGTCATCTCGTCATCCTCCTCCTGCGGGAACGTCTCCACAAAAAAAGACACCACGCCCTTATTTCTCAGGACGTGATGTCTGATCACGTGGTACCACCTTCGTTCATGACTCAACTCACGCTCAGCCACCTCTAGGAGTACGAGACTCCATGGAATGCTAACGGTATCCTTCCTACCGGTCGGTTCTACTGATGAACACGGTTCACGTTCTTCCGACTGCTCCGGGACCATCTTCAAGTATCGAAATCGTCTCATTTCCAGCAACAGAGACTCTCTATCGATTTCCAATCACTTTACTCTTCCCATCTACACATACAGATTCAGTTGTCTGAAAATTTAAATTAATAGTACAACCGTTTTATTCCTGGCGCAAGGTTTTTTACTCAGAAATCTTTAAATTCGTCGTCCGGATCGTTCCCCATGGTGACACATCCGCTCGGACTTCCAGTGCTTTTGCTTTTTCGTATTGTTTTCCGCTTCCCTGTTCGACATAATACTGCGTCAACTGCGGAATCGATACATATTGCTCGTAATAATCGCCGGCGACACTTCCGAAGAATCGTTCATTCGAAATCCGATCGATTTGAGCATAACCGGAAGCATCTGTCTTGAAGCTGACATAGACACGTCCGTTTTGAATCCTCGGACCAGGTTTTAAATCTGGGTACTGAAGCATCACGTATTCGCCGTAAACGGGATCAAACGGATCAAACGGTTCTGCCCGAAAACGGTACGATGTCCCGAACCAGGAGGTCGCAAAAAAGCTGACGATCAACAGACCGACGGCGCATGTCTGCAATACTGGTATCAGATAACGCTTCATGACGCCACACCTCCTTTACGGCGTAACCACCATAAGACACCGGACAATAAGAAGATGAGTAGCGCACCAATGAGGAAAAATAAGGACATGTTTAAACGATCCCATGCATATATGACATATATCGCAATTTGAACGAGAATGAAATAGAGAAAGGCTGGCCAGACGACTGCATGACGGCGTTCTTGATATAACAGATACAGTAGCGCGGATAATTCAAAGAGAATGGCAAGTAGAATTGCCTGTTCATCAATCCAGAGTACTCCGACGAATCCAAGCGGTACGATGAACAACAATCCACGACGTTTTTGATAGAGAAAGATTCCTAGACCGGTGGAGACGATAGCTAACAGTACCGCTTCTGTCACGGAGGGTAATACGACGTTTGATTCCGCACGAACGGATAAATAGATGATCGAACTGATAGCAGCGACGACCAGATAGACCATCTCGACGATACGGCGATTGGATTCCTCACGAACAAGCCAGAGAACTGGAACAAGCAAAAATAGCGTCCAAATCGGCCACAGGAATCCGTCATATGATACGAGGAGAAACAAGGATAGACCGCTGAAAAAAAGAAACAGCCAGCTAAATAAAAGCGACGGCAGCTGTTGACTGAAGTAAAACCAGCTGAACGAAAGTATAATCATAAGACTAAAGGACGTCCAGTCAAGATAACTCGCCTGATCCTGACCAAATCCCCCAAGACTCGTGAAGATCGTCCATCCGGAAAGAAGGGCGACGACACCGTATGCCTCATGACGCCAAAGTACATAATGTACTAACGCGGCGACAAACACACACCAACCGAGTAATGATCCTTCCATCGGCAAATGAAAACTTTGAACCACGACGAGAATTGAGGCACCAAATGCTAGGATTCCACCGATTCGAAAGACAATCGGATGAAGAATATGACGACGTTCCGAAAGATCTGCCACGATGTAACAGCTCCACATGAGTACTACGACGAGTCCGATTTTCCAGCCGACTGGCATCGCTTGCCAATTAGCAGCCAAAAAGCTGAATACAGCCAATACGACGAAGGTACCTCCAATGATTAATAACAAAGGCAGACGTTGTTTTGTTGAACGTTGATTTTCATAGTTCAGAATTCGTTCAACAGTTGCTTCATCCAAAAGACCTGCATCTTGCCACTCTCTTATTTTACGAAACTGCTTCACCGTACCCACCTCCTTCGAAGTGTTAGATACTAATTAAATTCCCGATTTAACACTGTCTCAAGCCCAGATTCACAGGGATTATAAGCTATTTGTTCCGTTTGTCACCGAATGTTGACAGACAAAAAAGCAAGGAAGACGGGCTTCCTTGCCTTTTTTTGATTTGATCATTTAAACACGGAAACGGGCAACGAGTACCTGTAGTTCTTCCGCCATATCGGATAATACTTTGGCGGATTGCGAAATCTCTTCCATCGCACTCAACTGTTCTTCCGTCGTCGCTGCGACTTGTTTCGAAGCGGACGAATTCTCTTGCGCGATATGTGCGATTTCCGTCGCTGACGCAGATACTTCTTGGACGTTCGCTGCAATTTCTTCGACAGTCGCCGTCACGTCTTCGATCCGTGGCGTCATTTCCTGCGTTCGTTCGAGAATCTTTTGGAAACGCTCTGCTGATGCTTCTGTCGTCGACAAACCGGCTTTCGTCTGTCCTGAGACTTCCTTCATCATCGTGACCGACTGATCCGTCTCCTGTTTAATGTTTTGAATCAGCTGTGCAATCTGTTTCGTTGAATCCTGTGATTGCTCTGCTAGTTTACGCACTTCACTCGCGACGACAGCGAATCCTTTTCCATTTTCGCCTGCGCGTGCTGCTTCGATCGCTGCGTTCAGTGCTAACAAGTTCGTTTGCTCAGCGATACCGTTGATGACATCGACGATTTTTCCGATTTCATTCGAACGATGGGCGAGTGAGCTGATGACACCACCGAAGTTCTGAACAGAAGCATCGATTTCTTTCATCTGCTCAACGTTCTTCAGCACAGCAACTGTTCCATTCTCGGCTTCTGTTGCCGTTGAACGTGACAATTCCGAGACATCGGTTGAGCTCTCAGCGATTCGCATGATGCCTGCTGTAATCGATTGGAGCGAAACAGCATTCGCATCGAGTTGGCGTTTCGATTGATCCGCCCCTGCTGCGACTTGTTGAATCGATCCCGCGATTTGCTCAGAAGCGGAAGTCGTTTGGGCAGAGTTCGCCATCAATTCCTGAGAAGAGCCAGCTACTTGTGTAATCGACTGATCGAGATTAATGATGATCGAACGAAGTGAGTCAACCATGACGTTAAAGCTTTGGGCGACTTGACCGACCTCATCATTTGATTCAACGATGACGGGCTCCGTCAAATCACCAGATTGAATCCGTTCTGCTCCACGTGTTAAATGACCGAGTGGGCGAAGAATCGAGCGAAGAATGAAGTAGATGAAGATGGCTGCGACGAGCAACATCCCGCCGATGACAACAAGCGTCGTCCAAAGAATACTCGATGTCGCATCCGTGATTTCATGATCGTACAGTGTTCCGGCAACCTTCCACTTCGTCAGGTCGTTCGTCATGAAGTCCATCTGTTTGCCTTTGTTTTCAAACTCATAGCCAAACTGCCCTGCTGGGTTAGCGTAAAGTGATGACACCCATTTGCCTGTCGCTTTCTCACCTGGTTTTAATGTCGGATGCGTAACGATTTTTTTCGTAGAATCAAGAATCATTACGTATCCTTCTTTTCCGATTTTGATCTTTTTCGCGATTTCCGCGATCCGGTCGACATCGACATCAATCGCCACGACACCTTTTCCGTTACCAGTCGTCTGCGAGAGCGTGACCATCATCTTGTTCGAGGCAGCATCGACGTACGGATCCGTGATGACGACCTTGCCACCTGCTGCTTCTGCCGATTGATACCACGAGCGTTCCCGTGGATCATAATCATCTGGCATGACCTGTTCCGGGAAAATATTCATATCCCCGTCCGTCGTCGCGAAATAGATGTTCGCAGCTTGCGGATGCATATCGAGATATTCAGTCATTTTTTCCTTTAACGCAGCATTTTGTTTTCCTTTTTGATAGAGCGTTCCGTCAATTCGGTCCGCAAAAAAGGCGACATCGCGCCGCATCGGATCAATGATGTTTTGAATCTCATCATTCATCCGGTCGACTCCACTATGAGCAGATTGAAGAATCTGTTCCGTCATCTTTTGTTTCGCGAGGTCATATGCGACAAAGCCGATTACTAATGCAGGAATCATCAAAAGTAGAATCGATGTCACGATTAATTTTTGTTTGATGCTCATTGTTCGTTTGATCTTTTGTTCCATGTGTCACTCCATTCTCGAGTGCAAGGACTCGCTATTCTACCTTCTCTATCGGAAGAATAACGAAAAATGTTCATAGAAAAATCGATAAACGTGTACTAGTTCACATGAAAAAAGACGACTCAGTTCGAGTCGTCTTCCTTAGTAACGTTTACCCTTATGCTTCTTGATCGCCCTTCCAGTTCATCATACCGCCTTCGACGTTGACGATGTCGTATCCATATTGCTCGAGGAAACGACCGACGTTTTCGCTCCGCGCACCCGCTTTACAGATCAAGTAGTAGGTTTCGCCTTCTTGCAATTCCGTATAGCGTTCGCCGATCTCAGACATCGGAAGGAGGCGGACGTTCGGAATATGTCCTGCATCGTATTCATCCTGCTCACGGACGTCGACGACATGCAACGCCTCACCTGCCTCTAATCGCTCTTGTAATTCATCTACATGAATCGTTTTCATCTCGTATGACCTCCTGTATGGTTCTGTCGTAAGTGTAGCAAATCTATTGTTAAAACGAAACGAAACCGTATTATAGGAATCCCCTTATTTTATAAAGCAGAATCCAAATGATTCGGAGATCGACAACAAAGATATAGATTCATTTAAGTTCAATTCCACATTACATAGTAAAGCCCTAAAAGCAGACGCTTCTAGTCTGCTTTTAGGGCTTTATCTTTTTATTTTGAGATGGAAGTCTGCGTTAATGCAGCACCATTCGTAGCAATGATCTCTTTGTACCAATAGAATGAATCTTTCCGTGAACGGGCAAGTGTTCCCGAACCATCATCGTGTTTATCAACGTAAATGAAACCGTATCGTTTACTGTATTCACCAGTCGACGCACTGACAAGATCGATACAACCCCAGCTCGTATACCCCATCATCTCAACGCCGTCTTGAATCGCCTCCATCATGGCCTTTAAGTGACCTTCAAGATACGCAATCCGGTAAGAGTCATGAATCGTACCATCCGGCTCCACTTCGTCGTAAGCACCAAGTCCATTTTCGACAATGAACAACGGAATCTGATAACGATCATACAATTTATTTAAGATGATACGTAAGCCATCCGGGTCGATTTCCCAGCCCCAATCACTTGCTTTCAGATACGGATTCTTGACCCCGCTCATGATATTTCCGCCTGCCTCATCTCCATCTTTTTCTGCTTTTTCCGTCCGCGACATATAATAACTGAGCGAGAAGAAGTCGACCGTATAGTCGCGTAACAGATCAAGATCACCGTCTTCGATCGCTAGCTCGATTCCGTTTTCTGCAAAGAAACGGTCAGCAAATGCCGGATAAGCACCACGGACATGGACGTCCCCGCAGAAATAGTTCATCATCCGTTCTTCCTCTAGCGCAAACTGAACATCGACCGGATTCGAACTGTACGCATATACGGGTGCAGCGATCAGCATACATCCGATTTGCATCGATGGATCGATTTGGCGAGCCGCTTTCGTTGCTAGACTACTCGCGACGAATTGATGATGTAGACCTTGGTATGTCGACTGTAACATGTTTTCGTCTTCACGCACTGCCATCCCAAGACTGAGCATCGGCATGAACTGGGCACCGTTGATTTCATTAAACGTTAACCAGTACTTGACTTTCCCTTGATAGCGTTCAAATAATACCCGGCTGTATCGTTCAAAAAACGTTACGAGTCGGCGATCACGCCATCCTCCGTATTCTTTTGCGAGATGAAGCGGTAGTTCGTAATGCGAAATCGTCACGAGCGGCTCGATACCATATTTCAACAACTCGTCAAAGACATTATCGTAGAACTGCAATCCTGCTTCATTCGGTTCTGTCTCATCCCCGTTCGGGAAGATTCGACTCCAAGCAATCGACATCCGGTATGTCTTGAAACCCATTTCAGCGAACAAAGCGATATCTTCTTTATAATGCTGGTAAAAATCGATTCCGTCATGATTCGGATACGTGTATTCTTCTTTCAATTCAAAATCGAATCGCGGATCGTGGATGACGTTCATCCGGTGTTTTCCTCCTGGCATGACGTCAGCAATTGATAATCCTTTTCCATCTGTCGCATACGCACCCTCTAGTTGATTAGCCGCTGTTGCGCCACCCCATAAAAAATCGGATTTGATCTGTTTCATGAAAAATTCCTCCTCTAATTTGGTTTAGACTAAGATACGCAAAACATCACGCGACGGTTCGACTGTACCTTGATACGTCGGCAATACATCGAGATAACTTGCCGTATTCGTGACGATAACTGGTGTAATCACGTCATAACCTGCCTGTTTAATTCGTTCAATATCGAAGCGAATCAGTGGATCTCCCACCTTAATCGCCTTCCCACTCTCAACGAGCGACTCGAAGTATTGACCGTTCAACTGAACCGTATCAAGACCGATATGAACTAAAATCTCAACACCAGTGTCAGATCGTAAACCAATCGCATGTTTTGACGGATAGACGGTCACGACTTCTCCGTCAAATGGTGCGTAGACGACACCTTCATCCGGAATGATCGCGAGTCCTTTCCCCATCGCACCGCTTGAAAAGACGGTATCGTTCACTTCATCCAACGAAATAATTTGCCCTTTGACCGGCGCAAGTACTGGTAAACCTACTTGTTCACTAATCGTCGGTACTTCTTCCGTGATTTGTTGCTTGTCACGTGCAAAGAAATATGTCAATCCAAATGAGACTATTGTAGCAACAGCTAGTCCGATAAGTGCTCCCCAGAATGAGAGGTTGATACCATCTTGCGGAATCATGACCGGTACCCCGAAAATTCCAAGTCCACCGAGTGCATAGGAAGCTGTTCCCAGCGCACCACCTACTAATCCGCCTACCGCACCACCAACAACACCGAAGATGAATGGCTTTTTACGTGGTAGTGTCAAACCATACATCGCGGGTTCCGTAATACCAAAGATACCGGCAATCGTCGAAGAAGTACCAAGTCCTTTGATTTTTGGATCCTTTGCTCGCATTGTAATCGCGAAAACCGCACCCACTTGACCAAAAGTTGCCATTAATACACCGACTGTGATGGTATCAAATCCATTGACAGACAAGTTATTGATAATGATTGGTACGAGTCCCCAGTGCAGACCGAACATGACGAAGATTTGCCAAAACGCACCGATGAAAGCAATCGCAATGACTGGACTTAAGTTATAGATGAACGAGTAACCAGCTGCCAGTCCTTGGCTGGCATACGTTGCAAGCGGACCAATCGCAAGGAAAGTCAGCGGGACAACCAACATGATGACGAGCATCGGTGTCGTGAAGTTTTTGACTGCTTCATGCGAATGACGATTGAAAAACTTCTCAAGTTTTGATGAAACGAATGTTGCCAAGATGATCGGAATGACAGACGAAGCGTAACTCATCAGGACGACTGGAATCGTCAAGAACGTTAAGCTATCACCAGAAGCCTGCAAGGCGACAATCGACGGATAAACTAATGCTCCTCCGATAATCATCCCGATATATGGATTACCACCGAACTTTTTCGCTGCTGAATGACCGAGAACGACCGGTAGGAAGTAAAACAAAGCGTCCGCAGTTGCATTTAAAACGATGTACGTCCCCATCGTCGGCGTCAACAGCCCCGTCGCTACAAGGATTGCAAGTAAGCCTTTTAATAGTCCGCTTCCTGCCATCGGACCAAGGATTGGTGTGAAGATGCCGGCAATCGTATCGATGAAACGGTTAAATAAACTCGTTTTTTCTGCTTCTTCCGACGTCTCCTGACCAATGCCGTTTAGTTCGTTGTAGACATCACCGACGTGGTTGCCAATGACGACCTGAAACTGACCACCACTCTTTACGACAGTAATAACACCATCGACTTGTTTTAGCGCTTCAGCATCTGCCTGTTGTTCGTCTTTTAATTTGAAGCGTAACCGTGTCGCGCAGTGGAAGACTGTTTTGACGTTGTCTTCGCCACCAACTAAACGCACAATGTCTTGCGCAAGAGCTTGATACTTCCCCATATGACTCACTCCATTCGTATTTTTAGAATAAAAAAACCTAAACGACGGCAAGTGGAAAAACACCTGCAATCATTTAGGTTTGGCCCGTCGATGCGGTAACCATCCTTAGGATTGATTCTGTTTCATCAAATTTTCGATATGAATCATTAAATAGAGTCGCTCATCTTTCGATACTTCATAGTCATACTTACCTGTAATCAAATTAGCAATTTTCTCGACGCAATTAAATGCGAGTGGATAACGGGATTTGACCATTTCATATAATTCCTCGTCTCCACCAACTTTTAGCATAGTTTTTGAAACAATCCGTTGTACAAAAAATTTCAAATGCGTTAAAAAGCGAGCGTATGCGTGAGATTCCTCATCCAATTCTACTTGGAAGTGATACGTGATGATCGTCATGATCGCCTGTGTCGCTTTCGTCATTTCCGTAACGATATGCAGGCTCTCCCCCTTGACTCCAGACATCGACGCATTGACGAAGTGCAACGCAATCGAGACCGCTTCTTCTTCTTCCAAGTGAACTGCATGCCGTTCATTGATGAGTCGAACTGCCTCTTTTCCAGCGGCAAATTCCGGACCATAAAATCGTTTGACTTCCCAGACGAGCGGATTTCGAATCACAATTCCCTCCGCATATCGTGATAGCGCATAATGAATGTGGTCGGCTAGCGTTACATAAATCGTGTCATGAAGCGATTTGTTGAGCCTCGCTTCTGCCATCTTAACGATTTCCTTGACTGTTTCGATTTCAGCTTGTGGCATCTCATTTAAAAAATCGATAAATCGTTCTCGACTCTCTTTACTCTCGAGCGTAAAGGTTTTTTCAATTCGTGATTCGTCTATCACATCACCCATTCGTTTTTGAAACGCGATTCCTCGCCCCATGACGACGTGTTCTTGCCCATTCGATTCAATCGCCACCACGTTATTATTAAACACTTTCACGATCTGCATGGAATCTTTCACCTCCACCCTTGAGCATCGAATTGAAAAGAAAAAACCTAAATTCATATCTATCGCCGCAACACGCAACAGATATCAATTTAGGTTTTGCCTGCTTTTGCAGTAACAATCCTGAATGGTTTATTCTTTTCCCTATTAGAATACGACGGAATCAGTGTGGCGTCAACTCATTTATGAAGCGCTTTCAAAATATATTTTAATGATAAAAAACTGAGTCCAGTATTTACCGGACTCAGTTTATCGAGATCATCTCGTATCTCGTTTCCATTCCATTCATCTATACGCTTATTCTCCTGATGCCTGACGCGTCGATTGACGTGTCTCTTTATGCATTCCTCTTGCATAATAGACGGCAATCAGAATCACGTACCAGAGTGGTCCAACGACCAGCGCGATTCTTGTACTTGCATCGAATGCCATCAAGACGATGACACCGGCAAGCGCCGCGAGTGCGAGGTAGTTGGCGACCGGGAAGAACGGAACACCAAATTCTGCTGAACCGTGTACTTTCCGCGCCCGCATCTGAGCGATCAAAATCATTGCCCATGTCCAAACGGCTCCGAACGTCGCGATACTCGTCACAATCGCAAAAACATCTTCCGGTAAGAAGTAGTTCAAAGCGACACCAACGAGTAAGGCAACACCTGACAAGATCGTTGCAAGTGCTGGAACACCGTTTTTTGAGATTTTCGAGAAACGACGTGGCGCTTCACTGTTCTCGGATAAGTTCATCATCATCCGGGCTGTCGAGAAGATACCGGAATTACATGATGATAGTGCTGCCGTTAAGACAACGAAGTTGATAATACCAGCTGCTGATGGAATACCAAGTGATTCAAACAATAGAACAAATGGACTGCTGTTGTTCGCACCGACTTGATCCCACGGATAAATCGATAAAATAACGAAGAGTGCTCCGATATAAAATACTAAGATTCGTAGGAAGACGTTATTGACGGCTTTTCGAATCGTTTTCTTCGGGTTCTTCGCTTCCCCTGCTGTGACCCCAATCACTTCAATCCCTAAGAAGGCAAACATGACCATCTGCATGGCAAGAAGTACACCAGTGAAACCGTTTGGCAAGAATCCTCCATGTGACCACAGGTTCGAAATCCCAACCGGTGTGCCGCCGTTTCCAAGACCAATGACGATCGTCAATGTCCCTAAGATGATCATTGCGACGATCGCGACGATTTTAATCAACGCAAACCAAAATTCGAATTCACCATAAAATTTAACAGCAATGAAGTTGATGCTCGTCATCAAAACAAGTGCTGCTAGCGCCCATACCCACCCCTGGGAATCCGGGAACCATACTTTCATGTAAATACCGACTGCTGTGATTTCCGCCATACACGTAAAAATCCAGAGTAACCAATAATTCCAACCCGTTAAAAAACCAGCTAATGGACTGACATACTTTCGGGCATATTCCGCAAAACTACCAGCGATCGGCTCCCGCACTGCAAGCTCCCCAAGTGCTCGCATGATAATGAAAATGATGACACCACCGATAAGATAACCAAGTAAGATCCCTGGACCTGCCAATTGGATCGCTTTCGCTGATCCGAGGAAGAGTCCAACACCGATTGCCGCCCCCAGCGACATGAGTGTAATGTGACGTTCTTCCAGTCCCCGATTCAACTCTGTCTGTTGTTTCATTTTTACGACGTCCTTCCAGTCTCTGTTTGTTTCTTAGCAGTTCCCCGTACCGCTACGTTGTCAGTATAAAGAAGATGTGTCGATTTTGTAAACGTTTTCAATGTATATTTTTCACTAAATCCACATACTCGGAATATTCTGATTACGTTAGCAGTATAAAAAAGGAACTACCTGCTACTATGTAGTATACAGGATAGCTCCTTTCGGAAAGTTACAATTGTTATTCAACTTTAGCAAGTGGCACATCTGCTGTTTCGGACTTCCCGGTCAATCGGAAGATCCCGTTCAATAGCAATGCTGTTAGTGAACCAGCGACGATCGGGCTATCCGTCAAAACGCGAATTTGTGATGGGAGACCTGCTACGATTTCAGGATTCATGCTAATTCCTAGACCAATTCCGAGCGCGAGTGCCACCGTGATGACGTGCTCGTTCTTCGAAAAATCGACCCGTGATAGGATACGGATCCCGCTTGCCGCGACCGTTCCGAACATGATCAACATCGCTCCACCAAGAACAGGTTTTGGAATCAATGTCGTAAACGTCGCTACTTTTGGTAAGAAACCGAGCAAGATCAAAAATCCACCCGCAAATAAAATGACTTTGCGTGTCTTTACGCCAGTCAACTGAACTAGACCGACGTTTTGGCTATAGGTCGTGTAAGGGAAACTATTGAAGATACCACCAACGATCGTCGCGACACCCTCTGCTCGGTAACCACGCGCTAGATCCTTATCCGTCAAACGACGGTCCGTGATTTCACCAAGTGTCAAGAACACACCTGTCGATTCAACCATCGAGACGAGACCAACGAGCGTCATTGTCAAGACGGCAGTTGCATTGAATGTCGGTACACCGAAGTAAAATGGTGTCACCATTTGGAACCATGACGCTTCTGCCACCGGACTGAAGTCGATCATTCCCATGCCAAATGCAACGAGTGTACTGATCATCACAGCAATTAAGACAGCTGCCGCTTTTGAGAAGACCGTACCGTAGCGATTCAAGATTAAAATCAAGACGATCGTTAATCCGGCGAGTCCGAGGTAACGTAAGTCACCAAAGTCTTTCGCTCCCTGTCCGCCTCCGATATCGTTGATCGCAGCCGGAATCAAGGAAATCCCGATGATCGTCACGACGGAACCAAGGACAACCGGTGGGAACAGAACTGCGATCTTACTAAACCAACCTGAAATGACGAGAATGATCAGCCCACTGGCAATCAAAGCACCGTAAATCGCTGTAATGCCTTGAAGACTTCCAATCGCAATCATTGGACCGACTGCTGTAAAGGTACAACCAAGTACGACTGGAAGACCAACACCTGTGTATTTCGTGACGAGTACTTGTAATAAGGTCGCAACGCCACACATGAAAAGATCAATCGCCACTAAATAAGCAAGTTCTTCTCCTGACAATCCAATCGCACTCCCGACGATCAGTGGAACAACAGCTGCTCCCGTGTACATCGCAAGCACATGCTGAAGTCCGAGACTGGCTGCTTTGAAGTTTGATAGTCTCATACGGTCACCGAGTCGACGAATGTCGCTTTTCCGTCCTTCAATGACTCAACACGCGCGAGTGACTCGACACGGAATCCAGCTTCGATCAGTTTTTGACGTCCCGGTTGGAACGACTTTTCAATGACGATTCCAAATCCAGCGACTTCTGCCCCTGCCTGTTCAACGAGACGAGCGAGACCAAATGCTGCTTCTCCGTTTGCGAGGAAGTCATCAATGATCAGAACACGTTCACCCGGTTGCAGGTATTTCTCTGCGACCGTGATTGTATTCGTCTGTTGTTTCGTAAATGAGAAAACTTCAGCTGAAATCGTTCCTTCGTTCAATGTGACCGATTTCGTCTTACGAGCATAGACCATTGGCACGCCAAGACGAAGTGCTGTCATCATTGCCGGGGCAATACCTCCCGCTTCGATTGTCAAAATCCGCGTGATACCAGCATCTTGAAAGCGTTCCATGAACTCATAGGCGATTTCCCACATCAACGTCGGATCAACCTGATGATTTAAAAAAGCATCCACTTTCAATACTTGATCCGACAAGACGATTCCCTCTTGATTAATCATGTCGTGTAGACGTTTCATACATGCATTCTCCTCTTTAAAAAACGAAAAAACGTACAGCCGCTACCCGGGGGCAGCCACTGTACGCCAAAAAAGAGAGCAGTAACTCACCACCCGTAGTCGGATCGTTACGGCGATCCGGTAGAGACTCGTGGGCCAATTCCCACTATTATACGAGCGTTGCTATACGTTTACGTTTCGTGATTTTCGTGATGTTTACCATTGTACGGGGTTTAGCGAAAAAGTAAAGACTTTTTCACACTGTGCTTAGGCTTGGCGTTCTTCGACCGCTTGTGCCGCCGTGATGATCGCGAGTTTGTAGACATCTTCTTCGTTACAACCGCGTGAAAGATCGTTGACCGGTTTGTTCAAACCTTGAAGGATCGGACCGATTGCTTCGAAGCCACCAAGACGTTGTGCGATTTTGTAGCCAATGTTTCCAGCTTCAAGACTTGGGAAGATGAAGACGTTCGCTTGACCCGCGACATCTGATTCTGGTGCTTTTGATTTTGCGACACTTGGAACGAAAGCAGCATCAAATTGAAGTTCGCCATCGATCGCAAGTTCTGGTGCGCGTTCTTTTGCGATACGCGTTGCTTCAACGACACGCTCTGTCTCTGCTGATTTTGCTGAACCTTTTGTTGAGAAGCTGAGCAATGCGACTTTCGGATCGATCCCGAATGTTTTCGCTGTTTTCGCAGATGCGATCGCGTTCTCTGCTAGGTCGTTCGCATCCGGTGCGATGTTGATCGCGCAGTCTGCGAAGACGTATTGCTCATCGTCACGAACCATGATGAAGACGCCAGATGTTTTTTTATAGCCTTCTTGCATTTTGATGATTTGAAGTGCCGGGCGAACTGTATCACCTGTAGCGTGCATCGCACCCGATACAAGACCTTCTGCTTGTCCAGTGTGAACGAGCATTGTACCAAACGTGTTCACGTCTTTTAAGATGACAGCACGTGCTTGTTCTTCTGTTGCTTTCCCTTTACGACGCTCAACGAACGATGCGACGAGCTCATCAATGCCAGCGTAAGAAACAGGATCGATTGTATCAAGTCCAGTTACATCGATGCCGTTCGCTGTTGCTGTTTCTTCAATTTGTGCACGCGGTCCGATGACGACCGGTGTGACAAGACCGTCTTTCTTCAAACGGACAGCTGCGCCGAGAACACGCGCGTCAATTCCTTCTGGGAAGACGATTTTCGGTTGGTGCGCTTTAATCTTTTGTTCTAACATATCGAATAATTGCATGAGTTTCTCTCCTTTTTTAGGTAAACACGACGACGTCGATTTGATCCATTTTCTTTTCCACCGTTTATTATACACAGTTCTCAATCGTTGTTAAAACAATTTGCAAAAAAGTTATCTAACAAAAGCACTGAAGCCATATTCCCTGACTATTACAGTCCTTTTAGATAATAGTACAGAGACTTTTTTAAGTAAAATATTGTCCCTTTCTCCTTTTACCCACTCCCTGCTCTTTTCATGTGTTACGATCTCGTGGACAAAAATTTTTAAGACAAAGCCTTTTATATAGAATGTGATAAGATAGGATATGGAAAAAGACAATTTATTTCAGACTCAGGAGGTCATCCCATGCAACACCAAACATCTGAACCGACTGCTACGCAACAAGCCGCTGAAACACTCGACGGCTGGTATACATTACATGATTTTCGCCGGATCGATTGGTCACGCTTAAAACAAGTCGACGCGACAGAGCGCGCGCGCATGATTGAAGAGTTCCAAGCCTTCCTCGCAGAGCTTTCTGGGGTGGAAGAAGCTAAAGACGGAAGCCACGCACTTTATACGATCATTGGTCAAAAAGCAGATCTCGTCTTGATGGTTCTTCGTCCTACGATGGAACAAATTCAAGACGTCGAAGTCAAGATGCAGAAACTCGATCTCTATGATTATTTGGTTCCAACATATTCTTATGTCTCTGTCGTCGAACTTGGTACGTACCGTGGTTCAGGCGAAGGAAACCCATACGAGAATCCATATGTGCGTGACCGCCTCTATCCGATCCTGCCACAAGCGAAGCACATCTGCTTCTATCCAATGAGCAAGTCACGTCGCGATGGCGATAACTGGTATACACTCTCAATGGAGAAACGAAAAGAGCTCATGTATCGTCACGGTATGATCGGTCGGAGTTACGCTGGGAAGATTCAGCAAATCATCGGCGGATCAACAGGATTTGACGATTGGGAATGGGGCGTTACGCTCTTCTCAGATGACATTCTTCAGTTCAAGAAAATCGTCTACGAAATGCGTTTTGATGAAGTCAGCGCGAAATATGGCGAGTTCGGTGAGTTCTTCATTGGTAACCGTCTCGAAAGTGAACAATTAAATACTCATTTTGCACTTTAATGTGTTGAATGACGTTTGATTGAAATATCTCATGGGAATATACTCCTTGCGGCTATAAAACAGTAAGTTGAATGACGTAAGGAGGAATTACCATGGGGAATGCTATGAACCGATCGACACGATCGCGTGAATTGCAATTCGCTGTGCTTTCAAAAGAGCTGAAACCGGTTGCAGATCGTGTACTGGATCGCTATGAGCAAGCATTATCGAAGCTAAACAAAACACAAACGACAAAGCGGTGAATCCGTTTTGATACCTACGCCTACTCTATCATGAGTAGGCGTTTTTCATATGAAAAAGACCGTCTTTCTCCATGACTGAAGAAACACGGTCCGTTCTCATAATCCTTTATAGGCACCAATTGCGACAAAGATCCACGCCGCGATGAACAAGACGCCACCGATCGGTGTGATGGCACCCAGTTTCGTTACATTCGTCAATGCCATGACGTACAGACTACCTGAGAAGAAGACGATTCCGGCGAGCATCAGCCATGCAGCTAATGACCATTGTGGGATCGATGCCTTTAATAGGAGTCCTCCGAGTGCTAGGATGCCGAGCGAGTGTACCATCTGGTAAAGTACGCCTGTCTGCCAGTTCGCAAGCATCCGCTCCGTCAACATATCTTTTAAGGCGTGTGCACCGAATGCACCTAGTGCGACCGATAGCATCATCGAGATCGCGCCAATCATAATGAATACTTTCATACTTATTCTCCCCCTAACCGTCGTGCTGGTAAATTCCATTCATAATAATACGATAGCATACGTAAAACGGTGATGAGTCCGAGCAATGTGAACAAATGTAGAGGATTCGTCAATTGGAAGCGATCAATCACGAGTGCTGCCATGACAGCCCACATCGCATAGATCTCTTTATGCAAGACGAGTGGTTTCCGACCAGCGAGTAAATCACGAATCACACCACCACCAACACCGGTCAGTACAGCCGCTGAAATTGTTGCTGACAATGGCAGTCCTTTTGCTGTCGCCATCAGGGCACCTTGAATCGCAAACGCAGACAATCCGAGCGCATCCGCGAGGACCCCCCAACGTGTCCAGTGCGGCAAGAATAACTGAGGTAACATGAAAATCAACAACGCAACGAGAATCGCAACTAAAAAGAGACCACCTTGCGACCAGAGAGCAGATACTGGTACACCAATCAATAGATTACGAATGGCACCACCACCAAATGCTGTGATCAAAGCAAGTAACCAAACGCCGAATAAATCATATTTTTCTTCCATCGCGACGATCGCACCACTCATCGCAAAAGCGACCGTGCCGATGATATTCAATAAGTCCCAGGACATGCGCACATTTCACCTTTCTACAAAGAAATTCCAATACTTACTATACTCTCTTTTTAGTTTCCGTAAAGCATTAATTTTCTGTCACCGTTTCGACCGTTTGCGAGTGACGTTTTTAGGTAAAGTAACCTATACTGAAACAAACTGTACAGGAAGCTAGGTGACCGTATGAAACGTTGGGCGCTTTATCGCATCGTCGTCATCGTGACGATGTTCGCACGTTACATCTTTACGATCTATCGATTCACCCGGAAAAACCGGCCAGGTACGAACAATGAAGAGTTTGAGCGCATCATGATCCGAATTGCGCGTGACTATAAGAAAAAAGCATTACGGTTAGAAGGATTATTGATCAAGCTCGGTCAGTTCTTATCGATTCGAGCTGACTTGTTCCCCCCATCCGTTTTGATGGAACTGACCGAACTCGTCGACAAAGTGCCTTCTAGCAAACTTGGAGAGTCACGAAAGATCATCGAAGAGGATTGGGGGATGCCGATCGAAGAAATCATCTCGGATATCAGTTCCCGTCCTGTCGCTTCTGCCTCGATTGGTGAGGTGTACAGCGGAACCTTAAAATCAAACGGTAAAAAAGTCGCGATCAAAGTACAGCGACCGAATATCGAACAAATCATCAAAACCGATTTCCGTGCCATGCGTATCGTCATTGCCATGTTGCGCCGGACGTCGTTAAACAAATCGACTGATTTGCAAAGCTTATATCGCCAAATGGTCTTCGTAATCGGTGATGAATTGAATTACCGTACCGAATTAAAAAACGGTCTCTACTTTAAAAAGATGTATGAAACAAACCCTGTCATTTATATCCCGAGCTATTATGAAGAACATTGTACAAATCGGGTGCTTGTTATGGAATGGATTGAAGGAACACGCATCACGGATCTGGATTATCTAGCCGAACATCAGATTGACCGTGAAGAACTAGCACGTAATTTATTTTTGAACGCTGGAGAACAATTATTGTTCGGCGGGAAATTCCACGCCGATCCGCACCCAGGCAATGTCCTCGTCCAGTCCGATGGCAAAATCGTCTTGCTTGATTTTGGGATGATCGGAGCGACGACGCCCGATGATATGCGAGCGATCCAGCGGATTCTTCAGTCCTTCGTCACATTGGATTACGATGCAATCGTCGATGGTTTAGAAGATCTACGATTCTTATTGCCAAATGCGAATAAGCAAAATATCCGACAAGCAATTGAAAAAGCAGTCACGTTCTATCTCGAAAGTGATATGGAAAACGTGGATACAAAACTGATCGAGAAGGTCTTATCCGATATCGAATTGCTCGTCCGAAATGAACCGATCCAGCTTCCTGCTGAGTTTGCTTTCTTTGGACGTGCCGCATCAACGATTCTTGGAATCCTTCAGATTCTTTCACCGCAAATCAACCTGCTGGAACTCGCTAAACCAATGGTTCGACGCTGGCTCGATGACGAAGGGAAAAATCAAAACCGTTACCTACAGATTGCTGGTTCTTACGGCGCGCGATTGCTCGCCTTCCCGCGTCTTGTTAACGATGCCTTAAGCGAACCGACACGTTGGCGGATCATGGAGCAACAAAAGTTCTCTCGTGTTGCGAACATCGAGTCACTCAAAATCCGACAGTGGACGAGTTCGCTCGTCGGGATTATCAGCCTGCCTTTTAGTTATCTCGGCTATTATTTTACGCAGTACGACGTCATGGGCATTTCCTTGACGATCGCTGTCATCGCTTTATGGAACGGTCGCCGGATCGGACGACAAATCGTCCGGATCGCCGATGAACCATTCCGTTAAATAACACATGAGCAGACGTCCACCTCGGTGGACGTTTTTTATTCCAGAATAATTCATCTTCGCACCATAAGGTTTTTCCTATCGCCTTGCAGGGTACAGCTTCAAGTAGAGAGATAATAGTAAGGAGAGGTGAAACACTTGATTGATATTCTAATTGCCATCGTTCCCGCATTGATGTGGGGATCGTTGCCGCTTGTCGTTTCGAAAATCGGAGGTTCAACGGCGCAACAAATCATCGGTACGACTCTGGGTGCGTTACTTTTCGCGATCGTCACCTTCTTTTTTGTCAGCCCAGAGATGTCGACGACCGCTTGGGTTGCCGGATTCTTTTCTGGTGCCTTTTGGGCACTTGGTCAAAAAAATCAATTTGCCGCATTTCGTCAAATGGGTGTCTCAAAAACGATGCCAATTTCAACAGGGATGCAACTCGTCGGAACATCGTTGTTCGGTGTTCTTGCTTTTGGAGAGTGGTCAACGACAACTGCCTTGATTCTCGGAATCAGTGCGCTTGTATTGATCATTGCCGGAGCAGCTTTCACGTCTTATAAGGAAGATAAGAGTAAAGAAGATGAGAATATCGGCAAAGGATTGACGCTCCTTCTCATCTCGACTGTCGGGTATGTCGGTTACGTCGTCATCGCCCGCTGGTTTGATATTAATGGCTGGGAAGCCGTATTACCGCAAGCGATCGGGATGGTCGTCAGCGCCATTCTTCTTTCTTTACGAGAAGGAGACCTCTTCACGAAGAAAACTGCTGGCAATACCATCGGCGGACTCATGTGGGCTGTCGGGAACGTCGCTTTACTGTTTGCTACGGCAAAAGTTGGAGTCGCAACAAGCTTCTCCCTTTCTCAAACAGGTGTCGTCATCTCAACCATTGGTGGCGTCCTCTTGCTGAAAGAAACGAAAACGAAGAAAGAGATGACCTTCGTCATTATCGGTTGTATTTTAGTCGTTGCTGGTGGAATCATGATTGGATTTACGAAACAATAAATGAAGGAGTGAAGCATCATGTATGAAAGTTTAAAAGGAAAAGTTGCCGTCGTAACAGGTGGATCAATGGGAATCGGTGAAGCTATCGTTCGTCGTTATGCAGAAGAAGGCATGCGTGTCGTCATCAACTATCGCAGCCACCCGGAAGAAGCGAAAAAAATCGCTGAATCGATTCAAGAAAAAGGTGGGGAAGCCTTTATCGTCCAAGGGGATGTCTCAAAGGAAGATGATATGATCAATCTTGTGAAAGAGACGGTGGCTCACTTTGGTCAGTTGGATGTTTTCGTCAATAACGCGGGAATCGAGATGCCGTCAGCGTCCCACGAGATGTCGCTCGAAGATTGGCAAAAAGTCATCGACGTCAACTTAACAGGAGCTTTCCTCGGGGCACGAGAAGCACTGAAGTACTTCGTCGAACATGATGTCAAAGGTAGTATCATCAATATGTCGAGTGTGCATGAAATCATTCCGTGGCCGACATTCGTCCACTACGCTGCGAGTAAAGGTGGCGTCAAATTGATGACACAAACCCTTGCGATGGAGTATGCACCAAAAGGAATCCGGGTTAATGCGATTGGACCTGGTGCGATCAATACGCCGATTAACGCTGAAAAATTCGAAGATCCAGAACAACGCAAAGAAGTCGAGAGCATGATTCCAATGGGCAACATCGGGAAACCAGAAGAGATTTCTGCCGTTGCCGCATGGCTTGCATCTGACGAAGCAAGTTATGTCACAGGAATCACACTCTTTGCCGACGGTGGCATGACACTTTATCCGTCTTTCCAAGCAGGACGCGGTTAACCTATTTTGAGTAGACAAGGAGAGAACCGCTCATGACCACTTTTTTCTCATTGATCCGTCGCGGAAATAAGTCAGCCCTTGCTGCCGCCATCGTCAATACGATCATTGCCGCGATCAAGTTCGTCGCCTATATCTTAACTGGGAATGTAGCGATGTTCGCTGAAATGATGCATACGATCGGTGACGCAGCGAACCAGTTCTTCGTCTACATCGGTTCTGCTCTCAGTAAAAAAGCACCAACGAAACGGTTTCCGAATGGTTTTGGTCGCCTTGTGAATCTCGTCTTACTTGCTGCGATCATCGTCGTTGCATTGCTTGCTTACGAGACGATTCGGGAAGGCATCTTGCATATCACACACGGTCCTGGCGAAAAAACGAGTGGTTTGTGGATCATCCTGACGGCACTTGGCATTGGTGTCTTACTGGAAGTCGGAGTGTTCTATAAAGCGATGAAAGAAATCGCGCATGAGACGGGACTCAAATCGAGCGGACTGGCACTTGTTGGTCAAAGCTTCGCCCATCTTGGACAAGCCAAACCGGCGACACGTCTTGTCTTCATGGAAGATCTTGTCGCAACTCTTGGTGGCGTCATCGCCATTATAGCTGTCCTGATTTCGCATTATACATCGTTTTATCAAGCAGAAGGCATTGCATCCATCTTGATTGGACTCATGATGTTTTATGTCGTCTACAACGTCTTTATTCAAAATGCTGCCGGTGCGCTCGGTGAGGTTGATGAAGTACTGACAGCCAAAATCGGTGAAATCTTGTTACGTGATGAAGCGGTTCGGGACATCGAAAAACTTGAAGTCATCAAGGAAGGAGATCACTTCCATGTCGAAACGGAGATTGAAGTTGATCCCAACTTGACAATTGCGCAAGCGGACGACATTAAAGATCGACTCGAATTGCAAATTCGCATCCTTAAAGGAATCACCGATGTCACGATCTCCTTTGATGAAGATGATAACGTACAGCAGTATCAACCACCGCCACCACCTGTATGATAGATAAAAGCCATCGCTAGCGATGGCTTTTTTTGGGTTTATCAGCGTGTTGCTCGGACGAATCCGGCTTCTTGTGCTTCTTTCTCCGTACAGAACCGTTGCTCCGGCTTCACTTCATTGTAAGACTGACCACCCGGGACATGGTAAATTTTTTTACCTGACCGATTGATATTACCTTTGATATCGCAGGATTTCGTTTCTGTAATCGCTTGAACATTGAATCCGCGATTCGTGACGTAGCCATCGTGCTTCCAGATTTTCTTCTTTGCCTGCTTGGCTTCCTGTTCGATCTGTTCAAACACATCGACATAACGTGTGTCTGGTTCATAGACGAACGCCACACGCGCAAGACCTTTTCGGAGTAACTCTTGATTCAACATTTTATCGCCGTACCAGACATATGCGAGCAGTCGTCCGTATCGGTCAGTCCGGGAATGATCACGCTCTAACCGAATAGCTGTCCCGCTCGGTAATGTCTCTTTTGTAAACGCTGAAGCTTCCGTTCCATAAGGTTGAACCGGCGTATCCGGTTTAACAGTTTCCGGTGTATCGACGAGCAACAAACGAACATCCTCCGTTTTCCCGTCTGCTAGCCTCACTTTTAATGTATCCCCATCGATGACGCGTTGCACCGTCGCTTTCGTAATCTTTTCATCGTCTGGTTGCTTGATGCCAAGCAGATCGGTTTCTTCTGGTGCACAACCGATGAGGACGAATAAAAAAAGTAGACTTATGAATACAGATCGTCTCATTTCTATTTCTCTCCTTTCCATGAAAATACGGATTCGGTCAATGTCCGAACCCGCATACGTCACCTTGTTCATAAGTTAGTCTGCTGATAGAACTGTCTCTACTTCGTTACGGTTTGTATAGAGTGTATAGAACGCTTCCGCTACGTTTTTCGGATCAAGTGCCGTTCCACGCTTCACTTCTCCGGCAATCGTGACAGTTCCGACGTAGACACCGTCTTCCTTCAACGTATCATGGAGCATGTGCGTCACTTGACGAACGCCTGCCTTGCCAATCGAAAGCCCTGGTAACGATTTGATAGCTTGCATCGCAGCGCCACCTCCTGTAATCAGGATGGCGCCGTCTTTTCGTTCCTGCATCGAAGGAGCAACGAGTTGTGCGGCATGCAGTGCACCGAGAACATCGATCTCGAACTCTTTCGTAATCTGTTCTGCCGAGACTTCAAGGACAGATGCTTGATGTAAAATCGAAGCATTATAGACTAAGACATCGATTTGTCCATACTGCTCCTCTGTCCATTCGATGAGTGATGCGATATCGGCTTTTCGAGAAGCATCACATTCTACCCCCACCGCCTCTACACCTTCTTCTTTTAGTTCCGTGATGACGGCTGCAAGCGTTTCTTGTGTCCGCGCCGCACAAACGACTTGAAACCCTTCTTGCCCGAATCGTTTACTGATTTCATATCCGTTTCCTGGTCCTGCTCCAATGACGATGACTGTTTTCATGACGTATCTCCCTTTCTCATTTTAACTGTGATGGTTATTCCCTGAATTGCGTCATTTCATTCAAAAATCGAGCAATGAAGTGCCTTTTTCTTCTTTTTCCTGCGAAACACCCATGAAACGCGCTAACATCGGATCGACCGCTGGGGTTGCCTGAGGCGTTGACGTAGGAAGCGATATTGTCGAACTCGACGTCGAATCGGATTCGAGCAGTAGTTCACAGTAAACCTTCATCGCTGCAATCTGTTCTTTCTGCGCAGCTCCTGTTGTTTGGTCAATACGTTGCATCGCTTGGCGCATCTTTTCGATGATGTGTTGCTCGGTAATCATCTTGTATTCCTCCTTATGGTAGATTGAGGGTATGAACTTGAAAAGGATGTGTTTTCTATGATTCGTACCGCATTAGTTGGTTTTGGTCTTGCCGGTGAACATTTGCATGCGCCTTATTTACACGCACCTGATTATCAGTTGGTAGCTGTTCAGTCGAGTCGCCCGGAAGCGGTCGCTGCGTACGACGCGACGCTCCCTGTCTATCCGACACTTGAAGCATTACTTGAAGCGGAACAAATCGATTTAGTCGTCATCGCGACGGCAAATGATCTGCATTATCCACTCGCGCGTCTCGCCTTGCTCTCGGGCTGTGATGTACTTGTCGAGAAACCGTTCACCGTCACGCTCGAAGAAGCCGAAACGTTGACAGAACTAGCACGGACATACGGTCGGTTACTGACAGTTTATCATAATCGGCGGTACACGAAGGACTTTCGGACGCTGATGACCTTATTGAAATCTGGACGACTCGGTACGCTCCAGACGTTCGAAGCGCATTATGACCGTTACCGTCCCGATGTGCAGGAGCGTTGGCGCGAACAGGACGTTCCTGGTGCCGGACTATTGTACGACCTTGGTTCACACTTGATCGATCAAGCACTCGTCGCCTTCGATGAAATTCCAGACCGTGTCTTTTGTGATCAAACGATTCAACGACAAGATGGGATCGTTGATGACTATACACATCTAATTTTAGCCTTTGGCACGCGACGCGCTATTTTGCATATCGGTTCCATCGTTCCAGCTGTTGGTCCCTCCCTGATGGTGCACGGAACACAGGCGAGTTACTTCGTTGATGAAGTCGATACAAAACGGACGACCTATCAATTGGCTGAAGCAAATGGACCTCTGCAAGACTTCCCTTTTGTTTCCGGTCATTTTGGGGATTATTATACGGATCTCGCTCCAGCCATCCGTAAGCGAACCACACCACCTGTCTCTGCGAAACAGGCTGAACTCGTCATGAAAATCATTGATCGTGCTCAAAAGAGTGCAAAAGTGGGTACATGGATAGAAGTAGACTAACTATCCATTTCAGACGAACAGGGGGAAGACAAGATGTTTTCAAGTACGGAACGGACAGCATGGTTAGAAGAAATGGGACAAGAACTTCTAGACGTCCTCGTCATCGGGGGCGGTATCACGGGAGCTGGTATTCTGCTTGACGCACAAAGTCGCGGCATGCGGACAGGCTTGATCGAAATGCAGGACTTCGCCGAAGGGACATCGAGCCGATCGACGAAACTTGTCCATGGTGGATTGCGTTATCTGAAGCAGTTCGAGATTAAACTCGTCGCCGAAGTCGGGAAAGAACGTGCCATCGTGTATGAGAACGCACCGCACGTGACGACACCGGAGTGGATGATGCTTCCACTTGTCGAAGGTGGTACATTCGGTAGCTTCTCGACCTCGATCGGCTTACGTGTCTATGACCAACTCGCTGGTGTCAAACGCCATGAACGTCGGACGATGCTTAGCAAAGAAGAAACATTACGTTACGAACCACTGTTACGCTCAGAGCATTTAGTCGGCGGTGGGCGTTATGTCGAATATAAAACGGATGACGCTCGACTGACGGTCGAAGTGTTAAAAGCAGCCATCGGTTACGGCGGACGTGCCGTCAATTATACGAAAGCGGAATCGCTTGTCTACCACAATGGAAAAGTCGTCGGTGTCGAAGTCCGTGACGTCTTAAGTGGCAAAACGTATACGATTCGGGCGAAGAAAATCATTAATGCGACGGGTCCGTGGGTCGATGAACTGCGTGAAAAAGACGGTTCGAAATCCGGAAAGTCATTACACCTGACAAAAGGGATTCATCTCGTCATCGATCAAGTACATTTCCCGTTGCAACAAGCCGTTTACTTCGATGTTCCAGACGGTCGGATGATCTTTGCGATTCCACGTGAAGGGAAAACGTATGTCGGAACAACGGATACGAACTATAAAGGAGATATTCTTGAGCCTGGTGTCACCGTCGAGGATCAGGATTACATCCTAGAGGCGACGAATCAAATGTTCAACGTCGAGTTACGACCTGAGCATGTCGAATCAACGTGGTCTGGACTACGTCCACTCATTCATGAAGATGGAAAAGATCCAAGTGAACTGTCCCGAAAAGACGAAATCTTCGTTTCGAAATCCGGTCTGATGTCAATCGCCGGTGGTAAGTTGACTGGGTACCGGAAGATGGCAGAACGAATCATCGATATGGTCGCGGAGCAATTCAAGACAGAAGAAAATCGAATTTATCTTGCTTCCCGTACGCACGATATCTTGCTTGGTGGTGGTCATCCACAAGGAAGTAAAGGATTCGCGCGTTACATGAAGGAACAACAACCAAAAGGCGAAGCACTTGGGTTGTCACCGAATGAGACGACATGGCTCATCCAGCGCTACGGTACGAATGTCGAACGTGTCTTCGAATTGATTCGGACACGCGGTGACGAAGCCGCTCGTTATCAATTACCGTTACACTGGTTCGGTGCCCTTCTGTATGGTCTAGAAGCAGAGCTCGTCATGCAACCCGGTGACTTCTTGAACCGTCGTGCTTCAGCCGTCTTCTTTGATTTCCCACATGCTGAACAATACGCAGACGGTGTTCTTGCCCTGATGCGTAGCGAACTCGGCTGGTCGGCAGAAGATGAAGCGAAAGCCAATGAAAGCATTCGTCGTGAATTTGATGCGGTTCGCGTCAAAGGTCCTGTTCCACTTTCCTAACACAAAAAGACCCGATCGCCTGAAGGCGACCGGGTCTTTTGATGTGTTTACTCTTCTTCTTTTGAAGCAGCAAGTTCCGCTGCCGGCATGTTTCCTGGGTGTAGATTCGAACGCTTACGCGCAAACGTAAAGTAAAGCACTAAACCGATTGCAAGCCAGATTCCGAAAGCAATCCATGTCTCGAGTTTCAAGTTGAACATCAAGAAGAGACATGCAGCGATTGCTGCGATTGGCACATATGGCATACCCGGACATTTGAATGCACGTGGGAGATCCGGCTGTGTTTTACGAAGAATCAAGACAGCGACAGAGATTAAGACGAATGCTGCGAGTGTACCCATGTTGACGAGGTTCGCGATGACATCGAGTGGAACGAATCCAGCGACGAGTGAACTACCAAGTCCGATCATCCAAGTCGCCTTGAATGGTGTTTGGTATTTCGGATGCACTTCGGAGAATACTTTAGGGAACATCCCGTCACGCGAGATCGCAAACGCGAGACGCACCATTCCGTATGTCATGACGAGAATAACCGTTGTGATCCCGAGAATCGCACCGAGATCGATGAAACCAGCGACCCAGTTTTGACCTGCCATTTGAATCGCAAGTGAGACCGGATGATCGATACCAGCGAATTGTTTGTAAGGAACGATCCCTGTCATGATGGCTGCGACGATGACGTAAAGAATTGTACAGACAGCAAGTGAACCGATGATACCACGTGGTAAGTTCTTTTGTGGATCACGGACTTCTTCCGCTGCTGATGTAACAGCATCAAAACCGATGTACGCGAAGAAGACGATCGCAGCACCCGAGAAGACGCCTCCCCAACCAAATGGAGTGAATGGTGTCCAGTTTGATGGTTCAACGTAGCCAACACCGACGACGATGAACAACACGACGACTGCTAATTTGATGACGACCATGATGTTGTTGACACGTTTCGTTTCCTTGATTCCCATCGACAACAATGCCGTAATGGCAAAGAGGATCAGGAAGGCTGGAAGGTTGAAGTATGTCTTGGCTCCTTCTACTGCTCCTGGAGCTGCTGAGAGAGCTGTTGGCACATGGATATTAAATCCTGCGAGTAAAGACTGGAAGTAACCTGACCAACCGGCTGCTACGGCACTGGAGGCGAGTCCATATTCGAGAATCAAGTTCCAACCGATGATCCAAGCGAAGATCTCTCCCATCGTTGCATACGTATACGTATAGACGGATCCACTGACCGGAATCGTTGATGCAAATTCAGCGTAAGCAAGAGCAGCTAGACCACAGGCGATGGCAGATAGAATGAATGATACGATAAGTCCTGGTCCTGCAGTCAACGCTCCTGTTCCCGTCAAAACGAAGATTCCGGTACCGATGATGGCGCCAATTCCTAAAAACGTTAAATCCATCGCGCCAAGATTTCGAGCAAGTCCACTGTTGCGTTTACTTGCAGCAATCATAGCGGAAACATCTTTTTTCCGCGTCAAACTCATGATGTACTTCCCCCTATATCCGTTGTGATTTGTCTTACGAAGCGAGTCGTTCGTAAGAACTTAATCAAAAATTTACGAAGTTTTCAGATAAATTGATATAGGTCATTATACCTATTTGTTTTTTGCATGACGCTTTCATCTGTTAAAGAATAAAAATCACTTCAAAAATATCGGCATGTAACATCTGTTACATGCCGATATTTTTCTCCTTTTTCAGTCCACGTTTTAAGTCGTTTTCCACGTCTTCGTCCATTCTAAAAACACTTGGTAATCCAGCTTTGTTCGCATGACATAAGCTTCTGACCAACGCTCGATCTGCTCCAAAAAAGCGGTATCGGAAACACCGATAGCTCGAATGATTTCAACATCCGCATGATGGGTTAATATTTTTTCTTGAATTCCCGCATCTTGATCTGCCCGCGCATGGATTTTCGCGGTAATTTGACCTTGAATACATAACACGTTCTCAAGGTCTTCCTGACTTTTTATATGCTTCGCCTTTAGTTTTTTCTTGTACGGTGAGCGCTCGCGTACATAATATTCCTTTTTTTCAATCGTCAGATAACCAAGATATGGATCTTCATGTGCCTGCATCGCCTTTTGCGACGTGATGACCCGTCTCCCTTGATGAACGGTTTCTGCTTCTGGACGATAAACGGGCAGGAATAACGAAGGGACAGACGTTTGCGCTTGTTTCATCTCAAGAATCAAATCTTCTTCTCCCCCTTCGCCCTCAATCAAGATGTAATAGCGCTCGAGACCAATGGATGCTGTTCCGCTGTCTAGCTTACGAACGATATCCTTGATCGTATAGAACGATTCCTCACGGCGATCCTCGGTGTCGATTGTCTCGATGTAGGAAGGCCAGGCAGACTCAATTGCTGCTCGTGTCGCATTATCTACTACTTCCATATCCGGGAGTGTACAAAATCGTCTCACGCCATCTACCAGTTCCGTTCGCTCCCCCATTAATTCTTCACGTTTTTTTTCTGCTTTTTTGATTAACTTCTTGATTGGTCCTTTTGTATTATCCCGTGTAAAACAAACATCACTTGGATCTTTTCCAAGTGCATACTTTTTTAAATCATGTAAGTATTCAAGAACATAATTACGAATTGCAGGGACTGAATCATATCCTGCCTCTTCAGCGAATAATCGCACAGAGACTGCCATGCGAATCAAATCGTATAAATACGATCCTAAGTATCCTTCATCAAAATCGTTGACGTCGTAGATGATTTCTCCTTTTGCATTGCCATGGACACCAAAGTTCTCAAAGTGAAGATCACCTTGGATCCAAGTTGGCTTATCACGAGGTGTGTCAAAACCAAGCGGAATCCGGGTCACATCGTAATAAAAAAGATGCGAACTCCCCCGAAAAAAACGAAATGGACTCAAACTCATCTTGTCGTACTTTTCCTGACGTGCTTTCTCATCGAGCTGACGGATTTCATGATCATAGAAATCAAGTACCTTTGCAATCGTCATCTGTCGAATCTCTTCATACACGGACTGAAACATCTGATCCTCTCCTTTCCATTTGAAAAAAAGAGCAGTCAAAACGAAATCGTTTGACTGCTCCCTACATGTTACTCGAAATGTTTTTTATATTCCCCGTATCCTGCCGAATCAAGCTCTTCTACCGGAATAAATCGTAACGCTGCTGAGTTGATACAATAGCGTAGACCACCAAGCTCTGTCGGACCATCATCGAAAATGTGACCAAGATGACTATCTGCATTCGCAGAACGTACTTCCGTCCGCGTCATCCCATGACTCGTGTCGAGTTCGACTTCCATCTTGTCTTCTGAGATCGGTTTAGCGAAGCTCGGCCAACCACAGTTTGACTGGAATTTATCTTTTGATGTGAAGAGTGGTGTACCATCGACGATATCGACATAAAGACCTGGACGTTCTTCATCCCAGTATTCGTTACGAAAAGCGGGTTCTGTCCCGTTTTCTTGTGTTACTTTATACTGAATCGGTGTCAGACGCTCTTTCAATTCTTTTTCCTTACCATGATCCTTCCACGCTTCCTTAATGAATTTCGCACGACCGGAGCCGACGCTATACATCTGGTAGCGGAATGGGTTCTTTTTATAATAATCTTGGTGATATTCTTCTGCTGGCCAAAACGGCTTTTCCGGACGAATTTCTACCGCGACCGGACGCGAGAAACGTCCTGATGCGTCAAGCTCTGCTTTCGAACGTTCAGCTGCTTCACGCTGCGCTTCATCGACATAAAAAATGGCCGGCTGATATGATTCACCACGGTCATTGAATTGACCGCCCCCGTCTGTCGGATCGATTTGACGCCAGAAGATATCGAGTAATTCTTCGTACGTAATGACGGACGGATCGTACGTGACTTCAACCGCCTCCAAGTGACCTGTCGTTTCCGAACAGACCTCTTTATAAGTTGGGTTCTCTGTATGACCACCGGTATATCCTGAAATGACCTGCTCTACCCCATCATATTTATGGAATGGCTTGACCATGCACCAGAAACAACCACCTGCAAATATTGCTTTTGCCATCTATCTTCCCCTCCTCTGTATGTCTCTATTTTACCGCGTTCAGAGAATGGACTCGACTTTCCTGCTCATTCAATCCTCTGGGTTCGTTTTTAGGCGACGCATGACGAAGTAAATTGCTGCGAAGACAAGAAGAAGTCCTCCAAGCGAGTACCAGATGTTATTCAAACGATAAATCATTTGGTACAAGGCAAGCGTCACAAGCAATAATGCGATCGGTAAGAAGGCACGCTTAAAGTGGTACCAGTAATTCACGAAGATCGCCTCCTGTTTTTCTTTCATCTTACTTGAAGCGACATCTAAAAAGCCACCTTCATTTGAAGGTGGCTCGTTGATTACGATTGACGTGGATGTTCTGGGAAGTCCATCTCTTCGTAACGAACAATCGACGTCCGGTTTTTGAATTTGTGTCCTAACCAGAAGGCAAGGAACAACGGAATTCCGACATATGTCGCGGCAATCCCGACCCAATCAATTTGATCAGCAAGGAATGCTGCATAGTTTTGACCAACGATGACAAGGAAACAAAGACCGAATGCAAACAGCGGACCGAACGGGAACGCTGGTGCAACGTAAGGTAAATCTTTCAACGAATGACCTTGTGCAAGGAATCCTTTACGGAAACGATAGTGACTGATCGCAATTCCGAGCCATGCGATGAATCCTGTCATACCTGAAGCATTGAGTAACCACAGGTAGACTTGTCCACCAAACATCGATGTTAAGAAACAGAGCGCACCGATTGCTCCTGTTGCAAGCAAGGCGTTACGCGGTACCCCATTTTTCGACACTTTTGCAAAGAACTTTGGTGCATCTCCTTGACGAGCAAGTGTATACAGCATCCGTGTGGAAGCATACATACCTGAGTTACCGGCAGATAGAACAGATGTCAAGATGACGGCGTTCATGAGTGCTGCCGAGAACGCAAGACCTGCTTTTTCAAAGACGAGCGTAAACGGACTAACGGCAATGTCCGTGATGTCATTGGAAACCAAGTTCGGGCTCGTATACGGAATGAGCATCCCGATGACGAAAATCGCAAGGATGTAGAAGAGTAAAATGCGCCAGAAGACTTGTTTGACTGCTTTTGGAACGTTTTTTTTCGGATTTTCCGATTCACCTGCGGCAATTCCGACTAGTTCTGTTCCTTGGAAACTGAATCCAGCAACGAGGATGATTCCGATGACGGCAGGAATACCACCGACGAACGGCGCATCCCCGAGAGCAAAGTTTTTAAAGCCAACTGGTGGCTCCGATGTAAAGACACCGAAAATCATCGCAACACCGACGACTAAGAAGACGATGACAGTGACGACTTTAATCATGGCGAACCAATACTCCGCTTCCCCAAAACCTTTAACGGAGAAGTAGTTCAAGCCGATCATGAGTAAAAGGAATAAGGCACTGAAGTAAAATCCAGGAACGTCCGGGAACCAATACGTCATAACGATTTGTGCTGCAACGAGCTCAACTGCGATCGTGACTGCCCAGTTGTACCAGTAGTTCCAGCCGAGGGCAAAGCCGAATGAGGGATCGACGAATTTTGTCCCGTATGTCGAGAAGGATCCGGCGACAGGCATATACGCCGCCATTTCGCCAAGACTTGTCATTAAGAAGTAGACCATCAGACCAACGATTGCATACGATAGGAGTGCACCACCTGGTCCTGCTGCTGCAACGGAAGCACCGGACGCGATGAAAAGTCCTGTTCCGATTGCCCCACCGATGGCGATCATCGACATATGACGGGCTTGTAATCCACGTTTTAATCCTTCGGCTGTCGAATCTGTTGTTTGTTTCACATCTAGTTTGTTCATTTCGTTCGCTTCTCTCTGTTTAGATTTTTTGAGAGGACACTTTTTGAATGAAAAAACAAAAAGCGCCCTCATCTTCCAGATGGAAGATGAGAACGCAACATAATAAAATGAATGCGCCTCATTCTACCGTCGTGAAAGATAGCTCTCCACAAGTAAGTGATACCCGACTTGTGACAGTATTAGACCTATTCGATCTAATCCCAATCGATCATCTTCAAAGCGATGATTGATTTCGGCAATTCTTCCTTTCAGGTCACTTCATTTGTCGCTTGACGACATCCGTAACCGTACTCTTAAGAACTGCAACCTCCATCCCACTGGTTGAGTGAGAACTGAATTAAATTAGTTATTACTACGCCATATTACACAAACCGCCACGAAATTGTCAATTGCCTTTTTTGAATCTGGGGTAGTAGATGGTAAAAATCCGATATGTTTAGTACACTAAATGATAGAAGTCCACTGAGAGAAAGGATGCTGCTTGCATGCCACAGGAACGTGATTTGCTGACTTACCGACTCGAGGAACAAATGCGTGTCATTCTTCGTACCCTGCGACGTGAACTTAATCGACTATTTGAAGGAACAGCAACCCGAAGCGAATTTTTCATCTTACGGAGTCTTTCAGAAAACGGTCCCCAGCGTCCGACACTTCTTGCGGAACAATTTGAGCTGGCGACGAGTCAAGTCACTGCTTTAACGGATAAGCTCTATAAACAAGGATATGTCACACGGACGCGTTCGACGGAAGATCGTCGCTCGATTGTCCTCGCTTTGACGGATAACGGAGAGCGTGCTTTTCGGGAACTCGAGGTCGTCCGAAGAAACTATTTACAAGATCGCTTCGGAACTTTAACAGAAGAAGAACTGGAAACGATGATTCGCGTCTTCGATAAGATTTTACTGACGATGGATGAGGATACGCTCACTTCGTCTTCATAAAAAACGGTAGATTTTCTACCGTTTTTTATGTTTTATCTAAACATTTACCTCTGTCTAACCGTTACCTAGATGAGTATACTGGAGTATATATATGGAAATCTGTTAGCTGGGGGAGTTGGGAGGATTTGTTGTCCATCATGAATCAATTCATCATTAACTTTTGTCTACTGTTCACGACGATTACTCTCTTATTCTTACCATTTCGGAATCGACCACGTATTTCGCTGAATTCCAGCTGGAGTACACGCCTCATATTGGGAAGTGTCTGTGGTCTGATTGCAGTTTTATTGATGTTCAATGGCATTCAGATCGATGTCGCCCGTGTGGATTTACGAATCATCCCAGTCGCGATCGCTATGCTATTCGGTGGTTTCCCGAGCGCCATCGTCGCCGGTATAATGATCATCGGGACACGTTACTTTTTGACACCCGTCGATCAAATGGAGGGTTTTTATCTGTCCACACTGATTATCGTCTTAATCATTACGACGATCGGAATCGTACGTCGATTCGTTCATGTCTCGACGCGCCATTTTCAATTATTGGTGTCAATTGGTGTTCTCTATTCGTTACCTGCCATCTATATCCTAACAAACAGCTGGTCGACATTCTTTAAAATTTCAATCGCTTATATTTTCTTTAATCTATTGGCTGGCTTTGTTGCTTTTCGACTGCTGACGGAATTACGCCGTCACTTCGAAAACATTCAGTATCAACAAAAACTAGCGATGACGGATGCTTTAACCGGACTTGCCAATCGGCGCCGTCTCGATGATTCACTGTCACTTGTCGGTTCAACGGATCAAGGGTATTCACTTGTCTTGATTGATATCGACTTCTTCAAGCACGTCAATGATACATATGGTCATGACGCCGGGGATGATGTCCTACGTCAACTCGGCATGACACTCGCTTCCTTAACACGACCGGATGACCTCGTCGGACGATACGGTGGTGAAGAGTTTTTGATCATTTTACCAAGCACTACAGCTAAAGAAGCTCAAAAAATCGCAGAGTTGGCTCGGATGACGGTCGCACGCAACCTGTTCCCGACGGCAGACGTACCTGATCTGCAAATCACGATTTCGCTTGGGATTGCACATTCTAGTGGTTCCCATACGTCTTTAGAAGCATTACAAAAAGCAGATAAAGCGTTGTATTACTCAAAAGAAAGCGGACGAAACCGAAGTACGATTTATACGAAGGAACTTGCCTTCCGACAAGCTTGAATAAGAGACACTTCCTAGCGGGAGTGTCTCTTTCTATGACCTTATTCCGTTTCTTTCGGAAAACCGATGCTTTCAACCGTTCCAAAGACGATCATCCGGCTCAATTGCTCCGCCATATATGCGGATGAATATGGCCGACCGTTTCGCAACCAGGAAATCAATAATCCTAACTGTCCACCAATGACATAATTCAGTAACAAATCCCGATCGACGAAAGTCGCATCTTCTGCGACTTGGGATCGAAAGACGAGGCGATAATTTTCTTTCAACGTATCAAGAAAACGTGAGATGAACGTTTTGATAGGACCTTGAACGAGCATCGTCTGGTAAAATAATTCGTTTTCTTCAATGTGAATGAACAAACGAGCAAAATAGCGACTGACCTGCTCGACTGTCGGAAATACAGTGCCTGTACCCGTGATCCGAATCGCTTGTTCGAGCGCCATCATCTGTTCCTCAACGATTTGGTCAAGCAAATCATATTTATCTGTGTAGTGCGCATAAAAGGTCGAGCGGTTCACACCCGCCCCATCCGTCAGCATCTTGACGGTGATGCTCGAAAAGCTGTTTGTCTTCAGTAAATGAAACAATTCCATCGTAATACGGTCACGTGACCGTTTTGGTCGTGGATCACGGCTCTCTTTCATGTGCATTTCACTCCTTTTCCATCATCTTTTTAAAAATGAATCCGTTATCATTTATTTTTCCAACATTTTGTCGGAAATTGTTGGTTGTTTGTTATCTAACTATCCATATAATTAACTATATTAATTACTCCTCCCCCCAGAGGAGTACTTTTTTTGAATCGATTGTACACAAGAAAGGATGCTAACACACTCATGAGTATGAAAAAATTACTAATCATTAATGTCGTTACACTCATCGTTTTGATCGGTGGTGGGGTCGTCGGATACTACTATTACGATCAAGCAACAAGCTATGTCAAAACAGACAATGCGAAAATCGATGGCAAAATGATAACGATTGCTAGCCCAAGCGCTGGTAAATTAACGGACTGGTCTGCTAAAACAGGCGAATCGCTCGACAGCGGTGCAACACTTGGTCACATCATGACTGCGCAAGCTGGACAAAAACCAACAGATCTTTCTGTTTCGATGCCTGCGAAGGCAACGATCGTTCAGTCGATGGCGACAAAGAACGGCTTCGTCGCAGCCGGTACACCACTTGCCTATGGTTTTGACTTAAACGACCTTTGGGTCACAGCGAACATCGAAGAAACAGAAATCGATGAAATCAAAGTCGGACAAACCGTTGACGTATATGTCGACAGCTATCCTGACACGACACTTTCTGGTGAAGTGGAACAGATCGGAATGACGACAGCTTCGACGTTCTCGATGATGCCTTCTTCAAACGGAAATGCGAACTACACGAAAGTCGCACAAGTCATTCCAGTTAAAGTATCACTCTCGCAAGAAAAATCACTCGACATTCGACCTGGTATGAATGTGACCGTCCGCATTCATAAGGATTAAGGAGGGACGTTCATGTCTACTACCTTCTTGTTCGGATATAGTGCGTTCACGATTCTGGTCATCATCGGCGTCAACTGGATCGCCCGCCGGAATCGTCAATCCGACATCGCACTGGCCACTGACGGACCGACACTTGAGGAGTCCCTCGAGGCGGAACCGACGATGACCGTGACACCACCAGTCGCAGCACCTTCAAAACAAGTATCGACTGAAAACGTCAGTATTCCGAAAGTACTGACGGTCTTACTGATTGGTATGTTCATTGCTATTTTGAACCAAACGTTGATTAATGTCGCGTTACCGGTTCTAATCAATGACTTCAACGTGTCGACGTCCACTGCCCAGTGGTTGACGACAGGTTTCATGCTCGTCAACGGGATCTTGATTCCGATCAGTGCTTTTTTAATGCGCAGTTATACGTTCCGCCAGTTGTTCCTCGCTTCGATGACACTCTTTTTCTTCGGATCGGTCATCTGTTCGATGGCAATGAACTTCCCGGTCATGATGATTGGTCGTGTCGTTCAGGCAGCGGGGGCTGGTATCTTGATGCCACTCGGATCAAACGTCTTCATGACATTATTCCCACCGCATAAGCGCGGTGCTGCCATGGGAATGCTCGGAATCGCTATGATTCTCGCTCCTGCTGTCGGACCTACGATCACAGGATATGTCATCCAAAACTATGACTGGCACGTCATGTTTTATGCGATGTCGTTCTTTGGATTAGTGACATTGTTACTCGGTACGGCCTGGTTCCGCCTGACGCAGCCACTCTCGAAACCTTCTTTCGACGCACTGGGCGTCTTATTCAGTACGATCGGATTCGGGAGTCTCCTTTACGGATTCAGTGAAGCCGGGAATGACGGCTGGGATAGCCCGATCGTCATCAGCACGATCGTCATCGGCTTAATTGGAATCGCTGCTTTTGCAATGCGTGAGCTGTCGATGGAAGATCCGATGTTGAATATTCGTGTGTTAAAGGTTCCGGAATTTTCGTTCACCCTCTTCATCAATGTCATCGTCACGATGGCGTTGTTCGGTGGGATGTTGCTTTTACCGATTTACCTTCAAAGCATTCGCGGTTTTTCACCGGTCGATTCAGGTCTTCTCCTTTTGCCCGGATCACTGATCATGGGAATCACCGGACCGATTGCCGGTCGTTTATTTGACCGCTTCGGTATTCGACCGCTCGCTATCTTCGGTTTGACGTTGATGACGTACGGGACATGGGAATTGACGCAATTAAACATGGATACGTCGTATTATTCCATCATGGGCATCTACATGCTTCGGTCATTCGGTATGGCATTCATCATGATGCCGATCATGACTGCCGGTATGAACGCTTTACCGATGAAGATGATCCCGCACGGAAACGCAACCCAAAACACACTTCGTCAAGTCGCCGGCTCCATCGGAACGGCAATTCTCGTCACCGTCATGACCCGTCAAACGACGGCTCACTTGGCAGACGATGCGAATCAGTTCACGACGCTCGACCCGACGCTTTCGCAACATTTAAACGATCTTGGACAACAGCTGGGTAGCTCACAAGCTGCTTCAACGAGTTGGTTTACGATGCTGACAAAACAAGCAACGATCCAAGGGATCACTGACGCGTTCTGGATTGCGACCGTTTTATCTGCGCTCGCATTGATTCTGTCCTTCTTCTTGCACGGAAAAAAAGAACCAAATCTGGATTGATTCATGAAGGACCAGTTGATGTCATATCAACTGGTCTTTTGCTATACTTCGTGAAAAGTTCTTCTTTGCACTTCTCTCTTAAAATCGATACACTAGGGACAATGAGTTTCATATCTAAAGGAGATGCTTTATGGTTGCTTTTCTGCAATTTTATGCGTTCATCTTTGCTTGTTGTTTTGCTTGGCAAGTCGGTCGACCATCGCCTTGGTCGCAAAAGATTTTTCGCGCCTTTTTAACAAGTGTCAACGGGCTCTTCGTCTTTGCACGTGCCTCGATTTCAATCTTTTTGTTAGTTGGACCACTATTACTCGTCACATATCTTGTTTTTCCACGATTAATCACTTTTGAAAATGGTTTAGCGATGGTGATCAGTGTGCTCGTCATCGGACTGGTCGATCGTCTCGTCAGTCTCGTCGTCCTACCACTCATGCGTTCCTTTTTCCTAAAACGTCAACGCGTCATGCCACAATCGGTGGAAATGGTGCTCTATACGATGGCAATGGCTGTCTTGCTCTTCATTCAGCTTCATGCTGTTCCTGGCGTTCAGATTCATGTAGCATTAACGCTTTTCCTGGGATTCACGATTTATTTCGCCCATTATTTATTTGCGTTGTACCGGATTCGTCTCATGAAAAAGAAACTAACGACTGTTGCTCAAGAAGAGGAACGAAAAGCCTCTTAATACAAATTCAACGAAAGATGATTTCTTCTTAGGAATCGTCTTTTTGTTTTCTGACAAATAACATTGACAATGATAATCGTTATCATCTATAGTGAAAAAGTACTCAGTGAGGAGATGAAACGGATGCATGTCCAACAAGTGATTGAAACACGCCGGTCCATCCGGTCTTATACGGAACAACCAGTTCCAGTCGAATTAGTAGAGGCATTACTCGAAACGGCGATGTATGCCCCGAATCATAAATTACGAGAACCTTGGCGTTTTGTTCTCGCAATCGAAGAGGGACAAACTCGGTACGTCGATGCTTTGATGGAGTTACTGACAGCGCGTGGTCAATTCGAGACGAAAACATCTGAACAACGTCAACAGGCTGAACAAAAATTACGGGAAGTCCCGGTTTACTTAACAGTACTTTGTCAGGTACAAGGGACACCGGATCAACAGCTAGAGGATACACTCGCAACAGCTGCCATGATTCAAAATCTACAGTTGGTGGCGACAGAGCGCGGCCTTGGTTGCTGCTGGAAGAGCGGAAAACATTGGTTTACACCAGAATATGCTTCAATCGTTCACGCTTCAGAAAATGAACGGGTTCTCGGCGTCATTCAAATCGGCTGGCCAGCCCTCGTTCCACCTGTCAAACCGAGAACGTCCCTGAAGGACAAGTTGACGCACTTTTAAGAGGTGCGCATTCTGCGAGCTACCCCTGCTCGCGCCAATCAAGCCCCAATTCAAAATAAAAACGTTCCGATGACGTCTCTCTCCCCAAATGGAGACGCAATCGGAACGTTTTTTTGTGTTCATACCGGCGTTTTCGTATAGACAGGTGCTTCCGGAATCGTGTCATATAACAAATGATCGACAATTCGTTTGGTTGCTTCCCCGTCCTGATACGTAAAGAACTGATTCGCGAACGTCTCGATCTTCTGCGTATCGAATTGCCCGCGTTTAATCCAAGCGATGACGTCTTCGAACGTCGAGACAATCGGTCCCGGTACGAAGGATTCATACGGGAAATAGAAATCGCGTTCTGCTTTGTACGACTGCAGATCGTTAACAAGGAAAATCATTGGCTTCTGCAACAAGGCAAACTCGAAGATGACAGATGAATAATCCGTGATCAGAATATCCGCAATCTGCATCAGATCATTGATATCCGGATAGTCTGTCATGTTAATGATTTGATCCGAATACGCGTCCGGTACGATTGGTGGATTAAGAACAAACGGATGCATGCGAAGCAAGAGGACTGTATCCGGTCCAAGCTCACGACGAAACTTCTCAAAATCGAGCTCTTGATCGTAATGTGCCGTTGTTTGTCCATTTCCTCGGAACGTCGGCGCGAGTAAGATGATTCGTTTCTTGCGCCATTCTGGATATCGGTCATACAACTTTTCTCGCACACGGGCTTGGCGTGCTGTGTTCAGTAGTTGATCCGTCCGTGGAACCCCTAATGGGTAGATCCGTTCCTGCGTCATTCCGAAAGCATCCGCATATGGTGCGATACATGCTTCACCGGAAACATAGACCTTGCTATAGTTCCGGTGAATCTGGACCATCTTCAAATAATCATCATCCGGCGAATAGGATTTATCAAGCACACTATAGCCGAACTTTTTAAAGGCTCCACAAGCATGCCACAGCTGAATGACTTCTGTTCCTTTCCGTAAGGACGAGACATATACAGGATAATAATAATCATCGATGATGAAATAACGGGCAGTCGCTAATTCATACGTCGCTCGCATCATGTGGAAGACGTATTGAATTTGTCCCACCAACGATTGAGGAAATCGTTTCAACAAAAAAACGTATTCATATCCTAAATCGCGTCGCTCTAGTTCATCGTAGACGGCACGAAAGTTATCGACGAGACGATCGGAACGATAGGTCGCAAAAACGACTTTCTTTGATTGGATCGGCAGTCGCTTCGTCAACCAATATGTCATAGCAAGCAAATAGTGGACCGTCCGTCGTTGCAATAACCGAATTTTTTGTTTCATAGACGATTCTCCTCTTTTTCAGCGCATATCATCACATGCACCATTCCATGACCGTCTTTCCGAAGCGATTCGTTAAATCGTTTTCAAACGCTTTATGAATATCTTCGATTTGTCGGATTTGGAATACGCCCGAAACCAGATTCGATAGATAGGCTGGAATGTCCGGATGGGTTTGATATAATTCCATCGTCCGTGCGAAATCAGCCGGTGTACTTCGACTTGATCCGTAGACACGCAGTCCTTTTTCAAGAATCATCCGCGTGTTGATCGCGACGGCATCTTCTGACACACCGAGCAATGCCATCGTGCCTTCTGGAATAATGTAATCGATCATCTGATTGATCGCATATTGGCTACCGATTCCACCGACGCATTCGAAACCGTGGTTGAAGGAGACATCAGCTGGAATCTGGTCGATGTGATATGTCTCGTCCGCAAACGAGAAGTAGTCGAGCTTCGACTGGGTTTTACCGAAGACGAGTAGTTTTGCTTCCGGATATAATTTACGCAACAAAAGTGCCGTGATGAAACCAAGATTTCCATCGCCCCAAACACCGAACGTCTCACGGCGTGGATGGGCAATCTTTTCAAAGCGAGTTAAGGCATGGACCGATACACTGACAAGTTCAGTGAATGCCGCGACTTCAGGATCAAGATCAGCCGGTACCTCAACAAGGCGATCCGCTTTCAAGAACACATAGTCTTGCATATAACCGTCGTATCCACTCGAACGGAAACGACTCGTGCGCAGATAGTTTTCACCAATGATATCATCTTCTTCCATCGGTGTATTCGGTACCATCGCAACGAGCGTTCCCTTTTTGAATGTACCGCTTGGATCATGGACGACTTTTCCGATTCCCTCATGAATCATGGCCATCGGTAATTTTTTCGCCAATACTTCCGCACTACGACTACCTGTGAAGTAGCGTTGATCGGCGTGACAAATCGATAGATATGTCGGACGCACGACGACACGATCGGTATTCAGTGATCGCTCATCATAGGTCACTTCAATCTGACGCGGGGCGACGAGTTGATAGACTTGGTTAATCATTGATGAATCCGCTCCTTCAAGATAGCATTCGCGATCCGTAGGTCGTATGGTGTCGTCACTTTAATATTGAACAGTTCCCCCGTGACGAGCGCCACATCTTCTCCTTTCAGAAGAAGAATCTTACAAGCATCCGTCAAAATCGCCCGTTCTTCCGTTGAGAGTGACTCATAATGCGATTTTAACTTCGTGATTTGGAAACTTTGTGGTGTTTGCCCTTGATACATTTGATCACGAACCGGAATATCCGTGATCGTTTTGCCGTTCGTTGACGCGACGATCGTATCGATCGCTGAAATGACCGTGTCGCATGAACCGAACTCTTGCGCTGCTTCGATGTTTTCCTTAATGATGCGGCGCGTCAGGAACGGACGGACGGCGTCGTGCGTGACAATGATGTCTTCTTCAGACAGACCGTTTTTCTCTTCAATCCAGTTCACAGCTGCCATGATTGATTCATTTCGATCTTGTCCACCCGGTGTAATGACAAGACGTTCATCTTTTCCGATGTATTTCTCCAAAATATCGCGTGTATAGTTAATCCAAGCAGTCGGTGTGACGATGATGATGCGGTCAAAATCCTCATGTAACAAGAATTTCTCTACTGTATGGACGATGATCGGACGTTCTCCGATCGATAAGAATTGTTTCGGGCGATCGACATTCCCCATTCGTGTTCCTTTTCCTCCAGCTAAAATGGCTGCATAAATCATCTTCTGACGCAGTGTCTCGTTGCCTGTTCCAAACGAGACGACCTGCTTCCCTCCCTTATGAAATAATCGTATTTCGGTTTTCTCTCCCTATCCTTCAGGGTATGTGTAATGATGCAGTCTTTGTTGAAGTGTTATTTTACAAAAACACAAAAAAATAAAGAAATCCCTATTAAATTTAATGTCTCACGATATAATGAGTGGTGATTTCTAGTTTCACTATACTATGTTCAACTGCGTTTTAAAATTTTATCCGTATTGTGTAAATGTAATGTAATTATTCGAGCGAGGAGAGATGGTTTTGACAGAAGAGACAATTATGCCTACTTTACATGCCGAGGTCACCTACTTAGAGTTAGCCGGAACGACGTTTCGTTTCGAAGCACGTTTAAGCGGGTTGACTGATTTTTTGCACGCCGAACAAACATTATTTGAAAATCCTATATCGCATCAAACTGATTCCGAGGAACCGATCGACGACTATATTCAGTCTGAACCTGCTGAAGTATCGGTACCGCTCGAACGTGCCATCGTTTTTCGGAACAAACGAAATAAACGGACATTTATCTGTCGTTTTCCGTTTGAAGGAGACTGGACGGAAGAGTCCTTTACAGGCGAATTAAATTTGAACCATATTACGCCAACGGGTCGACCATTGCCGATGGGTTATTTTGATGCTTTTTTTGCCATCGTGCAAGGAAAGACGATCTTACATGAAGCGCCTTTTGGTGATACACGTTCACTTATCCCTGTCGCTTACCGCGTTGATACGAAACATAGTAACGCGTTGATCTTACTTGAGTACGAACTTGTCGTGAAGTATTCGCAATACAGCAACTCTTTAGGTTTCCATTCCCTGAAAAAAGGCGAAACGAAACGTCTAATTCAAGTCATTAACCGGTATAAAAAATGGAAGAAGAACATGAAAAAGCGGGCGTTCAAGTTCCGTCGTTTTACGTTCAAGGCGATTTATAACGTTACGAAATGGACCCAACCGATCCAAGAGAATAAAGTCATCCTCGCTTCCGACTCACGGAGCGATATTAGCGGTAACTTTGCCTATATCTTGGATGAAGTCGAGCGTCGCAATCTCGATCTTGATGTGAAGACGTTCTTCAAACCGAATCTCCAGTCTCGCCGTGATTGGCGTGATAAGTTTACGCTGCCATATCACTTAGCGACAGCAAAGACGATTCTTGTCGATGACTTCTATCCGATGATCTATCCATTGAATATTCGTAAAGGCAGTGACCTCGTTCAAGTCTGGCATGCCGTTGGCGCCTTCAAGACGTTCGGTTACAGTCGCCTCGGAAAACCAGGTGGTCCAAGTGCGAACTCGCTCAGTCACCGGAACTACACGAAAGCGATCGTTAGCTCTCATAATGTCGCCCGTCATTACGCAGAAGGTTTTGGTTTACGGGAAGATCAAGTCGTCGCGACCGGTATTCCTCGGACGGATATGTTCTTCGATCAACCGTTCATCGAGGAAGCGAAAGCACGTATTTATGAGGAATATCCAACCTTCAAACAAAAGAAAGTCATCATGTTTGCTCCGACATTCCGAGGAAATGGTGCGAAGAGTGCTTATTATGATTTTGATCAGCTGGATCTCGATGCATTGTATGAAGCACTTCATGAGGAGTATGTCTTTGTCCTAAAACTCCACCCGTTCATCCGTCGTCGGATGGAGATTCCTGAAGTCTATGCCGACTTCTTCCTTGATTTGACGGATCATCGTGAAATCAATGAATTGCTGTTCGTCTCAGACATTTTAATCACGGATTACTCATCGACGTGCTTCGAGTTCTCTCTATTGAATCGACCTATGTTGTTCTTCGCGTACGATCTTGAAGACTATATCTCAAAACGCGATTTTTACTATGATTTTGAGGAATTCGTACCTGGTCCGATCGTCAAGACATCAGAAGAGTTGATTGAGCGAATTAAAAATCAAGACTTCGAAATGCACAACGTCAAAGCATTCGCGGAGTACTTCTTCGAGCATCAGGACGGGAAATCGAGTGCCCGGTTCGTTGATCAAATTCTGCTTGGTGAAAAAAAATGACCACTGCTATCAAACCAGTGACCGCTCCTATGTACGATCATTGGCTTGGAAACTATAAAGTGCTACTCATTTTCACGGTTGTCTTTGGTCACTTGATCGAGACGTTCCGTGACTTACCAGGAAATGATGTCGTCAAGATGGCGTATAACGTCATTTACCTGTTGCATATGCCAGCCTTCATCTTCATGAGTGGCTATTTCTTCAAACAAGCGCGACCACAACGAATCATCGCGTTCGTCGTTCTCTATTTTCTCTGGCAGTCGATTCACGAAATTTATTTATCTTACACGCAGGATGACTCCTTACGGGAAATGCTCGACGGATTACTTCATCCACTCGTTCCGAACTGGACACTTTGGTATTTGCTCGGCATTATCATTTGGCAGACCGTCACACCGGCTTTTCTAGCGATGCGTTTTCCGCTGATCGTCAGTGTCTTATTCGCCTTATTGATCAACGCCAATCCAGATTCGATCACGAACTTCCTATCATTACAAAAAGTCGTCAGCTTTTATCCGTTCTTCTTGATGGGGTATCTCGTCAAGAAGCGTGACTGGTTAACTGATACCGGTTGGCGAAAACAGATGACAGCACCGATCGGGCGGTTGACCGGACTGATCATCTCACTCTTGATTGCCGTCTTCATGATTCTCTGGACAAAAAACGGGTTTGACACGGTCTGGCTCTTTTACCGCGATACGTATGGTGAATTCGAAGTCCCGCTCCTCAAGGGAGTGGCAATCCAACTGTTTCTTTACGCCATCAGCACTATCATGATCTTCTCCGTTCTCCTGCTCGTACCGCATCGGTCGTTCGGTGAACGGTTCGACCAGATCGGAATTCAGACGCTCGCGATCTATTTGATCCACTCGTTCATCGTTCGTTTGTTCCGAGATTCGGTTCCACCAGCCATTACAGAGTCACCACTGTTATTGATTGGACTTTCTTTCTTACTCGCTACCGGATTCGTCTGGTTGCTGTCGAGTCGACCCGTCGTGACGATTTTCCGACCGTTGCTGTCACCGAACGTCAAATGGTTATTCAAAAAAGAGTAATAAGTTTGAATTGGCTCTATCCTTCTTGAAGGATAGAGTCTTTTTCAAATCATCGACTCGTCTACATTGACAGACGCTTTAGCTTGAATCTAAGATAATGAAGGTGAAACAAATAACCGCTTACAAAAAGCGGGTCGAAAGAAGGGGTCCCCTTGCACGCGGATCAACGAAAAAAATTAACGGTCCTCATGATCAATATGTTTATTGCGGTCGGGAGCTTCGGGATCATCATTCCGATTTTACCCGCTTACTTAGCGTCGATTGGACAAGGTGGAACGGCGGCTGGATTAATGATTGCCATCTTTGCCGGAGCACAGCTCGTCATGTCACCGATTGCTGGTAAATGGGCAGATCAATATGGTCGTCGTAAGATGATCATCTATGGATTGATCGGCTTGACGCTCTCGATGTTTGTCTTCTATTTCTCAAACTCTGTCACGGTTCTCTACATCTCGCGCGCAATCGGTGGTGCCGGTGCCGCACTCCTGATTCCAGCGATTTTTGCTTACGTTGCGGACATCACGACGATGGATCAACGTGCAAAAGGAAACAGCTATGTCTCAGCTGCGATGTCACTCGGGATCGTCATCGGTCCAGGAATTGGTGGATTCCTTGCCGAGTATGACTTAAAATTGCCGTTGCTCATCTCAGCGATCGTCTCGGGTGCAGCTGTCTTATTCAGCGTCCTGTTACTTCAAGAAAGCGAACAACACGATGCAACAGCGATGGCACCAGATGAAGGGTCGATGCTTAAGAAACTGGGGGCATCGTTTAAAAAACCGTACTTCGTACCGCTCGTCATTACACTCGTCATGAGCTTTGGTCTCATGGCATACGAATCGGTACTCGGTCTGTTCGTTGATGATCAATTCGGTGCTTCACCGAAGGACATCGCGATCATGGTGACGTCAACTGGAATCATCAGCGTCATTGCTCAAATCTTCATCGTCGATAAGTTATCCCGTAATTTAGGCGAAGGAAAGGTCCTGAACCTGTTCCTGTTCATCGCAGCACTCGGCTTCCTGTTGTCATTATTGACATCAAGTTACGGTGGATTCTTTGCGATTACCCTCGTCATCTTCCTTGCGACATCGATTTTACGCCCCGTCTTGAATACGATGATTTCAAAGCTCGCTGGTAATGAGCAAGGCTTTGCTATGGGAATGAACAATGCCTATATGAGCATCGGGAACGTGCTCGGACCGACGCTTGCCGGTGTACTGTATGACGTCAACATTCTCTATCCATTCGCACTTGGTCTGATCTTCCTCGTCGTGACGTTCATCGGATCATTCATCTGGCAAAAACGTCAAGCACGATTAATTGCCAAGGTCGAACAGAGTTCTTAAACGAATCAAAAATAGCCTCGATCGCTCTATCCTATTGGACAGAGTAATCGAGGCTATTTCCTTTATCCCTATTCGTTCGTCATACGAATTGTTCCTCCGTTACTGACACGAGCAGTTTTGCAGCGATTTCTGTTAACAAGAAGACGAAGACGACTCCTGTAAAATCCAGCGTCAACCATGGCATCAGACCACAGCCGATCAAAAACGTCCCAATCATTAATGGACGATATGACGAAAAGGATGGTCGCTTCGGACGGATACTTAAAAGGATGCTCACAATACCAAGCATGATAAGCCATATCAATGAAATATCATAGAAAAAGTGATCGACCAGTAAAAACAGACCGATCGGATACAGCGGAATCCACCAACGGTTCATCCTCATGCCTCCCGTTTTCTTTTCAGTATCGCATGGTTTGAATGGATTCCCTTTATTTTGAAATGACTTATCCGTACTTCTTTTGATGCGCACGTTTGAGTTCGAGGTATTCTTCGTCCGCGCGAATCAAATCCCATTTTTCTTGGAAGATGGCCGCGGATTTTGCTTTTTCTTCGTCGATCTCGCGTGTGTGCAATTCTTTGGTCTCTTTATCTTTATATTTGCGCCCACCCTTGTAGTTCGCGTAACGTCGCGCGCGCGTATGCCCCATCTGAATGAACTTCCGCGCCATATCCATGCCGACGAAGTCCCCGTCTTCTTTATAAGCTAAATACATCTCATAAATTTTCTCAGAGGATTCCTTCGCGATGTCCGGCGTCTTAAAACGCCAATGTGGCAAAATCTCACTTTTATAGGGTTCGACGAGCAAGACCCCTTGCTCCCCGCGTCCAACCCGGTATTTTTCCGGCTCCTTGCGAAAATCCGTCGTCTTGAAATCGAGATCGTAATCAAATGGCATCCCGGTCACGCTCCCTTCTACTTTGAAACGTTCCCTTCCTATCCGTTCATCAATCCTCGATCCGGTAGAGTCCTTGCGTATAAATCGTCGCTAAGACGTGTGCGATCTCTTCAATCGTCGCTGTTGCTTCTTCACGGACGACTTCGAATAAATACATCTCGTTCGCGAAGAACCAGCCACGGGCGACGAGCTTCGAATCGACATCTTGTCGCGCGAGTCCTGTCTCCTGAGCATATTGAATGTCCTGACTGATCCGATCAATGAAGCGTTCTCGAATCGCTTTCCATTTCGCACGGACGATGTAAGAGACGCCGATTGCTTGCTCAACGATCCGTAGCATCGCTCGTTCTTCTTCCGCGAGACGTAAGAAATCCGTAGCTTGCGTCACGATACGTTCCTTTGCCTCTAGCGGCGTCGTCGGTTCAAATGTTCGTTCCGCAATCGCATGGAAACGACTCATGACATCTTCCATCAGGACGACGAGCAACTCATCTTTCCCTTCAAAATGCACGTAGGCTGTTCCGTAGCCGACGCCAGCTTGTTTGATCACTTGTGAAATCGTTGCCGTTTGAAACCCTTGTTCTAAGAAGACGTCACGTGCCGCACTCAACAGTTTTTCGCGTGTCCGCACTGTGCGCAGATGCCGTTTATCGATTTTTTCTGGTTGAGAAGATGACATGTCCTTCACTCCTTTTGTTTTCTCTATTCGATAATATTGACACAATGTCAATTTGTTTGCTACGCTTTTGTCAAAATTGATTGAGTATTCATTTGAGGAGGATGACGTATGACATTACAAGCAAAACGGACGGATGCCGTTGCTCGGGACGATCAAGATGTATTGTCCACCTATCGTGATGAGTTTTATCTGCAACCGGGTAGTATCTATATGGACGGAAACTCGCTCGGTTTATTATCGAAGCGTGCCGAGAAGACGTTGCTCGAGTCGCTATCAGACTGGAAAGAACTCGGAATCGACGGCTGGATGAAAGGACGTCATCCTTGGTTCGAATTATCAGAACGTCTCGCTGCCCTCAACGCTCCGCTTGTCGGCGCACAAGCGGAAGAAGTCATGGTCACCGGTTCGACGACCGTCAATCTACATCAACTCGTCGCGACATTCTTCCAACCAACAGAAGGACGAGATAAGATTTTAGCGGATGCGCTGACGTTCCCGTCGGATATCTATGCTTTACAAAGTCAGCTTCGTTTACGCGGACTGGATCCGGAGACACATCTCGTCCAAGTACCAAGTCATGATGGTCGCTTTTTAGAGGAGGACGATATCATTGCCGCGATGACAGACGATATCGCTTTGATTGTCTTGCCGGCGGTGCTGTACCGAAGCGGACAGATTCTCGATATGGAGCGTTTAACGAAAGCGGCACACGACCGCGGCATCTTGATTGGTTTTGATGGCTGTCATTCCGTCGGAGCCGTTCCGCACGCTTTCCATGACTGGGGCGTCGACTTTGCTTACTGGTGTAATTACAAGCACTTGAACGGCGGTCCTGGAACAGTCGGTGGATTATTCGTCCACGAACGTCATTTCGGAACGTTGCCTGGGCTGACGGGCTGGTTCGGTTCGCGCAAGGACAAGCAGTTTGACATGGATCACACGATGACACCGGCCGCGCACGCAGGTGCCTTCCAGATTGGAACACCACACGTCTTAAGTCTCGCCCCACAAATCGGTGCGTTAGAGATGTTTGACGAAGTCGGTATTGAAGCCGTCCGAACGAAGTCACTCGCCCTGACGCAGTACATGATGGACCTTGTCGAGCAGGAACTCATACCGTACGGTTTCGTCATCGGAAATCCAATTGACGATAAACGCCGTGGGGCGCATCTCAGCCTCGAGCACCCGGAAGCGGCGCGGATCTGTAAAGCACTCAAGGAAAATCGGATCATCCCCGATTTCCGGGCACCGAACATTGTCCGTCTAGCACCCGTCGCGCTTTACAACACGTTTACCGATGTCTATGACGTCGTCGCGACACTTAAACGAATCATGGAAGATAAAGAATACGAACGTTTCGCGAATGAACGCGAAGTCGTTGCTTAAGGAGTACACCATGGAACAACCTACTGAACTACGGCGTGAACTCAAGACACGTCAACTCACGATGATTGCAATGGGCTGCGCGATCGGTACCGGTCTCTTCCTCGGAAGTGGGCTTGCAATCGGGCTTGCTGGACCGAGCGTTTTGATCAGTTACGCAGTCGGCGCCTTCATCGTCCTACTTTTAATGGGCTGTCTGGCTGAAATGACGGTCGCTCATCCGACATCTGGCTCGTTCGGTACGATTGCCGAACGATACATTAGTCCGTACGCGGGTTTTCTCGTCCGCTATTCGTACTGGATCGCAAACGTTCTCGCAATCGGCGTTGAAGTTAGTGCGATCGCCATCTATATGAAATACTGGTTCCCGGACGTTCCCGGGGTCGTCTGGATTCTCGTATTCGCTGCCGCGTTGATTTACATCAATGCTACGACAGTCAATACGTTCGCAACCTTTGAGTACTGGTTCTCGGTCATTAAGATTAGTGCCATCTTACTGTTCATCCTGCTTGGTGCTTACTTGGTCATCGGTAGTCCGAGCCCTGAGATCGGTCCACAAAACTTCACGAATGATGGTGGCTTCATGCCATTCGGCTTCTCGGGTCTCTGGATTGCGATCTTCATCTCCCTTTTCAGTTTCCTCGGAACGGAATTGATTGCTGTCACTGCCGGTGAAGCAAAGGACCCGGACGTTGCCGTACCGAAAGCATTGAAAGCGACAGTCTTCCGTCTCTCGACGTTTTATGTCGTCACGATTGCTTTAATGTTGATGATTGTCCCGTGGCAACAAGCAGGCGGCGTCGATCAAAGTCCGTTCGTCAAAGTAATGGAGATGCTATCGATTCCATATGCAGGCGGTATCATGAACTTCATCATCCTGACAGCAGCGCTCTCCGCGATGAACAGTCAGCTGTATGCTTCGACACGGATGATGTATTCATTATCCAAGGCAACGTATGCGCCAAAAGTATTTGGTCGTTTAAATCGAAAAGGTGTACCGCTCTTTGCACTCGCCTTATCAACACTCGGCATTTTTCTCGCAGCGATCATCAGCAGTCAGTCGAGCGTCTCTTATCCGTTCATGATGGGGATTTCGATGTTCGGGGCGATTTTCACGTGGTTCATGATTTTCATCTCCCACCTCTACTTCCGTAAAGCCTGGGAACGTGAAGGTGGACGGACGTTACCGGTTCGGATGATGGGCTATCCGTATCTAACGGCTCTCGGTGCATTGTTGTTATTCGCACTCGTCCTGACGACATGGTTCACAGATTTCCAAATCGTCTTGAAGTTTGGTATACCGTGGTTAGTGTTCTTATCTATCGCCTATTTCTTCTGGAAACGGGCGCATCCAGAACAACTGAAGACCGCTGAAAAACGAAAACTGAATTAACTCGATAAAGGGGATGAATGGGAATGACAAAGACAGATCCTACGTCTATTGAAGCATCGATTCAAACGGATTTTAAGAAAGATATGTCCTATGGGGATTATTTGCAACTGGATCCATTGCTTACGAGTCAACATCGCTTATCAGGTCATCACGACGAGATGCTGTTCATCATCATTCATCAAACGAGCGAGCTATGGATGAAGCTGATCCTGCATGAGATGCGTGCAGCGACGCAAGCCGTTGCAAACGATGATCTCGAATCATCGTTTAAGATGCTCGCACGGATCTCAAAGATTCAGCACCAGTTGATCCAGTCGTGGAATGTTTTGTCGACCTTGACCCCTGCCGAATATCTGGAATTCCGTGACGCACTTGGTCACTCATCCGGTTTCCAATCGTATCAAAACCGGCAAATCGAATTCGCGCTCGGTTTCAAGAATGAGCAGATGCTAAAAGTTTATGCACATGATGAAACACTTTATCCGATGATGCTCGAAGACTTGAAGACACCAAGCATCTACGATGAAACGATCCGGGCGATGGCGCGCCATAGGCTACCGATCGACGCGTCCGTCCTTGAGCGTGATGTCACGGAAGACTGGACACCAAATACAAGTGTCGAGGCCGCTTGGGCAAGCGTCTATCGTGATGTCGAGCGGTACTGGGATCTGTATGAACTCGGTGAAAAACTACTGGATATCGGGAGCCAGCAACAGATGTGGCGCTTTAACCATATGAGTACCGTCGAACGGATCATCGGACAAAAACCAGGAACGGGCGGTTCGTCTGGTGTCAGTTATCTACGGCGTGTGCTCGACCACCGGTTCTTCCCAGAACTGTGGTCGGTCCGCACGACATTATGAGGAGGATGAAACGATGACACGATGGATTGATGTTTCACAACCACTTGATCGTCACGTCACGACGTGGCCGGGGGATACACCTTTTGAAGCCACATTGACATGGAATAAGGCAGACACCGGTTCCGTTAACGTCGGCAAAGTTACGATGAGTCTGCATACCGGTACCCATGTCGACGCGCCGTTTCATTTTGATGATGCTGGACAAAAAATCATCGACCTGGATCCAGACCTCTATATCGGACATGCGCGTGTCATTTACTTACCAGGTCGTACAGAAATCACAGCCGCTGATTTAGATGGCTTTGAGCTAAATGACGTCCAGCGCTTGATCATCAAAACGGATGGTTGGATCGACAAATCGACTTTCCCAGAGACGATTCCTGTGTTGACACCAAGTCTTGCTGAACGTCTCGGAGAACTCGGGATTTCGCTGATTGGTCTTGACTTACCAAGCGTCGATGCGATTGATAGCAAGGAAATGGCAGCCCATCACGCACTGGCACAGCATGGAATCCATATCCTCGAAGGACTCGTCCTCGATGCGATCACGCCTGGTAATTACCACTTGAATGCCGTCCCGCTCCCGCTCGTCGACGGCGATGGTAGTCCCGTTCGCGCCTTACTTCGCCCATACTAAAAAATCCGTCCAGCAGCCTCTCTGCTGGACGGATTTTTTACTGATGTAGCGGTTCGAATAGACTGGCTTCGATCTGACGAATGACATGTCCGAGAACTGCAAGTGACGAATCGACCTCAAATCCTTGGTCTAGTGAATGATTCGCTCCTTCGATAACATCAATCATTAATTGTGATGTCCGACACGTTTCAAGTGCTGCCTCATCATAAAACTTATCGGCCGTGCCAATGACGATCAGTCCAGCTTGCGTCGAGGCGGCGATTTGTTCGACCACTTCATTTAGGACGGGTGTTAAGAAAACGAAGCGTGCTGTCTGTAGACTCGGCTTAGCAAGTAACGCGGCAAGCGGAATCGTGCCTAACGATTTTGCGATAAACTGAACGTTTTCGTATGGATGCGTCGCAAGCACTTCCGAGACGACAGCGTCGACTCTACGGGTCATGCAGGCATTTGATTCAGCGTCTGACATCGAAAATAGATCTTCTGTCACATAGTGAATGCAGATGACATCGATGCCTCGCGCGAGTAATGCCATTCGACTGTAGTAAAAGTATGGATGGTCGTATACGTACGATGCTCCCGAAATCAAGAAGCAGACCTGTTTGGATCCCATCTGAAAATGATCATATGAAACGGTCGACTGATCGACAACGATGGATGATTGTTCGATATGCATAAAATCCCCCTATGTTTTTTCTAGACTTTACCATTTCAGAAGTAGACTGTCATGTCTTTTCAGTTCTTCCAAGCTAAATAAAAAAGGCAATGAACCTTACTTGATTCATTGCCTTCCATACTTTTTATCCAATTGGAGCAAACACAGATTGTTCGACTTGTTTTAACTCATAAAATGCCCCTTGTCGTGTCATCAATTCGGCATACGTTCCGACTTCGATGACTTGTCCTTGATCCATGACGATGATTTGATCCATCGCTTCAAGACCCGCTAAGCGGTGGCTGACGAGCACGAGTGTCGCATCCGTTGCTCGCGCAAACAGTCGCTTGAGAATCATCTGTTCCGTCAAAGCATCAACGGATGACGTCGGTTCGTCAAGCAAGTAAAGCGATGCTTCTCGCAAGAGCACGCGGGCAATCGCTAGCCGCTGTTTTTCTCCTCCGGATAAGTTCTCTCCTTTTTCAAACACACGATCACTCAACTCGAATGTCGTTAATCCGACATCGTCGAGTGCTTGTCGCATCGCTTCGTCCGTCGCTGCTTCGTTTGCGAGCAGTAGATTATCACGAAGCGTTCCATAAAAGTAGTGATTTTGTTGCAGGACGACATTCGCGTGCTGCCAGAGTCCTTCCGGATCAACCGTCTGACTGTCCTGTCCAGCAATCGTTAATCCGTCCGTCGGATACATCCGTAACATCAATTGAAGTAACGTGGATTTCCCGGAACCACTCGCTCCGACGATTGCCGTCTTCTTACCAGCCGGAATCGAAACAGTGACGTCACGTAAGACTGGACGGGGTGCATCAGGAAACGTAAACGTCAGCGCATTCGTTTCAAAGGACGGTGCCTGATCGAGGACGAACGGAGCGTACGTCGGCTCCTCTTGCTCAGTCACGACTTCATCGAGTCGTTTCGCAGCATGGCGGCTATCTTCAAAAAAGCCGGGTAAGATCGCCATCGGTGCCGCATTTTCAAAGACGGTCAGCGATGTCATGACGAGTAAAGCGAGGAAAACTCCCTCGAGTTGTCCGCTTGCGACGAGATAGGCACCCACACCGAGGACAAGCCAAGAGATGATCAACGTCACCATCGTATTCAAGGCCAGGTTCGAGACAGCGTGTAAACCATTACGTTTCTCTTCCTCGACATACCGTTTCGCGACGGCATTCAAGTCCTGTTCCTTTTGGTCGAGCTGTTGGTAAATCTTCAAATCACGATAGCCTTGGAATAACTCTGTCACTTCTGTCGACAAGTCACCACGTCGAACACGGACTGAACGGGCGAAGCGTTGTTCACGGTACGCGAACCATGCCGGAATCAAGAAACCGGTCAAAATTAAACCAAGCAACAGAATCCCGGCAATCGTCCATGAGAAGAAACTGACGAAAAAGATCGTACAGAAGAAGACGAGCAGTAACACGATCGGTGGATAGAGGACACGTAAGAACGTATTTTGTAGACTCTCGACATCCCCGACGATCCGCGCAAGTAAGTCACCACTGCGGTACTTACCAAAAATCCCTGGCGCAAGCGGCTCGAGACGACGGTAAAATGACGTTCGGATGTCACTAAGGATCGTAAACGTCGCCCGGTGCGAATAGTAACGTTCCGCATACCGACTGACGGCGCGCGTCAGACTCGACACTTTTTGCAGGGCGATCAAGACGGCGAGTGTCTGGATCGGTGGCAACAAGGCTGCCTTTGAAATCAGGTAACCACTTGCTGCGAATAAACCGACCGCTGTCACACCGGCGAGGACACCGAAGAAGATCGACCAGGCGATATCGCGTTTTTGATGCACCATCAACCGAAAGACTCCTAATAATTCCTTCATCGTGTTTCCTCCCCTCTCTGGACGCTACGCATCCGCGCATATTCCGAATCGCGACCAAGCAATTCATCATGGGTGCCACGATCGACGATTCGTCCGCCGTCGAGAACGACGATTTGATCCGATCGTTCAATCGTATGCAAACGGTGCGCGACAGTGATGACCGTTGCCGATTGTCCGAGTTGCTCAATCGCTTGTTGGAGCAGTCGCTCCGTTTTGACATCAAGTCCAGTCGTCGGTTCATCAAAGACGACGACGTTCGGTCGTTTCAAGAACGCTCGCGCTAACGCAACACGCTGTTTTTCGCCACCCGATAGACCGCGTCCACCTTCTCCGATCACCGTGTCGATCCCTTCAGGCAACGTCGCAATCAACTCCTCGAGCCCTGCCGCCTGCGCCGCTTCGAAAATCTCTTCCGGCGTCGCTTGACGAAGCTCACCAATCGCGATGTTTTCTGCCAGTGTTCCGGCATACAGATACGGATGTTGAGAAATGTAGCTCAACTGACGGAACCAGCTTGTTTCCTCCACCTGACCGCGCTCGGTTCCGTCGAGTAGGATCCGTCCTTCTTGTGGATCCGCGAGTCCGGCAATCAACTGCAAGACGGTCGATTTACCGGCCCCACTGCGACCGATCAACGCTACCTTTTGATACGGCTCAATCGTAAGCCCGATATCTTGCAAGGCAAAACGTCCTTCTTGGTACGTAAAGCCGACTTCATCCAAGACGATTTGTGGTGGACGATTCATCGTGAGTTCCGATTGACCGAATGCAACAGGACGATCGTCTGCCGTCAATTCGGCTGCGATTTGTTTCGCTGCTGCCACACTACCGCGTCCCGTGTGGAAAGCAGCCCCCATCTCTTTTAAGGCAAGATAGTATTCTGGTGCCAACACGAGCATCAAGAACGCTGGGATAAAGGTGATGCTTTGAAACAGAATCAAACGCAGACTGACTTCAAGTGCAATCATTCCCATGCTGAGCATCGAGACGAACTCAAGCATCAATGACGACAAGAAGGCGAGCTTCAAGACCGTTAATGTCGCATCTCGGAAATCGAGACTGCTTTTTTCGATGACGTCACGCTGTCGTTTCGCGCGACCGAATAACTTCAAGGTCGTCAGTCCTTGTAACGTATCGAGGAACGTTCCTGAGAATGCCGTCATCTTCTCGAGTTGAGCATCGGCCCGCTTTTGCGTCATGATGCCGATGATGATGTAAAACAACGGAATGAACGGCGCCGTGATCATCATGACAAGACCCGTGATCCAGTCATAGCTGAATGCCGCAATCAAGACCATCAAGGGAACGATCGTCGTCTGGACGACTTTCGGCAAATATTGACTATAGTAGCTGTCCATCTCGTCTACTGCATCGAGCAAGACACTGACCTTCTGTCCCGCTTGCCCTTGTAGCATCATCTCGACTGAGCGACTCGTATATTTCGCAACGAGTGCTTCTCGAAGCGCCTGCTTCATGTGTGCCGATAACGTCGTACCAAGACGACCGTTCCAATACGTCACGGCGACTCGGAGCAACAACATACCGAGAACGGTGAGTAGTAACGGAATGACAGCTTCAAACGGTTGTTCTTTTAGGAAAATGCGATCGACCGTCAACACGATGCCGTATGACTGACCGACGACCGCGACCCCCATTAAGAAAGCTGCAATGATGAATTGAATGAGAATACTACGTGGAATCTGGACGATTCCTTTTAATGGATTCATATACAAACGTCCTTTCACAAAGTGTGAACGACTTTTAGTGAATATTTTCACATATCGTACATTTAGTATACCGAATCCGGAACGGGGATGCCATGCAGATGCTGTCGAAAAGGTGTGACGGTTTTGTGAGAGCATATCATTCGACAATTTTTCATCATCGAACTATTATGGATATACATTATCCACGTTTAACGAAAGGAGTCTTTCTATGCAAATGAAAACAGGAGTCGAGCAATCCGTTTATGCGATGTTGCTCTTAACCTTCCTGCCGGAGCGCGCCGTTTTGTCCGGTGAGTTCATTAGTCAGCAACTCGGTGCTTCACCGACCTATTTCCAAAAGCTCTTACGAAAACTCGTTCAGGCGGATCTGTTGTATTCCGTACCGGGTGTCAAAGGGGGCTTTCGCTTACGACGTCCGGCAGAAGAAATTCAAATCTTCGATGTCTATCAAGCCATTGAGGGCAAACAGACATTGTACGCGTCAAGTGGTGTCTTTGAAGATTTGATGGGGATTCAGGAACAGGAGATCGGTCTGCTCTCGAATCTGATGACAGAGGCAGAAGATGCTTGGCAATCGACGTTGAAGCGCGAATCAATCGGCTCGATCCGTCAAGCAATCGATACCTCCTGTCCACCGGAACATTTAGAACGGTTGCATGCGTTAATCACAGACCGGATGATGACACTTTAATGAACAGAAAGAGGTTTTTACTATGGTATTGAATCGTTATTTCGATTTATTCGACGCGTCACGCACGGACGCACAAGCGTTCGAGGATCTCGTTTCCTTGTTTACGACAGACATCACGTTCGTTCTGAACGGACAACCAAAGCACGGCATCGACGCCTGGAAACAATTCGTCCGTCATGTGTTCACGGCGAATCAGGATATTAAGCATATGTACGCCGGCTGGGAAGAAACAACACCAGGAACGTATGAAACACGCTGGGCAGTTTGCGGAAAACGGGCAGACGGTAGCGTCTTCACGCAAGACGGAAAAGATATCGCACGTCTTAATGAAAACGGACGGATCACTTACCTGGAGAACGTTCCAGATGATCCGACGATGTTCCGTTCATAAGATTGCTTTTAAATAGCGAAAGAGGCTGACATGTGAGTCAGCCCCTTTTTGGTATTTAACGTTTCAGTACAAGCCGTTTCAATAAATAGCCCGTGATGACGAGTAACGACGCAATCGCAATATAGACCATGTAGACCAACAAGTTTGGCGCAAATCGTGACACGATGTACGTCAATACGACGACAGCCGTATACAGCAACAAAAATAGACTGATGTGCTTCAACTTCGACACTCCCCTTTGAATCCTTCTCTCTTCTTTACGGAAACGACTGGAAAATGTTTCAAAAGGTATGTCTTTACTTCGTTTTATAGATTCTTCGCTTTGAATGTGTCTCCACCTTCGATCGTGCCGTTATCAAAGCCTTTTTGGAACCAACGCTCTCGTTGCGCCGATGTGCCGTGAGTGAAACTTTCCGGTACGACATATCCTTGTCCTTTCTCTTGTAACGTATCGTCCCCAACAGCATTGGCTGCTGTCAACGCTTCTTCAAGATCGCCTTCTTCGAGCAAGTTTTCTCCTTGCGCGTGATGCGCCCATACGCCGGCATAATAATCTGCCTGTAGCTCGAATCGAACGAGGTATTTATTGAACTTCTCCTCACTCATTTGCTTTCGAAGTGGCATGATCTCATCCGATTTTCCAAGTAACGTCTGGACATGATGCCCTACTTCATGCGCAATGACATACGCCATCGCAAAATCGCCCGGTGCTCCGTATTTCGTCTGCAGTTCATCATAAAAGCTTAAATCAATGTATAATTTCTGATCACCGGGACAGTAAAAGGGACCGACGGACTTCCCTGCTTGTCCGCAAGCCGAACTAACTTGATCCGTATATAAGACGAGTTTCGGTTTTTTATAGGTCTTACCATCTTCTTTAAATTCTTTCGTCCAGACTCGTTCCGTATCGGCCAAGACGACGGAGACGAAGTCCGCTGCTTCTTTTTCCTGCGCTGTTTCCTCATACGTCGTATTTTGCTGATCCCCACCGGTTAAGTCTCCGAGTAGTTCAGTTGGATTACCGCCCATCAAAGTGATGACGATCAGCAGGATGATCCCGACACCACCGCCGATACCGGCGATTCCTTTCCCACCCATTCCCCGCCGGTCCTCGACGTTCGAACTCCGTTCTCTTCCCTTCCATTTCATGCGCTTTCCTCCTACCCGTTTCGTTATTGTTCTTTACCCAAAAGCTTTTATACGTAACGCTTCAGGACATCATGGATGAAACAGAAGTCTATTGATTTGATGCATTTTCTAGGAATATCCTTCTACTTTAGAGAAGATTATTAGCAGAACCGATCTTTCGGATCCAATTTTTTCTACGCAAAGGAGGTACGACATGAAACCTCATCTACTTTTTTTATCTTGGCGTGATGCTCGACATCCACAAGCCGGAGAAGCTGAAACTTTTATTCATGAAATGTTGCGGCGTGTCAGTACTACCTACCGAGTTACCCATTTGTCTGTCTCATTCAAGGGCGGATCACCGACGGAGTATCGAGATGGTATCACTTACCTCCGTTATGGTACGACAGCTTCTCTTATTCCATATGCACTTTATTATTACTGGTCTTATGCTAAAACGATTGATTTAGTTCTGGATCATTTGAATGGGTTTCATTTCTTCACACCACTTTATGTTCCACGTCATAAACGAACTTTATTTCTTTATCAATTGATTCGTGAGCGTTGGTCGACGACGCTTGTGTTTCCTTTTTCAAAGCTTGGCGAATGGACAGAGACTCGACGGTTAAGCTGGTATAAAGATAGTCATGCCTTGACTGTCAGCCCCTCTGTTGTAGATGAACTACAAAGTGCTGGTTTTACTAACAGTCATATCACGATGTTGCCGCCAGGACTTTCCTTTTCCACGTGGTCTGAACAGGAATGGGAGTTAAAAGAACATGTTCCAACCTTTCTATATATCAACCGTCTGAACAAAAAAGAACTTCAAGATACGATTGGGGCATTCCTCATGGTCCAACGTGAGTTTCCTGAGACACGCCTCTGGCTGATTGGTATTCGTAACAGCTCTCATCTTTTGCAATACCTTACACTTCCCCTTCCTAAAGAAGTGAAGGATGCTATCACATATTACGATTCAGTCACTGAAACAGAAACGCGCCGCATGATGAGTCGTGCCACCGCTCTCCTTTTCCCTTCCATACGTGAAGGCGTAGGTTTTTCTATTATTGAAGCGGCGGCGGTCGGAACACCATCCATCGTATATGATGCTCCTGGTGTCCGAGACGCCGTTCAGTACGGCATGACAGGCTACATGGCTAAAAACAAAACACCTGGTGCACTCGCTGCCGAAATGCGAGCTTGCTTCCGAGATCCAGAGGAGTACGAAGCCATTCGCATCTCCGCTCATCATTTTGCACGGGCAATGGATTGGCAACAGACTGATCTCAAATTTCAAGAATGGCTGAGACGAGTACTTCTTGATACAAAATAAAGGGAAACTTCAAACGGTCTGACTTCTCCCAACAAGTAGAGAGAAGCCAGACCGTTTAAGTCAATCTTCATACTTTTTATTCTGTTCAAGGTTTTGGAGGATGTGTTCTGGATCAACGCGTTTCGTATAATCGGACGGCACTTCTACGAAACGAATCACACCATTCGTATCAATGATAAACGTCGCCGGTTTCGGTAACTGCCAATCCTCATTTCCATTGTGCTTCGCTACATCAAGTCCCGATGCTTTGTAAATCTCAATCAAATAATCTGGCAAGTCGAACACCAAATCAAATTGACGGGATACATGTAAATCAACGTCACTTAAGACAGGGAAACTTAACGCATTCTTATTCGCCGTTTGCTCAGCAAAATCAGCTGTCTCCGGACTAATTGCAATGACAGGCGCTCTTTGAGCGCGGATTCGGTCGATTTACCGTTCGTACGCGCGAAGCTCGAGATTGCAGTACGGACACTAGCCACCCCGGTAGAACGTTAAGATAACAGGACCTTGCTCGAGTAATGTCTCGATTGCGACTGGTTCTCCAAATACATCGGGTAATGTAAAGTGTGGGATTGTGTCACCGACACCTAGACCTTGTGCGACTCCAGAAGCAGCCAGTTCAGCTGTCGCTTCCGCCATCAACCGTTGTTTCTCAGCAGGTGCCTTTTGTCGGAATTTCGATTGATATTGTTTGATTTCTTCGAGTATCGTGTCATATGTTCTCCCCCTTCATTGCTGTATGGAATAGCAAGGAGATTACTCGTTTGTCTCTTTTGACGACTCCTCCGCCTTCTTTCGGAATCGTTTGACGAATCCCATTAGTTGTTCCGGCGTTAGTTCGAGCTTATTCTCATAGACATATTTCGTTCCATATCCAAGTGCAAGGGTGGCGGTCGAAGCGACTCCCGCTGCAATGACGGCACCATATCCCGGAACCAGTTTCGCTATTTGTCGAAAAGCCGTTTTCCCGGAGTTTCCGACGATTGTCACGACAAGCAACTCCTTCGCACTCTCCTTGGATAACTGCCGTTCATACAGATTTGATAACTTGAGCATCAAGCCGATTTGAATTGAAGTCAACGGAATGATATCAGCTCCTGGAAACGGGACGGCACCGATTGCACCAGCAGCTGTTCCAGCACCCACGATCCAATTGTTGGCGATCTTCCCACGAACGGTCGGATCCATCTGGCGAACGAACACATTATCCTTGTCGAACTTTTTTAAGATATCGAGGACCTCCCGGCGGAGCCGATCAATATTCGTTCCTTCTCGTGCTGATACGGGAATGATTTTTGGTCCTGGTAGTTTTTCTGCAATATGGTGAACGATCGTGTCGACATCATCCGTCGCATCCATCTTCGTGACAACGATCAAGACATTTTGGTTATGTTGATAGATTTTCTGGAAATTCTTCGTCTCTGTCTCAGATAAGACGGTACCTGCCGCATTTAAAAAATAAAGGATGACATCGGCACTTTGATAATACGTCCATGTCGCTTCCGAGTTCTGTGTATTGGCATCATTTAGTCCCGGTGTATCGACGAAGATGACTTTATCTTCTGGATGTTGCCTTACTTGATCGATCCGAACCGTTTCACCTGGACGTGCTCCGACCGTTGCGACTTCGCGACCAAGAATTGCGTTCAAGGTCGAGGATTTTCCCGCATTGACGTCTCCGATCAAAGCAACTGTCACGTCCTGCTCCAACGATTGATTAAAATCCCGTCGCTCCGATTCAAACGACTGATCAAAAATTTCCTCTAGTTTGCGTTTCCGCTTTTGTTGATTGGTCTCAAGTCCTTCACCAAAAAAATCATCCATCGTGATCCCTCCCCTTCTTTTGCTGTCTGTCTTTTCCCGTTATCCCTTGCTTTCAACACAAAGAAGGCAAGGGAACATTGCGTCCACTTGCCGAATTTTAGAGATATGTGCTGCGTCGCTCGAGCAATACCGTATCGCGCCATCTGCCTCCGAGCCGACCAATTCGCTCCCGGCGACCAACTTCGCGAAAATTAAAACGTTCATGAAGGCGCAGACTCGCATGATTTTCCGGAAAGACTTGCGATTGCAGGGTCCAGATGCCTGCTGCTTCACTTGTTGCAATGACGTCTTCCATCAAGCGAGTGCCGACACCTTTACCGCGTACTTCTTCTGCAATATAAAGACTGATTTCAGCGACACCAGCGTATGCTGGAATCGAAGAAAATGGACTTAACGCAACCCAGCCGAGCAGTTGCTCGCCTTCAATCGCAACGAGACGACTGTGTTCATGGTGATGTCTCGTCCATTCTTCGTACGGTAATGCTTCCGTGCGAAACGTCGCGTTCTCCGTCTTTATTCCTTGTTCGTAAATACGGACGACTTCTTCGTAATCGTCCGCTATCATTTGACGTACTTTCATCTCATCAGACTCCTTTGTTGCTCACATGCTGATTCTAGTTCGACAGCATGTCAGGAGACTCCTGTTTAATCGACGGTTCATCAAGTTTTATACTTCTAATCGTACTGCCATTTCCCGACCGAATCGATCCCCGTGGTCGATGAAGCCAAGACTCGCATACAGACGGTGTGCCGCCTGATTATCCGGTCGATAACCGACGACGATTCGTTTTGCTGCGGGTAACATTCGCATCTCTTCAATCACGGCTTGCATCGCTAATCGCCCGATCCCGTTCCCTTGCCGCACCTGATCAATCATGATGCGGTATATCCAGTAACCGTCGAGTTCTTCTAGTTCCGTGTTGTACATCACAAAACCAACAACCATATCGTTCATCATAATCGCCCGAAGGACAAGGCTTGGTTCGAACTTCGCTTGCGCGATCGAATAGACATTCGCTTCCATGAAGTCCTGCTGTTCTGCTGTCAGCGTCAGCTCACAACAAGCTTCCCAATTTTCTGCTGTTACCGGTACGAGTTGAATCATGTTCATTTCCCCTTTTAATTAGACGGGAGTTGCCTCCAGCGTCTGTTGATCACATCGTTGCACGGTGATCGCCCCCTTTTCTTCTCTTTCCTATCGACTGATTTGATTCATTGTTGAAGGACTGCTGCGTTTTCAAGCACTGCAGGTAGTTCGGCTAAAGAGGTAATCGTAAACGTGGGCTTGATATCCGTTGCCGGCTTTCCTTCTGGATTAAACCAACATGTTGCGATACCAGCTTGATTGCCACCTGCAATATCAGCTGACAAGGAATCTCCGATAATGATCGTTCGCGCCGGGTCGAATTGTGGAATCCGCGCAAACACATGATCGAAAAATCCTGCCATCGGCTTTTGAAAACCCGTCTCTTCTGAAACGAAAATCGCTTTAAAGAAGTCCGTTAATCCGGCGCCATCAAGTCGCGCGCGTTGCGTCTTTGAAATCCCGTTCGTGACGACGTACATCTCGACGTTCCCTTCTAGTTGCTCTAACAGGGCAGTCGCACCCGGAATCAATTCCGTCCCTTGCGCGAGGTATCCACGATACGTTTCGTCAACTTCTCGTCCGTTGACTTCTCGTCCTTCTTCCGCAAAGAACGTCACGAATCGCGAGTGAATGACTTCCTCACGTGTCACTTCACCCCGTTCGAGTGCTCTCCAGAGCGCGTGATTGATTTCCTTGTAGCGCGCTTCTCGCTCAATCGTCCACGTTAGATCTTGTTGCTCGAGCAGATGGCGAAAGGCAATCCGTTCCGTCGCTTCAAAATTAAGTAGTGTATGGTCAATATCGAATAATACTGTCGTATAAAACATCTTCAAGCTCCTTTACGTACTTGTCGTACAGTTGTTGTTTTCCCGCCCAGTTGAAATAACAGTACGCCCCCACCAATCAGCAACACACCGAGTGCTTTCGTCCACGTAAATGGAACGGCTTGTAACCCGAACCAACCGAGCGTATCCCACAGTAAGGCAAATAAGATTTGCGACACCATGACGATCGAAATCGCTCGACTTGGTCCGAGTTGTTGAACTCCTTGCGTCACACAGAGGACGACACCGACACCGATGATACCACTGAACCAAAACCAAGTTTGCGCCTGTTCGAGTGCAAACAATTGTGACCCTTCGACGATCAAACCAATCGTCAGTGAAGCGAGGAACCCGAGTCCAAGGACTAGCGTCGTCGTCGCCCAAGCACCGACATGTTCTTTGACTTTTGCGTTAAACGTATTTTGAATACAAACGAGCATGCCCCCACAAAGAGCAAGGATGATTCCCGTAACCATGTCGCACCTCTTTCATTCGTAAATGCTTTCTCCAACGCGCTCCATCAATCCGTCTCGATCAATGATCTCAATCGTATGCTGCGTTCTGCGAATCAACCCATCGTCGACGAACTGACGTAAGACACGGTTGACATGACGGTAGCTCGTCCCGATCAAATCTGCCGCATCGACCAGTTCCTTACTCGCAAAAGCATCCGTATCAGGTGTCATCGACAGCAAATAACTGGCTAGCCGAACTTCTACCGGATACAGCAGATTGAAGCTGAGCGTATGCGATTTCAATTCAAACTTTTTCGTGATCGTCTCGAGTAAAAATAATAGAAAAGCAGAATGATGTACACGTGCCTCTTCCAAATCCGCATAGGCGATGCGTAAGACGGTTACTGGTGTCACTGCCTTAACCGTGTTCATCAAATCAATCTTTCGGACAAACTCAATATCGCCGACGAGATCAAACGGATGCTTGAAGGATAACACGAGACGTTTCCCTGTTGCCGACATATGCGTAATCTTCAATTTCCCTTCGACGAGCAAGTACAGTTCATGCGCAACATCGCCTTGTCGGCATAAAGCCTCACCCGGTGCGAACGTCTGGATGTGCATCGCCTTGCGTAGCGATACATCAAAGACATGCGTTAACTGATACCGTTCCAAATAGCTCACAATGTCCGTCACTTCTTCTCCTCCTTAGCTCTTTAAGATGAAGATGCCTGCAACCATCATCAAGATGCCGATGATCTGCGGCCCCCGCAGTCGGCGTTTCATGACGCCGAACCAGCCTCTTCCGTCAATCCAGAGTGCCAGCGCTAATTGCGCTAATAAAAAGAGCGAAATCGTTAAGGTCACACCCATCCGGTGGACCGCCGTCATGTTGCTGAATAATATGATCGCCGCAAAGGCACCTCCTGCTAGATAAAGCGGTTTGACACGGCGCATCGCTGAAAAACTACGATCCCGTAAGACGACCGCTAAGAGGATCGCAACGATGAACCCGGTCATCTGAGTGATCGTCGCTGCTTGCCACGTCCCGATCGTTTGACTGATCCGGGCATTGGCGACACTTTGAAGCGTTAAGAAAAAGCCACCAGCAATCGCAAATAAGATACCACGCATATGCATACTCCTCTCTTCTTCCATGATACTCTCATTTAACGAGAGTCCTTCTGATTTGAACAGGACATTTGTCCCGAGATGTTCAGAAGTTCAGAAATCATGATGAGTAAATAGAATTTCATACAACTCTAAGTGTATTAAAAAAGCGATTCTTCTCAGCAAGAGAACAATCGCTTTTGGTGTATTTAAATATTTTATGCTTCTTCTTCCAGTCGTTTAATCGCTTCATCCAGCTGTTCCTGATCCTCTTCTGATAGCTTTGGATATTGCGGATCAATTTCCTTCAGGACGTCATTCATGACTTCGGTGACGATATAGCGGGAATACCATTCGTCATCTGCCGGTAAGATATACCATGGTGCATACGATGTCGATGTCGCTGAGACGAGCTCAGCAAAAATCTCATGGTATTCGTCCCAGTGCTTGCGTTCCTCAATGTCATTAAACGAGAATTCGAAGTTTTTCGTTGGATCTTTCAGACGAGTCAACAGCCGTTGCCGTTGCTCCTCTTTTGAGACATGAAACAAAAACTTGACGACTCGGAAGCCATTCTCGACGAGATAGCGTTCAAAGTCATTGATTTGACGATAGCGCATCTGCCACACGTCACCCTCATCCGGCTTTTCTTCCTCCTCGAGCAAATCATGGATTCGTGGTGCAATGACTTCCTCATAATAGGAGCGGTTTAAGATGCCGACTTCCCCTTTTTCTGGTAGTCCTTCGTGGATCCGCCATAGGTAGTCATGTTTTTGCTCCGTATCCGACGGTTTTTTGACGGAAATCGTTCGGAGTCCTTGTGCGTTCAAGTTAGAAAAGATATAGCTGATCGCCTCGTCCTTCCCCGCTGCATCAATTGCTTGCAGGATGACGAGGACGCCATTTTTCTCTTCAGCATGCAAACGCCAATGTAACTCTTGTAACGTCTCAACACTTTTTGGAATCCGTTTCTCTCGCAATTCTGCTTCCGAAATTTTATGTTCTTCTGATGTCGGGTAATTCGAAAACGAGACTTGCTCGCCTTCCTTAACACGATAGGATGACAGTTTCATGGTAGGGCTCCTCCTTTAATTGCTTCTAAAGGGGATTTACCCTACTCATTCATCCTGAAAACGTTCAGATGAACTTATCTTTTCAAAAGGAGACGGACTCCCTCTTCCAGCGTCGTCACGGGACGACCGAGTAATGCTTCAAAATCAGTACTTTCTACTGCCAGAGTCCCTGCTGCGATATCTGCCTGGATACCAGTCAGCATTGGAATCAAGAAGTCAGGTAAGCCAGCTGCTTGCATCCGCTCACCATATGTCGCTTCATCCACTTCATCTAAAGCGACCGATCGGTTAAGCACTGTTCCGACTGCAGTCGCGAGTTCTGCTTGTGTATGCAACGGACCCGATAGTTCATAGATGGGGTTTGGATGCTCAAGCGTTAGTCCCGTCGCAATGGCTAGCGCATACTCATCTTGTAACGCCCATCCGACTTTCCCTTCGCCTGCTGCCGTTAACCAGTCTGCGCCTTGCGCGACGGCGTCAATCGTTCCGAGTTCATTTTCGAGATACCAGTTGTTACGGAAAAAGACATACGGGATACCTGTCGCTTGAATCGCTTCCTCTGTGACACGATGCGTTCGAGCAAGTCCGTTTGTACTGTGTGCCGCATTGGCGATGCTCGTATAGCCGATCAGCTTGACGCCTGCCTCTTTTGCTGCCGTGACAGCGGCTTGGTGTTGCCGGATCCGAGTCGCCTCTTCACCGTCCGTCGAAATGATCAACAATCGATCGATTCCTTGAAACGCTTGTCCGAGTGTTTCGGGCTGATCAAAGTCTCCGTATCGGACATCGATTCCTTGTGCTGCAAGCTCTGTTGCTTTTTCGACGTCGCGGACACTAACCGCTACATGTTCGTTGCCGACTTGTTCACTGAGGTGCTGCACGATCCGCGCGCCTAATTTTCCGGTTGCTCCTGTAATTAACCATTTCATGATGAAACCACTCCTTTGAAGTTTGATGTTGTTCTTCATGATACGCTAGGTGATACACTAAAAAAAGTAGGCACTTATCTGAAACTAGGTCCCTCAAAACGAACCAATGGGAGAGGATGAATGTGGCTGTATTCGATACAACGACCAATCAACGCACTGCCTGTCCAGTCACTCGGGTCCAACAGATGGTCGCTGGAAAATGGAAGATCATCTTGCTGTGGCACCTGACACACGGGACACATCGTTTTCATGAACTGCAACAATTAACAGGTATCTCTAAGGGAACATTGACACGTCAGCTACGTGAGCTTGAAGCGGATGGGTTGATTCAACGGCACATCTTTGGCGAAGTTCCCCCTCGTGTTGAATATTCTCTAACGGATGCTGGTCATAGTTTTTTACCAATTCTTGATCACATGGCAGCTTGGAGTGAACAACACTTTCAGGTGAAATGATCGTGAGTAACAAAAAAATGCGCTTCTTCTCGAGTCAGAGAAGAAGTGCATGTTTTCGTTCATTCCGTCGCTGTTACCGTCTGACGTAAGTGGGTGTCGATCGCTTCTGCGACACGTAATCCGGAGATGATAGCGCTCTCGACGCGCGTCCGTCCTGACGCATCATCGGCTTCAAGGAACGCATCACCAGCAAGCCAAAGTGGATGTGACGACAGTTTCAAATGCGGTGTCCGGTAAACTGCGCGTGCCTGAGCGTAACGCCAACGCTTGAGCTGGCGGGAGATAATCGTCACTGGTCCGAGTTGCTGTTGTAACAGACGCTCGACTTCCACGAGTGTCTCTTCTTCTGGGCGCTCGTACCAGTCTTCACTGAAGCGAGCTGTCATATAGACGCTCAGGAGTGTCGTCTTCGAAATCTGTTTCTCGGCATTATTGACGAGTTTTAACATCCCATCGACGAGTTGTTCGTCTTGTAGGCCGACTTCCCCGATCGTCAGTCGCTCTTTGATTTCAAACAGACCCACGAATGTCGGCTCGAACGTCACTTGGCGTAACTGCTCATGATCGCCCTCTCCGAGCGCCAGATCAGAAGCCTGCAACAGTTCATATGCTTGCGGTACAGGCGCCGTCACAAGTAACGCATCATACGCACCTTGATGATCCGTCGCTTGTGTGACGAGTTCGTCCTCCATTGCCGTAATATGCGTGACCTGTTCATTCAACTGGACGGGAATCCCTCGACCAATCGCTTGTACGAGTTGATTCATGCCGTCCGTCGCGACATAGCGTGGAAAATCCGTTCCGAACCATTTACGAACCCACCCTTTCTCAAGCCATCCGTCGACTTCGCGTCCCAACTCTTCCGTCCGAACCGTGAAGAAGACAGCACCATGATCAGCTGTTCCTTCATCAATCCGACGTGTTGCCATTCGCCCCCCGACGCTCTGGCTTTTTTCGATGATTTCAACAGCATGTCCTGCTGCCTGCAATTGACGTGCCGCAAAGATTCCGGCGAGTCCACCACCGATGATTCCGATTCGTTTCCCTGTCATCTCGCTTCCCCCTCATATTCCTCATTTCTCTAAGTATAGAGGTTTCTTCCAAGACATGGGTGAATCAATATCCGTCCGATATGCTCGTCATCTGTAATTCCTGCTCGATGAGCATGATGTTCTCCTCAAAGAACACCCGGTGCTCTTCTAGTCCACGTTTGATGCACCAGCCGACGGCCGTGAGTGCTTCCCACAAACGATAGTATGCGAGATACGTCTCAATCGGCACGTCTGGGTGTAACGTCGCGTATCCCTCTTGAAATGCCATGACGTAAATGGAACCGAACGTATTGAGATTACGGACGATCTTCGTGAAGTCCATCTCGACGGCCCCGTAGCGGGTCGTCTCGAAATCGATCACCCCTGTGACTTGATCACCTACCGTCAGTAAATTTGCTAGGCGGAAGTCACAATGTGTGGCAACGGGACGTGAAGGCTCTGGTAACGATTGTTCTCGTCTGAGTAACTCTGTTTGAATGTTCTCTAAAAAACCGGGGGCGAGTTCGGACGTGATGAACGGCATGAATCCATCAAGTTTTTCATTCCGGAAACGTCGCCAGTCCTGAACCGGGTAGGCATAAAATCCGTTTTTCGTATACTCGCCGTAGGCTTCTCCTGTGCACGTATGCAGTATTGCAAGCGTTCGACCAATTTCGTACGCCAATTTTTTAGTCATCGAGACCGGTGCCTGTCCCGGTAAGGCAGCCAGCACGAATGCCCCGGTTGTCTGCCCAGGAGCTGCTTCAGCAAAGATGCGCGGTACGGGTACAAGCCCTTCTAGTGCACGAATCCAGCCACATTCCCGGTACCACTTTTCAGCCGTATACGGACGCTTCAAGAAGACGACCTGACCATCCGTTAGGACGAGACGATCGACTTCAGAACTATACGATTCGTCGACGGTCGCACACGCCACGACGTCGAGTTGAAAATGTTTAATCCATTCATCTCGTGTCATTCCGTAGTCCCCAATATTTTCTGTAGCGTTTCGCCTGATAGTCCATCAATCGGTCCAACATATGTCGATTCAAAACCTAATCCGATCAAAATACGGCGCGAGGCTTCATGTGCTGGATCAATCGTTGCCGTGACAACCTGTAACTCTTCTTCTGTCGCTAACTGTAACAGACGCTCTGCAATGGCTGTGCCGTATCCGCGTCCCCACTGATCGGGTAGTAGCATATAACCGAGTTCTGCTTCGAACGGTTGAGTTTGACTCCGGGTCATGTGTCCGATTCCGATCCATGTCTCTTCGGCATAGATCAGATACGATCCCAGTCGGTCGCGCTGCTGTTGTTCAAGGATTCGTTCAAAGCGCTGTTTCGTTTCTGATTCCGTTAACGCCTGCTCCGTGATATAACGCATGACACGTTCGTCTTGAACAAGCATTGCGTATCGATCGTAGTCAGACGCTGTCATTTTTCGTAATTCGATCATCTTATTCTCCTCTTCATGTTCGGTAGTCATTGTGGGTTGGGGTGAAGACGTCCTCCGTCGACGGACGAACCATCGCAAAGTGCTCAACGTTGTAATGACCGTGCAAGACTTGATTGTGGTGTGCGATCATTTGCTCCGGTGTCAGTACATCGGAGCCGTTCGTTGTATGCCCATCTGCGACGAGTGTGACATCAAAACCATGTACTGTCGCACTGCGCACCGCGGTATCGATGCAGTGCTCCGTCTTACAGCCTAAGACAATCAGATGTTCAATCGATGCTTGGCGTAGATGATCGAGCAAGGGAGTGCCATGGAACGCATTCGTCGCCGCTTTATCGAACGTGACACTAGAAGTTGGAACGGGAATCAAGTCATGGACTGCAAACCCAGGTCCTGTTCCGCCAGCGACATCTAGATCCCGAATGAAGACGACCGGGATGTTCCTGTCGTCTGCTTCGAGTACGACCGCTTCGATGACGTGCGCGACTTGTTCCTTTAAGTATACTGGACGTTCTTCCGTGTTTCCGTCGACGAGTTCTTGTTGAAAATCAATCACTAGGACTGCTTGTTTCATCGTCATGTTCCTCCTTGTAAAATCGACTGTTTGTTTCCTTCCCGTTCTTCTGAATGATTTCCTGCTCCTGACGGGCGCGAAACTTTTTAGCTATTGGATTCGTTAAGAAGAAAGAAAGGATGTGTCTGGATGATTTGGTTTGGCGTCATCTTCTTATGTGTGCTTCTCGTCAATCTGACACTGGAGAAACTGATCATGAACCGGACGATGACAGGTCGCTGGTTCGTACGCAACTTACTCATTTGTCTCGGGATCACTCTATTACTTTTCGGGATTGAACGTTATATCCTATCCGGTCTGTAAAAAAGCAGGTAGCGATTTTTCGCTACCTGCTTTTTTAGTTAATAGACTTCGTAATTTTGCCCCGTCTGTGCCCCTTCGACACTTTTTTCGAACGCCGTTGCGACACGTGACGCCGGAACGGCTTCAAAACCACGGAAGAAGGGTCCGTACTTCTCGAGCGACTCAATCAGTACGTTCGGACTGACACTGTTGATTCGAATGCCTCGTGGCATCTCGATCGCCGCTGCATGAACGAACGCTTTGACCCCACCGTTCGCAAGCGCAGCAGATACGCCTTGGCGAATCGGATCGTCCATCATGATGCCGGTCGTCAGCGTAAAGCTTCCCCCGTCTCGTACTGACTCCAAACCAAGTAGGACCAGATTAACCTGACCTTTTAGTTTACTGTCGATTCCGATTTGATTGAGCTCCGGTGTTAAGTCCGTCAATGAACCAAAATGAGCGCCACCTGTAGCACTGATAACAGCATCAACAGAACCGACTGCTTCATACATCGCCCGAATGCTTTCCTCTGATGTGATGTCGACTTGCACATCCGCTCCGCTTCGCCCAGCACGAATGATTTCATGTCGCTCACTCAACTGTTCGACAACTGCCTGACCAATCGTTCCACTTGCCCCTACTACTAAAATTCGCATGATCTCTTCCCCTTTCGCGTGTCGCTTACCTATCTAGCCTACTGCACAGCAGATGATGGTTTCAAGGAATCTACCGGATGCGTCTTCAAGAAGACGAGGATTTCTTCGAACAGACGCTGTTTGTCCCGATCGAGCGTCAGTAAATGTTTACTGTTCGGAAGAAGAACCTTTTTCTGATCTCGGCTCGACACCGTCGTTTCGATTCGCTCGATACTGGCATGATAGACGACATCATCTAAGGCGCCAAGGAATAGAGCGATGGGCTGCGTGATCTTCGGCAAGACGACTCCTATGTCGAGGATGAACTGTTGCAGTGCTCGTAAGTCTTTTTCCGGTCGTGGAAAATGACGGTCGACAAAGTCTGCGATCCACTCCGGTGAACGATCGTCAAACTGAAAATACCGTTCTGTATAGCGACGAACACGGTGCTCGAGTCCCGCAATCGTCCGCTCAAGAATCGGCGTCGAGAGTAAGATGAGTCCAGCGCATCCTGACTGTTCTGCCAGTCGAAGAGCCATCACCCCACCGAGTGATTGCCCAATCAAAAAGACATTCTCATGCCCTTGCTCATGTAAAAAGGCGCATCCGTCTTGCGCGGACTGCCAGACGACTTCGATCGTCGTCGCAAACAAACGCTCCGGCGATTCGCCGTGCCCGGCATAATTTGGCGCGTAACAGGTATACCCGGCTGCATGTAAAACACGAGCGAGACCACGCATCTCATTCGCACTACCGGTAAAGCTATGTAACAGCAAAACAGCAGGTCCGGGTCCTTCTAAGTACAAATCCTTCGATTTTGTGATCATGCGTGCGCCTCCTCTTCATCTCTTTAGACTTCCTCTACTGAAACACCTTCCCGTAACGATTCTATAATCCAAAAGCCTGGGTAGTCCGCTTCGGATCGTCGTTTTCCACTCGACCGATAATAAGCATTCCAGTAACTGATCATCCGGTCTTCGATTCGCTTCATGTATGCTGGATCATTGGAGACAAATCGCCGCTTCACTTCCAGATCCCATTGCTCGATCACAGGTACGATGATGTCGACGATTTCACGGACGTATTCACTAGCAAGTTCAAGAATATAGACGAGTATCCATTCATCTTGTTGATTTGTTTTGAGTAACTGACGGAGATAACGTTCACGGATGTGACCATCATGATGACGGGTGTAAAGGCAAAATAACATCGTTTTTTGAGTCGACGTCAGTTGAATCCGCTCCGAGTCGATCTCTGGTACATATAAGCGAGTCGGAATCTGTATCTGGTCGTGCTCTGTATTTACTTCGATCGCCCCGGGTGATAAACGCGTCCAAGCAAACGGTAGACACGCTTGGACGATTCGGACGTCCTGTTCATATCGTTTAGGAAATGCGGCGATCCAGCGATTCATCTTGTTGTCCTCCTATATAAAAAACTCCAAACGGCAGACACTTTCGCGCCTATCGTTTGGAGTCGATTTATTTTCTTATTCAACCGTTACCGACTTCGCCAAGTTACGTGGCTTATCGACGTCACAGTCGCGACCGAGTGCCGCGTAGTATGAAATCAATTGAAGTGGCAAGACAGACAAGAGCGGTGACAAGAGTGGCTCGACTGCTGGGATGACGAATGCATCTGTCGGCAATTCAAGACCTTCTGCTGCGATGACACACGCATTGGCACCACGTGCGACGACTTCCTTGACGTTCCCACGGTTGTTGAGGTGAACGTGTGGTTGTGTCACGAGCGCGATGACTGGTGTGTTGTCTTCGATCAAGGCGATCGGACCGTGCTTGAGCTCTCCACCCGCGTATCCTTCTGCTTGGATATACGAGATCTCTTTGAGTTTTAATGCACCTTCCATCCCGACGTATGCATCTTGTCCACGACCGATGAAGAACGCGTTACGTGACTCAGACAAGTATTCTGTCGCGATTTCTTGGAAACGATCTTTTTGAGACATGACTGATTCCATCGCACTTGAGATTTTACCGAGTTCCTTCATGAGATCGAAGTTGACGGCAACCCCTTTCGCTTGAGCAAGGTCAAACGCAAGGACAGCAAGAACAGCGATTTGAGCTGTATAGGCTTTTGATGAAGCAACGGCGATTTCTGGACCTGCGTGGAGCAATAATGTTGCGTTTGCTTCACGTGACAATGTTGATCCTGGAACGTTCGTGATTGTGAGTGCCGGGTGACCAAGTTTCTTCGCTTCGACGAGAACAGCACGACTATCCGCTGTTTCACCTGATTGTGAAAGGAAGAGGAAGAGCGGTTTTTCTGTCAATAATGGCATGTTGTATCCGAACTCAGAAGAAATGTGCACTTCTGTCGGGATGCCTGCGATTTGTTCGATCAACTGTTTTCCGATCAAACCAGCATGGTAGCTTGTTCCACAACCGATGATATAGACACGGTCACGACCGAGTACGAGATCACGGACCGATTGGTCGAGTGTAATGTCGCCTGCTTCGTTTTGATATTTTTGAACGATGTTACGGATGACCGCTGGTTGCTCATCCATCTCTTTGAGCATGTAGTGCGCGTACGTTCCTTTTTCGATGTCTGATGCATCGATTTCAGCCGTGTACGCTTCACGCTCTTGGACGTTCCCATCGAGATCTTGGATCGTGACGCTATCACGCGTCAAGATGATCATCTCGCCATCATGCAACTCGATGAATTGATCCGTTACTTGTAACATTGCCATTGCGTCTGATGCGACGACGTTGAACGTACCATCACCGAGACCAACGAGAAGTGGTGATTTGTTTTTTGCGACGTATAAGACGTCTGGATTTTCAGCATCGATCAATGCGAGGGCATACGAACCGTGCAAGACACGGAGTGTTTGACGGAATGCTTCCGCGACGTCACCTGTCTCGTTGAAGTTCTTTTCGATCATCTGAACGATGACTTCTGTATCCGTGTCGCTGAGGAGATCGACATTCAATTCTGCTTTTAGCTGCTCATCGTTTTCAATGACGCCGTTGTGAACGAGTGTGAAACGTGCTGACGCACTTTGGTGCGGGTGCGCGTTTGGTACGCTTGGGACACCGTGTGTCGCCCAGCGTGTGTGTCCGATTCCGACTGTGCCGTCTGCTTCAGCAGGAACGACTTCGCGTAGCGCAGCAATCCGACCTACTTCTTTATGGACTTGAACGCCGTCATTGACGAACGCAAGACCTGCCGAGTCATAGCCGCGGTACTCGAGCTTCTCGAGACCTTTTAATAAAATTTCCTTCGTGTTGACCTGTCCGATCATACCTACGATTCCGCACATGTTACATCTCTCCATTTACAAGTATTTCCCTAAAGAGGAAACGGCTCTTGTTGAGAGGATCCCGATCGATCTGTTTGTCCGCCCAATCACTTGGACGATTTCAGAGCGATTTACGGTATGGATCTGGTACCGGGAGGCATCCGCCGAATGATTCGATAAACCCCCACCTCGTCAGCTTTCATCCTACGAAGAAAGCCCTGGCGCTTCTTGTTTCCGTCTGACCCCGTTTCTGTCCGACTTCACCATCATACGAACTTTAATGTGAAAAAGCAAGAAAGGTAACGTATTTGTAACTATTCCCGATATTTTTCTAATCAATACGTATAATCCCTATATTTTGTAAAAATCTCAATCTGTTTTTCTAAAATAATTGTAAAAAAAGAAGCAGAGCAATCGCTCTGCTTCGAGCTACTTAGTTTTCTTGTAACGCGTAGTTCTCACGAACGACGTTCGCGATCCGTTCGACGTATGCATCACATGCTTCTTGTGTCGGAGCTTCTGCCATGACACGAACGAGTGGTTCTGTTCCTGACGCACGAACGAGGATCCGTCCGTTCCCCGCCATCTCTGCTTCGACTTCAGCAATGATCGCTTGCACGGCAGGACCGCTCATTGCGCCATTTTTGTCTGAAACACGGATGTTTACGAGACGTTGTGGGAAGATCGGCATCTCAGCTGCGAGTTCCGATAACTTCTTCCCTGTCGCTTTCATGATTTGCAACAACTGGACGCCCGACAACATGCCGTCCCCTGTCGTTGAGTAATCCATGAAGATGATATGACCAGACTGTTCGCCACCGAGTGTATAGTCGTTCTTACGCATCTCTTCGACGACATAACGGTCACCGACCGCTGTTTGAAGCGCCATCATCCCGTTTTCTTCGACGGTTTTATGGAAACCGAGGTTACTCATGACCGTCGCAACGATCGTGTTGTCTTTCAGACGACCGAGTTCGTTCAAGTATTTCCCGCAGATGAACATGATTTTATCACCATCCACGATATCGCCGTTCTCATCGACTGCGATCAAGCGGTCGCCGTCTCCATCAAACGATAAACCAACATCTGCGCCTTTTTCCTTAACGAAGGCAGCAAGATGTTCAGGGTGTGTCGAACCGACACCATCATTGATGTTGAGTCCATTCGGAGTTGTACCGATCGTCGATACTTCTGCTTCCAAGTCACCGAATAGACGTGGTGCGAGGCTTGACGTCGCCCCGTGTGCGCCGTCGATCGCGACATGGATGCCTGAGAAATCTTCATCCGATGTCTGACGAAGCATGTGAAGATATTTCTGAGCCCCTTCATAGTAATCATGAACGAAGCCGAGTTCTTTTCCGGCTGGACGTGGCAATGTATCTTCTGCTTCATCGAGTAATGCTTCGATTTCAAGTTCTGTTGCGTCATCGAGCTTAAAGCCGTCTGAACCGAAGAACTTGATCCCATTATCTTCAACTGGATTGTGCGATGCAGAGATCATGACTCCGGCTGTCGCATCCATCGTTTTTGTCAGGTACGCGACACCTGGTGTCGAGATGACACCAAGACGCATGACTTCTGCACCGATTGATAACAGACCCGCGATGAGTGCATTCTCAAGCATTTGACCAGATACACGTGTATCGCGTCCAATCAAGACTTTTGGTCGTGTGCTTTCGTGTTTCGTCAACACGTAACCACCTGTTCGACCGAGGCGATACGCAAGTTCCGGTGTCAATTCTACGTTTGCGACGCCGCGTACGCCGTCAGTTCCAAAATACTTACCCATGTGTTATTTCCTCATTTCACTAATTTGTTTTAATTGGTCGGAATAGATGTCCGGGGAATCGCTTTTAATGTGACATCCATATTATCCGGACGCAGGACATCAAAGGCTTTTGATGTCTGATACGAGATCGGTAATCCATGCGTTCCTTCTTTTAATCCTGTCACGTCGATGACCGCTTTGATATCCGTCGCATCAATCGATGCTAAATCAGATTCTTTCCCACGGACGACGACATCAATCGTTTGATTATAATCAATCGTATACTTTGATTCATCGAATCCATTCAACGTGACCGTCACACCCGGAATCGTTTTCTCCGCTCGATCCTCGACGGTTTCTGTCGTCGAATTGGCATTTTCTTTTTCGACGACGATATTGACGGTGACCTGTGTCGGATCCATCGCCGTCGCGTTTTCAGGTTCGACGAGTTTGACGGTTTTTTCCGTCGTCTTCGTCAATCCTTTGAGCGAGACCGCTTCCGTATCGACGGAACCGATGCGCTCTAATTCCTCTTTTGTTCCATATAGACGAGCTTCCGTCGTGACGGGAACGATCTTGACGACGGTATACCCCTTTTTGACGTTGTCTTTTGTCTTCACATTAATCGGTACCGTCTTACTTTCCTTATAGATCGGTACTGTGATTTCTAATTGTTCCGGTTGATAAGATGCATTGATCGTATTCCCGTTCGTATCAGTCGCTTTAGCATTGAACGTCTCTTTGAACGTCTCTGCCCGACCGGTCACATCGATCGGTACTTGGATTGCTGAAATCGCCTGTAACTTCTCTGCGCCTCCCGTGACTTCAACAGTTTGTTGGTTCGGCTGCGCTTCCCCAGCGACATATCCTTCAGCGATTTTATTTTTATTGAGTAAGGCGACTTGTACCGGTACTTCCTTTGTAATCTTCTTATCGAGGAAAACTTCGATCGTCTCCTGTTTTGGTGTCACCTCGACATCTTTTCCGAAGCCAGTTGCTGTGACACGGACACGATGATAGCCAGGGTCGAGTCCTTTCAAATCAATCGATAATCCAAAATCTTGGACGAGCCGGAGCATCGTCAAGCTACTCGACGGACCTTTGACGGTCACTTCCATACTATCTGGAATATTATAGGCGACCCACTGCGATTCATCATACTGGACCGTGACCGGAACGTCAAATTTCGTCGAACCTTGTCCTGCGATCGGTAATAGACTAGCAGCATCACTTTTTCCCGTCGTATTCGAACCTGCGACCATCAAATACAACATGACGGCTAAGGCGACGGCAACGATGCGTAAAAACCAGCGTTCATTGAACCACTTTTCGAACATTATTTTTTCGCCCCCATCCAGTTCAAGAAGGAAGTATTCGTCGGTTCGGCCTTGACGATCGTCTCAAGTAACTTTGTCCGTAATGATTCTTCGTCGAGTTCCCGGTACAGACGTCCATTGATAGCGAGTGAGACACCACCCGTTTCTTCCGAGACGACGAGCGTGACGCTATCCGTCACCTCACTGACACCGATGGCAGCGCGGTGACGTGTTCCAAGCTCTTTTGAGATATGTGCACTCTCAGACAGCGGTAAGTAACAAGCGGCTGCTGCTAACTTGCCTTGCTGGACGATGACGGCACCATCATGTAAGGGTGTATTCGGAATGAACAAGTTGATCAGCAACTGACTCGTGATTTGTGAACCGAGCGGAATGCCCGTCTCCACGTATTCACTTAGTCCTGTCTCGCGTTCAATCGTCACGAGTGCTCCGATACGACGTTTTGACATGTACTGGGCAGACGATACGAGTGCATCGACGATTCGAACTTGTTCATCTTCATCACTGATGGCACTACGTGAGAAGAATTTACTCGTTCGTCCTAAGTGTTCCAGTCCACGTCGGAGTTCAGGTTGGAAGATGATGATGATCCCCAGTAACCCGTAGGTGATGATTTGATTCAATAAGAATTGCAATGTTTTGAGTCCAAAAAAGCCACTCAAGAACCAACTGATCAAAATGACCGAGATCCCTTTAATGAGCTGGACTGCTTTTGTTCCTTTGACAATGATCATGAGACGGTAAATGACGAACGTCACGACCGCAATATCAATCACGTCATTAATATAATCGTACCAATGTACGTTTTCTCCCAGTTTCAACAATTGAAATTGAAGTGGTTGCCAGCTGAAGTAATTCACCAACCGTGCCCCCTAACTCATCTGATTTAAACAGTTTCCATTATAGCACAAAGGGACGAGTTCGACTCGTCCCAGCTGATTATTGAAATAGACGCTTGATTCCGTACCAAACGCGTTCGAATAATTGATCAATTTCCTTGATTTCTCCGGTCACGCTACCAGCACTCGCCGTGTAAGCTTTCCCGTCAACGGTCATGACATCGCCATTGACTTTCCCTTCGATTCGGACGTTCCCACCTTCGACATATAGATCTTGATCGACCGTGACGCCTTTCGGGACGACGACCTCGCCATTTTGAGCGACGATACCTGGTGCATTCGTATATGATAAGTCATGTTCTTCTTGTGCCATATAACCACCTAGGCTACCGACCGACAAGAGTAAGAAAACAGCCGCTGCCGCGAGCAATGGGTACTGCTTCATCTTACCTCCAAAACGAGACGGTTGCGGTTGGTGTAGCAAAGCAGCGCTTGGCGTCTCCACCTGTTCAGGCAATTGTGCCAGCACGCGGGATGTAAAATCTGCCGATAATTTAGGCGCTGGAAGTTGACGCAGTCGAGCATCAAGGAGCCGATACTCTTCGAACTCGTCCATCGCGTCTACTTCTCGTAACTCTGCTTCTAATCGCTCGAATTCCTCAGGTGGTTGGTTTTGGTCTAAATAATCCTGGATCCGTTCATGTACATGCTCTCGTGACATGGTGAGTTCCTCCTTCTCATCGTTTGGCAAAATGCTTCTTCAGCGCTTCTCGTCCACGATGAATTCTAGTTTTGACAGTAGCGACAGGTAATTCGATCATTTCACTGATTTCCTTTAGCGAAAGATCTTCTACATATTTCAGGACGAGTGGGACACGGTATTTTTCTGGTAAAGCTGCAATCGCGTCCCCGACTTCGTTTCGTTGCTCGTTATCGACCACTTGGTCCTCCGGCAAGGTGTCCTTGCTCTCGAGTTGTGAATACAATGTCAGTCCTTCAGTACCTGACATCTCAGCATCAAGAGAATAGTCAGGTTTCTTTTTCCGTAATCGGTCAATCGATACGTTCGTGACGATTCGGTACAACCAAGTCCGGAACTTCCATTGTGCATTATACGAATCAATCTTCGTAAATACACGGATGAAGGCTTCCTGTGTCGCATCCTCCGCTTCCATTCGATCGCGCAAGACGCGGAAAGCCACAAGAAAGGCACCTTCCTTATATAGATCAACAAGTGCCGCGAATGCATCACGGTCTCCCTGTTTCACTCGCTCAATTAAGCGTAGTGTCGTTTCTTCCACTTTGAATACCCCCCGCTCTATGCGGTCAATCTCTTATACGAAGTCGACCGATAAATGTTTCATCTCCTTTTAAATTGTAACAAAAAAAACTTGAACCCCGATGAAAAGAGTTCAAGTTCTATCCATTATTTTACTAAGCGATGTGTTTCCATTGCCAAAAGTAGATCTCCGATCAGTTCATTCGCAAGTTCTGCTGTTCCATTTCCTTCTTCAAGCAACGGATTCACTTCAACGAATTCAGCTGCAATGAAGTCTTCTGCCGTTGCGCAATGCTGGAGCACCGTCTTCGCATCGTCTAAGAAAATGCCATCGGCGACACGTGTTCCTGTACCAACGACGAGTGATGGATCGAGACCATCCATATCAAAGCTAAGATAGAACGCATCCGTCGTTTCCTTCAAATAGGCAATCGCTTCTTCCATGATCGCGTCCATTCCCCGAGTTCGGATCGCTTCCATATCATAGACACGAATACCAAGACGATCAATCAGCTCTTGTTCGCCTGGATCAACGTCACGTAATCCGATGAAGACGAGATGTTCCGGTTGCAGCTTGACATCTGTTCCTCCGACTTCCGTTAAACGCTGATGTCCTTCCCCAAGGGCTACAGCGAGCGGCATACCGTGGATGTTTCCAGACGGTGATGTTTCCGGTGTATTCAAATCACCGTGTGCATCGAACCAGATGACGCCAAGACGTGGTACAGTCTGGCGTAATCCTGCAATCGTTCCGATCGCCATGCTGTGATCACCACCGACTAATAACGGAAAACGTTGCTCCGATAACGCATCACGTACAATTAGATGCAAGTCATTCGTCGTATGGACGACGCCTTCAAGACGTTTCAGCTTCGGATCTTCTTCTCGGACCGCATCCTCGGATAAGACAGCCGCTTCCCCGTAGCGTACTGCTTCTTGTCCCCGTGCTTCGAGTGTCGCTAGTAGACCCGCTTTTTCGACAGCAGCAGGTCCGTGTTCAGTGCCCGGCTTTCCTTGTCCATAACGGTACGGTACGCTGATATACGCGATGTTCATACGATATTCCCCCTATGTCATAGTCACTTCTACCTGTATTGTAAGCGGTAACAAACAAGTGGTTCAACTCAACAAAAAAACGCATGAATATACAAAAAAACACCGTGAAGGGAATCACGGTGTTCTTGCGTACGTACTCTGGTTATGCTTGGCATTTCATATAAAAAAAACTTAAGACGAACGAAACTCGCTTAAGATCTTTAAATAAAATTGGTGGAGCCTAGCGGGATCGAACCGCTGACCTCCTGCGTGCAAGGCAGGCGCTCTCCCAGCTGAGCTAAGGCCCCAAAAGAAAAAGCGGAAGACGGGATTCGAACCCGCGACCCCGACCTTGGCAAGGTCGTATTCTACCACTGAACTACTTCCGCAAGAAATGAGCCATGCAGGATTCGAACCTGCGACCCTCTGATTAAAAGTCAGATGCTCTACCAACTGAGCTAATGGCTCGACATGGTGGGGGGGGGCGGATTCGAACCGCCGAACCCGAGGGAGCGGATTTACAGTCCGCCGCGTTTAGCCACTTCGCTACCCCCCCAGTTTGTCTAGGAAACTTATACAATTGAGAAAAACAGTGCCGGCAACAGGAGTCGAACCCGCGACCTACTGATTACAAGTCAGTTGCTCTACCAGCTGAGCTACACCGGCACAAAAAGTATAATGGTGACCCGTACGGGATTCGAACCCGTGTTACCGCCGTGAAAGGGCGGTGTCTTAACCGCTTGACCAACGGGCCATTGGCTCCGCAAGTAGGATTTGAACCTACGACCTACCGGTTAACAGCCGGTTGCTCTACCACTGAGCTATTGCGGAATAAATTAAATGCCTGGCAACGTCCTATCCTCACAGGGGGAAGCCCCCAACTACTTTCGGCGTTCAAGTGCTTAACTTCCGTGTTCGGCATGGGAACGGGTGTGACCACTTGGCTATCG
>NZ_JFYW01000010.1:0-242675 GCF_000632205.1 Exiguobacterium sp. RIT341
TTCCTGCGCTCGACTTGCATGTATTAGGCACGCCGCCAGCGTTCGTCCTGAGCCAGGATCAAACTCTCCATAAAGTGTTTGACTTGCTCGTTGTGTGACCGGAGTCACGATTGACGAAGCTTGCGCTTCATTCGTTTTTGTATTCCGTAGAATACGATTTTTGCCTCATCGTTCAGTTTTCAAAGTTCGTCCGCGCCTGTTTTGGCGACTCAATTAGAATACCAAGTCTGAAACAAGAAGTCAACAACTTTTTTTGAAATTGTTTTTTCGTTTGTTTCAAGCGCTTGTCTTTGTTAAGGACATGTAATAATATATCATGCGTTTTATTATTGCGCAACACTTATTTTAAAATTATTTTTAAAATCATGAACAAACCTCTTGAACCTTACGAATTCGGCTCAAGAGGCTACTTATTCCTTATCAATCCATCAATTGAATGATGCTATGCTGTCGTTCTTCCATTAAATCAACGATGATCCTTCTTCCCTGGTCTTCATAAGAAATGACGGGGCGATCAAAGACTGGATTCTTTTGAGCGATTGTTGCAATCTTCCCATTACTCATCAATACGCGATCACCGACTTCAATCGGTAGAAGTAACTGTCCAAGCAACAATACATATTTTGAACAATATTGCATCGGTCGCGCTTTTAAATGACGATATGCGTCAAACGGCGTATACGCTTCCCGGTATGGGCGCCAACTTGTCATTGCAGCAAAAACATCTGCTACAATGAACAATCGAGCATGATCTGCAATCTTATCACCTTTTACCTTTAGAGGATAACCAGATCCATCTAAACGTTCATGATGTTGAACAATCAAACGATTTACCGTGTCGGAGATAATCGTCTCCTTTTGCAAGACTTGATATGCCATTGCCGGGTGACGTTGAAAAATTTCCTGTTGCATCGCTTCATAACGTTTCGTGTGACGCCATTCCATGATCCGCGCTAGTCCGTAATCCGCAAAATAAGATGCCGTCCACAGCTCATGGATCATTTTCCGTTCTTTTCTGACTGCTTCAGCAAGCATCTGGGCAACTGCTCCTCGATAAATGGCATGTCGCACAGTGTAAGCTTCCGTTCCCCGTTCAAGGAAGAATGGCAGAACATCTTGTCTCGTAATTTGTTCCGGGACGGACTGTTTGACCCAACTCAAAGCTTCATACACATTTGGCTTCATCCCCTGTTCCCATGACATGAAGACTTTATTATAGGAGCGAATGAACTCTTCAAAAGGATGTTCTATCTGCGCAGCCACTGTTTCAATCTGTATCTTTTCACCTTCGACAAGATCAGGACGATCCTCGATGGTGACTTCTTTAATCAAAAACCGTTGGATTCGTCGTAACTCGTCGGTTCCAATTTTTTTCCCTGCTTCTACGATCGGATGATCTGTATGTAAGTAGATCGATTCGGTTAAACGATCCCCGATGCGTAATTGGTCACTTGCCACTCGCATATCGCTTCGTTCCTTTCTCTTCTTTCTATATATGTAGATAAAAGCAGCAGAGTGGTATCACTCTGCTGCTTCCTTACTAACGTCTTGCTTACTCTTCCACTTCTTCTGAAGCATCCGATTCGACTACATTCTCTTCTGATACAAGATCCGTATCTTCTTCCGTTTCATCGGTTTCTTCTCGTTTCAGTTTCGCAACCGTTGCAACACGGTCACCTTCTTCAATTCGAATGACCTTCACCCCTTGGGTGTTGCGGCCGACACGTGAAATGTATTGCGAGTCTGTCCGAATAACGATACCGCTCTCTGTCATGATCATGATGTCATCATCGACATCAACGATTCGCATGGCAACGATTTGACCGACGCGATCTGTTACCTTACTCGCGATCAATCCTTTACCACCACGCGATTGACTACGGAACTCGGTCATCGGTGTTCGTTTACCGAATCCTTTTTCCGTAATAACAAGAACATCTTGTGCATCACGTGCAAGTTCCATCCCGACGACGAAATCGTCTGGGCGTAACGTCATCGCTTTGACACCACGAGCACCACGTCCCATCGAGCGGACATTCGTGATTGGGAAACGAATCGCTTTCCCGCTTGTTGAAACAGCAAAGACTTCATCATCCGTCGATGCAAGACGAACGGATGTCAATTCATCGTCTTCAAACAACCGAATCGCAATCAAACCATTTTTGTTGATCCGGGCATATGCGGACAACGGTGAACGTTTGACGCGTCCTTTACGTGTCATGAAGATCAATGATTTTTGCTCATCTTGAACGACTTCTTCCGTTTCGAGCGCTTCTTCCGTCTCTTCAATCTCTCCTTCAACCACCTCGACAGGTGCTTCAGTTGCTTGTTGCTCCTCAAGATAACGTTTGAAGTTGACTGGAATCATCGTCTCGACCTTTTCATCGCGTTCAATTTGGATGAGGTTGATGATCGGCACACCTTTTGATGTCCGGCTCATCTCCGGTACTTCGTATCCACGAATCCGGTAGACTTTCCCGCGGTTCGTAAAGAATAGAATCGTATCATGCGTCGAACAAGACAAGAGACGCGTAACGTAATCCTCGTCGTTCGTTCCGATTCCTTGAACGCCACGTCCACCGCGGCGCTGTGTCCGGTACGAATCCGTCGTCATCCGTTTGATATAACCACTGCTTGTCAACGTGATGATGATATCCTGTTCCGGAATCAAGTCTTCATCTTCGAATTCGATATGATCCATCCGGATTTCCGTCCGACGCTCGTCGTTGAAACGTTCCTTCAACTCCTCGAGTTCTGTCCGGATCAAATCAAGCAAGACTTCTTCACTCGCAAGGATGCGGTTCAGTTCCGCGATCAATTGCATGATTTCGTCATACTCTGCTTCAATTTTTTCCCGCTCAAGACCTGTCAGGCGTTGTAAGCGCATATCGAGAATCGCTTGTGATTGTTTCTCAGATAACGCAAAACGCTCCATCAACTGTTCACGTGCTGCGTCCGCTGTCCGGTTCCCGCGAATGATTTGAATGACTTCATCCAAATGATCAAGCGCAATCCGTAGACCAGCGAGCAAGTGTTCACGTGCTTCTGCTTTTTCGAGATCGAACTGTGTCCGACGACGAACGATTTCTTTTTGATGCTCGAGGTAATGATAGAGCATTTCTTTAAGCGTCAATGTTTTCGGACGTCCTCCGACGATCGCAAGCATGTTGACACCAAACGTCGTTTGCATCGACGTCTGTTTATACAAGTTGTTTAAGATGACACTTGCATTCGCATCACGACGGACTTCCATGACGATCCGCATACCGCGGCGATCTGACTCATCCCGTAAATCGGTGATACCTTCAATTTTTTTCTCGCGGACGAGATCGGCAATCTTTTCAACGAGGCGGGCTTTGTTGACCTGATAAGGCAACTCCGTCACGATGATCCGTTCGCGGTCTTTTTTCGTCTGTTCGATTTCTGCTTTCGCACGGACGATGATCGAGCCACGTCCTGTTTCATATGCGCGACGAATCCCGCTACGACCAAGAATTTCACCAGCCGTTGGGAAATCAGGTCCCGGAATGTGCTGCATCAATTCTTGAATCGTGATTTCGGGATCGTGAGACAATGCTAAGACACCATCGATGACCTCACCTAACTGGTGCGGCGGAATGTTCGTTGCCATCCCGACCGCGATCCCGCTCGAACCGTTGACGAGCAAGTTCGGAAAGCGCGACGGTAAGACTTCCGGTTCGCGTTCCGAACCATCGTAGTTATCTTTGAAATCGACTGTGTTTTTGTTGATATCGCGAACGATTTCCATTGCGATTTTAGACATACGGGCTTCCGTATATCGCATCGCTGCCGCCGAGTCTCCATCGACAGAACCGAAGTTTCCGTGTCCATCGACGAGTTCATAACGATAGCTGAAGTCTTGCGCCATGCGGACCATCGTGTCATAGACGGCAGAATCCCCGTGCGGGTGATACTTACCGATGACTTCCCCGACGATACGGGCAGACTTTTTATGTGGTTTATCGGCACGAATACCGAGGTCGTTCATCGCATAGAGAATCCGGCGGTGTCCGGGTTTTAAGCCGTCCCGTACGTCCGGAAGAGCACGTGCGACGATGACGCTCATCGCGTAGTCCATGAAGGACGTACGCATCTCTTGACTGATATTAATATCCTTGATGATTCCGTGATTTTGTTCGGACATGCTTCTGGCCACCCTCTCTGTTCAGCGTTAAATATCCAGGTTCTTGACGTAATGTGCGTGAGATTGAATGAAGTCGCGTCGTGGTTCGACCTGATCTCCCATCAAGATATCGAAGACTTCATCCGCTTCGATCGCATCTTGAAGCTCGACACGCAACATTTGACGACCACTTGGATCCATCGTCGTTTCCCAAAGCTGCTCTGGATCCATCTCTCCAAGACCTTTGTAGCGCTGAATATCGTACCGTGCGTTTTCAGGAAGCGCTGCAAGCGCCTCTGTCAATTCACGTTCGTTATGCACGTACGTGATGTTCTTCCCTTGTTTGATTCCGTATAGCGGTGGCTGAGCGATATAGACATACCCATGCTCGACAAGCGGACGCATGTAACGGTAGAAGAACGTCAACAAGAGTGTCCGGATGTGGGCACCATCGACATCGGCATCGGTCATGATGATGACTTTGTGGTAGCGTGCCTTCTCGATATTGAACTCAGAACCAATACTTGTCCCGAGTGCAGTGATGATCGTCCGGATCTCATTGCTTCCAAGAATCTTATCAAGACGTGCTTTCTCAACGTTCAAGATTTTACCGCGAATCGGTAAGATTGCTTGGAAATGACGATCACGTCCGGATTTCGCAGAACCACCCGCTGAGTCACCCTCAACGATATACAATTCGGAAATCGACGCATCACGTGACGAACAGTCGGCTAGTTTACCTGGAAGCGAGCTGACTTCAAGAACACCTTTACGGCGTGTCAATTCACGTGCGCGTTTCGCTGCCATCCGGGCGCGCGACGCCATCATCCCTTTTTCGACGATTGCGCGTGCGTTCGTCGGATTTTCAAGCATGAACTGCTCAAATGCACCAGAGAAGAGCGAATCCGTGACCGTACGTGCGTCGGAGTTCCCGAGTTTCGTCTTCGTCTGTCCTTCGAACTGCGGGTTCGGGTGCTTGACGGAAACGATCGCTGTCATCCCTTCCCGTACGTCTTCACCGGACAGTGTACCGTCTGCATCCTTCATCAGACCGAACTTTTTCGCGTAATCATTGATGACGCGTGTCAAAGCTGTCTTGAAGCCGGTCTCGTGCGTACCACCCTCATGCGTCGGGATGTTGTTCGTGAACGAGTAGATGTTTGACGCAAATCCATCGTTGTACTGAAGTGCAACTTCGACTTCGATGCCGTCTTTTGTGCCGTGTACGTAGACAGGTTCTGCGTGAACGACTTCTTTTGAACGGTTTAAGTGTTCGACGTAAGATTTAATCCCACCTTCGTAGTGGAAACTACGCGTCATCGGCTCATCCGCACGATCGTCCGTGATGATGATCTTCAAGCCTTTGTTTAAGAAAGCAAGTTCCCGCAGGCGTGTCGCTAGCAAATCGTAGTCATACTCGAGCGTTTCTTGGAAAATCTCACCGTCTGGGAAGAAACGAATCGTCGTTCCGGTCTCTTCTGATGTTCCAATCACTTCAAGATCTTGTGCTGGTACACCGCGATGATACGCTTGGTAATACAACTTTTCATTCCGTTTGACGAATACTTCAAGTTTCGTCGACAGGGCGTTAACGACCGAGGCCCCAACACCGTGTAATCCACCCGATACTTTATATCCGCCACCGCCGAATTTACCACCGGCGTGGAGGACTGTCAGGATGACCTCAACGGCAGGACGACCCATCTTCTCTTGAATGTCGACTGGAATACCGCGTCCGTTATCCTCGACTAAGATCGAGTTCCCTGGTTCGATCGTGACTTTGATCGTGTCACAGTATCCTGCGAGCGCCTCATCGATCGAGTTATCGACAATCTCCCATACGAGGTGATGGAGACCTTTTGATGCCGTCGAGCCGATATACATCCCTGGACGTTTACGTACTGCTTCTAATCCTTCAAGAACTTGAATCTGATCGGCACCGTATCCTTGTTCCAATTCCATATCTTCATGATTACTCATCGGTTTTCTCACCTACTGTTTCTTTATATGATGTCTCTTCCAAATCGACCGTCCCTTGTTTCACGTGGAACAACTTCGCTTGGTTGATCGTTTCATGCGCAATCCCATCGACGCTTGTCGTCGTCAGGATCGTCTGGACCTTTTGTTGCATCGTATCGAGCAAATGTGTTTGACGATGATCATCAAGCTCGGATAAGACATCGTCGAGTAGAAGAAGTGGATACTCTCCGACTTCCTCGTGAATCAATTCGATCTCTGCAAGCTTTAACGAGAGGGCTGCTGTTCGTTGTTGTCCTTGTGAACCATATGTTTGGACGTTTCGTCCGTTGACTTCCATCTCAAAGTCATCGCGATGTGGTCCAAACAACGTAACTCCTCTTCGGATTTCATTTTCTTTTATTTTACCAAACTTCTGCGTGTAGGACGCAGTCATTCCTTCGACATCGAGTAATTCAGTGCCAAATGTGTCCGAACGATAGATGAGCGCGAGTTCTTCCTGTCCACGACTAATTCCGTCATGAATCGGTCGTGCCCACTTTTCGAGTTGGGCCATGAAATGATGGCGGCGCTGAACGATTTTAACGGCTAGCGTAATCATTTGCTCCGTCAAGATATCAAGGAAGGTCTCGTCTCCTCCCTTCATGGACAGTTGTTTCAGCAACGCGTTGCGCTGCTTCAACACTTTCAGATACTGACTCAATTCATGCAAATAGACCGGGCTAACTTGACCGATCTCCATATCGAGAAACCGTCGGCGGACTTGTGGACTGCCTTTGACGATATGCAAATCTTCCGGGGCGAATAAAACGATGTTCAGTGCCCCGACATAATCACTCAAGCGTCGTTGCTCTAGATGATTTAGTTTTGCTTTTTTCCCGCGACCCGAGATGACGATCTCCTGGACATGAGAACCTGTTCGTTTGACGACACGTCCTTCGACGCGCGCTGTCTCCTGGTCCCAACCAATCAGTTCCTTATCATGCGTCGTCCGGTGAGACTTCGCGAGAGCGAGAACATAGATCGCTTCCAATAAGTTCGTCTTCCCTTGTGCATTTTCACCAATCAGAACATTCGTCTTTTCGGAGAATGACAGTTCGAGTGCGTCATAGTTGCGATAATGACTGAGTCGGACTGAATCCAGCCGCACGTTAGTTACCCTCGTTCTTGATGATGAACTGACCGTAGTCTTCTACATCAATGATGTCTCCATCCCGTAATTTACGACCACGTCGCTGATCGACTTCGCCGTTGACTAGAATTGGCACCTCTGCTAAAAACGGTTTGGCTTGCCCTCCGCTTGAGATGATATCCGACAGTTTCAGGAACTGCCCTAATGTGACATATTCCGTTGTAATTCTGATTTCTTGCATGGATTGACTCCTCCTACCTACATATTATAAATGACGTACTCTTTATTGTACTAAATATTGAACGATTTAGCAAAATTCCCGAACGTATATACGGTATACGAAAAAGACGGGTCCGATGTCGAAACGATCGAACCCGTCTTGTCACGTGTTTTATGTTGATGCTTACGCCGTCCGGACTGGAAGAATCAGTTGCAAGACGTTATCTTGATCAACTGGATGCAAGATGAATGGACGAATCGAACCCGTGAACTGGATTTCGATATCTGTCGCGTCAAGCGCCTTTAAGGCATCCATCATGTACTTCGAGTTGAACGAGATTTTCAGTTCTTCCCCTTCAAGCGAAAGGATGCTGACTTGCTCCGAAACTTTCCCGACTTCTGGTGAATGCGAAGAAATCTCGACCGCTGTCGTTCCTTCAGCTGCAAACTTGATGACGTTGTTACGGTCCTCACGTGCGAGCAGTGACGCGCGATCGATCGCTTGGAGCAATTCTTTCGCGTTCATGCGGACAGCTGTCCGATACTCTTCTGGAATCAAACGTGATGTATCCGGATAGTTTCCGTCAAGTAGACGTGAGAAGAAGAGGACGTGTTTCATCTTGAACAAGATTTGTTGGTTCGTGATCGTAATATCCACATGACCGTCCCCAAGTAACTTCGATAATTCATTTAAGCTCTTACCAGGAACGATGACGTTCTGGAACGAGATGTCCGTATCTGTCTCAAACTGAGCACGACGCAAGGCTAAACGGTGACTATCCGTTGAGACACACGTCAAGATGCCTTTGTCGGCTGAGAAGTTCACACCTGTGAGAACAGGACGTGTTTCTTGAACAGCGACAGCAAAGCTTGTTTGACGAATCATCGACCGTAAGAGATCAGCCGGTAAACGGAAACGTTGTCCCCCATCGACTTGTGGAAGACGTGGGAACTCATCTGGATCAAGACCGTTTAAATGGAATTCCGCTGTTCCTGACTGAATCCGTGTCATGAAGTTCGGTGAGACTTCAAGTGTCACTTCGTCTTTTGGCATCTTTTTGACGATATCGCCGAAGAAGCGGGCATTCAAGACGACACTACCAGCACGGTGGACCGTGACATAAGACGTTCCGTTCTCTTCTGCATAGATTGTCCGTTCAATCGAGATTTCTGTATCGCTTCCTGTCAGCGTCATGCCATCTCCATGAGCTTCGAGTTTGATCCCTGTCAGAATCGGAATTGTCGTGCGGGATGAGACCGCTTTGGCTACATCTTGTACTGCTTGAATTAAAGCTTCGCGTTGAATGGTGATATGCATATCGTCGTTAGACTCCTCTCGAAAATAATGGGCATGCGCCCATCATAACATAATAATATATTTTTTTAATAATAGTCTTAGGGGCTGTGGATAGTGTGGATAAGTCGGTGGATAACTTGATATAGAGCCAAAAACGGTGTGGATAAGTTGTGGATAACCACCCTGCTTTATCCACATGTTTATCCACAGTTTTACGAATGCTTCAACTCATGCTTGATTTGTTCGATGACTTTTCCTGTTTCACCGTCTGATTTGATCAACATACTGATCTTTTCATGGGCATGGATGACGGTGGTATGGTCGCGTCCTCCAAATTCCTCCCCAATCTTCGGTAATGAGCTTTCCGTCATCTCACGCGAAAGATACATCGCGATTTGACGTGGAAAGGCAATCGATTTCGTCCGTTTCTTCGCCTTAAGATCATCAAACGGCAAGTTGAAATGCTTACTGACCGACTCCTGGATGTCACGAATCGTGACTTTACGCGGTTCGGCGACTGGCATGATGTTATGCAAGGCTTCTGCAGCGACATTTGGATCAATCGGTCGTCCGACGAGATTCGCATAAGCGATGACACGCGTCAACGCTCCTTCGAGCTCACGGATATTCGTATCAATCTGACTCGCGATGTAGAGCATGACTTCGTTTGAGACATCAAGCTGTTCAGCATTCGCCTTTTTCCGTAAGATTGCAATCCGTGTCTCGAGATCCGGTGGCGTGATGTCGGTAATCAATCCCCATTCAAAACGAGAACGGAGCCGATCTTCAAGCGTTGGAATCTCTTTTGGCGGTCGGTCACTCGAAATGATGATTTGTTTTTGGTCGTTATGCAGTGCATTAAATGTGTGGAAAAACTCTTCTTGCGTCTGTTCTTTGCCCGCAAGGAACTGGATGTCATCAATTAAGAGGACATCGATGTTACGGTATTTATTTCGAAACTCAACCGTCTTATTATCACGGATGGAGTTAATAAAGTCATTTGTAAAGCGTTCAGAAGAGACATAGGCAATCCGTGTCCCAAGATTTTGATCTTGAACGTACTGTCCGATGGCATGCATCAGATGGGTTTTGCCAAGACCAACGCCACCGTAGATGAAAAGCGGATTATATGCTTTAGCAGGTGCTTCAGCAACAGCCAGTGAAGCGGCGTGTGCAAAACGGTTCCCCGATCCGATGACAAATGTATCGAACGTGTACTTCTCATTTAATTGTCCAAGTTCACTCATCGTCAGTTCATCTGTCGGTTTGCGCGTGTTCAATGGACGTGATTTTGGAGCCGGTGTTGCGTCGATCCGTTCCTCTTCTTGTCGATCGAGCATTTTCTTCGCTTGTCCCTCTTCAATGAACTGAATATCGAGTCGGCTTCCGGTTACTTCCTCAACTGTGTCTTCGAGTAAAGATAAGTACTGGCGCTCAAGCCACGTCACCGTAAATGCAGCCGGTGCTGAAACGAGTAAAGTCGTTCCATTTAGCGTAACGCCTTCTGTGGACTTCAACCACATATCATAACTGGCTTTCGGTGTTCGTTCCTCTTCCTCAATCACAGATAAGACATTATGCCAAAGTTCGGCAGCGTTTTTCATAAATACCCCCCTTTTTTTATCAAGATAGAAAAAATTTGTACACAGGCTTATACACAGACAAAGTTAATGAAGAAACTCGACTTATCCCCATAACGTAAAAACTGTGGATAACGTTATCCACAGGTAGTTGAATCTGTGTATAAAGTTATCCACAGGGTGTGTATAACTTGTTTTGTCCTAAGCGATCAGGATCATGTTATGCACAATTAGTGTATCAAAAGAAATGAGCTCTGGCAATGGTTGGAATGATTTATCCACAAGTAAATTCAATCGTCCACAGGTAGTTACCCACAAGCTGTGGATAGTGTGGATAAATTGTGGATAAGAGGTGGATAACTTTTTGAAAGAGGAAGCGTTAAAAAAGAGTTATTCACAAAATACAAAAGAAGTGGAAAAAGGAAATCCAAAATCGAGGATTGACGTCGATTTTAAAAAATACTATCGTAGACAAAGTGAAGAGTTATCCACGGAAAGTGTGGATAATGTGGATAAGTCTGTGGATAGGTGGATAAGTCTATCAATCTGTTCTTTGTGATCCAGTCGCATTCTATTGTGTAATAGAGTTTGCATGCTGGAATCCTATCGCCTGTTTTTAAGAAACAAACCTTTACGCAAGACGAGAAATCTTCCGAACTTTCATTGACAATGCCACAATCAGTTTGTATAATGTACAAGACTGCCTTAAAGTAGAAAATAACAATTGGTTATAAAGATCTTTTAAAGGAGGTGCAGACGAATGAAACCAACTTTCAACCCAAACAACCGTAAGCGTAAAAAAGTTCACGGATTCCGTGCGCGTATGGCTACGAAGAGTGGCCGCCGTATCTTGGCTGCTCGCCGTCTTAAGGGCCGCAAAGCCTTGACTGTCTAATGCATTGATGCATCCATCACTTCGGGCATGATCCGAGGTGATTTTTTTTTATGTTTTTTAGTGTGTTCGTGCTTTTGTCACATGCGCCCTATCGCGTCGCATGTTTATTCTATGATATGATGAGAGACGACGAATTTTCGTAGTGTCAGGATGGAGTGTGAATAAGGTGAAGAAGGAATACCGCGTCAAGAAAGACAAGGAGTTCCAAGCGGTGTTTACTAAAGGAGCCTCTGTCGCAAATCGGCAATTTGTCGTGTATGCCTTGAAAAAGGAGCAACAGACTCACTTTCGGGTTGGTTTATCCGTCAGCAAGAAAATCGGGAATGCCGTCGTCCGGAATCAGGTGAAACGGTATCTTCGGGAAGCATGCCAGCAGCATGAAGCCTCGATTGCCCCGAATTATGATTTGGTGATCATCGCGCGCAATCCGGCCGCTAAGATGACCGCGCAAGAAGTGGCTGACAGTCTCCGTCACGTCCTCAAACGTTCCGGTGTCTGGATGCGATCAAAAAAATGAATCGTAGCAATGCATCCTGTTGATTTGTACGGCGCTCCCTTTCCTTGCCTTACTATAGAAGAAGATGGCGTTCGACAAAGCGTAAACAATTTCTAGGAGGAATTATGAACAAGAGAACTAAGATTTGGTTAACTCTCGGGCTCATGTCTGTGCTCGCGATCGTGTTATCAGGTTGTGCACCGACGAACTATGGCGCACACGAAGAGATCACAGCAAATACTGATGGTTTTTGGAAACATTATTTTGTTTGGCCGATGGCGTGGTTGATTCGCGAAATTTCGCATCTTGTCGGAAATGATTTCGGAATCGGAATCATCATTACGACACTTCTCGTTCGTCTTGTCATCCTTCCGTTGATGATCAAACAAACGAAGAGTATGGGTGGAATGCAAGTCATTCAGCCTGAAATGGTGAAACTTCGTGAGAAATACAGCTCGAAAGACCAAGAGACGCAACAGAAATTGCAACAGGAAATGATGAAGCTTTACCAAGAGCATAACGTCAATCCGCTTGCTGGCTGTTTACCGATCTTGATCCAAATGCCGATCTTGATTGCGTTCTATAACGCCATCATTTATACGCCGGCTATTTTCCAACACACATTCCTTTGGTTTAACCTCGGAAAACCGGATCCATTCTTCATCTTGCCGATCATGTCTGCGGTACTAACGTATCTACAGCAAAAAATCTCGATGGCAGGTCAAGAAGACAATCCACAAATGAAAATCATGCTCTACGTCTTCCCGATCATGATCTTCATCATGGGGGTCACACTCCCATCTGCCCTTTCTCTTTACTGGGTCGTCGGTTACATCTTCTCGATCATCGTCACGGTCGTCATCATGAAGCCAATGCGTGAAAAGATCAAAGTGCAGACAGAGGCAACACTTGCAGCAAAACGCGATAAGGAAGCGGCGCAAGCAGCTCCGGCTCCTAAAAAATCGAAAAAGAAACGCTAATACGTGAAGAGCGACGCTTTGTTTTGACAGAGTGTCGCTCTTTTTCTTTTGCGTCATTTCGTGTATAGTTGTTTCGTTATACCCATTGCAACGATTAAGGATTGAACACGTATAAAAAGACAGAAGAAAAACGAGGTGGAAGAACGGATGATGGAATTTGATACGATTGCCGCGATTTCGACGCCGATGGGAGAAGGGGCGATTGCGATCGTGCGCTTATCGGGTCCTGATGCAGTCGCTATAGCCGACCGCGTCTATAAAGGAACCAACCGCTTGACGGAAGTACCAACCCATACGATTCATTACGGGAAATTGGTCGATCACGAGGCGGATCGTGTTGTTGATGAAGTAATGGTGAGTGTCATGCGCGCACCAAAGACGTTCACACGTGAAGATGTCATCGAATTGAATTGTCATGGAGGAGTCATCGCGGTCAATCGTGTCCTCGAACTCATCCTCGCACAACCGGAAGTCCGATTAGCGGAACCGGGTGAATTCACGAAACGTGCGTTCTTGAACGGACGAATCGATTTGTCGCAGGCGGAAGCTGTCATGGATCTCATCCGCGCGAAGACGGATCGAGCGATGCATGTCGCCGTCAGTCAAATTGAAGGACGTCTCTCAAAACTCGTCCAAGACTTACGTCAACAACTGTTGCAGACGATTGCTGCGATCGAAGTCAATATCGATTACCCGGAATATGACGCAGAAGAGATGACACAACAGATCGTCGAACGTGACGCTGGAGCTGTCCGCGCGATTCTGGCAGAGTTATTAACAACGGCACGCCAAGGAAAAATCCTTCGTGAAGGGTTATCCACAGCGATCATCGGTCGTCCGAACGTCGGTAAATCGTCTTTGCTCAACACATTGGTGCAAGAAGCGAAGGCCATCGTCACGGATATCGCGGGAACGACACGCGATACGATCGAGGAGTACGTCAATGTTCGTGGTGTACCACTAAAGTTGATTGATACGGCAGGGATTCGAGAGACGGAAGATATCGTCGAACGGATGGGTGTCGAAAAGTCGCGTCAGGCTTTAAAGACGGCCGATTTGATCTTACTCGTCCTAAACGGGAACGATGTCCTAACGGATGAGGACGTTTTGCTGTTTGAAGCGATTAAAGGGATGAACGCGATCATCATCGTCAACAAGAGTGACTTGGCGCAACAGATTGATTTGGTACGTGTCACGGAACTTGCCGATGGTCGACCAATCGTTACGACGTCCTTGCTCGAAGAAGCAGGGGTCAACGATCTTGAAGCGGCGATTGCGAGTCTGTTCTTTGAACAGGGTGTCGAGAGCCAAGATATGACGTACGTCTCGAATGCACGACATATCCAACTGATCAAACGCGCGAGTCAAATGATTGAAGATGCCCTCGGCGCAGCAGAAGCAGCGATGCCGATCGACATGGTACAGATTGATTTACGACGGGCATGGGACACGCTCGGCGAAATCAATGGAGATACAGCACAGGATAGTTTATTGGATCAGTTGTTTTCGCAGTTCTGTCTTGGGAAATAATTCGGGACGACTGCGTGTGGAATAAGAAGGAGGAACCAGTACTATGGCTTATCAAGCAGGTGAATTCGACGTCATCGTCGTCGGAGCCGGACATGCCGGCATCGAAGCCTCTCTTGCTGCGGCACGAATGGGCTCGAAAACGGTCATGTTGACAATGAATCCCGATATGGTCGGATTCATGTATTGCAACCCGTCGATCGGTGGTCCGGCAAAAGGGATCGTCGTCCGGGAAATCGATGCGCTCGGTGGCGAAATGGCACGCGCGATCGATGCAACGTATATTCAAATGAAAATGTTAAACACGTCAAAAGGTCCTGCCGTGCGAGCATTACGGGCGCAGGCGGATAAATTCGAATACCAAAACCGGATGAAAAAAGCGCTCGAGGATGAGCCGAATTTGCTCTTACGTCAAGCGCTCGTCGAACGGTTGTTGATCGATGAAGAAGGACGTTGCGTCGGTGTCGTCACGAATACAGGGGCGGAGTACCGGGCAAAAGCGGTCATCATCACGACCGGAACGTTCATGCGCGGGAAAATCATCATCGGTGAATTGTCGTACGAGAGTGGTCCGAACAATCAGATGCCATCGATCAATCTATCGAAACATCTTGAAGAACTTGGATTTGAGCTCGCACGTTTCAAGACAGGTACACCACCACGAATCGACGGGAAAACGATCGATTACTCGAAGACAGAGATTCAACCAGGTGACGAAGTAGCGCTTCCGTTTAGTCATGAAACGACTCAGATGATCACGGAACAGATCCCATGCTGGTTGACGTATACGACGGAGTATACGCATCAGTTGATCGATGCGAACCTGCACCGTTCACCGATGTTCTCCGGGATGATTAAAGGGACAGGTCCCCGTTATTGCCCATCAATCGAAGATAAGGTCGTCCGGTTCAACGATAAACCGCGTCACCAAATCTTTCTTGAGCCAGAAGGTCGCGATACGGAAGAAGTCTACGTGCAAGGGTTATCGACAAGTTTACCGGAAGACGTTCAACACGATATTCTCCGCTCGATTCCTGGGCTTGAGAATTCAGAAATGATGCGTCCCGGTTATGCGATTGAATACGATGCCGTCGTTCCGACACAACTCTGGCCAACGCTCGAAACAAAACGTGTTCCTGGTTTGTTCACAGCGGGTCAAATCAACGGAACAAGTGGTTATGAGGAAGCAGCGGGACAAGGGATCATGGCAGGAATCAATGCCGGACTACAAGTCCAAGGCAAAGAACCACTCATCTTGTCACGTTCACAAGGCTATATCGGTGTCATGATCGATGATCTCGTCACGAAAGGTACGAACGAACCGTACCGCCTCTTGACGTCACGTGCCGAGTACCGCTTGTTGCTCCGTCATGATAATGCGGATCTTCGTCTGTCGGAAATCGGACATGAACTCGGTTTGATCTCGGAAGAACGCCAAGCGAAGTTGCTCGACAAACAAGAGCAAATCCGTCTTGAGATGAAACGTCTTGAGAAGGTCGTCATCAAAGCGACACCGGACGTGAATGCACAGCTAGAAGCGATTGGTGCATCGCCACTTAAGGAAGCCTTGCATGCGATCACGTTGCTGAAACGCCCGGAAATCACATATGCGATGATTGCGCAGATGACACCACCGGAAACACCATTGTCTGCAGAAGCAGCAGAACAAGTCGAAATCCAAGTCAAATATGCCGGCTACATCGATAAACAACTCGATCAAGTCGAAAAAATGATGCGGATGGAGCAAAAACGGATTCCGGATCGTCTCGATTACGATGCGATCAGTGGATTAGCGATTGAAGCGAAACAAAAACTAAACCAAGTGCGTCCGCTCTCGATCGGACAAGCATCCCGGATTTCAGGGGTTAATCCGTCTGATATCTCGATCTTGCTTGTCTATATCGAACAAGGCCAATACGCATTGACTGCGGAGTGAACGAGATGAACCAACAGCAATTCGTAACAGCATTGGCAACACAGGGACTTGAGGTCTCAGAACATCAGTTGCATCAATTCAAGCGGTATTATGAACTGCTCGTCGAGTGGAATGAAAAGATGAACCTGACGGCGATTACCGATGAAGAAGGTGTCTATTTAAAGCACTTCTATGACTCGATCACAGCAGCGTTCTATTTTGATTTCATGACAGTCACGACGGTTTGTGATGTCGGAGCAGGTGCTGGGTTCCCGAGTCTGCCGATCAAAATCATGTTCCCGCACCTTCAAGTGACGATCGTCGATTCACTGAACAAACGAATCGGCTTCCTGAATCATTTAGCGACGGAACTTGGACTCGAAGGTGTCGCGTTCCATCATGGACGCGCAGAAGAGTTCGGTAAAAATAAACAATTCCGCGAACGATTTGACGTCGTGACCGCACGTGCGGTTGCCCGGATGTCCGTTCTCGCGGAATATTGCCTACCACTTGCGAAAGTCGGAGGACAATTCGTTGCCTTGAAGGCGGCGAAAGTCAGTGAAGAGCTTGAGGATGGTGCGATTGCCTTGAAAGTACTCGGTGGGAATTTACGGGAAAGTTTCCAGTTCCAATTGCCAGGCGAGGAAAGTGAGCGTAATATCGTTATTGTAGATAAAAAACGAACAACACCCGGGAAATATCCGCGTAAAGCGGGAACGCCTGCGAAAGATCCATTAAGCTAAACACCGTTTCACGTGAAACGGTGACTGATAAAGGTGAGGTGCGCCAACGTGAGAAATGCAATTGCCAAACTGCTCGGTAAACCTGCTACGATCGAGCTTGACCCCCAAGAGACGGTTCAGGAATTACCATTGACAGAACTTGTCGCGAATCAGTTCCAACCACGGACTGTGTTTGACGGGGACCGAATTGAAGAACTAGCGGTTACGATCGAAGAGCACGGGTTACTCCAGCCGATCGTCGTTCGAAAACAAGGAACAGGGTACGAAATCATTGCCGGAGAACGACGGTACCGAGCAGTGCGCTCGCTTGGCTGGGAAACGATTCCTGCCATCGTCAAAGAGATGACGGACGAGACGACTGCTTCCCTGGCATTGATTGAAAATCTGCAACGCGAAGACTTGACACCAATCGAAGAAGCGGAAGCTTATGAGCGTTTGCTTGCATTACAAGACATCACGCAAGAAGTGTTAGCCCGTAAGCTCGGACGTAGTCAGTCGACGATTGCCAACAAATTACGTTTGCTCCGATTGCCAATGGATGTCCGGGAAGCATTGAAGCAACGGACAATCACGGAACGTCACGCCCGAGCGTTATTGCCGCTTAAGGATGAAGCGTTACAAGTAACGGTACTCGCTGAAATTCTGGAACGGGAATGGAACGTCAAGGAGACGGAGCGCCGGGTGGAACGATTGATGACACCACAGCCACCGAAGAAAAAACGTCATAAAAGCTTTGCACGAGATACACGAATCGCGTTAAACACCTTGCGGGATTCCGTCGATATGATCGAGCAGACTGGATTGACGATCGAAAAAGAAGAAGTCGATTGCGAAGAATATGTAGAGGTGCGAATTCGCATCGTGAAGGCACGTCCGGAATAAGCGGTCGTGCCTTCCGCTACGTTTAGGAGAGAAAGCACGTGAATGAATTACCTGTTCGGGCGATTCGCCCGAATCCGACTCAACCTCGGAAACGATTCAATGAAAAAGCATTAGAAGAGTTAGCCCAATCGCTCGTTCGTCACGGGATGATCCAACCGATCGTCGTCCGACCACGAGATGGCTATTACGAAATCATCGCCGGTGAACGGCGCTATCAGGCGGCGAGTCGCGCAGGATTCGAACGTGTACCGGTCCTTGTGATTGAAGCAGACGAGACACGCGTCATGGAGCTCGCCTTGATCGAAAACATCCAACGAGCAGACTTATCTGCAATTGAAGAAGCGATGGCATATGCGGAGATGATCGAGGAATTCGGCATTACGCAAGCAGAGCTTGCACAGCGTGTCGGGAAAAGTCGTTCGCACATTACGAACAGCCTTCGACTGTTACAGTTGCCATTGCTCGTTCAACAAGCGGTCATGGACGAACGGTTGTCAATGGGACATGCCCGCGCGCTCCTGTCGCTGAAACATCCAAAGAAGATCGAACAGATGGCAGAACGGGTCATGGCGGAGAACTGGAACGTCCGTCGGTTAGAGCAGGCGCTTCGGGAACGTAAGGAAGCCGCCCGTCCGCAACAAGCGACCGCTGTTCAATTCGTCGAGGAATCACTTCGCGAAAAATACGGGGCGACCGTTCGGATTAAACAAGGAAAACAAGCAGGGAAACTCGAGATCGATTTTATAGACGAAGACGACCTCAATCGGTTGCTCGACTTGTTGTTACCTGAATCGGATCACTAAAAAGAAGCGATCCGGGCGACGGTTCGCTTCTTTTTGCTTACATTGAACGCGGCGTGAAAGAAATCGTCGTCCGTGTGGATTCAGCGGAGAGTTTCGCATCAAGTAAGTGGAAGCTGTTCGCGACGAGTTCCGCTAGTTCATAAACAAGATGTAACCGTGTGTTCTGGAGAATCATCATCTCCATGAATCCACTGACGTTGACGACAGCCTTAATGTTGAAGTCACCGACCGCAGGCAATTCTTTTTGGACGCCGGCGCCGGGTGCGAGTGGACCTTCCGAGAAAAAGACATGTCCGACACTTGAAAGGCGACCGAGACACGCATCGATCGCGATGACGAGTGGACGGTAATGGGTCGTTTGGATCGAGTGAATGGTTTCTGCGAGATTCAGTGCATGGACGGGTTTAGCGAGTGTACCGTAGACATGAAGATGAGCAGGCGCTTGTTTCTCGAGGAATGTCCCAACGAGTGGACCGAGTGAGTCACCTGTCGAACGATCAGAACCAATGCAGACGAGTACGATCGGACGTTTTTCTTGGACGGCAGAGACTTGTTCGAATAATTGTTCAGCTAAGCGTTCTTTCGCGAACGGTTCCGTATATTCTAAAAAGAAAGAATAGGGCTTGGGCTCGTGCGAATGAAAGCGGAAGTTCATCGAAATCATCCTTTCTTCTCTTGATGTCGGTGTCGTGGTGGATTGGCAAGAGTGAAGGGTTCTTAGATGATTTTCCTTTCCCGGTTTTTCCAGAAATCTAACGTCAAAATCGGCTCTTTGGTTGAAACTCGATTAAAATCACGTATACTGTCGTAATAGAGAGAATAAGAAAGGATGAGAGAATGGCTACCAATCAAGATGTACAAGAATCCGTCGCCCAAGTCGATAAATTGATCAATCAAGTAATGGATGCGGATATGTGGATTCGTTTTGGGATGAAACTACTGATTGCGCTCATCATCATCGCGGCGTTCTATGTGTTGACGCGCGTTTTGACTGGGGCAGTCTCACGTCTCTTTACGATCAGGAAAATCAATGAACATGACTACTTGGCACAACGACAGAACGAGACGCTGTTGAAGTTGCTCCAAAATGCGATTCGTTACGTACTTGGAATCATCATGTTGTTGACAGTGCTTAGTCAGTTCGGAATCAACATCACCGGTCTCGTCGCCAGTGCCGGAATCGCTGGTCTCGCGATTTCGTTTGGTGCGAAGAACTTGGTGCAAGATATCATTACCGGAGCGTTCATCATCTTCGAACGTCAGTTTAAAGTCGGAGATTATGTACGCGTCGGTGTAATCGAAGGCGTCGTGACGGAACTTGGTATCCGGACGACAAAACTCAAAGGACTCAACGGAGAAATCCACATCATCCCGAACGGTCAGATTTTGCAAGTCACGAACTATTCGGTCGACAACAGTTTCGCACTCGTCGATGTCCAAGTCTCCTATGATGAGGATCTTGAACGCGTCGAACGAGTTCTGCATGAGATTGCAGACCGGACGACGAAGAAGTATGTCGATATGTTCGTCGAGCCGATTCAGATGCTCGGTGTTCAGACACTTGGTCCTTCAGAAGTCGTCTATCGTTTGATGGCAGAAGTACCACCGATGCAACATTTCCAAGCTGGTCGTCTGATCCGGAAGGAATTGAAGCAAGGACTCGAAGAAGAAAACATCAAGATCCCGTATCCACGGATGGTCATGATGAATCCAGAACAAAAGAATGGTGGACAGACGGATGATTCCAAAAACGTATCAACTCCATGATTATGTTGAGATGAAGAAGCAGCATCCATGTGGAACGAACCGATGGCAGATCATTCGGGTCGGCATGGATATCCGAATCAAATGCCAAGGTTGCGGGGCGAGCATTTTAATGCCACGTCGTGATTTTGATAAACGATTGAAAAAAGTCTTACCAGAGTGACGAAAAAGCGGATGTGATTCTCGTGATCACATCCGCTTTTTCGTTGTCTTTCATAAGCGAAGTGATTGTGTTCGATTAGAGCGTGATTAAAAAAGACGGTCGAGCTCCTTGCTTAAAAAAAATGAACTATCTATAATTGTGAAAGATGTGCTGACGTGGTGTAATCATTCTACCCACTGCGGCCGCTAGCACGGATTTCCTAGGAAATACCGAAAAGGAGGAATTCCAAGTGGGATTAACAGCAGGAATCGTTGGCTTACCAAACGTAGGAAAATCAACACTTTTTAACGCCATCACACAAGCAGGTGTCGAGGCAGCGAACTATCCGTTCGCAACGATCGACCCGAACGTCGGTGTCGTTGAAGTACCAGATGCACGTCTTCGGAAATTGACAGAACTCGTCAACCCGAAAAAGACGATCCCGACAGCATTCGAATTCACGGATATCGCCGGTATCGTAAAAGGTGCGTCTAAAGGGGAAGGGCTCGGAAATAAATTCCTCGCGAACATTCGTGAAGTAGATGCGATCTGTCAGGTCGTGCGTTGTTTCGTAGATGAAAACATCACACACGTGGCCGGAAAAGTCTCACCGATCGATGATATCGAGACGATCAACCTCGAATTGATCCTCGCAGATCTTGAGCAGGTCGAAAAACGGATTCAGCGTGTCCAAAAACAAGTCAAGTCGCGCGATAAAAACGCAGCGGCTGAGCTTGAAGCACTTGAAATCGTGCAAGCGTTGCTCGAAGATGAGAAACCAGCACGTCTCGCTGAATTGAACGAAGATCAAGCAGCACTCGTCAAACACTTCCAATTGTTGACGATGAAACCGATGCTTTACGTCGCGAATGTCGGCGAAGATGAAGTCGCAGATGCAGACAGCAATGAGAACGTGCGTCTCGTCCGTGAATTCGCAGCAAAAGAAGGCGCAGAAGTCATCGTCATCTGTGCTCGGATCGAAGAAGAAATTGCAGAGCTTGAGCCGGAAGAGCGTCAAGAGTTCCTCGTCGATCTCGGAATCGAAGAGTCGGGTCTTGATCAATTGATCCATGCGGCGTACAGCACGCTTGGTCTTGCGACATACTTCACAGCAGGTGAAAAAGAAGTACGCGCTTGGACGTTTAAAAAAGGCATGAAAGCTCCACAATGTGCGGGTGTCATCCACTCGGACTTCGAACGCGGATTCATCCGTGCAGAAGTCGTTTCGTACGAAGATCTAGCAGCTGCAGGTAACATGGCGACAGTCAAGGAACAAGGTCGTTACCGTTCAGAAGGTAAGGAATATGTCTTCCAAGACGGCGATGTCGTCACATTCCGCTTCAACGTCTAATCGAAAACGAATCGTTATTGCATAAAGCAAAATACTTTGGTAGTATTAACGAATGTGAGTAATGAATTATTGCTCCTTGCTCGAACATTCGAGCCGCCAGTCCAAGAGGAGGTGACAGATATGCGTAAATACGAAGTACTTTACATCATCCGTCCGGAACTTGATGAGGAAACACGCAAAGCAACAGTGGAGCGTTTTAACAAAGTCCTCACTGATAACGGTGGTACAGTTGATAAAACAACTGAAATGGGTAAACGTCGTTTCGCTTACGAAATCAATGATATGCGTGAAGGGTTCTACGTTCTTCTTAACGTGACTGCTGAACCAGCAGCTACAAAAGAACTTGACCGTCTCATGAAGATCAGTGACGATATCGTTCGCTTAATGATCACAAAAGACGAGAAATAAGCTGAAACAGGAGAGTGATTCTGATGATTAACCGCGTCGTTTTAGTCGGTCGGTTAACTCGTGACCCGGAAATGCGTTATACGCAGAGCGGGATTGCGGTAACGCGATTCACACTCGCATGTGACCGTCCTTTCACAGGGCAAGATGGGAAGCGAGAAGCTGATTTCATCGATTGCGTCGTTTGGCGCAAGCAAGCAGAGAACGTTGCTCAGTATTTGAAGAAAGGTAGTCTTGCTGGTGTAGAGGGTCGCCTCCAGATTAGCAGCTACGACGATAAAGAAGGGCAACGCCGTTACCGTGCGGAAGTCGTCGCTGATAGCGTCCGCTTCCTTGAGTCACGTAACGCGAGCCGTTCTTCGGATGGTAGCGAAGGCTACGCTTCATCAACTGGTGGAAACGGGAATGCTGCAGGATGGGGTTCACAGCAACAGCAGAACAACTCTTCCTCGCCAGCACCCGCTTCATCGAATTCGGGCTTCGGCGCTGATCCGTTCAGCGGCGGTAGTTCGATCGACCTTTCAGACGACGATCTCCCGTTCTAAGGAAATCGTCCTGAAAAATCCAAGTTAAAAAGGAGGTTAATCACATGGCACGTCGTCCAGGTGGAAAACGTCGTCGTAAAGTATGTTACTTCACGTCGAACCACATCACTCATATCGATTATAAAGACGTAGAACTTCTCAAACGTTTCATTTCGGAACGCGGTAAGATTCTTCCACGTCGTGTGACTGGTACTTCAGCGAAATACCAACGTCCACTTACAATCGCAATCAAACGCGCACGTCAAATGGCTTTAATTCCATACGTGGCTGACTGATTTCGTAGCACCATCCTCAAGCGTGAGGATGGTGCTTTTTTTCGCTTCTCTTTCATCCCCTCCTGCTTTTCGGTTATAATAAACAAGTTACTAAAAATTTTAATTAACCCTATAGAGCATATAAGGAGGACACGATGGAGTCAGGTCAACAAGTATCACCGGAACGCGAACGACGTATCGTTCGCTTCATTCCGTATCTATTAATCGTCGGTCTGCTTCTCGTCGTCGCTGTCCGCGAACCGGTCATCTCTGCCATCGGAGCCGTCGTGACTGCCCTCCTCTTCGGATTGCACCTATTTGAAGAACGTCGTGCACGCAGGGCATGGGAGACGTACGTCGCCGGAATCTCGATGCAAGTCGAGGAGACAGGACAAGATGCGTTGACGAACATGCCAATCGGGATTTTGTTATACGATGAGGAAACGCTTGTCACCTGGTTCAATGATCCGATGCGGGATATCTTTGATGATGTAGCAATGGGACAGACGCTCAATGAGCTCGATCCCTTATTCATCGAAATGGTCGCGACGAATGAGGATCAAGCGACGCTTGAAATCGGCGATGCCGTGTATCGTGTCTTTTCGAATCATGAGAACCGGACCTTTTACCTGTTCGATATGACGGAAGAAGCACAAGTTGAACAACAACTCGTCGATAATCAGACGGTCATCGGTGTCATCTATCTCGATAACTACGATGAGATGACACAAGGCATCGAGGATCAGTTACGCAGTGAACTGAACAGCCGGGTCACGCAGTTGTTGAATCACTGGGCAGCGGAACACGGGACGTATATCAAGCGGACCGCGTCCGATCGGTATTTCATCGTTACGACAGAAGAGAATCTACGGATTCTCGAACGATCGAAGTTTACGATTCTGGATACGGTTCGGGAAGAGACGAGTCAACGCGGCGTCCAGTTGACGTTATCCATCGGAATTGGTTGCGGAAGTGACCCGATTCCGGCGCTTGGTCAGATGGCTCAGTCGAGTCTCGATCTTGCGCTGGGACGAGGAGGCGACCAAGTCGTCATCAAGCGGGACGGGAAGGTCCGCTTTTACGGCGGCAAGACGAATCCGACGGAAAAACGGACGCGCGTCCGGGCCCGGGTCATCGCTAACTCGCTTCGTGACTTAATGCAGGAATCGAGCCGTGTCCTGATCATGGGTCACAAAAATCCAGACATGGATGCACTCGGATCAGCAATTGGCATTTTGAAGCTTGCGGAAATGAACGATAAGGAAGCACATATCGTCTTACCACCGGAAGAAATCGGACGCGGGATTCGCCGGATGATGGATGAGATTGCCGAAGTACCACAACTCGAGACACGATTCGTCAATGCGTTTCAAGCTGATCAATTGATCGACGATCAGACGTTACTCGTCGTCGTCGATACACACAAACCGTCACTTGTCGTCGTACCGGCATTACTTGACCGATTCGAGCATATGGTCGTGATTGATCATCATCGTCGGGGCGAAGATTTCATCGAAGATGCGGTTCTCGTGTATCTTGAGCCGTATGCTTCTTCGACATCAGAGCTCGTCACCGAGCTGATCGAGTACCAACCGACGAATCAGAAACTGGCGATGCTTGAAGCGACGGCGTTACTCGCTGGGATCATCGTCGATACGAAAGGCTTTGCCCTGCGGACCGGTTCTCGGACGTTCGATGCTGCATCCTATTTACGCTCACAAGGTGCTGACACAGTGCTCGTACAAGAGTTTCTCAGTCAGGATCTTGAGACGTACGTCGAGCAGTCACATATCCTCGAGCGATCCGAAGTCTATACGGAAGGGATGGCGATTGCGACAGCAGAGCCAGGCGTCATTCACGATCAAGTGTTGATCGCGCAAGCAGCCGATCAATTGTTATCGCTTCGAGGCATTCGCGCCGCTTTCGTCATCGCGGAACTTCAAGACGGACGAACGGCGATTAGCGCCCGTTCGCTTGGGGATGTCAACGTTCAGTTGATCATGGAGACGCTCGGTGGCGGCGGTCACTTGACGAACGCGGCGACACAGATGTCAGAATCAGTCGTCACCGTGGCGGATGCGTTGCGTAAAGCAATCGATCAATATTTAGAAGATGAGACAAAAGGAGAGGAATCAGAATGAAGGTTATTTTCTTACAGGATGTAAAAGGACAAGGGAAAGCAGGAGACGTCAAAGACGTGGCCGATGCTTATGCAAATAACGTACTCTTCAAGAAAAAGTTGGCGCGCCCTGCGACGACTGGCAACTTGAAGCAACATGAAGCACACGAACGTAAAGCAGCAGAAGAAGCGAAACAGAACTTGCTTGATGCGCAAGCGTTAAAAGAAAAAATCGAAAAAGAGACGATCGTCGTCTCGACGAAAGCCGGTGAAGGCGGTCGTGTCTTCGGATCAGTCACAAGTAAACAGATCGCAGAAGCACTTAAAAGCATGGGTTACAAGATCGATAAACGCAAAATCGAGCTCGAGCACCCGATCAAGGCACTTGGCTTTACGAAGGTACCATTGAAGTTACACAACGAAGTGACAGCGACACTGAACGTTCAGGTCAAAGAGGCGTGAGTAGAAAAGGGGACCGGTGATGAGTGAAGTCATGCAAAATATGCCTCCCCAAAGCATCGAGGCAGAACAAGCCGTCCTAGGGGCGATCATGATTGATGCGGATCGTTTGATCAGTGCATCGGAACGTCTGTTACCGCAGGACTTTTACCGTGCCTCTCACCAACGGATCTTTGAAGCGATGCTCGTACTGTCCGACCGAGGCGAAGCGATCGACCTCGTTACGGTGACAGCCGAGCTCAGTACGCTCGGGATTCTAGATGAGATTGGTGGTCTACCCTATCTAGCGGAACTGGCAGAAGGGGTACCAACTGCAGCCAACATCAATTATTACGTCAACGTCGTTGACCAGAAGTCGACGCTCCGGCGTCTCATTCGGACGGCAGGCGAGATCGTCACTGATGGATACGAACGGCAAAATGAGGTCGATGTCCTGCTGAACGAGGCAGAACGGAAGATTCTCGAAGTATCACAAGGAAAAGGAAGCGCGAGCTTCATCCCGATCTCGGACGTCTTGACGAGTGCCTATGCAACGATTGATAAATTGCATAAGCAAAGCGGCGAGACGACGGGGATTCCGACCGGTTTCCAGGATCTCGATAAGATGACGGCCGGCTTCCAGCGCAACGATTTAATCATCGTCGCAGCACGTCCGTCGGTCGGGAAGACCGCGTTCGCCTTGAACATCTCGCAAAACGTCGCGACACGCGCTGACGAGAACGTCGCCATCTTCAGTCTTGAGATGGGTGCCGAACAGCTCGTCATGCGGATGCTCTGTGCCGAAGGAAACGTCGACGCGCAGCGTCTGCGGACGGGTCAACTCGAAGAAGAGGACTGGGGGAAGTTATCGCTTGCGATGAGTAACTTGTCTCAAGCCGGTATCTACATCGACGATACACCAGGTATTCGGGTCAATGATATCCGGGCGAAATGCCGTCGTTTGAAGCAGGAGCATGGTCTTGGGATGATCATGATCGATTACTTGCAGTTGATTCAAGGGAATGGTCGCTCTAGCGACAACCGTCAACAAGAGGTTTCGGAAATTTCCCGTTCCTTGAAATCACTCGCGCGTGAACTTGAAGTCCCCGTCATCGCCTTATCGCAGCTCTCGCGTGGGGTGGAGAGTCGTCAAGATAAGCGACCGATGATGTCGGATATCCGGGAATCGGGAGCGATCGAGCAAGATGCCGATATCGTCGCCTTCTTGTACCGTGATGATTACTACAATAAAGAAACGGAAGATGCGAATACGATTGAGATCATCATCGCGAAACAGCGGAATGGTCCAACCGGTACCGTCAAGCTCGCCTTCCGAAAAGAATTCAACAAGTTCGTGGATCTCGAGCCAAGCAACTCGTACGCGCCACCTGCTTAATCCAAGCTGCGTCTTGCCCTCGATGAATCGGAGGCAAAACGTAGCTTTTTTTTATTTTCACCTAAAGATTCTCAGTTTATTCACTAAAAACGATAATTAAACGAACGAAAGAGAATTGTAACAATTAATTGTTCGGTATTTGGTTGACTTCTTTTTTTTATCGCGTTACACTTAGTCGTGGTTTTGAATCGTACGTGGAGGTGGATGATAAGATGTCATCAGTAGTAGTAGTCGGAACACAGTGGGGCGACGAAGGAAAAGGGAAAATCACCGATTTTCTTTCAAAACAAGCTGACGTCGTTGCACGTTATCAAGGTGGAGACAATGCAGGACATACGATCGTATTCAATAACGAGACGTACAAATTGCACTTGATCCCATCAGGTATTTTTTACTCGGATAAGAAATGTGTCATCGGGAACGGTCTTGTCGTCAACCCGAAATCACTCGTCAAGGAATTGAAGTATCTGCACGATCGTGGTGTTTCAACGGATAACTTGTTAATTTCGAATCGGGCGCATGTCATCTTGCCGTATCATCAGTTGCAGGATCAGTTAGAAGAAGAAGCGAAGGGCGACGCAAAAGTCGGAACGACGCTAAAAGGAATCGGACCGTGCTACATGGATAAAGCCGCACGAATCGGAATCCGGATGGCAGACTTACTCGACAAAGAAACGTTTGCTGAGAAGTTAAAGATCGTTCTCGACCAAAAGAACCGCATGTTCACGAAGATGTATGACGCTGAACCAATCGCGTTCGACGATATCTTCGAAGAGTACTATGCATATGGACAAGGGTTCGCGAAATATGTCTGTGATACATCCGTCGTCGTCAACGATAGCCTTGATCACGGTGAAAAAGTGTTGTTTGAAGGCGCACAAGGTGTCTTACTCGACCTTGACCATGGAACGTATCCGTTCGTTACATCATCGAACGCATCAGCTGGCGGTGTTGCATCAGGTGTTGGTGTCGGTCCAGCCCGAATTGACCATGTCGTCGGTGTTTGTAAAGCGTACACGTCACGTGTCGGTGACGGTCCGTTCCCAACGGAATTGTTTGATGATATCGGTCATCAAATCCGTGAAGTCGGTCGTGAATACGGGACGACGACAGGACGTCCGCGTCGTGTTGGTTGGTTCGACTCTGTCGTCGTTCGCCACTCGCGCCGTACAAGTGGGTTGACGGATCTTTCGCTCAACTCGATCGACGTTCTGACAGGACTCGAAACGTTGAAGATCTGTACATCGTACGAATTCAATGGTAAACAGATCGATGAGTACCCAGCAAGCTTCCGTGATCTTGAAGCATGTGTCCCAGTTTACGAAGAGCTTCCAGGCTGGAAAGAGGACATCACAGGTGTCCGTCGCTTTGAAGATCTACCGTTGAACGCACAGAACTACGTCAAGCGGATCGCGGATCTGACAGGTATCTCGCTCGTCACGTTCTCGGTCGGACCGGGTCGTGAACAGACCGTCGTCTTGCGTGATCTCTACGAAGAAGCATAAGTCTCAATAGCCTCTTGCCTCCTGCAAGAGGCTGTTTTTTGTGCGAAATGGTTCACAAACGGAAGCAAAAACAGGTATACTGAATACAGTGTTTCACGTGGAACCTCTCCTGTGAGACGACGAACAGTAGAGCGAGTGGCGCCGGGAGTTTCCGTCGCCACCTTTCTATATGCCGAAAAAACAGGTAAAATAGATTGAATAGAAATTTTTAAGGGGGCACACCCAGTGACGGAACGTAAAATTCTAGTCGTCGATGACGAGTTACCGATTGCAGATATACTCAAGTTTAAATTAGAAAAAGAAGGCTACCAGGTCGCGATCGCAAACGACGGCGTGGAGGCATTAGAAAAATTCGAGGAGTTCAAACCGGATTTGATGTTACTTGATATCATGCTCCCGTTGATGGACGGGATGGAGGTCTGCCGGGAAGTCCGGAAGACGTCGAAGATTCCAATCATCATGCTGACAGCAAAGGATTCTGAAATTGATACGGTACTTGGTCTTGAGCTTGGTGCGAACGATTACGTGACGAAGCCATTCAGCTCACGTGAGTTACTCGCCCGCGTTAAAGTCCACTTGCGCAATACGAGTCCGGAAGCTACACCACAACCGGTTGGACCAGGTCCACTCAAAGTCGGAGAACTGTATATCGATACGAATTCACATACAGTGACGCGTAAGGATCAAAAGATCGAGCTGACGCAACGTGAGTTCGAATTGTTGCATTACCTCGCGAAAAACATTGGTCAAGTCATGACGCGTGAGCATTTGTTGCAGACGGTCTGGGGCTATGACTACTTTGGTGACGTCCGGACAGTCGACGTGACAGTGCGCCGTCTTCGTGAAAAAGTCGAAGATAACCCAAGTACGCCGGTCTATATCATGACGCGTCGTGGGGTCGGCTACTATCTCCAAGACGGGGAGAATGAATAACGATGTTAAAAGGAACGAACTTCTTTAAATCCATCCAATGGAAGCTTGTCGTCATCTATGCCTTATTGATTTTAGTGGCGATGCAGGTCATTGGTGTCTACTTCGTTCGTTCCCTTGAAAAGCAGTACATTACGAACTTCTCGAAGTCGGTCGAGGACCGGGCAGGTCTTGTCGCCTATAACGTCGGGAAGGAATTCGATAAAACAGGCGATGATGAAGCCTCCAAACGGCAGTTGTCCCAATCATTAGGGCAACTGCTGTCTGAGTTTAGTAATGGCTCCACCTCAAGGAACGACATCCTCGAAGTCCAGATTATCGATCAGGACTCGATCATCCAAGCGACATCGGATGACGAGAACCAGTCGGCGGTCGGTCAACGGGCGACGAATTCACTGATTAAAAAAGCGCAGGCAACGAGCTCGACCCGGACGGACACCGTACTCGATCCGGAATCAGAAGATAAGATCCGGATCTTTGCCGTACCCGTCACCTCGGAACGAGACGGTGTGACGACCGGGATGATTTATGTCCGTGCCTCGATGGAGTCGATCTATTCGCAGATGCAACAGGTCACGCGGATTTTGGCGACCGGAACAGTCATCGCCCTCGTCATCACGTCGATTCTCGGAGTCTTGCTGTCGCGGACGATCACGCGTCCGATTTCGGATATGCGGCGTCAAGCGATCGAGATGCGACGCGGGAACTTCTCGCGGAAGGTTAAGGTCTATTCGGATGATGAGATCGGGCAACTTGCTCGTTCGTTCAATGAATTGACGGATGAGCTGCTCGAAGCGAACGCGACGACGGAAGCCGAACGGCGGAAGTTGACGAGTGTCCTCGAGAACATGACCGACGGCGTGATTGCGACGGACCGGACGCTGCGCGTCATTTTGATGAATGATCAAGCGAAGGATATCGTCGGCGCTGACGATGCGAGCGTCGTCGGAACGAACTTGAAGGACCTACTGGCACTCGGTGACGATTTCATGATTCCGGAAGACGGCACGATGCCACCGCGTCTGCTCGATTTCAGTAGTGAGGACGAACTGTTCCTCGTCCGGGCATTCTTCTCGCCCGTCAAGAAACACAGTGGACCGATTACCGGGATGATCGTCGTCCTACATGACGTCACGGAACAGGAGCAGGTCGAACAGGATCGACGTGAATTCGTCGCGAACGTCAGTCACGAGCTCCGGACACCACTGACGACGATGCGCAGCTACCTCGAAGCCTTGGCAGAAGGTGCCTATCAGGACGAGGAACTCGCACCGCGTTTCCTTGAGACGACACAAAATGAGACCGAGCGAATGATCCGCCTCGTCACCGATCTCTTACAACTGTCGAAGATGGACAGTAAGGAATATAAGATGAACAAAGTCCGCTTCGATTACATTCAGTTCTTGAATGAGATTCTCGATCGCCATGACATGACGAAGCCGGAACGGATTCGTTTCCGTCGTAAGATCATGAAGCGGAAAGTCTATATCCGTGGGGATCAGGATAAATTGATTCAGGTCGCAGATAACATCCTGACGAACGCGATCAAGTACTCACCGGAAGGCGGGACAATAACCGTCCGGACGATGCTCCGGGCAAAACGGATCGTCATCAGCATCAAGGATGAAGGTGTCGGAATCCCGAAAGCGAATCTCCAAAAAATCTTCGAACGCTTCTATCGTGTCGATAAAGCCCGTGCCCGTAAAATCGGCGGCACCGGTCTTGGTCTGTCGATCGCGAAAGATGTCGTTTCGGCTCACGGTGGCGACATCTGGGCAGAAAGCGAATGGGGACGCGGTACGACGATTTACTTCACGCTTCCGTATGAGGTGATCGAAGAGGTGGATGCCGGATGAAGAAACAACACTGGAGTTCGCTGTTACTCGTCCTGCTCGTCGCCGGTTCGATCGCTCAGACAGCGATGCTCTGGACCTATCATCCAAGCAGTGAATCGATCGAGCGGGAACAAGTCTCGTTCAACGAGATCGATGCCTCAAAGACGATTGAAAGCAACCAGCTGATTAATCCGGAATTACTTGTCTATTCGGATCAGGAAGGGACGTACCAAACGCAAATCATCGGGCGGACCTTCCTCAACCGGATCGGTGCATCGTTCAATATCGGGGTCCTTGTCCTGACGGATAAAGCAAAGAACATCCCGGTCGGCGAGCGGAGCGTCGAGATGATTTTTCCGACACCGATCAGCGCAACGATGCTTGAGGAGTTACTCGGAGAAAAACAGATCGCGTTCTCAGAACCGATCAAACGGCTCTATCTCCTCGATTACGATGGTCCGATTCTCCGTCTTGAGTCGGCGACGGGGCGCCTAAAGGACTTTAAACTCGTCGGCGATGAGACGGTTCTGAAACGACTGTTCGCGTACGATAAGAAAAAACCGATGACGCGCGTCGAACTCAAAGGGGGCGATTATACGTATGTCGCGAGTGGTACGACACGGCTGGAACAAGTCTTCGTCTATGACGAGGTCGGGCAATCGCCGCAACCACTCGATCGCATCCGGAGTGCCTTCTTTGCCGAAAATTCGAACGTCCAGCAAATCAAGAGTCGCGATGATCTCGACGTCTTGACGGATGGCGTCAGCGTCTCGACGTACGACCGAAACTACAATGTCTATCGCTTCAACACGTTATCGCCGAACACCCAAAGCTCGACCGTTGATTACAGCACGCTCGTCAGCTACGTCAACATTCATGGAGGCTGGCTTGATCAAGAGACACAACGGAGTGGTTTCCGCTATTACTTCGATCAGATGAGTAAGAAGGGCGAGGAACAGACGGCGACGTTCCGGTTGTACTTGAACCGGTATCCGGTGTTCGGGGAGAGCGGTCCGTTGCTCGAACAGACGAAGTTCGATCTCGCGACACTGAAGATCATGTATGAAGAAAATCAAGTCCGGTCGCTCAGCCGCAGCATGCTTCGAGCGAAGCGGAAGTTGATCCTTCGGGAAGAGACGGTGCCGGCTGTTGAAACGGTTCTTGAACGTTTAAGACGCGCCGATCTCTTAAAAGAAATCAGTGGGATCCGGGTCGGATATGAGATGACGTATAAAATTTCAACGAGCCGCTACGCTGTCTTTGAGCCGACGTGGTTCATCAAGGTCGATGGGGTTTGGCAATCGATCAATCAAGCTGTCGGGAATGAGGGGTGAGGACGAATGGACTGGAGTAAAGCGAAGACCTTATTGATGCTGACCTTTTTGATCCTGAACGTCTACCTCGCCATTCAATTGATGGACCGGATGGTCGAGCCGCGGATCGTTGCGACAAGTGCGACCGGGAAATCGATCTTGAAGGATCGTCACATCGACGAGAAGAAACTGCAACCGGTCACGCGTGACATTGGTTATTTGACGGCCGAAGTCGATGCGCGGACGCTGGCGCCACTTGCAAGTTCACCGATTCAGGATGCAGTCGCCTCCGTCAAGAATGATGTCGAGTGGTCGGTCCGGTTGACGAAACCGTATCGACTCGAAACGAAGACGATGCGGGATTCCGCTTCATCGTTCGTTCAAGCGTCCGTTCGGTATGGTGCCGAATATACATTTTGGAAGTATGATAGTAAGTATCAGGAGATGACATTCGTTCAGACGTATAAGGGACAGCCGCTCTATTCGACACCACAGCAGTCGCGTGAGGACGATGCGATGATCGGACCGTCCCTGCTCGTCTTGCAACTCAACGATGCGAAGGAAATCGTCAGCTACAAACAACGCCACTTGAACAAGGTCGTCCGGCAAGCACAGGACGTGACGTTGTTATCGGCAAGTGAAGCGATCGTCCAGTTGTCGGAGCAAGGTTTGTTCCCGGCATCGAAACGGTTGACGAGTCATAAGCTCGGATATTTCTGTCTCGTCACGGAAGGCACGGAATCCGTTCAAATCCTGCCGCCGACGTGGCAAATCGAGCTCGACAACGAGGAAGTCTACTTCGTCAATGCGATTGACGGCGGTGTCCAGACCGTCGAACGATTGGATACAGTCTCAGAGAAATGAGGAATGCACGATGAGCCTACACTACAGCGTCATGGCCAGTGGCTCGACGGGGAACGCCCTCTATATCGAAAGTGAACAGACTCGTTTGCTCGTCGACGCGGGACTGACCGGCAAGGCGATGCTCGCCTTGTTCGACCAGATCGACCGGTCGCCGCAGGGTATCGACGGTCTGTTCGTCACCCATGAGCACTCCGACCATATCAAAGGCGTCGGCATCATGGCACGCAAGTACAATATCCCGCTCTATGCCAATGAAAAGACGTGGGCGGCGATGGAAGCGAAGATTGGTAAGATCGACCCGGCGCTGAAGTTCCTCTGGGAAGTCGGAGAGATCAAGCAGTTCGGTGACATCGAAGTCGAATCATTCAACGTCAGTCATGATGCAGCGGATCCGATGTTCTTCCAGTTCGCTCATGAAGGAAAACGGTTGGCACACATCACGGATACCGGATACGTCTCGGACCGGATGAAAGGTGTCATTCGGGGCGCTGATGCCTATATCTTCGAAGCGAACCATGATATCGGTATGCTTCAGATGGGACATTATCCATGGAGCGTCAAACGGCGGATCCTTGGCGACTACGGACACGTCTCGAACGAAGACGCTGCGATCGCGATGAGTGAGGTCCTTGATGACCGGACGAAACGCATCCACATGGCCCACTTGAGCAAGGACAACAACATGAAGGAACTCGCCCGGATGAGTGTCTCCCAGACGCTCGCGAGCCGTGATGTCGATCTGAGTAAGATTCAGCTTCTCGACACGGATCCGGTCATTCCGACGCCGCTCCTGAAGCTTTGATTATGGGAAATTACTGAATATGCTCAAAAGACCCCCACATTTGGCTCACTTGCCACGTGATGGGGGTATACTTGTGTAAAGAGAGTCATAAAGGAGGCGTATGTCGATGGATCGACCCGAAGAACCACGGAACGAATCCGAACGATACGAACAGTCATCCGATGAGAGCGGCTTCCCGCCCCGTCAGCCGGCAACGAGCGAACCGGTCAGCCCTTATCGTGAACCATATGAAGAACAACCAGAACCGCCGCGTCGTCGCGGTGCCGGAAAAGCCTTTTTCGTCGGTCTGATCGGCGGAATCGTCGGAGCTTTGTTGATTGCCCTCATCGCGTGGCCGTTCGTCCGTGATGAGATGACGAGTCCGACTCCGGTTTCGTCGACGGCAACGGAACAGACCGCGACACAGACGACAGAGGATGAAGCCGACATCGTCGGTGCGGTCGGTAAGACGAAGGAAGCCGTCGTGAGCGTGACGAACCTTCAGAGCTCGTTTCAAGGAACCGATCAGGAAACGGGTTCAGGGTCCGGCGTCATCTATAAAAAAGACGGGAATAAAGCGTATGTCGTCACGAACTACCATGTCGTTGAAGGGGCGAGCCGCCTGTCTGTCACGTTATCTGACGGAACAGCACTCGAGGCAAAAGTCCTCGGCGAAGATCCGACGTACGATTTAGCGGTCCTGTCGATTGATTCATCGAAAGTGACACAAGTCGCAAAACTGGGGGATTCGGATACGTTACGTGCCGGTGAAACGGTGCTTGCGATCGGGAACCCACTCGGAATCTTCGCGAACTCCGTCACGCGCGGTGTCATCAGTGCGCAGGAACGGACGGTTCCAGTTGATACGAATAAGGATGGACAGCAAGACTTTAATACAGAAGTCATTCAAACCGATGCAGCAATCAACCCGGGGAACTCCGGTGGAGCGCTCATCAACACAGCCGGTCAATTAATCGGAATCAACTCGATGAAGATTGCAGAAGCAAGTGTCGAAGGAGTCGGATTTGCGATTCCGATCAACGAAGCGTTACCAATCATGCGTGACCTCGAGCAAAACGGTGAAGTCGTTCGTCCACAGCTCGGGATTCAGATTCGTGACGTGCAGGAATTCCCAAGCGGATATCGCGAAGATCGTCTGAAATTACCGGATGATGTCACGAAAGGAATCGTCGTCGTCGGTCTGACACGTAACAGCGGAGCCGAAAAAGCGGGAATGAAGGCAAACGATGTCATCGTTGAGATCAACGGAAAAGCAATTGCATCGTTCGCCGATTTAAAAAGTGTACTGTACCGGGATGCAAAAGTCGGTGAAACAGTCAAAGTCACGTTCTACCGAGGCGGTGAAAAACAGACAGCAGATGTGAAGTTGTCGGCTCAGTCACCAACCGTTCAGTAAGGCATCACTTGAAAAACCATCCACAGGTCCGACCTGTGGATGGTTTTTTTGAGTGAAGAAACCTGCGCCTTTTTCGGTCAGGAAGGTCGATATTTGTTATACTGGAATCGGATAAATGTGGATAAGTGAAAGGAGGAGACCACCTGTGGATAAGTACGTTTGTTTAGAACATGTCGAGCTCGCACTTGACGAAATCGTAGATGAAACAGAACAATACCCGATTCTCGATCAGCTAAATCCAGAAAAAAACATCACGTGTGAATACTGCGAGGCACCGGCAACATATCTTGTGTCAAGCAAAAAATAAATATCAACATGTGGATTTGTGGATAACTCTGTGGATAACTCCTGAATTTTCTGTCAGAAAGCGAGAAAAAAGATGCAAATTACCATCATTACGGTCGGAAAGCTAAAAGAGAAGTATTTGAAGCAAGGCATCGCCGAATATACGAAGCGTCTTGGCGCCTACTGTTCGATCCAAGAAATCGAGGTCGCGGACGAAAAGGCACCGGAGCAGTTGAGTGAAGCGGAGATGGCGCAAGTAAAGAAAAAAGAGGGCGAACGGATTTTAGCGAAAATTGGACCGGACGTTCATGTCCTTGCACTTGCTATCGAAGGAAAACAACGGACAAGTGAACAGTTTGCAAAAGAACTCGATCAACTCGCGACATATGGCAAGAGCAAGATTGCCTTCGTCATCGGTGGATCGCTTGGTCTTGCACCAGAAGTGATGCAGCGGGCGAACGATACAATCTCGTTTTCGAAGATGACATTCCCGCATCAGTTGATGAAGATGATCCTCTGTGAACAGATTTATCGGGCATACCGGATTAATCGGAATGAGCCTTATCATAAATAAACAGTATTTAGATGACCGCCTTAAGTGTAGTAACTGATACTCGAGGTGGTCTTTTTTAAATAATAAGATTAACCCTTATATCACAATTAACATAATAAATATAAATGAAAGGTATACATAATGGTTATTCAGATTATAGAACAGAAAACACGTAGTCAGATTAAAGACTTTTTTACTGTGCACTGGGGCAGTTCACAAATGGTAACGTCAACAGGTGTTCATGATTGCAGTCTGTTGGATGGATTTTATGTTACGAATGATGATTATGAAATCATTGGACTAATCACCTATCATATTACTTCACAGACGTGCGAAATCATTTCACTGGATAGTCTTGAAGAAAATAAAGGAATCGGTTCACAATTGATGCAAATGGTAGAAGAAAAGGCAACACAGCAACAATGCAACTTGCTGACACTCGTTACGACAAACGACAATGAACGTGCGATACGTTTCTATCAACATCGGGGATACACAGTATCGCAGGTGATTCCAAATGCCGTGGGCCTTGCACGCAAAATAAAACCGGAAATCCCGTTATACAATGAAAAGGGAATTCCGATTAAAGACGAAATCGTCTTCATAAAACAGCTATAAGTTATCCATTCGTTGTTGATGTTAGAACTTCTAAATAATCCTTTTCGCTCTTGAATTGATCGTTCACAATCAAATCTGGTGAAATCAAATAGTTTCCGGCATATTCCTCATGCTTAATTTTGAAATAGTATGTCTTAGGTGCGAGTATACTTTTTGATCGATGAATCTGCTCTCGTGATAGTGGCGTCCAATCTGATTGATCTTGTGAATTAGTGAAAGAGACAATAATCGATTGATCAGCTTGAATCAATACCACGAGGTCTTTTTCTTGTAAACGCGATGGATTGACGTGGGCTAGGATCGGGTCGGCAGACTTGGCGATAAAACCTCCAATAATGGAGTGTGACTGCTGTTCCTTGATGAACTGTTGAATCATAGTTGTCCTCCTAACTAGATTTATGGATTACTCTGACTTTGCTTTCGTGATGATACCGATACCACAACCAAATAGCATGATGATGCCCGTAACGAGTAATGCAGGCACGTGACCCTCTAATGCCATGTATAGACCTGCACCACTTAAAATGACGCCAGTTGGAATCAAAACGTTTCGCATGACTTATGCCTCCCGAAAGAATAATGATGTTGTTTTCACTATACCGGATAAGTAGTCAGATAAGTGCATACGATTTAGTAAATAATGACAATCTGATTTTGAATATGCAAAACGAAAACAGACGCCGCCCACTAACTTGGACAGCGTCTGTTTTTCATTATGTTCGCTCTAGTACATTGACGAGCATCTGATGGATGACGTCATGATCCCGAACGTCATGGACACGATAACTTCCGGGTAACGTATAGACGTCTATCGCTCCGACATAAGCAATCTTCAGTTCCAACGTTCCATCCTCCTGACAGGTCGTCCGGAGTTCGAGTTCACCGCTGATGACACCGACTTCTTGCGTCATCACGCCATGCGTGGCGGTAAAGGTAGAGGTTTTCGTTTCCATCGAATCGACTCCTTTTTAGTATGTACATGTGTTCAACATCGTTTGTAAGGCTGTTTTTTCACTCGACTGTAAGCTGAGGTTCCAGCGGCTCTTCGTATTGATCCACATTTTTGAGTAAGCACAGCTCGCACCTGCCCGTGTCGGCTTCCATGTCGACGGATCCTGGTCCCCTTTTGAACGGTTCGAGCTTGCGGAGACAGCGATCAATTGCGGACCTGTCAAATCGTTTGCGAATGCTTGACGTGTCGTCGTCGTCCAGCTGCTTGCTCCTGAGCGCCATGCTTCGGCAAGCGGTACGACGTGATCGATGTCGAGGTCAGATGGATTCGTGAATGTCAGTCCGTCATAGTAACTATACCAAGAACCGGATGTAACGGGGCACGATCCGACATATGAATCGGCGTCACGTTTTAAGACGACTTGTCGTGTGTCACAGCCGCTTCCTTGACTGCTCCAGTGCGGGAACAAATCACGTGAATAACCGGTCATGCTGCCTTCTGTTTTAACCGTTAAGGCATCGAGTTGAGACTGGGCCGTCGCTTTCGATGAGATGCCCGATGGTAACGCGGAAACAGACGTCGTATCGAATTGGAAAGCGGTCAGGCAGACGAGCGTAGTGATGACGATGGACTTGATGGCTTTGAACACGTGTCATTCCTCCTATGTATGAGACGAGATGATGTGAAGACACCCTTCACAATTTTTAGTATGGCAGCACTCATTTAGGAAAAAATGAATATCGTGTAAATGTTATTAAAATTAAACTTTTGTCATTATATAGAAGGGTCTGATGTTAGGATTTAGGTGGAGAAGAAAGGAGACTACATAATGAACGAACGAATTAGAGGATGGTTGATCGTGTTCGGCGTATTTTTAGTCGTAAGTGGCACGTTGACGGAAGCACAACGTTATTTCAACACAAAAGAACTAGAAAATTGCATCGCGCAAGCTCGCGCTGCCCATCAAGAATATGAATATGAGATCGTTAATCCCGTCACACGTGCTTATTCATTCCGCGCGTATTGATTTTCTAAAAGATGTCGGGTCATCTCGCATATGGTACGCTTTTCAGGAAGTAGGATTTTAATGATTCGAGGAGCTGGTATCATGAATAAAAAAGACATCGCCGACATCCGTCGTCACTTCAAGATGGATGCCGATTTACTAAAAATCCATGAAATCTACAACGTCTATATCCGAAAAGAGACGAGCGAAATCTATCATGAGGAAGCCCGACCGTTTCCGTTGCTTGATCCGGAGCAACAGGAGCTGTTCCTTGCGAACTTCAAGAAGGTACTAGGTGGAAAACTCGACGTCAAGCTGTTCGAGGTCAAGTTCACGCATCCAGAAGAAGGGGAGACGGGTCATACGCAACAGCTTCTTTATGAAGGACTGTATGCGGAAGAGCCGGAGGACTGGGTCGAACAGATGCAGACGATGGCGTTGAAGATGGTTCAGGACGTCCAGTACGAGAATGATCTCGTCGTCACGTTCATTCGCGGACAATACTATAAAACGACGAAGCGCCAAGCGGATGAGACAGAGATCGATCCGAATGACGACGTCTATACGACGCCGTTCATCCTCGGTAGCCTTAACTTGACGGAGTTACCGAAACAATCACTCGTCTTTGATTTTGTCGAACGCGAATTCAAGTCGAACTTATTCATCAATCCGGTCATCAAACTAGCGTCGCCGATCGGTGGATTCCTCTTCCCGACCTTCACCGACAATGCGGCAGACGTCAATCATGTCTTGTATGCGGCAGGTAAGCCGAATAAACCAGATTTCGGCTTCCTTGAAAACGTCTTGAACGGTCAACCGATCGTTACGGCAGATGAGGATAAAGCGATCTTCGAGGAAATCGTCAAATCGGTCGTTGGTGAATCGATGGATACGAAGACGTTAGCCGGTGTCTATGAAAACATCAATCAGTTGATCGTCGTCGAAGAGGATCAAGATGAGGAAGAAGTGCCAATGCTCGACGTTCAGGAAGTCGAACGTGTCCTCAAGGCAAGCGGTGTCGAAGACGTCAGCACGGAGCAGGTCGAACGGGCGTTCAAGACGGTCGTTGACGATCCGACGTACGAGATGAAGGCGAGTAACATCGTCCCGAACTATGAAGCGAAATCGATTAAAATCAATACGAAGGTCGCAAACATCGCGATCAGTCCGCAAGACTTGAAGTACGTCAAACAAGTCAACTATCAAGGGAAACGCTGCTTGTTGATCGAGGTCGAGGAAGACACGGTCATCGATGGCTTTACGATCGTTTCACAAGAACAATTACGATGAGGATCAGCGCAGGCGACTGCGCTGATTTTTTTAGGTGAAATATTTGCTTCTCCTGTCAAAGACAGGTATATTGTGATGTAAGCGGTCTCTTTTTTGGAAAAGAGACATTCGAAATTTTTTTAGCAGTTATCGAAAGCGCTTTCGATAACAGTTTAACCAGAAAGGAAGCGATCCATTTGTCTACCGCCTCGATGCAAGATTTACTGCGAACGTTACGAAATCGTTCATCCATCCATCAAGACGGACTCGAAATCGTCGATAAGCCGATTCCCGACGTCTCGACTCCAGGGACACTCGATCCGCGTGTCCGTGAGGTCGTCCTCACGCAGCGTCCATCGGTCTCGATTCCAGAAGGGGCGTCGCCAGTCGAACTGGCACGTGCCGGCATGGGGTGGGACAACGAAGACGTGTCGACACGGCAGATTTCAACGGACGTCCTCGCGATCCCAAGACCCGGTACCACGATCGAAGCACGGCTGTATCGTCCGGAAGCGGCGCGTCCGCTCCCGCTCGTCGTCTATTTCCATGGCGGTGGTTTTTTCGGTGGCACGCTCGAGACGGTCGAGAACCCCTGTAAGGCATTAGCCGATAAAGGGAACGTCGCCGTCTTGTCGGTCGGTTATCGATTGGCGCCAGAGCATCCGTTTCCGACAGGGCTTGAAGATTGTCATGCAGCGATCGATTGGGCAGTCGAACACGCTGATCGACTTGGGATTGATCCAGGTGCGATCGCTGTCGCCGGTGATAGTGCCGGTGGGAACTTGGCGACGGTCTGTTGTTTGCTCGACCGCGAGCGCCCGACGCCGTATATCCGCTATCAAGTCTTGTATTATCCGGTCGTCAATGTCGGTGAACATCCGAATTCGGAATATGACTGGACGCTTGAAGCGTATGACCGACAAACAGAACCGGAGTTACTTGAACGGATCATTTTGTCGCTACAAGATGAAGAAGGTGTTCTCGAGCAATGGTATGTCCAAGCAAGTGATTCGAAGGATCCACGGATCTCGCCGTTGTTCGCGACGCTCACCGATTTACCAGAGGCAATCGTCATTACAGGGGAGTTTGATTACTTACGTCTTGAAGGGGAAGCGTATGCGAAAAAGCTCGCGCGCGCCGGCGTCAAGACCCGTTATCTCCACTACCGCGGGATGGAACATGCCTTTCTTGATAAACTCGGTCTGTATCCGCAAGCCGAAGACAGCTTAGACGAAATCGCGAAGGACTTAAAACGACTTTTTTCTCAAACTAACTAACAAAGGTGGATGACGCATGACATACACGCTCGATTGGCAAGCCTATACAAAACTCGCACGACAAACCGTCGCGGAAGGGGCGGTCCTCTTACACAATGATGGTGTGCTCCCGTTGCAACCTGCATCGACGGTCGCTGTCTTTGGACGTAACCAGTTCAACTACTATAAAAGTGGCACAGGATCAGGCGGGATGGTCAACGTCACGAACCTCGTTAGTCCACTCGACATGTTGCGCGAAGACGTGACACTGAATACGGACGTCCTCAAGGCGTACGAAACATGGCTTGAAGACCATCCGTTTGACCAAGGTGAAGGCTGGGCAGCCGAGCCATGGTCGCAAGAAGAGATGCCGCTTGACGCGACGCTCGTTCAGCAAGCAGCGCTTGATTCCGATGTTGCCTTGATCATGATCGGTCGTACGGCTGGGGAAGATCGCGATAATACAGCGGATCCAGGAAGTTATTTTTTAACGGAGACGGAACAGGAGATGCTCCGTCTCGTGACGACACACTTTAAACAAACCGTCGTCGTCTTGAACGTCGGGAACATCATCGATATGCGCTGGGTCGAAGAGACGGCGCCAAGTGCTGTCCTCTACGCGTGGCAAGGGGGGATGGAAGGTGGCACCGGGCTGAGTGATCTTTTGCTTGGACGCATCTCGCCATCCGGGAAACTACCGGATACGATTGTCCGTTCACTCGATGATTATCCGTCAACACCCCACTTCGGTCACGCTGATCGTTCGTTGTATCAGGAAGACATCTATGTCGGGTACCGTTATTTTGAGACGTTCGCACCGGAAGCGGTCTTGTATCCGTTCGGCTACGGATTATCGTATACGTCGTTCAACCTTGCGACAGATGTGACGACGTCAGCTGATGCCTGGACGATTACAGCGACAGTGACGAATACCGGGCAGACGAGCGGGAAGGAAGTCATACAAGGATACCTTGAGAAACCACAAGGACAACTCGGTAACCCAACGCGTCAACTCGTGACGTTCGGAAAGACAAAAGAACTCGCACCGGGCGAGCAAGAATCTCTCACACTCGTCGTACCGTTCGCCTCGTTTGCGAGTTATGACGATAGTGGCGTTACCGGGCATAAGTCGTCTTATGTCATTGAACCTGGCGCGTATCAGCTCTATCTCGGGACGGACGTCCGGTCGGCGGTTCCAGTCGCAAGCCATTCCGTTGAGACGCTTGACGTCACGGACGTCTTAACGGAAAACATGGCACCGGTGACGGCGTTTGAACGTATCAAACCGCAAGCGACCGAAACGGGATATACGGTGACATATGAAGCGACACCACTGCGGACGATCGATCCGGAACAGCGTCGTCAACAGGAGCGTCCCGTTGAACGGACACAGGCAGAAGATGCCGGTTGGAAGTTACGCGACGTCAAAGAAGAACGTGTCACGCTCGAGACGTTCCTCGATCAATTAACGGATGCGGATCTCGCGGCAATCGTTCGGGGGGAAGGGATGAACTCACCGCGTGTCACTCCGGGAACGGCGGGCGCCTTCGGTGGCGTGACGACAGAACTCGAAGCGCTCGGTATTCCAGCAGGATGTTGCGCGGATGGTCCGTCCGGAATCCGGATGGACATCGGAACGAAAGCCTTCTCGTTACCGAACGGAACGTTGCTGGCTTCGACGTTTAATACGACGTTGATTGCCGATCTATTTGAGATGACCGGTCTTGAGTTACGGAAAAACGAGATTGATACATTGCTTGGACCCGGGATGAATCTCCATCGTCATCCACTCAACGGACGAAACTTCGAGTATTTCTCGGAGGATTCGTATCTGACTGGAAAAATGGCAGTGGCACAACTCGACGGGATGCACCGTGTGGGTGTGACAGGAACGTTGAAGCACTTTAGTGCCAACAACCAAGAGTTCCACCGGCATGATCTGGATTCGATCGTGTCAGAACGGGCGTTACGTGAGTTGTACCTGAAAGGGTTCGAGATGGCAGTCAAAGACGGAAAAGCATACTCGATCATGACGACGTATGGTGCCGTCAATGGCATCTGGACTGCCGGCTTATATGATCAGAACACGCGCATCCTACGTGATGAATGGGGCTTTGACGGAATCGTCATGACGGACTGGTGGGCGAAAATCAATGCGGAAGGTTTGGAAGCAAACCGTCAGCAAACGGCAACGATGGTCCGTTCGCAAAACGATCTCTATATGGTCGTCGGCGAACCAGGAATGAATCCGTTCGAGGATGATACGCTGACGGCTCTTGCTGACGGGACACTTCGACGTTCCGAGTTACTGCGCAGTGCCGCGAACATCTGTCAGTTCCTACTGCAGTCACCGGTCATGGATCGTGTGATGGGAACGGCGTCACCCGTCAAGGTCCTCGGGGCACCGGTCGAAGAAGAGGTACTCGAAGAGCAAGAGGTCTCGCACCAGCGCCTCGTCAGTGGAGATGCCTTCCCGTTAACGGACGTCACGACGACGACGGGCAGCAGTCATGTCTTCGCTGTCACAGCAGAAGAGACAGGGATGTATCAGGTCACGTTGACGGCACGTTCGAACGCCGGCGAACTGGCGCAAATGCCGGTGACACTGTTTGCGAATAACATGCTGGTCGCGACGTTCACCTTCAATGGGACGAACGGTGAGTGGGTCAGTCAGACGAAGGATGTCTTCGTCTTCAACCCACATAACTATTTAAAACTCTACTTTGCACTCGGTGGTCTCGAGTTAAAAGAGTTGACGTTCACGCTTGCGGAATCGTTTCATATGAAGAACGGCTAATCACATTAGCCGGACGGAAAGGACGGATCGCTTGCAGTTTTCCATCATCAGAAAGCGAGTCGAGCAACTGCTTGCCCCGTCGTTACAAGGACGAATCGCTTTTCGCGCAACTGTCTACCGGATTCAAGATAACCCCAGTCGTGTCTGGGTGACGTTTGACGGAGAAGAGATTTTTGGAGCAGACGATTTTCGCTTCGAACGGGAAGTCGATCGGCGTTACGCGTTACGGGCTGCACAGTTACCGGAAAAACCTGACGGAGCGTTATGGCAGTCCGACTGGTTGGAACAGTCGCATGCGTTATCGGCTGGGATCGAACGACAAGTCAAACAAGACGGGTATCTAGAGAACTATGAGATGCAACAAGATTTGTTAGAGTATCCGAATCTTGCGTTTGAACAAGCGCTCATTCATCCACATCCTTTCATCCGCGGCATCGCGCGTCTCGATCGGCGACTCGGCAAACGACGTTTCCTATCGCTGACGCATCAGTCTGATTTTGAACAATGGTGTGCAGATACGCGGCAAACCGTCGAACGCTGGTGACACGAAAAAGCACGCTTCCTCAAGCCGAGGAGGCGTGCTTTGCTGTTAGATTGAAAACGAGTTGACCTCGTGAATGCCTTCTTCTTCAACGAAGGCGTCGAGTAAAGCACGGACTTCGTCCGTTGAGTTCGTCTCCATCAATTTGACCCGAAGTTCACTCGCACCGCGGAATCCGCGGACGTAAATCTTGAAGAACCGGCGTAATGGTTTGAAGAGACGGGGCTCGAATTGAGCCGAGTAATGATCGTGCAGATCGAGCTGCAGACGTAACAAATCAAGGAGTTCTTGGCTCGAATGTTCTTTTTTCTCGACTTCGAACGCGAACGGGTTGTGGAAGATCCCGCGACCGATCATGACACCGTCGACACCATATTTCTCGACGAGTTCAAGCCCGTGTTGGCGATCGTTGATATCCCCGTTGATCGTCAGTAACGTCTGTGGTGCGATCTCATCGCGTAACTTCTTGATTTCCGGAATCAATTCGAAGTGCGCTGGAACGGCGCTCATCTCTTTACGTGTCCGGAGGTGAATCGAGAGGTTCGCGATATCTTGTTCGAGGATGTGGCGCAACCAATCATGCCACTCTTCGACCTTCGTGTACCCGAGACGCGTTTTGACGCTGACTGGGAGACCGCCTGCTTTTGCCGCTTGGATCAGTTCAGCCGCCACTTCCGGACGATTGATCAAGCCAGAGCCTTTTCCATTAACAGCAACGTTATGGACGGGACAGCCCATGTTGATGTCGATCCCGCTAAAGCCCATCTCTGCCATACCGATACTCATTTCGCGGAAATATTCCGGTTTGTCGCCCCAAATGTGAGCGACCATTGGTTGTTCATCCTCCGTGAACTCGAGACGTCCGCGGACGCTCTGTTTGCCTTTCGGATGACAATAGCTTTCTGTATTCGTGAATTCCGTGAAGAACACGTCCGGACGCGCCGCTTTTGCGACGACGTGGCGGAAGACAACGTCAGTGACGTCTTCCATCGGTGCTAAGACGAAAAATGGTCGTGGTAAGTCCTGCCAAAAGTTCTTTTTCATAGTATATTAAACCCTTTCCTTAAGGTAATGCACATGTGTGTTTAAAGAATTTCATCAACTATACACTTTAAGCGCTCTCGTTAAAAAGTGCAAGTGAGTGCTATTTGTTACCGTGAGGAAAGAGATTGGTGTACCATATGCTGCTTCATCCAGTCAGGACCCGGAATCAGGTGTCCGGCTTCATCCTTGTAGATGACGTGCTCCGGGCGAAGTTCCGTCGGTGAGACGAGTCCTGCTGCCGCCGTCAGATTGTAGAGTCCTTCTCGTAACGAGATGATGTAGTTCGTCACGCGGAAACTTTTTTCGTCGATGATCAGCGCCTTCTGCAGTTTCGGATCAGTCGTCGCAACGCCGACCGGACAGTGATTCGTATGACAAACTTGGGCTTGAATACAGCCGACATTAAACATTAAACCACGCGCGATGTTGACGAAGTCAGCGCCGAGGGCGAGAGCGATCGCAATCTTATCAGCACTGATCAGCTTACCGGATGCGAACACTTTGACCTTGTCGCGTAAACCGGCTTCTGTCAAAAGTTGATGAACGAACGGTAAAGCGGAAAAGAGTGGTAGGCCGGCAGCATCCGCAAGTTCTTGGAACGTCGCGCCTGTCCCTCCTTCGCCACCGTCGACCGTCATAAAGTCTGGATGACGACCGGATTCTTCCATATAAGCAATCAACTGCCGCATGTCTTCGAGATTACCGACGACGACTTTAATCCCGACCGGTTTGCCGCCGATCTCACGGAGACGTTCGACCCAGTCGAGCATCGTCTCTGGTGTCGTGAATTCGTTAAAGCGATTCGGACTATCGATGCCAACACCGACTTTGACTTTCCGGACAGCAGCAATCTCTTCCGTGACCTTTGCGCCTTCTAAATGTCCACCACGCGTTTTAGCCCCTTGGGCAAGTTTGAGTTCGAAGGCTTTGACTTGTGGTAACTCACTTTTTTTCTGAAACTCGTCGAACGAAAAGTCGCCGTCCTCCGTCCGGACGCCGAACAGCCCGGGACCAATCTGACAGATGATGTCGACATCACCTTTGAGATGAAAGTCGGATAGCCCGCCTTCACCGGTATTCATCCAGCTTCCTTTAGCACGACCAAGTCCGATCGAGAGAGCGGTAATGGCCCGGTCACCGAGTGCACCAAAACTCATTGCCGATTGACCAATCAGTCCTTGGATTTGATAAGGGTGCCGACACGTCGTCGCACCAATGATCGGTGCATCCTCCATTTTCAAGAGATAGGGTGAGATTTGCTTGGCAACGAGATGTTCTTTCCGCGTAAACAGTTCATCGCGATCAATCTGATAGATGTGCGTATCGACACGTTCTGATTGATCGATCCGTAATTCCTGTCGATTCGTTGGAAAGAGGGCGTTTTGTACATAAAAACCAGCTTCTTCAAAATTACGTTCCGAGCCAAAACTAAGAATCCGACTTTGATATTTGCCAGAAAGGACGGCTGTCTTATATTCATTGCGAGAGAAGGGTTTGCCTTCGTTATTGTTGAGAAATAAGTATTGGCGGAGTTCCGGTCCCATGTTTTCGAGGATATAGCGCATCTTTCCGAGGACGGGGAAGTTGCGCAGGACCGCATGTTCTTGTTGGCGACGATCGGCGCGCCAGACGTGCCAAAAGAGGAGGGGTGGAACAAGGATGATCAACAGGGCGATGGCGAGTAAAATGAAGAGCACAATCGTATCGATAGACATCAAAATTCCTTCTTTCCCGTAGATTCGTGTTATGTAAGTTGATACCACTGAAGCTTCTGTTACAAACTGCACCAACTGGCTATTTCCAGATTTTGAATCTTTTCTGTCAGTAATGTCGTAAATAAGACTATACATTAAAGGAGGAGACCGGTATGCATACACTTTATATGAAACAAAAAGCCTTCAGTTTGCGTGGACGATTTGCGATTCAGGACGAAGAAGGACACGATGCGTATCACATTGAGGGAAGTTTTATGAAATTACCGAAGACCTTCACCGTAACGAACCGAAACGGAGAAGTCGTTGCTGAAATCGAGAAAAAAACGTTTAGTTTCCGTCCGGTCGTTTATGTCGAAGCAGTGGGACAATCATTCGAAATCATCAAAGAGTTCACGTTCTTCAAGGATCGTTATACAATCAACTCGGATCAGTTCGAAGTCACAGGCGACTGGTGGGATGTCGATTTTGAAGTCCTGCAACAGGGACAACGGATTGGTCGCGTGCAGAAAAAGTGGATTTCTTGGACCGATCAGTACATGATTGAAGTCGAAGATGAAGCGATGGAAGAATTATTGATCGCCCTCGTCGTCGCGATTGATTGCGTCAAAGCGGAGGAAAGCTCGAATAACTCGTCTTTCATCAATTAAAAAGGGGAATGATGCAAGATGGAACAGTGGGATGTATACACAGCAGATCGCAAGAAAACAGGACGGCTCTGGACACGGGGAACGCCACATACAGCTGGCGATTATCACATGACGATTCACGTCTGTGTTTTTAACGCCAAGGGAGAGATGCTCGTCCAACAACGGCAACCGTTCAAATCCGGTTGGCCGAACATGTGGGATCTGACAGTCGGGGGCAGTGCGATCAGCGGGGATACGAGTCAGATGGCGGCGCAACGGGAATTGTCGGAAGAGCTTGGACTCGACATCGATTTTACGGGCGTCCGTCCGCATCTGACGATTCCGTTTGAAATCGGTTTTGATGATTATTATCTCGTCGAACAAGAAGTGGATCTGACGACGCTGACACTACAGGAAGAAGAAGTTCAGCGTGTCGCTTGGATGACAGAAGAGGCCATCATCAACGGGATCGAAGAAGGATGGTTTATCGGCTATCATGAACCATTGATTCGACTGTTGTTTGCCCTTCGCCATAGCTATGGTGCTCATAATGAAGTATAAAGACAGCCTTTCCGGTGATCCGGAAGGGCTTGTTGATTGATTAAGCAGATTTTCGAAGTTCCGCTTCATACATGAATCTAAAACTACTTAATTTTTGTTATCAATTCGTTTAATATAAAGCCGTTTCGAAGGGAAAATAGATAGTTCTTATGCTTTTTATAAATAAAAAATAGATTCTATCGGTTCATATGCCTAAGATAAATAGAATTTCAAAAGGCTACCAAGTGTTCTATAATTGTTTGTTTTTGAATACGTGTCACCTTAAAAATATCCGGATTTTTGAGCTGTAAGCTTTCTTGGAATCCAAATGTTGGATCGATCGAATGCAAATATAAAGACAACAAATTCCCGTGTGTCACGAGAATGGATCCATCATGCTGTTGCAACGCTTCATCGACGACACGCGTGATACGCTCAGTTGCTATTCGGCTAGATTCACCACCAGGACACGTATAGTCTGGATCGACGAACGTTTGTCGGAGATGATCCTGCCAATCGTCAAGTGGAACAGCACTTAACTGTCGTTCTTTCAAAGCATCCTCCCGTGTAATGGGAAGTTTCAGGGCAGTCGCAAGTGGTTGAATCGAATCGAGCGCACGGCGATACGGACTCGAAATAAGATGTGTAATCGGAAGCTCAAGTAACTGCGTGCACAGTCGTCGTGCCTGTTCTTCTCCACCAGGTGTTAATGGGGCATCAGGTGCCTGACCGGTCGTTTCACAGTGACGAATCAAGTAAATCGTCGACATGAATGTTTCATCCTTTCATGATCAAGTGGTGCTGTATGATTTCTGGAAAAGATGGTAAAGTCCTTTTCATAGATTGAAAAATGATTTTGAAAAAGGCGTTGACAAATGCTGTCGAGATTACTAAAATTAGAAACAATTCATCGATGCAGCGACGCATCGGATAATCAAATAAAGAGAAAGCTATGATTGTCATGGGTCACACTATGGCAGGAGCAGCTTCTGGAGAGACCGTGTCGACACGGCGCCGAAGGGTTCACAATCTCAGGCAAACGGACAGAAGAGTAATCACATGCAGCGACGGGCATTCATGGAATGTCATAGTGGTGTGTATGGGTTATTCCTTTGATTTTGTTGAGATTGGACATTCGTCCAGTCTCTTTTTTCTTTTTTCAGGACCGACAGAACGGTCTGAAGCGTAGAGAAACCATCATAAGGAGGAGTTCAGGTTTGGAACAGCAAGGATTAAAACGAGATTTATCTAATCGTCATGTACAGTTGATTGCCATTGGTGGAACGATCGGAACAGGGTTGTTTTTAGGATCAGGAAAAGCGATCCAACTCGCCGGACCATCGATCATTTTTGCCTACTTACTCGTCGGGATCGCAATCTTCTTCGTTATGCGCGCACTTGGGGAATTGTTATTGTCAAAAGCAGGTTATCAGTCACTCACGGATATCGCAGAAGATTATCTCGGACCGCGTGCCGCGTTCGTGACCGGTTGGACGTACTGGTTCTGTTGGATCATGACGGCAATGGCGGACATCATCGCTGTCGGTGTATACGTCAAGTATTGGTTTGATATCCCGCAATGGATTCCAGCCGTACTCGCGCTCTTGATTTTACTTGGCTTTAACTTATTGACCGTTAAATTGTTCGGTGAACTTGAGTTTTGGTTCGCCTTGATCAAAGTCGTGACGATTCTTGCCTTGATTGGTGTCGGAATCGTCTTGCTCGTCATTGGTTTTAAAACGGATGCCGGTCCCGTCACAGTGTCGAATCTCTGGTCACATAATGGATGGATGCCAAACGGGATTTCTGGATTCCTGCTCTCGTTCCAGATGGTCGTCTTCGCTTATGTCGGTGTCGAGCTCGTTGGGGTATCAGCAGCCGAGACAGCAGATCCGAAGAAGAACATCCCATCTGCAATCAATAAGATTCCGCTCCGAATTCTGTTCTTCTATGTCGGTGCCTTGCTGATTCTCTTGATGATCAACCCATGGACAGGATTAAGTGCAACAGAAAGTCCGTTCGTCAAGACGTTCAGTCTGATCGGGATTCCGCTCGCAGCAGGAATCATCAACTTTGTCGTTCTGACGTCCGCTGCTTCGGCGTGTAACAGCGGGATGTTCTCGACGAGTCGGATTTTATATAACCTGGGAAATCAACAGCAAGCGTCGAACAAGTTCTCGAAGTTGAATAAAAACCATGTCCCAGCAAACGCCTTGTTCGTCTCGACGATCGTCGTCTCGGTCGGTGCATTGCTCAGTAAGCTGTTACCAGGACAAGCGTTCAGTATCGTCACGACGATTAGTGCAATCTGTTTCATCTGGGTCTGGGGTGTGATTCTGGTCTGCCATCTCCGGTACAAGAAACAAAATCCGGAATTACATGCGGCGTCGACATTCAAAGCACCATTGACACCATTCGTCAACTACCTCGTGCTTGGGTTGTTTGCTGTCATTCTCGTCGTCATGTTGTTTGCTGACGATACACGTCCAGCCTTGTTGCTGACACCGGTCTGGTTCCTCGGATTATTTGGACTATATCACCTCCGGAAAAAGAAACAACAAGCAGCTAATCAAAAAAGTGCGTAAGTCAAAACAAGCCGGTCGGATCTAATCCGACCGGCTTGTTTCATGGTGTATTGAAAGCACCATCCTGTAGTTGTTTCCGAAGTGCTTTCGCTTTCTTTCGAATATCGCGTTTGCTGTCCGCATCGCGCTTTCCCCATTGCCGATACATCATCGACATCCGCTGATTATCAGCGAAGCGTTTTTCATGCCGATCGATGAAGTCCCAGTACAAGGCGTTAAACGGACAGGCATCTTCGCCAAGCATGTCCTTTTGATGAAACGGACATCCCTTGCAATAATCACTCATCTTATGGATGTAATTCGCCGAAGCGATGTACGGTTTAGTCGATAACGTTCCCCCGTCGGCATATAGCGCCATTCCGAGGACGTTCGGTAAAACGACCCAGTCGTAGGCATCGATGTACATCTCGTTAAACCAGTCTGCTGTCTGTTGCGGCGAGATCGCAAACAGATTGGCGAAGTTCCCGAGCACCATCAAGCGCTGGATGTGGTGATTATGGGCATGCTCGACGACAGGACGTAACGATTCAGCGACACAGTTCATGTTCGTCTTCCCGGTCCAGAAAAAGTCCGGTAGATCCGCTTCATGCCGTAGCACATTGACGGAAGCGTAGTCTGGCATCTCGGCTAGATAGACGGCACGCATGTATTCGCGCCAGCCGAGGATTTGGCGTATGAAACCTTCGACCGCATTGAGCGGAGCATCCTGTTCTTCAAGTGCTGCCTCGACTTGACGAATGACCTCTTCCGGTGTCAGTAAGCCGAGATTGATTACTGCTGACAGGAGCGAATGCGATAACGTATCTTCCCCGGTCAGCATGGCGTCTTGATACGTCCCGAACGTCTCAAGCCGCTCTTCGATGAAACGATGGAGAGCCTGCATCGCTTCCTTTCGCGTAACCGGCCAATGAAAGGAATCAAGTGCTCCTGGATGATCGGAAAAATCACGCTCGACCTTATCGATGACATCCCTTGTGATGTGGTCGGGACGAAACTGAACGGGATCCGGAAACGTCGTCCCGGACTTCGCCGGTTTCCGGTTATCGGCGTCAAACGACCACTTTCCACCGATCGGTTTAGAGCCGTTCATGAGAACGTTTCGTTCCTTGCGCAGTTTGCGATAAAACCGATCCATCTTGTATGGCTTGTCGCCGATTGCTTCGACCGCTTCTTCCTGTGTCAGTAAAAACAACGGCACGTCGGAACAAACCTCGACCGTGATTTTCTTCGGTAAAGCGTCTTGCCACTTATGCATCGCCTTGCGCATTGGTTCGTCCGTGATCGCTGTATAAAATACATGATCCGGATCATGATCTTTCCGGTGCGCCTGGAATGCCTGATCGAACGAATCGGCTTCCCGGTAATCGACAGTGAAGCCCTTCTCGCGCAGTTCTTCCGCAAAATGTCGCATCGCTGAGAAGACGAGGACGAGCTTTTGTTTATGGTACGTCTTCCACTTGGAGCGCGAGGTCGCTTCGACCATCAGGATGACGTCGTCTTGTTTGTTTGCTTCCTGTAATAAAGGGAGATCGTGATTCAATTGATTGCCGAATATCCAGCGTGTCGCCATAAGTGTTCCTCCTTTTACTTTCGTTATATGATTACCGTTTTTCGTCAAAGTCATGCCTGATTGTGTGCCGGCTAACGAACATCTTCTTATTCTGAATCATCGCTTTTGCACATTTCTGAATGTAAAAGAAGTTCCTTTCTGTGCAAGCTATGATAGGGTTATAATGGAAAGGTAAGTTGTCGTCATGAGGGGGAAGTTTTTCATGACAGGTAGTCCATAATATCAACGGGGATAGGAAGGATATCATGAGCAGTATGCCTAAAAAAACAGACGTTATTTTAATTGGTGCCGGAGTCATGAGCGCGACGTTAGGGGTCTTGTTAAAAGAACTCGCGCCTGAGATGAACATCAAGGTATTCGAGAAACTCGCGAGTGCCGGGGAAGAGAGCTCGAATGAGTGGAACAATGCAGGAACAGGTCACGCCGCACTATGCGAACTGAACTATACGACGGAAAACGCCGATGGTTCGATCGATATCAGTAAAGCAGTGAAAGTAAACGAACAGTTCCAACTGTCGCGTCAATTCTGGTCGCATCTCGTCAAGGAAGGTGTCTTGCCGAATCCGAAAGAATTCATCATGCCGATTCCACATATGAGCATGGTCGAAGGAACGGAAAACGTCGAATTCCTGAAAAAACGATTGGAAGCGCTATCAGCGAATCCGTTGTTCGCAGGGATGGAATATTCAGAGGATCCAGCGAAATTAGCCGAGTGGATTCCACTCATCATGAACGGTCGGACGTCACCAGAGCCGATCGCCGCGACAAAAATCGATTCAGGAACGGACGTCAACTTCGGTGCGTTGACACGAATCCTGTTTGAATATCTCGCACAGCACGATGTAGAGATCAACTACCAGCATGGTGTCGAGGACTTGAAGCGTGTTGACGGGGGTTGGGAAGTCAAAGTGAAGAATGAACGGGATCATCGGATTGAGCATCATACGGCGCAGTTCGTCTTCATCGGGGGTGGCGGCGGTAGTCTACCGTTGCTTCAAAAAACAGGCATCGAGGAATCGAAGCAGATCGGTGGTTTTCCGGTCAGCGGCTTGTTCCTCGTTTGTAAAAATCCTGAGATCATCGAACAGCATCATGCGAAAGTCTACGGAAAAGCAAAAGTCGGAGCACCACCGATGTCGGTGCCGCACTTGGATACACGGTATATCGATGGAAAGAAATCGCTCCTCTTCGGACCGTTCGCTGGCTTTTCACCGAAGTTCCTCAAGACAGGATCGAATCTTGATTTGATCGCATCCGTCAAACCAAACAACGTCTTGACGATGCTTGCTGCGGGAGCGAAAGAGATGGGATTGACGAAGTATCTGATCGAACAAGTCCTCTTGTCGACGGAGCAACGGATGAACGAATTACGAGAGTTCATCCCGAATGCGAAGACGGAAGACTGGGATGTCGTCGTCGCTGGTCAACGTGTCCAGGTCATCAAGGATACACCGCAAGGAAAAGGGACACTCCAATTCGGAACAGAGGTCGTCAGTGCAGCCGACGGATCTGTTGCGGCCTTACTTGGGGCGTCGCCAGGTGCCTCAACAGCGGTTCCGGTCATGCTCGAAGTGCTCGGAAAATGTTTTCCGTCCGAACTACCGGCGTGGGAAGCAAAAATCAAGGAGATGATTCCGTCATACGGGATTTCGCTCGTCGAACATCCGGAACTATTCGAGCAGATTCATGCAGAAACAGCAAAAACGCTTGAACTTGAACAAGGTCAACCGATTCGCTAAATGAAAAACCGTCCGACTCTACGAGAGCCGGACGGTTTTTTTGGATTTAGCGGAAGCTACGGAAGAAACGTGTTTTCTTTAGAGCAATCCCGACTGGAATCGCAACGAGGATGCCGACGACATTTTGTGTGATGTTTCCTGGAATTGAAGCGGCTGGTGCGACCCAGTTGCTGTAGAGAATACCTTCACAAACATAGTAAACAGCAAGCATGACGGGAGCAGAAACAATCATTGCAAAAATATTTAAGCCTGGATTGTCTCCTTTGTATCGCGAAGACCAGGCGATACGCCCGACAATATATCCTTGGAGTCCTCGAGCTACGATTGTAAATGGAGCCCAGAGTGTCCATCCACTGATAAGATCAAATAATCCCATACCGATTGCTCCGGCAATCAATGCTGTTCGTGGACCGAATAAAATCGCGATAAGAAAGAGCATCGCTGTTCCCATATGAACGAGACCACCGCTTGAAGCGATTGGCAGTTTGATATTGATGAATAGTGTCGCAACAAGGACAAGTGCGATCGACATCGCAGTGATAACGAGCTGACGGGTACGAGTGCTAGAATACGGTGCTGCTTTTTGCATGTGGCTAACCTTCTTTATGATAGATTTTAAGATATCTTCAATCTATCAGATGACTGGACTAGTCAAAAGTGTCAACTTTGAACTATTTATAGGGGTCAGATTTGAATACAAATCCTCATCTGTTTTTAATTCCAGAAGAATACGATCTATTGATACAGTTCAGAATGAAAAAATCTATAAAACAGTCGCTCTTTTCGAATGTACCCGTCATTTTTTTCATACAATGAATAGAGAAGGGAAGGGGAAGTCAATGAAATATCAGATCGCAACAGCCATTGTCATACTTGCTTCATTGTTACCAGTCACAACGGAGGCAAAGGATCAGACGACACAACATCAGCGTTATTACGTAGCATACGAGAAAATCGTACAGAAAATAAATCGGACGAATGAAAATGCGGACATTACGTTGCTTGCAGCAGATCAATTCGCAGACGAGGACTGGGTTTCACCGAAACGTTTTCAGGAACGGGTAGTCAAACGGTTAAAGCCGTTACGTGTTCAAACGAGTCTAGAGTGGGATAGTGAACGAACGCTTGAACGTACGGAACGTGGAAACGATGTCCGGATCATCGGAAATTTCGAGACGGAACTCTTGGAACAGAGTAAACGCCAACGATTATCCGATGTCTTTTCGATGACGTCTCTTGCGATCGATGATGGAAAGTGGACGCAAACCGGATTCTCCGGTACTCCAATCGATGCTTTGCAAACGATGGTCGTAACGGTCAGTGGTACATACGCGAAGCAAGGCATCTTAACAAGACATCACATCACGAAAGAATATCATTGTTCATGGTACGGGGAAATCTACTATTGAAATACAAAAGAGCGAAACTCGTCTGAGTTCCGCTCTTTTGCATTAATTCCGGATCAAGTGATCGAAAGCACCCAGTGCAGCTGTTGCACCAGAGCCCATCGAGATGATGATCTGTTTATACGCGCTATCCGTGCAGTCTCCTGCTGCGAAAACGCCTGGTACGTTCGTTGCGCCGTGGCGATCGACTTGGACTTCACCGAACTTGTTACGGCTCACCGTTTCACCGAGCCAGTCCGTGTTCGGTACAAGACCGATCTGGACGAAGACACCTTCGAGCTCGACGTGACGTTCGACGTTCGTTTCGCGCTCCATGTACGTGATACCGTTCACTTTGTCCGTTCCTGTGATTTCCTTCGTCTGTGCGTTGACGACGACCGTGACGTTCGGAAGAGAAGCGAGGCGTTCTTGAAGAACAGCATCGGCTTTTAGTTCCGGTGCGAATTCAAGGACCGTGACATGCTTGACGATTCCCGCGAGATCGATGGCTGCTTCGATCCCTGAGTTTCCGCCACCGATGACTGCGACACGTTTTCCTTCGAACAATGGACCATCACAGTGTGGGCAGTAGGCGACGCCTTTGTTCTTGAATTCGAGTTCACCTGGGACACCAACGTTCCGCCAGCGTGCACCTGTTGAAAGGATCAAACTCTTCGTCTTCAAGACAGCACCATTCTCAAGCTCGAGCTCAAGGAGGTCTTTCTTCTCAAGACGAGTTGCTCGTTGCAGGTTCATGACATCAATGCCATACTCCTTGACGTGCTCCTCAAGACTTGCGACGAGTTTTGGTCCTTCCGTGTACTTCATGCTGATGAAGTTTTCGATGCTCATCGTATCCATGACTTGTCCACCGAAGCGCTCTGCGACGATACCTGTCCGGATCCCTTTACGAGCTGCATAGATGGCAGCACTCGATCCAGCTGGACCACCACCGACGACGAGGACATCGTATGGATCTTTATCAGCGAAATCAGAAGCATCGGCACCTGTGCCAAGCTTCGCCAAGATTTCTTCAAGTGACATCCGTCCGTTACCAAACGCTTCGCCGTTGACGAAGACCGTCGGAACAGCCATGATCTCTTTTTGTTCGACTTCTGCTTTAAATGCCGCGCCATCAATCATCGTGTGACTGATGTTCGGGTTGAGGACGCTCATGACGTTCAATGCTTGTACGACATCTGGGCAGTTGTGGCAGCTCAAGCTGATGTACGACTCGAAGTGGTACGTTTCTTGAATGCCTTGAATCTGCTTGATGACGTCCGCATCGACCTTCGGTGCTCGACCGCTGACTTGAAGCAGTGCGAGGACGAGGGACGTGAACTCATGACCGAGTGGGATTCCCGCGAACGTGATGCCGCTTGTCTCACCGACACGGTTGACTGTGAAACTTGGTGTCCGGGGAAGGCTTGCCTGCTCGACGGAGATGCGTGGTGTCATGCTTGCGATCTCTTCGACGAGTGCGCTCATCTCAAGCGAGACGGCGTCTGTCCCAGCACTAACGGCTAGGACGAGATCGCCTTCGAGAAGCTCGAGGTATTGCGCGAGTTGTGCTTTAATGTCTGGTGCTAAAGCCATCGCGAATCCGCTCCTTAAATTTTTCCGACGAGGTCAAGGCTTGGTGTGAGTGTTGCAGAGCCTTCTTCCCATTTCGCTGGGCAGACTTCGCCTGGATTGTTACGTACATATTGTGCTGCTTTGATTTTGTTGACGAGTGTGCTCGCATCACGACCGATGCCGCCTGCGTTGATCTCAACTGTTTGGATGACGCCGTCTGGATCAATGATGAACGTACCGCGGTCAGCAAGACCATCTTGTTCGTTCAAGACTTCGAAGTTACGTGAGATGACGTGTGATGGGTCACCGATCATGACGTACTCGATTTTACCGATTGTTTCTGATGTTTCGTGCCATGCTTTATGTGTGAAATGCGTATCTGTTGAAACAGAGTAAACTTCAACGTCAAGCGCTTTGAGTGTTGCGTATTGGTTTTGGAGATCTTCGAGTTCTGTCGGGCAAACGAATGTAAAGTCTGCAGGGTAGAAACATACGACACTCCATTTACCGCGAAGGTTGGCATCCGTTAGGTCAACGAATTCTCCGTTGTGGAATGCTGATGCACTGAATGGTTTTACTTCACTTCCGATTAAAGACATGATAAAAATCCTCCTCAAGGGTTCTATATTTAGAATCTGTTCTAGTGCATACAGGTAATCTGTATTTATCACACTAGAATAATTCTAATCTAATACTAATTTCATATAGACCAACACTTTTGTCAAGGTATAATCGGTAATTTCTTATTTCAGGAAAGATTGTGTGAACAAAAAAAGAAATCCCGACTCCTAAATGAAACAGGAGTCGGGAGCTGTATTCCTTATTGCCAGTCCGTATGGAAAATGCCTTCGCGGTCTGTCCGGGCATACGTGTGAGCGCCGAAATAATCGCGTTGGGCTTGCAACATGTTGGCATTCGAGTTTGCTGTCCGGTAGCTATCGTAATACGTCAGTGACGTCGATAGAGATGGGAGTGCAAAACCAGATAACGCTCCCTCGGCAACGACGTGACGTAACGATTCTTGATACGCCTGTACTTTCTCAGCGAAGAATGGGGCGAGCATCAAGTTCGAGAGGTTCGCGTCGTTTTTAAACGCTTCACTGATGACGTTCAAGAAGTCGGCCCGGATGATACATCCACCACGGAAGATCAAGGCGATCTCCTCAAGGCGTAAGTTCCAGTCGTATAGTTCAGACGATGTCCGGTACTGGGTGAAGCCTTGCGCGTATGCGGCAACTTTCCCCATATAAAGCGCTTGACGAATCCGTTCGACCCACGCGTCTCGCTCAAGCGTTGACAAGTCTTCTGGTCCCTTTAGGACAGCAGACGCTGCGACGCGTTCTTCTTTAATAGCTGAAAGGTAACGCGCGAACAGGGCTTCCGTGATGATCGAAGAGGCGATCCCATTATCAATGGCTTGCAGGCTCGTCCATTTTCCAGTTCCTTTTTGACCGGCTTGATCGAGAATGACATCAATCAACGGTTGCCCTGTCTCATCATCCGTTTTTCGGAGGATGTCCGCTGTAATCTCAATCAGGTAACTTTTCAGTTCACCTTCGTTCCACTCAGCGAAGATGTCCGCGACTTCCGTGACGTCGAGTCCGAGACGGAAACGGAGGAAGCTATACGCTTCAGCAATCAGTTGCATGTCCGCATACTCGATTCCGTTATGAACCATCTTGACGAAGTGACCAGCGCCTTTCGGACCAATATAGACACAACATGGATCGCCTTCAACGTGAGCGGCAATCTTCGTCAAGATCGGTGCGACATGTTCGTAGGCTTCTTTCGATCCACCCGGCATGATCGCAGGACCGGTCCGTGCACCGACTTCACCACCCGATACGCCGACGCCGATGTATTCGATGCCGTGTCGTTGGAGTTCGTCGAAGCGACGTTCCGTATCAAGGAAGTGGGAATTCCCACCATCCATGATGATGTCGCCTGTTTCAAGATGTGGAAGTAACGATTCGATGACTGAATCAATCGCGCTGCCGGCCGTGACCATCATGAAGATTTTACGCGGACGGGCGAGTGACTGTACGAATGCTTCGATATCGTAGTACGGATGAAGTGATAATCCCTCATCGTGTGCGACGAGATCGTCCGTTAAATCACGTGTGTAGTTATAGATGGCGACTTCTTCTTGATGACTCGCCATATTCAGTGCTAAGTTGCGTCCCATGACGCCAAGTCCGATGACTCCGATAGAATGTTGCATAAGTAGAACGACTCCTTTTCTTAGACGACGAGGCTGAGGAGAAGAACGAACCCAAGTCCACAAACGGAAATGATCGTCTCAAGCACAGTCCATGTCGCAAACGTTTCTTTTAATGATAATCCGAAATACTCTTTAAACATCCAGAAGCCCGCATCATTGACGTGTGAAGCGATTAGACTACCCGCACCAGTCGCAAGGACGACGAGCGCTAAGTTGACGTCAGATTGCTCCAGTAACGGAATGACGAGACCTGCTGTCGAAAGGGCAGCGACTGTCGCAGAACCAAGTGAGATTCGCAGAATCGCAGCGATCAACCAAGCGAGCAGAATCGGAGATAACGCCGATCCTTCAAATAATTGTGCGACGAATGTACCGACGCCGCCGTCAATCAAGACTTGTTTGAAGGCACCGCCACCACCGATGATCAATAGCATCATCCCGATTTGGGCGATGGCCGTCGTACAAGATTCCATGACCGTTTGCATCGGAATCTTACGGGCGATCCCCATCGTGTAGACCGCGACGAGTAACGAAATCAACATCGCCGTCGAGGCGTTCCCGATGAACTCGATCGCCGAGATGACGCTACTCTCACCCAAGCCGAGTGTTTCTTGTAAAAGCGTGAAGATCGTTGCGACCGACATCAAGAGGACCGGTAGCATCGCAGTGAAGACACTAATACCGAAACCTGGCGTCTCGTCTAAATCAAATTCTTTTTGTTCCCCGAGTGACGCGATGTTTCCTGTGCGTGTAAACGATTCAGGTACAAGTCGTTTCGCGATCTTCGTAAAAACAGGACCAGCAATGATGACTGTCGGAACAGCAACGATGAAACCATACAATAAGACTTCCCCGATATTGGCTTTATACTCCCCTGCGATGACGGTCGGACCTGGGTGAGGTGGTAAGAAGCCGTGCGTGACAGACAGTGCTGCGACCATTGGGATCCCAAGATATAAGATCGAGACGCGGAGCTGGCGTGAAATCGCAAAGACGATTGGAATCAACAGAACGAGTCCGACTTCGAAGAAGAGTGCGATTCCGATGATGAACGAAGCAACGACGACCGCCCATTGGATGTTCTTTTCCCCGAATCGTGCGACAAGCGTCATCGCGATTCGCTGCGCCCCCCCGGCGTCAGCGATTAGCTTTCCAAGCATCGCACCAAGACCAAAGATCAGAGCTAGGTGACCGAGTGTTCCTCCGATACCGGCTTCGATCGTCTTGACGATCTGATCGAGCGGCATACCGAGTAATAGTGCAACGCCAAAGGAAACGATGATGAGTGAAACGAACGTATTTAATTTTAACCCCATGATGAGAACGAGCAATGCGACGATCCCAATTCCTACGATGACTAAAGGCATGATGACTTCCCCCAAAAGATTAAGTTAGTTTTCCTCTTGAATCAAGCTCCGTTGATACATAGCAATTCGTTTGTGGTCTTCGGATAATGTCCGCGCTAGACTAATGAAAATCGGTAAAAGCTGACGATATTCATGCATCGCTTCTTCATTTGGTACATGGCGATGTGTTTCCCCAATCATCTTGGATACGACTTCGAACGAATCGATTTCCCCTGTCGCATACAGTCCGAGAATACAAGCGCCAAGACATGAACTTTCGAAACTTTCCGGAATGACGACTTCCGACTCAAAGATGTCCGCCATCATTTGGCGCCAGACTTCAGACCGGGCAAATCCACCGGTTGCCTGAATCCGCGTCACAGGACCATCCATGCATTCGACGAGTGCGAGGAAGACGGTATACAGATTGTAGATGACGCCTTCTAGTGCTGCCCGGATCATGTGCTCTTTTTTGTGTGAGAGCGTCAAACCGAAGAATGAACCGCTGACGTCCGGATTCCATAGCGGTGCTCGTTCACCGGACAAGTAAGGATGGAACAACAGACCGTCGGACCCCGGGCGGACGCGTTCGGCAATCTTCGTCAGGACAGCATACGGATCGATGCCGAGGCGTTTTGCTGTCTCGACTTCTGCTGAAGCAAGTTCGTCACGAATCCACCGTAAGACCATTCCTCCGTTATTGACGGGGCCGCCGATGACCCAGTGGTCCTCGGTCAGTGCGTAACAGAACGTTCGTCCTTTTTCATCCGTCTGTGGACGATCAATGATCGTTCGGATGGCACCGCTCGTTCCGATCGTGATCGCGATTTCCCCTTTGCGAATCGCGTTGACACCTAAATTGGAGAGGACACCATCACTGGCACCAACTAAGAACGGCGTATCGACGGATAGTCCCATTTGTCGTGCGTAATCAGTATTAAGTCCGGTACATGACGTCGTTGTCGGTACGGGTTCCGATAAATAGCTTGCATCGATACCTGCGACATGCAGTGCGCCCGTATCCCAACCTAATTCATGAATATTAAAGAGACCAGTTGCTGAAGCGAGAGAGTGGTCGATGACATATGTTCCGAACAGTCTTTGGAACACGAACTCCTTGATCCCGACATACTTTTTCGTTTGAGCGTGGAGCTCCGGACGATCTTCGACGAGCCAACTGATTTTGCTAAGCGGTGACATCGGATGAATCGGTGTCCCGGTCCGGTGATAGATCGAGAGACCATATTGTTCCTTAATCTTGTTCGACCATGCTTCACTCCGACTGTCCGCCCATGTGATGCAGGCAGTCAACGGTTGATGTTGTGCGTCCATCGCAATCAAACTGTGCATGGCACTACTGAACGCGACGAACTTCGGTGGCATGCTCGGATGACGTTTTGTGATCAATCGGATGGATTCGAGTACGGCATCAAAAATTTCTTCCGGATCCTGTTCCGCCGTCGAACGGTTCGGTGTGTGGAGTGGGTAACCGACGTTCGTTTGTCCGATGACCTCTCCTTTTGTCGTAAATAAGACTGCTTTCGTACTCGTCGTTCCGATATCGACGCCTAACATGTATTCAGTCATGTGAATCGACTCCTTTCGACATCATTTGTTGCGTTTTCCAGAGATCTTCGACTTCCTGAACATCATCAAAGTTCTGATGTAAGGAAGCAACCATCCGTTCACGATCTCCTGTCTCGATCGCTTCGATATACAAGGCATGGTTCGCGAGGATGCGTTCAAAGTCTTCGATGTCTTCCTCGAATCGTACCCGCATTGATAGGAGGATGAAACTTTCCATGACTGGTTTGAGATTTTGCCAAATCATGCTGACATACCCATGATCGATCGAGCGGATGATCGTTTCATGAAACAGTACGTCTTGGAAAGAGAATTCATCAGCATCCTTATATTTGATGGCAACCTTCATCATTTCGAGAATTTTGCTGAGTTCACGGACGAGTTCTGCCCGTTCGACCTTAACAAGTCGCTCGAAGACGAACGTTTCGATGAGTAACCGGACATCATAGATTTCTTGAATGTCGCGCTCGGATAAACCGACGACGACCGCTCCCATTCGTTCGAGACGAATCAACTGTTCGGCTGCAAGCACCTTTAACGCGTCACGGACAGGTGAGCGACTGACTGAAAAATCAGAGGCTATTTTGTTTTCGGATAAGATGGTACCGCTTTCAATTTTTCCTGAAATGATCCGCATTCGTAGTTCGTGCGCGACACGATCTCCGGCAGAAGCTTTTGACAACCACTTCAAGGGGTATAACAGTTCTGACATAAAATCACCTGATTTCTAGAGTGAGTATACTTGTATACAAGTTAGTATATACGTTTTTCTCTAAAATGCAAACGCTTCACTTAAATCTTAGAGATTCAACTGGCAATCAGGAAATCGGTTCCAAATATGTTAGGGTGAAGGAGTAATCAATAACCAGAACGGGTAAGGAGGAGATAGTACATATGAACATTTTAGTTGTAGGTGCAGGAGCAGTCGGAGGTTATTTCGGGGGCCGTCTTGCTGAGCAAGGTGAACAGGTGACCTTTCTCGTCCGTCCGAAGCGATATGAACAATTACAAAAAACAGGTCTACAGATCACTAGTCCTCATGGCGATATCACGATCACGCCTCAGTTAGTGACACGAGACATGCGACCGGATCACGTATTTGATGTCGTTTTGCTTTCGACGAAAGCCTATCACTTAGATGATGTCTTAAAGGATCTTACGCCATTCGTTTCGAACGAGACGTATATCATTCCTTTATTGAATGGCATGCAACATATTCGTCGGTTAACAGAAGTCTTCGGAGAAGAGCGTGTACTGGGCGGTCTTTGCTTCATTGAATCGACGCTTGATGCAGAAGGACGCATTTTACAGACGAGTCCGTCACATCGACTGTTGTTTGGCTCACGAACCGGCAAACCAACAGCTCGTTTGCAGGAGATCGCAACACGTTTTGCGAAAGCGAAGGCACCGATGGCGTACTCGATGCATATCATGGATGACATGTGGCAAAAGTATCTTTTCATTTCGACATTTGCGGGTGTGACGACGCTATTTCGTTCAGCGATCGGTTCGATTCGGGAAGAAGCTGTCGGGCGTCAGATGATTGTAGACGTCATGAACGAAGCGAAACAGGCGATGGAAGAACAGGGCGCGGTCTTCAATGACGATACAGAAACGGTGCTATTGAAGCAGATGCATGCGATGGAAGATACGATGAAATCGTCGATGTTGCGCGATATGGAAAAAGGTCAGCCAGTCGAAGTGGAACATTTTTTCAGCGCCTTGTTAAAACCTACTTCGACAGAACGGTTCAGAGCTTTAAAATTAGTCGAAGCAAACTTACGCATGTATCTTGGAACGATTAAATAGTTACATTTTTCTATTTTAGAAAAATAATGGAGTAGTACAAATGTTTCGTTTTGATGACGAAAGACCTGTTTCCCCTAGGAATCGTTGACTTCCGAAATAAAATTCATCTATTGTTAATGAGATTGAAAAAAAGTGATAATATATTTTTCCACATTTTTTCTTGCAAGGACGAATGAAGCAGACGAGAGGGGAAGTTTATCCATTATGAAACGTATTATTATTCGTGCAGGTATGACACCATTCGAACAGTTCGATGCTCCTTATTTGATGAAACATAATTCCATTGGAGGAAACGTTGGAAATCTCATTTATCAATACAGTATCTTTCGGACGTTGATGACAGAAGGTACGACGATTACACCGGACTATTACTATTACGATGAAGAACGGGCGGACGAAATCAATGCCAACTTTGATCTTTATGTCATTCCGTTAGCGGACGCATTCCGAAAAGAATTCGTACCGACGTTGCGGAAGTACACCCGCCTTATCAAGAAATTAAAAATTCCAGTCGTCGTTATTGGTGTAGGATTACGTGCACCGTTTGAACCAGACTTAGATGGTGGATTCCCGTTCGATGAAGATGTTAAAGCATTCGTCAGTGCCGTTCTCGAGCGCTCAAGCATGCTTGGTCTTCGTGGGGAAATCACGTCGAAATACTTGACGCGTCTTGGTTTTCGCGAAGGCATTGATCATCGTGTCATCGGATGTCCTTCGATGTACGCGTTTGGTCGCGACTTACATATTCGTGAAACGAACATTACGCCCGAGTCGATGATTACGGTCAACTCGTCACGTTTAGCACCACAAAATGTTCTTGATTTCATTACGCGCGGAATGGAAGAGTATCCGAATCATTACTTCATTCCCCAATGGATGAAGGAACTGAAATTGACGTATACAGGAACGCATCCGATCGCAGATTTGTCCGTGACGAACTATCCGGTGAAGATGTCGGATCCTGCTTACATGAACGATCGTGTTCGTTTCTTCTTGAACGCACAAACATGGTTCGATTTCATCGGGCAGGCAGACCTCAGTTTTGGTGCGCGCTTGCATGGAAATATCACAGCAACGCTTGCGGGTACGCCGAGTATCCTCATTCCAAAGGATGCACGAATGCGCGAACTAACGGATTATCATCAGTTGACGCATATTTGGGCGAACGACATCAAAGCGGATACACAATTATCCGACGTCGTAGCCAATGCTGATTTCCAAAGTCCAGTACGTGTTCAAGCACGTAACTTCGACAACTTCGTTGATTTCTTGAACGTGAATGATCTTGAACACATTTATCAAGAGACGAACTATCCTGAGAATGTACCGTTTGACCGTCAAATGGCGCAAGCGGAACTACTTCCACCGGTTCAACCGATTTCTGGCGTGAGTCTCGAAGAAGCAGTAGCTCGTTTCGAACGCTTCTTCCCGGAACAAGAGAAGAAGATCGCGGATGCGCAAAAACAGGCAAAAGCGCAATTGGCCGAAAAAGATAAGAAAATCAAAGCATTGCAGAAACAGACAACGACGACTCAAAAAGATCAGGAAATTGCGGCGCTCAAAGCACAACTGGCTGCTCAAACGAAGAAAATGAAGCATCAGCAAGGAACATTGAACCGGAAAGCGGTTCGGGCAGCCTTAAAGACAGCGGATTTATTTGCTAAAAAATAAAACGTTCTAACATTCCGGATCATTACGATACGGAATGTTTTTTAATAGGAGTATTCTGAATTGCGTTGACAATTCGGAAAAGACTTGATAGGGTTAGGAACAATTACATACTTATCCAGAGAGGTGGAGGGACTGGCCCTATGAAACCTCAGCAACAGGTCGAAAGATACTGTGCTAATTCCTGCGGGTGTTGCACCCGATCGATAAGATTTCCGAATTGTCGACCGACGCATCCGTGAGGATGCGTTTTTTGTTTGAAATAGGTGGAACGAGGAGGAAATGGATTCATGAAAACGAGCGGAGCTTTTCGACGCAAGATGGAATCACGTCATCTGATCATGCTGTCGTTAGGAGGCGTCATTGGAACAGGATTATTTTTAAGTACAGGTTATACGTTGGAACAAGCGGGACGTGTCGGAACGATTTTGTCGTATTTGATAGGAGCCGTCGTCGTCTACTTAGTCATGCTAAGTCTTGGCGAACTCGCTGTACACATGCCGGAAACCGGATCATTCCATAAGTACGCAACGAAGTATATCGGAACCGGTACCGGTTATACGGTGGCCTGGCTCTACTGGCTGACGTGGACGGTCGCCCTTGGTTCAGAATTCACGGCAGCAGGCATTTTAATGCAACGTTGGTTCCCGTCGATTCCAGTCTGGGTGTTCAGTGCATTATTCGCTGCGATGATCCTTGGTATCAACGTCTTGAAGGTCCGCGTATTTGCTGAAGTCGAGTTTTGGTTCTCCGCCATTAAGGTCGTAACGATCATTGCTTTCATTTTACTTGGTGCGGGAGCCATCGTTGGCTTCATCCCATTACAAGATGGTAGCCCAGCACCATTCTTTTCTTCCTTAACGGAAGGAGGATTGTTTCCAAATGGAGCATTTGCGATCTTCATGACGATGCTTGCTGTGAACTTTGCTTACTCAGGAACGGAATTGATCGGCGTCGCAGCGGGTGAAGCGGTCGATCCGAAGCGGACGATTCCGCTTGCGATCCGAACAACGATTTTGCGACTCGTCCTCTTTTTCGTCGGTACGATCATCGTATTAGCCGTCTTATTGCCAACGGAAGGGAAGGGCGTGCTCGAAAGTCCGTTCGTTGCGGTGTTCGAACGAATCGGAATTCCGTATGCGGCAGACGTGATGAACTTCGTCATTCTGACAGCGATCTTGTCGGCAGCGAACTCTGGGCTTTACGCTGCCTCCCGGATGCTTTGGTCGCTTGCGAACGAACGCATGATTCCGCGCTTCTTCGCCCAGGTGACGCCAAGTGGGGTTCCACTTCGAGCTGTATTGTTCAGCATGCTTGGCGGAGGACTTGCTTTGCTGTCTAGCATCTATGCAGCAGGAAGTGTCTATATTGCGCTCGTCTCGATTTCCGGCCTTGCTGTCGTCGTCGTCTGGATGAGTATCAGCGTTGCGCAGTATCGCTTCCGGAAACAATTCCTCCGCGAAGGGCATACGGTCGACGAATTGGTCTATCGTACACCACTCTTTCCATTGGTACCGATCGCCGCTTTCGTCGTCTGTTTGATTTCCCTGATTGGTATCGGATTTGATCCGACGCAACGAGTCGCCTTGTATTGCGGTATCCCATTCATCGTGATCTGTTATGTCGTTCATGCGTTCACGAATTCTTCTCAGAAACGGAGTGTTGAAGATGTCCCGAATCAAAAATCCAGTTGATCAACGATTACAGGAAGTTCCTTTCCTAATTTTAGATGGTGCGCTTGCGACTGAACTCGAACAAAAGGGATTCGACCTGAACGATGCACTCTGGTCAGCACGCCTCTTAATCGAAGCACCGGAACAGATTGAGCGTGTCCATCACGATTACTTTGAAGTGGGCGCCGATGTTGCGATCACCTCAAGCTATCAAGCAAGTATCGAAGGATTCAAGCAACGTCACATCACGACCGAGGAAGCACAAGCGTTAATTCGACAAACGGTTACCTTAGCGCAAGATGCACGGACGCGTAGCGGAAAGAGTGCCGCATTGATTGCGGGATCAGTTGGTCCTTATGGTGCCTACTTAGCAGATGGTTCTGAGTATCGCGGTCATTATGGTGTGTCAGCAGATGTGCTAGAAGCCTTCCACAGACCGCGCATCGAAGCATTGATTGAAGCGGGGGCTGATCTGCTGGCATTCGAGACGATTCCGTCGCTTGAGGAAGCTGTCGTGTTGTTCGGGATTCTCGAAGCGTTCCCGGAAGTATCTGCTTGGCTGACGTTCTCGCTTCAAGATGCGACGCACATCAGTGAGGGAACACCGCTTGCGATATGCATCGAGACAATCGGACAGCATCCGCAACTTGCAGCAATCGGCGCAAATTGTTTTCCGGCATCCTACGCGACCGACTTCATCCGTCACGTTAAGACGTTGACGAGTGTTCCAATCATTGTCTATCCGAACTCCGGTGAAGTCTATGATCCGGTCGCAAAGACGTGGTCGGGTACGAATCAGTGCACGTCGTTCCAAGCCATCGCAAAGACATGGTATGAAGCTGGAGCACGATTGATTGGCGGTTGTTGTAGAACTTCACCGGAACATATCGCGCAAATTCGTTCGGTTTGCCAGGTTTCTCATACGTGATGAATGATGACGAAAAAACGGACACGAAATCAATCGATTTCGCGTCCGTTTTTTTTAATGGTGTGATTCCATTACCGTTCGCGCAAGGCGCGATTGAATTGTTGCAATAGGCGTCCGAAATCTTCTGCATCATCCGCTGGCCAGTCTGTCAGTAGACGTTCGATGCTCGCGAGACGTGCGGTTCGGTAGATGGTGAGTTCTTGTTGTCCTTTATCTGTAATATGATAGAAAAAGGCTCGCCCATCTGTCGGATCTTTTACTTTTTCAACGAGTTGCTTCTGATCGAGTGCCGCTGCTTGGCGACTGACGGTCGAGACATCGAGCTGAAGTTCACGGGCAAGTGTTTTAACACCGACGTTACCGGAATCCGCTAATTGTCGCAGTAAGAGATAAGAAGCACGGTCCAAATTACGATTGTCTGCCGTCGCCGTCGTTAAGCGCCGGATCAGGATCGCTAACTCGAGTTCAATAGTTTCGAGTGATTGTTGAGACATCGGGTATCTCCCCTTTCAAAAAAGTCTCTCTGTCCCTCATGATTACCCAATGTGGATAAGCTGTCAATGCGAAAAGCAGGAGGCTTGACAGAGTTGTAGTTGTATTATACAATCATTTTTGTTCTTTTAATTGTATCATACAACTTTCGTAGATGAGAAACGAACGACAAAGGAGAATTCAGATGAAAGCTTATGAATCGATGAAACAAGAGGTCATTACGGTAAACGATACAGATCTGATTCGTACGGTCATCGAACGATTCATTCAATCTGGTATTAGCGGCGTACCCGTCATCAATGCCGAGCAAGAGGTCGTCGGTTATATCAGTGACGGAGATATCATGCGCGCGATCGGAAAACACAAGGACATCATCGTCGATACATTCTTATATGTAGATGTCATCAAAGGAGACGAAGAAGATTATGAAGATCGAATTCGTCATATCTTGAATCGACCTGTCATGGAACTTGCACGCCGGAAGGTTGTAACAGCAGACGCTGATACAGAAATGGAAGAGATTGCAGCAACGCTCGGTTCAAAACGGATCAAAAAGCTTCCAATCCTTAAGGCAGGACGTCTTGTTGGGATCATTAGTCGAGGCGACGTCATCCGCCATTCGTTTAAACAGTTCATATAATACATTCAATAGAAAGAAGGGACACTATGGCACTTGCTGAAAAAACAACGACGCTTGAGCCGGAAACGGTATTAGCGGAAAGCAAACATGGATTATTCCATCAACCGGTTGCTGTTTGGGCAGTCTTTTTCGCCAGTATTACAGCATTCATGGGAATGGGACTCGTCAATCCCGTCTTACCGACGATTGCCGAGAATTTAGAAGCGTCCAAAAGTGAAGTAACGCTCTTATTTACAAGTTATAACGCCGTCATGGCATTCGCGATGTTAATTACAGGCGCGATCTCATCACGGATTGGTCAAAAAGGAACATTAATGCTCGGGATCGCCGTCATCGCAACTGTTGCTGGTTTTGCTTCACAAGCAGACAGCATTTGGACGCTCGTCGCGTTACGCGGTGGATGGGGACTTGGGAACGCTTTGTTCGTTGCAACCGCACTGGCTGCGATCGTTTCGCTGTCGTCAGGCGGAACAGCAAAAGCCATCATTTTGTATGAAGCAGCCGTTGGTCTTGGGATTTCGATTGGACCGCTATTAGGCGGAACACTCGGTTCGATCACATGGCGCGCCCCATTCATGGGTGTTGCGACAATCATGGTCATCGCGTTTCTCGTCTTGCTCTTCTTGATGCCAAAACCAGCAGCATCTGCTGCACCAAAACAAAAGTTATCATTAAAAGCACCGTTCCAAGCGATGAAGCATCGTTCGCTCTTGACACTCGGGATCGTTGCGGCGCTTTATAACGTTGGTTTCTTTACGATCATGGCCTATGCACCATTCGTCATGAAACTACCAGCGAAAGGACTCGGATTCGTCTTCCTCGGTTGGGGGATGTTGCTTGCGATCACATCAGTCTTAACGGCTCCGAAACTGAAACAATGGTTCGGAACGATCAAAGCGATGATCATGATGTTGATCACATTCGCGATCTTGCTTCTGTTGATGGGGATTTTCACGGAAACTCCAGCCGTCGTCATCGTCTGTGTCATCTTGGCGGGAGCTGTGCTTGGGAATAACAACACGCTCATCACGACAGCTGTCATGGATGCAGCACCTGTCGAACGTTCGACAGCATCTGCGGCATACAGTTTCCTACGTTTTCTCGGGGCAGCCATCGCGCCATTCATGGCCGGTAAATTGGCTGAAATCTTCAACGCAAATCTACCGTTTTATGTCGGAAGTGGCTTCGTCCTCTTATCCGTCATCATCATCGGGGTCAATCTCAAACACATTCGCCATATCGACCGGACGGAAGGCGGACATTAATTCGATAACAAGACAGCCGAAGCGCATTCGCTTCGGCTGTTTTTGATTGAAATCAAGAGGGGTACATGGTTTTTAACGTGCGGATCGAGTGCTCGATCATTTCCCGAAGTATGCCTAAGTCGATGTCAGTCAGTCGTTTGACGTAGATGCAGGACTTACCGCGTCGATACGTACCGAGACTGGCAAGCAGTCGTTCTGAGACTGCGTCTTCACCAAGTGCGAGATAAAGGACGAGGTTCGTCTTCCGCGGAGAAAAGCCGACATAAAAGCTATCGCCCTCGCGGCCGGAGGCATAGCGATAATGGTAGGAACCAAAACCAATCAAGGATGAACCCCAAAGTACGGCTTCATATCCCGTGACATCTTCGAAGAACTGACGTAGTGTGATACCATCTGCTTGACGTTGCGGCGGTTCGACTTGTGTCAGAAAGGCATCAACGGACTGTTCGGTAGGACCTGTCTTTGGCGTATCAGGCATAAGCAGAATCCTTTCGGATGAAGAAGATATGGGTTACTTTCGAGAAGTGCTAGTAAATATCCTGTGGCTCAGAGGTGGAAATCGAATGAAGCATCGTATCGTGTTTCGAGGAGAAGAAAGCAGTGTACTATGGGAAATCTTACACGTATATCCAACGCAAGAAGAACTAACGATTCAGATGGTAGGGCGGAATAGTGAACACCAGTTTTCAGTTACATTCAATCAATATGATGCGTTCATCCGTAACTTTGCTCACGTCCATGAGTCGTTACACGGTGAAGTCGTATTCGAGCAGGGAGTAATTCGACTCCGCTTACGCTATGACCGACTTGGTCGTGTCTTCATCAGTTGGTCTGACGGACAAACGAGTCACCAGTTTCGCAGTGATCAAAGTTATTTAAGTGAGGCGTTAGCACAACTTGGCGTCTACTGAATCAGCTGATGAAAGGCGCTAACACAAAAAGAAGGGACGACATTCGGTTACAATATCGAATGTCGTTCCTTCTTTTTTTAATGTGATGGGAGCGATTGATGTAATGGTGTGTTGATCAAGTTGAAGCAAAACGCAATCGTTTGTTCATATTCGGATAACGGAATCGATTCATCCACTTGGTGTGCGAGACGGAAATCATGGAATGAAGCGATTGCGATTGGAAATGACTTTTTCGCTTGGCTGAACATCGCACCATCCGTTCCACCTGGAATAGCGATTTTTCGTGGTGTCACGCCGCTAACCTGCTCCATAGTATCCGCGACCTGTTGCAAGAAAGGCGCCTGTTCATCGGTTTCACAAGAAGGAATATCCTTGATGACGGTCACGTTCATATCAAACTCGGAATCTTCTGCTACAAGACGACGCTCGATAGCTGTAAAGGCAGCAAGAACGTCCGCTCGACCGAACCCGGGAATCGTCCGGATATCCATATAAAAGGAAGCCTGACTCGGAACGACATTCGGTCCTTCGCCTCCTGAAATCGAGGTGATCGACGCAACGACTGGACCAAGCGCCGGATGATGATTCGCTGTAATCGAGAAGCGTTCCGACTTCACTTCCTGGATGACGCGATAGACGTCATCGATCGCATTACGTCCGAGTTGAGGGGCAGAGCTGTGTGCACTTTTCCCACGACATGTCACTTCGATCCCAACGACACCTTTTTGTGCATAACCGATCATTCCGCTTGTTGGTTCTGTGATCAGTAAAGCGTCTAAATCATCCGCGTGTCCTTGTTCGGTCAAATGACGAGCACCCGTCATTCCATTCTCCTCATCGGATGTAATCAGAAGTTTGATAGTGTTTGGTCGTTCTTGACGTTCTCTATATTGAATCAGTGCTTGCACCATTGCCATGACACCTGATTTCATATCAGAAGCCCCACGACCATAGATGCGGCCGTCTTCGATTTCGCCACCATATGGATCTTTCGTCCAGCCGTCTTCTTGAACTGGAACCGTATCGAGATGACCAGATAGACCGAGGACGGCAGGACGTGAAACATCCTCGCTCGCAGGGACGGTCGCGACGAGACAAATTCGTTTTGGTGAAACTTCAATCCATTCTGTCGAGATCTGATGATCGACCAATACATCGTATACGTAACGTGCGACGGCTTCTTCTCCGTCCATCGGATTGACACTTGGAATTTGAAGACACCGTTGTAAGTAAGTAATCGCTGTTTGCATGAATTTTTCCCCCTTTACCTGTAGTGTACCCTGATAAAAATACTTCAGGGAGGTAAACTAATTCAGAAAATAATTTACGGTACTGAACGTCTTGAGGTAAAAGAAAAGCGGTGCAACTAAAGGGTTACACCGCGCATTGCTCATTCACTTTTTTCTGCTTCGTCTTTCCACTTCGAATCGATTAACATCTCTCCCGGCCATGTATAAGCCATGATGCCGCCATCCGCCGTGATGTCCTCACCTGTGACATATGAGCTGTCGTCAGAAGCAAGGAAGAGGGCGACCGTTGCCATCTCGCGTGGTTTACCGAGTCGACCGAGTGGTGTGATCCAGGCGTTCGCATCGCGGAACTGTTTGCCTTGTTCTTTTTCTTTTTCACCGACGAGTGTATCGATGAGTGGTGTTTCAATCGTTCCTGGCGATAACGAATTGACACGAATACCATGACGCGCGTAATCGATTGCCATCGCGCGAGTGAAGTTCGCGATTCCGCCTTTCGCTGCGTTATAACCAGACCGGTTCAAGTCAGCTGCGCGACCCGACATCGATGACGTGTTGATGATCGAACCACCGTTATCCAGCATGAGTGGAATCAAGAATTTACTGACGAGGAATGTACCGCGTAAATCGACAGCGATGATCCGGTCGAAGAGATCGATTGGATACTCGTGGACTTTCCCGCCTTGTTCATCGATTCCGGCATTGTTGAAGAGGACGTCGACCGTACCGTATGTCTCTTTGACATGCTTCGCAAGTTGCTCAACACTCTCGACGTCTGAGACGTCGACATGGACGGCTTCCGCTTTCCCGCCTTGTTGTGTAATCTGTTCTACTGTTTGTTTTGCTTTTTCAAGTGAGACATCGGCACAAACGACCGTTGCTCCTTGTTCTGCAAATACAAGCGCAGTCGCTTGTCCAATCCCTGTTGCCGAGCCGGTAATGACAGCTATTTTTTGATCCAGTCTACCCATTGCTAAATCCCTCCTAAGTCGTATCGTTCACCTTATGAAACATTCCCGGAGAAATGGAGATTAAACCCATCGATGCGTCTAGTAATAGAAGATAAGGGGTACATCTTCAACAGCATAATCGCTGTAAAAAGGGAGATGAGAACGCTGACATCCGATCAATGGCAACTTGCCAAAAAATTATTACAGGAAGCTGTCGAGTATCAAATGACGCTCGAGAAAAGTGCGTTCGCAGATCAACTGATTGATCAAACGACACCTGTCCTTTGGTTTGGTGATGCGACGCGTAGCAGTTGGGTGACGATCGCGACGAACCCATCCCGAACGCAGTTTTTAGACCGGACGGGCGCATTACGATTCGACGAGACCGGTCCGCTCTTTATTCGTCCGAAGTCGATGTCATGGGAGGATTATCTGCAGGAGGAGACGCTGACAGATTCAATCCGGCGGTTCAATCGTTACTTTAAACAACCAAATGTGTACCGGACCTGGTTCGGTCGACCAGGTGGGGGTAAGCTCGAAGGATTCTTGAACGGACTCGGTGCGTCGTTTTACGAAAAGACGTTTGATCCAGTCATTCACTTGGATTTTTTTCCGTTTCCGACGCACCACTACATGGGAGCGATCAAAGAACGCAGCGTGTTGGAAGATAGTCCGTTCGGTCAGACATTTTTGTTACGCCTGCTTGAACTGTTTTCGATAAAAGGAATCATCCTGCTCGGTAAGGAACACACGGAACGATTTGCGAAGCTCGAACCAGATATCGATTGGACAACCTATCGACCAACGGATTATCCAGACGCGATTTTTCAAATCGGCTTCTCGTCACGATTTCAGGTCCCCGTCGTCGGACTCCACTTCAAACCGAGTGAGCAGTTCATCGGTCTCGGTAATCGAAAGGATGAAAAAGGCGTCAGCCATGGCACCTATGGGTCAGCGGAACACTTACGTCAAATCGGAAAAATCGTCCGTGAAAAAGTCGCGACATACAGTGAAAAAGGTGATTGACAGATATTTCGAACTCCCTAATAATAGGAGATGAATTAGCACTCTGTATGATTGAGTGCTAAAAAAGGGAGGCAGAATGAGCATGGAAACGAAACAATTTAAGGCGGAATCAAAACGATTGCTGGAGATGATGATTCATTCCATCTATACGCATAAGGAGATTTTCCTGCGCGAATTGATCTCGAATGCTAGTGACGCCATGGATAAGATGTACTACAAAGCATTGACGGACGAGACGATTTCGTTCGAAAAGGAACACTACAAAATTACGATCGAACCAAATAAAGAAGCACGTCAACTCATCATTCGTGATACGGGAATCGGAATGACGAAGGAAGAACTAGAAGAGAATCTCGGTACGATCGCAAAGAGTGGGTCGCTTGCCTTCAAGGCAGAGAATGAAGCACAAGATGGTCATGATATCATCGGTCAATTCGGTGTCGGATTCTATTCTGCCTTCATGGTCGCAGACGTCGTCACTGTCGTTACGAAACCGTACGGCAGTGCAGTCGCTTATAAATGGGAATCGCGTGGTGTCGAAGGTTATACGATCGAGGAAGTCGACAAAGAAACCGTCGGAACGGAGATTACGCTCCACATCAAGGCGAACGAGGAAGAAGAATCGTATGACGAATACCTCGAGACGTATCGTCTGCGCAGCATCATCAAGAAATACTCGGATTTCATCCGTTATCCGATCGAGATGAAGGAACTCGAACGTCAGCCGATCGAAGGCAGTGATGAGACGGAAGAGGTCGAGGTCGTCAAGACGATCAACAGTATGGTGCCGATCTGGCGGAAGAACAAACGAGAATTGACAGACGAAGACTATGCGAATTTCTACCAAGAGAAGCGGTATGGTTTTGACAAACCGGCAAAACACATTCATATCAGCGTCGATGGCGCCGTTCGTTATCAATCGATCTTATTCATTCCGGAACAGGCACCGTACGATTATTATTCGAAAGAATTTGAAAAAGGACTCGAGCTTTACGCGAATGGTGTGTTGATCATGGAAAAATGCAGTGATTTGTTGCCGGATCACTTCAGTTTCGTCAAAGGAATGGTCGACTCGGAGGACTTATCGCTTAACATCTCGCGTGAGTTGTTGCAACACGATCGTCAATTGAAACTGATCGCGAAAAATATCCAAAGTAAAATTAAAACACAACTCGAAGCACTTTTGCGCGAAGATCGCGCGAAGTACGAAACGTTCTATCAAGCGTTCGGACGTCAGCTGAAGTTTGGTATGTACAATGATTATGGCATGCATAAAGAACAGGTACAGGACCTGATCCTCTTCTACTCAGCGAAGGAGAAGAAGTTGATCACGCTCGCAGAATACGTCGCAGCGATGCCGGAAGACCAAGCGCATATCTACTACGCCGCTGGTGAGAGCACAAATCGTTTGGATAAATTACCGCAATCCGAGCTCGTCCGTGATAAAGGATATGACATCTTGTACTTCACGGAAGAGATCGATGAGTTCGCGATTCAGATGCTGATGACGTATGACGAGAAAACATTCAAATCAGTTACGAGCAGTGACTTAGGAATCGAAGCAGAAGAAGCAGAGACGACAGAGGCACAAGTAGAAATGTTCCAAGCGATGCAGGAGATCTTAAGTGGACAGGTCAAGGAAGTCAAAGCATCGACGCGTCTAAAATCGCATCCTGTCTGCTTTGCGACAGACGGCGCCGTCTCAATTGAGATGGAGAAAATCTTGAAAGCGATGCCGAATAATGAAGGGGTAGAAGCGGTCAAGATTCTCGAGTTGAACCCGTCACACCTGGTGTTTAAATCTCTTGAATCAGCTTATCAAAACGACCGTTCGAAATTTGAGCGCTATACAAAACTGATGTATCAACAAGCATTGCTTGTCGAAGGACTCCCACTCGAGGATCCAGTAGCATTCGCGAATGATGTGTGTTTATTAATGGTTTAAATTGAAATGACGCTATCCGTATGAGGATGGCGTCATTTTTCAAAAAAAGAATGAGCTACTCCGCAAAATGCTGAATGAGCTGTTTCATTAAGTACGGTTGATTCTCTTCAAACTGTTTTTTCCGATGACCATTCGCACCAGATGGATGAGGGAAGCCTGAAAGAAGCTGATGCTGTTCGATTCGTCCATCATGAATCAAACTACGGACTTGTGCTTCGACGACACGACCAAGTGGAATCAACAGTGTCGGTTTTCGTAGCTGATTGATTTCAGCGACGAAGTGTTCCTCCGCATAATGTCTCAATAAAGGACTGCGACTGATCTTCGGTTGATGCCCCGAATAATTTTTTTCCCGATAGAAGACGGGTTGCTTTAACAGTGACGTCGGATGTAATAATTCCTGATGTTGATGAAATAAGCTAGCCGTCGTCTCGATTCCAAGCAATGCTGGAAGCTCAAGTGCATCTAACATCTGGACGAGATTACGTCGCATCGTTCCAGCAAAACTGGCTGTATATTTGACGAGCCGTGCCGTCTCTTCTAGCGAAGCACCATGATGGAGCGCATCCGTCGCTTCCTCAAAGGCGATTCGCATCTGTTCAAAGCCAGGTGTGATCCCGACGATGACGACTTTAGCCTCAGTATTGATATATTCACCGATCGGAGAATAATAGACGGTTAGATTATTCTCCTGTTGCAATAAAAAATCATCCGTCCATAATTCATCACGTCGTAACGTACGATCGTCAGGTAAGCTACGAATGACTTGTTCAAATATAGTTAACGAATTCATGAAAGGTCCTCTTCTCTCTGTATTGGCACTATAATAACAAATAATACCATTTGAGACAAATACACCCTTTCACTATTTTGATATGGGCACACAAAAAGGACTCAAGACGAGTCCTTTTTAGTTTATTGCGCGCGTTCTTTGACCGAAGCGACTTCGTACGTCAGAATCTCGCTACCGAGCATTGGCGATTCTCCCGCTTCACTATTCGCCGGTCGACTATGGGACGCTTTGAAATCGTCACTTTCCCGCCATGCTTGGAAACTCTTCATATCTTCCCAGTACATGTTGACGTTCATCTCATCATGTTCTTCGATGTTTTGTGTCAACAAGACCTCGACGCGGATGAATCCATCCATCGTATCAAGTCCACTTGGACGTGTAAAACGAGGAGCGAGGGCAGCAGCCATTCCTTTTTTGACTTTAATACGGTTCGTAACGACGATCATTATGAAATCCCCTTTCAAAAAACGAATAATGTACTTCTTCAGTATAGTACGATGAAGGAAAGAATGCCGGAAAGAAGGAACAAACGATGAATGAACAGGAATACGATCAACGACTACGAATTGAGACCATTGAGATGCAACATCTTTATAGTGTGTTCAGTCACTACAATCGATATGAACCAACGCCCTATGCAGCATTAGACGAACTGTGCGAAACGTATTTGTTTCAAAAACAGGATACTGTCATTGACTTCGGATGTGGGAAAGGGCGCTTGAACTTTTACTTACACGACCGTTTTGACTGCTCCGTCATCGGAATCGAGATGAACGGACAATTTTACGAAGACGCGATCCGGAATATGGGGAACTACCAAAGTCGACGGAAGCGGCGTTCCGGAGGTTTACGATTTGAACAGGCGTATGCCGAGCAGTACGTCATTCCGGATGAGGCAAACAAGTTTTATTTTTTCAATCCATTCTCTTCGCAAATTTTCATGAAAATAGTCGATCACATCCTAGATTCAGTCGAGCGCTCCTCGCGTTCAGTTGATCTCATTTTGTATTACCCAACTGATGAATACCGGGAATATCTAGAGCGCCATACCGTATTTGATCAAGTTGATGAGATTCGATTGCAGGATCTTTATGACAAAAATCACGACGAGCGATTCGTCATCTATCGTTTTGATCCGAACAAACTGCTTCAAAACGGGTATGAATACAGTGATGAGCGAAATAAAGGATGAGGAGGTCGGATGATGATCCGTTTGGAGCATGTGACGAAGGAATTTGCGCCGGGACGCGGGATATTCGATGTCAGTTTTACGGTTGAGCCGGGTATGATATTCGGTTTTATCGGACCAAATGGATCCGGAAAATCAACGACGCTCCGGCATTTAATGGGACTACTGGCTGCGGACGATGGAAAAGCAACCGTCGGCGGTTTTGATTGCTGGAATCAAAGTAAAGAAGTAAAGCAGTTGGTCGGTTATTTACCGGGTGAAATTAGTCTGCCTGGAGAGATGACAGGAGCAGACATGCTGGATTTGATGCAGCGACTACACGGCAGCGATCCGGCACGGCGGCAATTGTTGTTGAAACGGTTTCCCTTTGAGACGAAGACAAAAATCCGAAAGATGTCAAAAGGAATGAAACAAAAACTGGCACTTGTCGGTTGTTTCATGAAGGATGCGCCGGTCTACCTACTCGATGAGCCGACAAGTGGACTTGATCCCTTGATGCAAGAGCGTTTTTTAGAGTGGATTGAACAGGAGAAACAAGCGGGAAAAGCGATCTTGATGAGTTCGCATCACTTTCCAGAGATGGAAAAGTCGTGTGATCGAGCCGCTTTAATCAAAGCGGGCCGCATCATCGTCGAATCCGATATTCATGCGTTGATTCGATCGAGTCGAAAGGTGTACACGATCGTTTTTCAAAGTGAGACGGAGGCGGCGCAATTCGCGAGGCAAGTCGGCGTTGAACCGAAGCGGACAGAAGTCAGTTTTCAAACGGATGAGACGTTAACCTTAAACCAGGTGATTGCTTATTTAACGCAGTATGATGTGCGATTGATCCGACAATCGGCGGATGATCTAGAACAGGTCTTTTTGCATTATTACGGCGAGGAGGAACCATCGTGATGTTGCTAATCCGCTCTTTATTCAAGCAAGTCAGAAAGCCTGTTCTTGCTTATTCGATTGGAACGAGTCTTTATTTGTTGATGCTTGCGTTGCTTTATCCATCGATGATGAAGACAGGTTTACTAGAAGCAAAGCTAGAAGCGTTACCTCCGGAAGTCTTGAAAGCCTTTCAATACGATAAGGTGACAGGATTCAACAATGTGCTTGATCTGCTCGATGGGAATTATTACGGATTGATCTTCCAAGTCATCGCGAGTCTATTTTTACTCTCGCTAGCAGCACGACTCGTCGCGCGACCAATCGACAATGGAGAATTGATCGTCTACCTAGCGGCACCGATCACACGAAATGACTATACGTTAGCAGTTGCAAGCGTCATCGGACTCGCTAGTCTTCTTCTCGTCACGCTGAACGGTCTCGTATTGATGGTAGCGGATTGGTGGATGAGCGGAATTACGATCGATACTATGGTATTATGGCGAATTCAACTCAATGCGCTAATGTTACTCTTTGCAATTGGTACATTTACGTTATTCATTGCGACGTTATTCGATGAAGAACGACGTGCTTTTTCGCTTGCTGGTAGTGTACTCATCCTATCGATCGTCTTGACGATTCTGTCTGAACTGAGTGACAAGACAGAGTGGCTCCGTTATCTATCCGTCTTCTCCTTATTCAATACGACGCAATTACTAGAAGGAACGAATCATTTTCTGCTCCATTCGGTCATCCTATTCGTCCTATTTCTCATTTTCTTGACTGGAGCATTCGTTCAATTCGGGCGTCGAAGTCTGTCGATTTGATCGAAAGTGACGAAAAAAATTTACAGAAACTGAACATTTAGGATTTGAACGTTGCGTCACGCGCTGATTTTTACTAAGATAAAGGAATGTTGTAGTTCTGGAAAAAGAAATGAGGTCTTTTGAAATGAATAAACCATCCATTTATGGATTAACGCTTGAGCAGATGACAGAATGGTTATCGAATCAAGGGCACAAACCATTCCGTGCCAAACAAGTATGGGATTGGCTCTACCGTAAACGTGTCACGACTTTCGCGGAAATGACGAATGTCAACAAGGATTGCCTTGAGTTGTTAGATCAGAGTTTTACGATTGACTCGATGACAGAAGCGGTCAAGCAAGAATCAGCGGACGGAACAATCAAGTTCCTCTTCAAATTATATGATGGCAACTTGATCGAAACGGTTTTGATGCGTCATAAATACGGTCTTTCTGTCTGTGTTACGACACAGGTTGGCTGTAACATCGGCTGTAGCTTCTGTGCAAGTGGTCTCATCAAGAAGAGCCGCGACTTGTCAGCAGGCGAAATCGTTGAGCAGATCATGAACGTTCAACATCACCTCGATGCAGTCGGAAACGAAGAACGTGTCAGCCACGTCGTCGTCATGGGTATCGGTGAACCGTTCGATAACTTCGACAACATGGTCGACTTCTTGAACGTCATCAAGGACCACAATGGTCTTGCAATCGGTGCGCGTCACATCACGGTTTCAACAAGTGGTTTGGCAGACAAGATCTACAAGTTCGCTGACTTAAAACTCCAAGTCAACTTAGCTATCTCGCTTCACGCACCAAACAATGAATTGCGTACGCAAATCATGAAAATCAACCGGGCGATTCCGCTTGAGAAATTGATGCCAGCAATCGATTATTACGTTCAAACAACGAACCGTAAAATCACGATCGAGTATATCTTGCTTCGTGGCGTCAACGACCAAAAGGAACACGCGGTCGAACTCGCGAAATTGTTTGAAGACAAACGTCACCTGACGTATGTCAACTTGATTCCGTACAACCCAGTCGATGAGCACGGTCAATATCAACGCAGTACGTCTGAAGATATCACGACGTTCTACGATACGTTGAAGAAGAACGGCTTGAACTGTGGTGTTCGTCTTGAGCACGGAACAGATATCGATGCTGCGTGTGGTCAATTACGTAGTAAGCAAATCAAAAAAGATAAAGTAGCATCCAAATAATTCGTTGGGCTTCTCATCGTTTCGGTGGGAAGCTTTTTTTACGATAAGAAATGAGGACATCCTATGACACGTATACGATTCAATGATTTTAACTTAAGCACACCGATTCTCGACTCGATCGAGCAACTTGGATACACGGCACCAACCGAAGTCCAGCAATCGGTCATTCCCGTTGTATTATCCGGAAAAGATGTCATCGTCAAATCACGGACAGGAAGTGGGAAGACGGCTTCCTTCGCAATCCCCCTTTGTGAACTCGTCGAGTGGGAAGAAAACAAACCACAAGTCTTAGTCTTGACGCCAACACGTGAGCTTGCCTTGCAGGTCAAAGAAGACATCATGAACATCGGACGCTATAAGCGGATCAAAGCGACGGCCGTCTTCGGCAAGCAACCGTTCCGTGGACAAGTCACGGAACTCAAACAAAAGACACACGTCGTCGTCGGTACACCGGGACGTGTACGCGATCATATCGAGCGGGGCACGCTATCGCTTGAGAAAATCCGTTACGTCGTCTTGGATGAAGCCGATGAAATGCTGAATATGGGCTTCCTCGATCAAGTCGACGCCATCTTGTCCGAGTTACCAAAAGATCGGATGACACTCTTATTCTCTGCGACCTTCCCGGAAGATATCGCACAGTTGAGCAATCGTTACATGGATGCACCGAAACGAATCGAAGCGGGTGAAACCGTCGTCTCAACGATTACGCATAGTTATATTCCGGTGACGGATAAGACGAAATTCGCGATTCTAAAAGATGTCCTCGTCGCTGAAAACCCGGATCGCTGTATGATTTTCTGTCGGACGAAAGAACATGTCGATTTCGTTGCGAATGGTCTCCGTGCACATGACTATCCGGTTGAAGCGATTCACGGAGGAATGGAACAAGACGATCGACTCGATGCGATGAAGGCGTTCCGTGCCGGTAAATTCCGGATTCTCGTTGCAACAGACGTCGCAGCACGCGGTATCGATATCGAGAACATCACGCATGTCATCCAGTATGATCTCCCTGTCGAACGAGAAAGCTACGTTCACCGGACCGGTCGGACGGGTCGTGCAGGAGCAACTGGACAAGCAATTAGTCTCGTCACACCAGCAGACGAACGTCGCCTGAAGGAAATCGAGCAATATCACGGGAAGCTGACACGCCGCCAAGCACCGACGGAAAAGGACTTGATGCGGACAGCGGATGCGTTCGAAGAGAAAATGGCGACGGCAGATACGCGTTCGTCGAAAACGGAACAGCTCGATGCCGACATCATGAAGTTGTTCTTTAACGGCGGAAAGAAAAAGAAACTTCGTGCCGTCGACTTCGTTGGAACGATCGCGAAGATTGAAGGCGTCACAGCAGACGATATCGGGATTATCTCGATTCAGGATACGTTGACGTATGTCGATATCCTGAACGGCAAAGGTCCGCTTGTCTTACGAGCGATGAAGACGACGAAAGTCAAAGGGAAACAATTGAAGGTGTATGAAGCATTCAAGAAGTAAAACAAGCCGGTCCATCTCCGCTTAGGCGAAGAGGGACCGGCTTGTTTGCGTCAAAGCATGTCCGAGATGAAGTCCGCTAGCGGCTGCTTGGGCAAGAGAGTGCGTTGCACCAGAGCAATCACCGATCGCATAGACACCGGAGCATGTCGTCTCAAATGTTTCTGACGTCTCAAGCATCGGTGCGTAAAACTTACCATCTAGTCCATAAAGTAACGTATCTGCTGGAAGTTCCGTCTCAAGGAGTCGCTCGAGGCGTTTTAAAAAACCTTCTAAGACGAGGAGGTCTTCCACAGGTACTTCCGCGTGTAAATCTCCAGGGGAAGCAGCTAGCGAAGGGATGATTCCGTTATGAAGCAATTGATCCGTTGTTGTCGCTCGCGATTTTCGAAAGTCACTGAGGCGCTGGACAACGATGCGATCCTGTCCTTGATTGATTCCTCCGATAACGCGTGTGGCGTATGCATTGGCTTGTGCTAACGTCGAAAAATAACGCGGGAGAAACAGTGTAAAGTTCAAATTCGTTGATCCATCTGCCGTCTCATGGACGTTTTGACCGTCCGGCATGACGAGTCCTTCTTGATATTTGCGGATGATCCGTCCGCATGGATTCATGCAATAGGTGACGGCTTTACCATAAGGTGAGTCGTAACCGAGCTTTGTCTCGAACGTCTCCTGTAGTAATGTTCGAAATAGTGCCTCATCCGTCTCGACCCGCACTCCGAGATCAAGTCGGGTCCGCTGTGGGATGACACCAAGCGTCGCTAACTGTTGCAACGTAAAGTCTGCACCGGAACGACCTGTCGCGAACACGATCCGTCGACTTACGAAGGTTTCGTCCGCTGTTTTAATCGTAAACGCCTCCGACTTCGTGATCTGTTCGATCGTCGTTTCGAAACGAGCATCGAGTCGTGGCAATAAAGCATCCTCAAACGCCGTGAAGACGCCAACTGTCCGTGCTGTGCCTAATTGACGGACGGTCGTCTCGACCGTATGGAGACCAGCACGACGGGCGCGAATTGCGACAGCAGGTGAATGCGTCGAGTAGGTCTCGATCATATCGGCACCGTATGTACATAAAAGATTATCGACTTCTTGGAACAGTCGTCGTGTCGTCTCTTCACCGATTTTTGAGACGAGTTCTCCGCCGAATCCCATCGCATAATTGAATTTTCCTTCTGATTTTCCAAGCCCTGCAAATCCAAGATACGCATCTTCTACTGTTCGCTTGCGGATTGGTTTTCCTGCATCGAGCAGTAAGACGCATTGCCCATCTTCAACGAGCTGATGAGCAAGGAAGATTCCCGCTACACCGGCTCCGATAATCGTCACATCATACATTACAGACGCCTCCTTTTCTCTGAGTATACAAAAAAGCCGGATTCCTATAAAAGGAATCCGGACTGAGTGAGATCGCTTATTTCCATTCTGCGATGTCAGCGATTGGTAGACGAACCGATGGGTATCCTGCATCTACTGCTTTACCGATTGAAAGCAACATGACTGGGAGGTAACGCTCTTTTTCAAGACCGAATGCTTCCGCGATTTGATCTTTTTCGTAACCGCCGATTGGGTTTGTGTCGTAACCGTGCGCACGAGCGACGAGCATCAATTGCATCGAAACGAGACCTGAGTCGATCAAGATGCTATGTTTCAACGTCTTCTGGACGGTAGAAACCTTTGATGGCTGGTACTTGGCGATCGCGTACTTCTTGTGGCATGAGACCTTTTTCAACAGCCATATCGTAGATTGTCTCGAGTTGATATCGACCGCGTTCATGTCACCGAAGACAGCGATGACAGCAGAAGATGTCTCGACTTGGACTTGGTTGAATTTCGCGAGTGGTGCAAGTGTTGCTTTTCCTTCTTCGCTATCGATAACGAGGAAACGCCATGGTTGCATATTGACAGAAGAAGGTGCAAGTGTTGCTTCTTCAAGGATTTGTGTCATTTCTTCTTTTGAAATTTTTACGTTCGTGTCGTAGTTACGAATCGAGCGACGTCCTTTAACGATTTCCATGAAGTCCGTTGTTGTTTGAGTAGTCATAATTATTCAATCTCCCTTGTGTATGTTTTTTCTTTTTTGTGGTGTGAAAAACTTATTTCCAGTCTGCGATGTCGTTGATCGGTAGGCGAACCGATGGGTATCCTGCATCTACTGCTTTACCGATTGAAAGCAACATGACTGGGAGGTAACGCTCTTTTTCAAGACCGAATGCTTCTGCGATTTGATCTTTTTCGTAACCGCCGATTGGGTTCGTATCATATCCGTGCGCACGAGCGACGAGCATCAATTGCATCGAAACGAGACCTGAGTCGATCAAGATGCTATCTTTCAAATCGTTTGCTGAGATACTGCTGTACATGCCTTGGATTGCAGGTACTTGGCGATCGCGTACTTCTTGTGGCATGAGCCCTTTCGCAACAGCTGTGTCGTAGATGTTTTCGAGTTGATCGACTGCGTTCATGTCACCGAAGACAGCGATGACAGCAGAAGATGTCTCGACTTGGACTTGGTTGAATTTCGCGAGTGGTGCAAGTGTTGCTTTTCCTTCTTCGCTATCGATGACGAGGAAACGCCATGGTTGCATGTTGACGGAAGAAGGTGCAAGTGTTGCTTCTTCAAGGATTTGTGTCATTTCTTCTTTTGAAATTTTTACGTTCGTGTCGTAGTTACGAATCGAGCGACGTCCTTTAACGATTTCCATGAAGTCTGTTTGAGTTTGCGTTGCCATATTAAATCGACTCCTCTTTTAGTTTAGGTAATGCGTCAGCGTTTGCTTCGATGCGCTGAATCATCTCAGCTAACGTCCGTTGTTCTTCAGCAGAGAATCCTTCGAGTAGATCCTCGAGAAACTCATCTTTTTGTTCGCGTAATTGAGCGATGCGCGTCGCCCCTTGTTCCGTTAAAGAAACAAGAATCACCCGATTGTCAGCAGCTGAACGCTCGCGAGCAATCATCCCGGTCGATTCCAGGTGCTTGAGATGACGGGTCACTGCCGCATGATCCACATTAACGCGTTTTTGTAACTCTTTTTGGCTAATCGTTTGATCGACTTGTAGTTGAGCGAGTAGATCCATTCGAGTCTGACTAAAACCATCCGTACAGAGATCAAATTTTTGAGCAATCGTCTTATTGACAGAAACGAGTGCATAGATCAACCGTCCTTTTTCAGTGCAGGAGATACTCAATCCATCACATCCTTCCCTTCGTTCGAAGAAACCTTTGACGTATCAAAGATTGATATGTAAACGAATATAACGTGTTTAATTTGATGACGCAACTTATTTGCTTTTAACATAAAAAGAGATATCATTCACGCGGAATGATATCGAGTCAGGCGACTTAGCTAATTTGGCGTTTAGACGCTGGAATTCCTTTTGCATCGATCGCTGCAATGATCCGACGGAAATAGAACAACCAAAATTGTAGGAATGGTCCGATTAAGAAAATCGAGAGGATTGTACCGAAGAAAACAGGACCACCGAGCAACCAGCCAATGCCGCATGCCGTGACCTCCATGATCGTCCGCATCAGACGAATCGACGTTCCAAATCGCTCTGCAAGTGTCAGCGTCAACCCATCGCGTGGACCGGCTCCATATCCGACAGCAACATAAAGACCTGCCCCCATGCCGATGATGAAGATGCCGAAAATCAACCAGATCGTATTCAACCAAATCGACTCAAAAGAGGGTAAGAGATGAGAATTAAGGACAAGATTCATGAAGACACCGACGAAAATCGCGTTGACGAGTGTTCCAATTTGTGGTGTGACGCGGTCTAATGTGTACTTAACGAACACGAGTAATAGACCAACGAGCAAAATAATCGTTCCGACGGACAGTGGTGTTTTCTTTTGGAGACCGAGATGCAATACATCCCACGTCGAGACACCGAGTTCAGCAGTGATCATCATCGATGAGCCGAGAGCGAGTAAAAATAAACCGAGTAGGAAGAGTCCCCACTTTAACGTAGCGCGTAATAACCAGGAAGCACGATGACGCGTCATGTCTAACACCTCATTTCTTAAAAATAATTGATTCGTTAACTGTATCATGAGGAAAGTAGAAGAAGAAAGACGAAATTTTCCGTTTTTTCCATCTTAAGAAGGAGGGGAAGGTCGAAAGAGAAACGTATACTGAAGAAAAAAGGAGATGACAGGATGAAAGCGATCCGACACCTGATTCGTTTTACATACATAGAAGCCGTCTGTTGCGTCTTTCCCGTCATGATTTTCGCAGCGCTTGCTCTTTCACGTTATCTTCCTGCTGAACCGATCGCTCGATACGATCTCCTGTTGCTATGGTGTCTTCTCGTCCAAATCGTCTTACTTGTCACGCGTTATGAAACGCTGGAAGAGTTCAAACTGATCTTACTCTTTCACGTGATTGGTCTAGCACTTGAACTGTTCAAAGTGAACGTTGGGTCTTGGAGTTATCCGGAACAGGCTCTAACGAAAGTGGCTGGTGTTCCCTTGTATGCAGGATTCATGTATGCAAGTGTCGCAAGTTATGTCTGTCAAGCGTTCCGAAGATTTCATTTACGCTTCACAGCATTCCCACCACCTTGGCTTGCGATCAGCGTAGGCAGTCTCGTCTATCTCAACTTCTTCACCCACCACTGGATCTTCGATGCACGCTGGCTATTGATGGTCCTCGTCGTCCTTGTCTTCTATAAGTCATGGGTTCATTTTACGATCGAGCAGACGATCTACCGGATGCCGCTCGTCCTGTCTTTTTTACTGATCGCGTTCTTTATTTGGATCGCTGAGAATATCGTGACGTTCTTTAAAGGGTGGGTCTATCCGCATCAGGAAAGAGGATGGGAAGTCGTTGATCTCGGAAAATTGTCTTCTTGGTTCCTGCTTGTGATCATCACGGTCCTGATCGTCATCGTCGCGAAATACAAGCAACGGGATCCGGCTGTGGAGATATATCAGCATACATAGACGAAAAACATGACATTTCGTTTGCGATGAAGCGCTTCGATGTTCAACGCTCGTTCTAACATGTGGACGACAAACAACTTGAGCGTGCTTGGCTCAACCAGCAACGAGACGGGAAATTATTGAAAAAAGAGTGAAACATTAGAAGTTTTAAGCCGTAGAGTAAGGTGAGAACTTATTTTTCAAGGAGGACCTTACTCATGTCATCTCAATTAAAGAAAGCAGCGAAGGAGTCGCTCAGCGGTCGTTGGGGATTTGCAGTCCTAGCTTTTCTGCTGTTTAGTATTATTCAGGGTGTTCCTAATTTATTTGGATCGGATATCGATGAGCCGTCTAGTAGTATAGATCTCGTTGTATCATTGGTGTCGATTTTATTGATTCCAGTAGGAGTCGGTTGGACATGGATTGCCATGTCGATTGCTCGTGGCGAAGAAACGAAAGTGACGGATTTGTTTGAGCCATATGGTATGTTCCTGAAAGTGGTGGGGCTGGCCATTGTTCAATTCATCTTTATCGCGCTCTGGACGTTACTCTTAATCATCCCTGGTATCATCAAGTCATTCTCTTACTTGTTGACGTACTACATCCTTCGGGATGAGCCGTCAATCGGTATTCTCGAGGCAATCACGCGTTCACGTCAACTCATGGATGGTCATAAAATGGAAGCATTTTTACTCTTCCTATCATTCATTGGTTGGGCGTTGCTTGTCATCGTTACGCTTGGTCTTGCTGTCCTATGGGTCGGACCATACTTCAGTGTCACGCTTGCCAAATTCTACGATCGTATTCGTGGGGAGCAGGCGCCAGAGCAGACATCAGATTTCGTCGCACCATACTAATTCCGAATCCCGACATCACGTCGGGATTTTTCTTTAGGGGTAAATCCGATAGGAAAAGACGGTTTAATGGTTGCTTTAGTTCAATGAATTCTGTACGATGAATGCAACACATCTTATCTAGAGAAGTCGAGGGACTGGCCCGAAGACACTTCAGCAACCCCGCTATGGCGGAAGGTGCTACTTCCAGGAAGGAATACCTTCTGAAGATAAGAGCGGACAGGACAAGATACCGTCGCTCTTTTCGAACTTCGAAAAGAGCGTTTTTTTATGATAAGGGGGACGATGGAGTGGAGTATGGTTTTTGGTTACCGATTTTTGGGGGATGGTTACGTAACGTCGAGGATGAACAGATGCCAGCGACATTCGATTATGCGAAACAAGTCGCACAAACAGCTGAACGCATCGGCTTCTCGACGACGTTAATTGCGGAATTGAACTTGAACGATATCAAAGGCATCAAGGAACCGAGTCTTGAGGCATGGACAACGGCAGCGGCGATTGCTGCAACAACAGAACGTCTTGAAATCATGACAGCGGTTCGTCCCGGGTTCCATAATCCGGCGACGACGGCGAAGATGGCGGCAAACATCGATCAGTTGAGTGGAGGACGATTTACGCTCAATGTCGTCTCGGCCTGGTGGGCAGAAGAAGCAAAACAATACAACGGTATTTTTACTGCACACGATGAACGCTATGCCCGAACGGAAGAGTTCGTCACGGTCATGAAAGGACTATGGGCAGATGCGTCACCGTACAGCTTCTCCGGCAATCACTACACGATCGAACAGGCAGAACTCCATCCGAAACCCGTCCAGCGTCCGGGAATTAAGCTCTACGCTGGTGGAGAGAGTGAAGCCGGAAAACGGACGATCGTCGAACATTGTGATGCCTACGTCATGCATGGAGGCACTGTTGAAGAAGTAGCTCATAAAATCAATGACATGAAAATACGCCGGGAAGCGACGGGACACGCACCGCTTGAGAGCTTCGGTCTTGCTGCCTACATCATTTGCCGGGATACGGAAGAAGAAGCGCTTCTTGAGTGGCAACGCATCACGGACGTCAAGGAAGACAGCGCCGGTTATGCCGGTTATCAAGATTTCATCAGTAAATCGCAACTCGAACAACAGGTCGAGCGAAATGATTATTCCGTCTCGAACCGTGGTCTGCGACCGAACTTGATCGGAACACCAGAACAGATTGCCGAACGGATTCTAGCGTTCGAAGCCGTTGGTGTCACGTTGCTCTTGTTACAATTCTCACCACAACTCGAAGAAATGGAACGCTTTGCCCGTGACGTAATGCCACTGGTCGAAGCGAAACGAAAGGTAGGTCAACAATCATGACAAAAATTCATATTCTCCACGAAAACCAAGAATGGACGGATCATCTCATCAAACGTCTCGAAGAACTCAAGTTGCCGTACGAGCAGTGGCACTTGAATGAAGGAATCGTACCGTTAGATGAACTGCCGCCAGAAGGTGTCTTTTACAGTCGTATGAGTGCGTCTTCGCATACGCGGGGGCATCGTTATGCGCCAGAGTTGACGGAAGGGGTCCTCGCTTGGTTAGAAGAGCATGACCGGACTGTCTTTAACGGAACGCGTGCGCTCCGTCTTGAAGTCAGCAAAGTCAATCAATACACGGCATTGCGTAAGGCTGGGATTCGTGTACCAAAGACAACAGCTGCTGTCGGACGTGATCAAATCGTACAAGCAGCAAAAGAAATCGGTGTTTCGTCATTCATCACGAAACATAACCGTGCCGGGAAAGGTCTCGGCGTCCAGTTATTCCATTCGATTGAAGCACTTGAAGCTTATCTCGATGGTTCGACATTCGACGAACCAGTCGATGGCATCACGTTGATTCAAGAGTACATCCAAGCACCAGAACCGTACATCACGCGGTGTGAGTTCGTGGGTGGAAAATTCGTCTATGCGGTCCGAGTCGATACGTCGGAAGGATTCGAACTTTGCCCAGCTGATGCGTGTGTGATTGATGACTTGTTTTGCCCAGTTGGTGAAGAAGCGCCGCAAACACCGATGAAGTTCCAAATCGTTGAAGGCTTCGATGATCCAATCATTGAAAAGTACGAAGCGTTCCTCCAAGCGAACCAGATCGCGGTCGCAGGTATCGAGTTCATTAAGGATGCGTCAGGTACGATCTATACGTATGATGTCAATACGAATACGAACTATAATTCCGATGCCGAAGCTGCTGCAGGACGCTACGGCATGCTTGAACTGGCGAAGTTCCTCGGAGCTGCTCTTGAAACAAGCACAGTAAAATAAGAATCTGCTCCCGCCCTGTCACCGGACGTTACAAGACCGGATGACAGGGTATTTGTATAGAAAGGGGGCGGATCTATGATTACGTGGAGAGAAGAACGACAGCTCGATATCCCGATTGAGGAAGCATGGCACTTGTTTGATCACACGCGGCTGCAACGTCTGATTCCGAACGTCGTCCAGCATGAGGTGATTGAACGAAAACCGGGTGTCGTCGGTTCGACGTATCGTCAAACGTACATGCAGGGCAACCGACTCGAAACCTACATCGTGACCGATTTAGCCTATACGAATGAGCCGGACTTTAAACAAAATACGATTGGATTCACGTTAGCTAAAATATTTAAGATTGAGATGACGTTTACGCTCAAACCACTTGGACACGCTCGTTGTCTGTTGATTTATACAGGAAAAAATGAAGGGGCAAACTTCGTTGGGAAAAGTCTCTTGTCACTCGGTGGCGAACGAGAAAACGAGAAAATTGTTCAGGCCTTGTTGCAACGTGTCGAAGAAGAGGCAGCGAAACAAAAGAAGAACAATGCATGAAAAAACGGATTCCCGCGCCTGAGAATCCGTTTTTTCATATCTTATCGATTCGTATACGATTTGTGACCACTCGGTAAAACGGATAGGCAGTCGACACCTTGATAACGTTCTCGTTTTCTATCGCTGGATCGAGCGATTTTGGATTATCAAAAAGCTTAGTTACCGACTACTATTTTTAAGTATAAATACGGTTATTAAATTTTCATTTAATCCAAAGATTATATCGTTACGATAGTCGACGCAAACGAGAAATCTGTGAATCATCTTGAAGCTCCTTTAATGGTCGAAACCGAACAGCTCGTAATTCTTGTTGATCAAGCGATAGTTCAGGATCGATCCCGAGTCGAGGTTCAGGACTATCTAAGACACGGCGAACGAGAAAACATGTCTCTGTTCCTTGATCCATTGAAATCTCGTAAAGTTTCCGTTCGACCGTGACGTGAAGATGCGTTTCTTCTAACACTTCTCGCACGACGGCATGCTCTTTAGTTTCACCGTTCTCGACACCTCCGCCGGGTAACGTCCAAAATGTCCGGGAAGGGGTATGTAACTCGACCATTAGAATCTGTTGCTCTTCAATCAACGCAGCGCATACGCGATGTCGCAAATCGCATTCCTCCTTCAACGTGTTCAAAAAAGAGACCGAAACGACAGTTCCGGTCTCTTTTAAAATCATTGTGCGTATAACGCTGTTAATTGCTGTTGGATCGTATCGTTGTTCAAATACTCATCGTATGTCGTTTCTTTATCGACGATACCGTTTGGTGTCAACTCGATGATGCGGTTCGCGATCGTTTCGACGAACTGGTGGTCATGCGAGCTGAAGAGCATTGCGCCTTTATAAGCGATCAAACCATCGTTGAGTGCCGTGATCGATTCGAGATCCAAGTGGTTCGTTGGATCGTCGAGTACAAGGACGTTAGCACCACTGAGCATCGCTTTTGAAAGCATACAACGGACTTTTTCGCCCCCGGATAAGACAGATGCTTTTTTCATGACTTCTTCTCCTGAGAAGAGCATCCGACCGAGGAATCCACGGAGGAACGTATCGCTCTCATCTGCCGGTGAATACTGACGGAGCCAATCGAGGATCGTCTTATCCGAGCCTTCGAAGAATTCCGAGTTATCTTTCGGCAAGTATGATTGGGAAGTCGTGACGCCCCATTTGAATGTACCGCTGTCCGGTTCCATCTCACCCATAAGGATTTTGAATAGTGTCGTGATCGCGATATCGCTCTGGCTGATGAACGCGACTTTATCCGTCTTGTTCAACGAGAAGCGGACATTATCAAGGACTTTGACGCCATCGATCGTCTTCGAGAGACCATCGACCATCAAGAGATCATTTCCGATTTCGCGTTCTGGCGTAAAGCCAACGAACGGATAACGACGTGATGATGGACGAATGTCGTCGAGTGTGATTTTATCAAGCAATTTCTTCCGTGACGTCGCTTGTTTCGCTTTCGAAGCGTTTGAGCTGAAACGTGCGATGAAGGCTTGAAGTTCTTTAATCTTCTCTTCTTTTTTCTTGTTTTGGTCACTTGCCATACGCGAAGCAAGCTGACTTGATTCATACCAGAAATCATAGTTTCCGATATACAGTTGGATCTTACCGTAATCAAGATCCGCCATGTGCGTACAGACGTTGTTCAAGAAGTGACGGTCGTGGGAAATGACGATGACCGTGTTTTCGAATCCGATCAAGAATTCTTCAAGCCATTTGACAGCTTTCAGGTCGAGTCCGTTTGTCGGCTCATCGAGTAAAAGAATGTCAGGTTTACCGAACAATGCTTGGGCAAGCAAGACTTTAACTTTTTCAGATCCTGTCAGCTCAGCCATCGTTTTCGAGTGAAGGTCTTCCTTGATGCCAAGTCCTTGTAGAAGCATCGCTGCTTCCGACTCCGCTTCCCAACCGTTCATTTCAGCGAATTCACCTTCGAGTTCAGCAGCACGCATGCCGTCCTCATCTGAAAAATCTTCTTTCATATAAATCGCATCTTTTTCTTTCATGACTTCATAGAGACGTTTGTGTCCCATCATGACTGTTTCGATGACTTGGAATTCTTCGTATTCGTAATGGTTCTGGCGAAGGACGCCTAAGCGTTCGCCTGGTGTGATGATGACATCGCCTTGTTGTGCTTCAATGTCACCAGCGAGAATTTTCAAGAACGTTGATTTACCGGCACCGTTCGCACCGATCAGACCGTAACAGTTACCTGGCGTGAACTTGATGTTAACGTCTTCGAATAATTTTCGGTCCGCAAAGCGAAGACCGACGTTTTGTACTGTAATCATATAGAGATGAACCCTCGTTTCTAGTAAGTGATGTGCTCATTCGAGTGTACCACAAATCATGATCTGTCGTAGAGCAGGCAAAGTTCTTTCCATATTAGGACAGAAATTAAAAATAAGCAACCGGATATTTAAAATAATGAAACATTTTCCAGATGGATGCGTAGAAGAAAGTAAGGAATTCGCTAGAGGAGGGGTTAGATGGCCATCTTTTTCACGTTATTGTTTTTCGCCCTCATCGTTTTGCTTGGCATGGAACTCTATCGCTATATCCAAGAAAAGATTGATAAAGGAGATTCAGAATGAGAGAAATCAAACCGAAGAAAAAAATTCGTCCATCGATGATCATCGCCGGTGTACTTGTATTAGCCCTGCTGGCTACAACGCCGTTCGTCGTCGAACAAATCGAACCCGGACAAGTTGGTGTCGTTTATACCCCGTCAAGCGGTGTCAAAGATGAGACGTTATCACAAGGCTGGCATGTCGTTTCACCAATCACACGGGTGACGGAGTATCCGATCCGTACACAGACGAAATCGCTTGATAACATGACGCTTGCGACTAAAGACGGAAAGAACATCGTCGTCGACTTTACATACAGCTTCTCCGTTTCGCCGGATAAGGTGACAAAAGTCTTCAACAAGTTCGGACCGATCGAAATCGATGAGATTGCCAAAGGTTACTTGAAACAACGACTCTATGATGCGTCGCGTGAGCAAATCTCGAAAGTTACTGTCCTTGAACTGTTCGGTGAAAAATCAGGAAACGTCTCGACGAGCATTCAGACGCAGTTTGCAGAAGACGTCAAGGACATCGGTTTCATCATCGAGGATGTCGCACTCGGTGCACCAAAACCAGATGAAAAGACACAGGAAGCAATCGATGCGCGTGTCAAAGCGTCGCAGGAACTCGATAAAAAGAAAACGGATCTTGAAATCGCTAAAGCAGAGGCAGAACGTCTTCGCGTAGAAGCAAAAGGAGCAGCCGATGCGCGTTTGATCGAAGCTCAAGGGTTGGCAAAAGCACAAAAAGAATTACAGAAGACGTTGACGAAAGAAATGATTCAATACGAAGCTGTCAAGAAGTGGGACGGGAAATCACCACTTGTCAGTGGATCAGGGAGTATGGTTCAACTACCGATTCCAGATGGTACAACAGAAGAAAAGAATTAAAACTCGATGTGCTTGGAGACAAGCACATTTTTTTATTTCATCATAATAAATCTATTGTACGTATTATATATTGGAACTAAATTTTAGTATATTAATAAATATTTACGCATTTTATATCTTTTAAATGCCAAATTAACGGTTTAATTGCCTTATTTAGAAGGAAGATAGACGTATAGATCAATGGAATTAGGTCGTAAGGATGGGAGGGGAGCGTTTGTATCGAAATCGATCACCGAATCTTTTTATCATCTTGATGATTCTATTAGTAACAAGCTTTCCGATTCCGCACAGTCATGCGATGACTGAGGAACTTGAAATTCCAGACCCTTTGACGTCATCGTTTTGTGAAGAGACGTTGAATGATCCAAAGAAAAAGGGCTTGTTAGAAAAAGAGGAAATCGAACAATGCGAAGAACTCATGGAAGTAGAGAAGACACCAATAACTGAGAGTGAAGACCCACCAACATCTGAGACATCCCCAACCGAGAGTGAAGACCCACCAACACCCGAGACATCCCCAACCGAGAGCGAAGACCCACCAACACCCGAGACATCCCCAACCGAGAGTGAAGACCCATCAACACCTGAGACACCCCCAACCGAGAGTGAAGACCCATCAACACCTGAGACACCCCCAACCGAGAGTGAAGACCCATCAACACCCGAGACATCCCCAACCGAGAGTGAAGACCCATCAACACCTGAGACACCATCAACCGAGAATGAAGATCCATCAACATCTGAGATAGCTCCAGATGAAGAAGACAATGAAGTTCCCGTGCAACCTGATTCTGAAGAAGAATCATCGAGCGAAATTACAGCACCTGCCCCAAAGCCAATTAAACCAAGACAAGAGAAGCAACAAGCGGTTGCACCGACACTTGCCGGAGTAGCACTGCTCGGAACATCAAACTTAGATGCTTCCTATAATGGAACGACTCAAACGATTACATTAGGAAATACTGTTTCTGGATTGTTGAGCTTAAATTTATCAAGCGGATATATTATTTTTCGACTACCACCAGAAGTGATGCAAAGTATTGAAACGAGTTCCGTCAAACTTCAATATCGCTATAATGGATTACTTGGAATTGGATCGCAAACGAGAGATGCGACAGCAATAATCGATCGAACGAATAACCAAATTTATGCTGATGTTAGCTCTTTATTAAAGCTATCTCTTCTAAGTAACGATCGATTCATCTTATCTTTCAAAGTCGGCAATCTACCAGTCGGAGTCGATAAAGTCTATACATTTCGGAGCGTTTTAGCAGATGGATTAGTTGATTTAAATGTTTTAAGTAGTGGTACGGCGACAGCAACACTTGGAATCGGACCAACATTTAACTTAATCGTACCGGATACGTTAGACTTCGGAAGTCATGAGTTGACCGGACGTGAGAAAATAATTCCTCGCTTGTTCCCAATGACGATTTCTATTTCGCACGAAAATGCAACAGGTTACAACTGGAAGCTACAAGCGAATCTCAGTCGTCCTTTGACGAGTAAAGAAAATCATGTGTTAAATGATGTTCTTTATTTTAAGACCACTTCTAAAACCCAATTGTTACAAGCGACTGCTATTGAAATTGCAACAGGGACGATGTCGGCTAGCTCGAATCAAACACCGTTAACCTACGCAGAAAACGAAGGGATTATTCTCGACTTAACTGGAAAATATCCAAAACCTTCATCGTATAGCGCAGATATTCAATGGAGTTTAATCAATGCACCATGAAAAGGAGAGAACAGAAATGAAGAAACGTTTCGCTGTTTCGACGGTATTGATGAGTACGGCTTTGGTTTTAGGAACAACTACTGGATGGGCAGCGACTTCTACTGGCGAGTCGACGGCAAAAATCACGTTCACGACGAATGAAGCACCGGTCATCGTGGATCCAGATGATCGGGACCCGAATAATCCATATGAACCAGACAAAAACGGCGGAAACACACCTACAGGAAATACAGGACCATTGACACTCGATTATGCGCCTAACTTTGATTTTGGATCAAACGAATTGCTTTCTAACAAAGCTGAGTTTAAGGCGACCGATCAAAAACCATTTCTCCAAGTAACGGATCGTCGGGTCAATCCGACAGAATGGGAAGTGACCGTGAAGTTGGGAGACTTTATAGATGAAGGTGGAGCCCCCTCGTTAGTTGGTTCAACGTTATCCATTGATGCTGGAACTGTTCAAACACTAGTGAATGTATCAGGATTCACGGCACCTACGACAGGAGACATAACATTGACACCAGGAAATGCAGGAGATGCGCAAACGATATTAACATCCCCAGAAGGAACGTTCTCAACTTGGCAAATTTACTGGAAGGGTAACGGAACCGATAACGATTACATCAAACTCAATGTACCAATCAATTCTCAAGTGAAAGGCACGCATACCGCAACACTCGACTGGACGCTTACGGATGTCGTGAATTGACTTGAAAGCAGGTGGAGAAAAAGATGAAACGATGGGGAATCAGTTGTCTTGCTATACTACTTTATGGATTGTTATTCTGCGTCATACCTTCGACTAGTTTTGCGGAAGATCGTGTCAATTTTTCGATTGAAGCCGTTCCGAATACCTATCAAGTCGATTCGGGTGTCTCGTACTTTGATTTACGTATGACAGCGAAACAAAAAACGAATATTCAAGTTCGAATTTTCAATCACGGACCGGAGGATAATACGTTTTTGACATCAATCCGGAATGCGACGACGAACGATAATGGTTTGATTGTTTACGATCAAAAGAAACCTGTCCCGTTAGCTCCGACTTCCTTGACGGACCTCATCCAACCGAATACAAAATCGACGTTCATCAAAGGAGGCGAATCGAAAGTCGTTTCTTTACCACTTGAGATTGTGAACGATTTAGACGGTACCTTGTTAGCTGGTGTTCGGGTAGAGAAGAAACCAGAAAAAGAAACAGCTGAAAAAAATACAATCGGTATTCAAAATCGTCACTCTTACATCATCGGTTTGAAAGTCCGATCTTCGATTAAAGAACTAGCGCCCGAGATTACGTACGAAGGGGTAGAGGCGAAATCGTCTTTTTCTAGACCGACCGTCTTCGTTAAGCTAGCCAATCAGGTACCGACGATCAGTCAGCCCATGAAGTTCGAAGCCATCGTCACGCAAGGTAAAAAAGTTGTCGTTCGTAAAAAGATGGAAGTTCGATTTGCTCCATCGATTTACATGAGAACACCGATTGAAACGACGGGAATCTTAAAACCAGGTACGTATCACATTAATATCCGTGTTGAAGGAGAAGAAAAGACGTGGAAGTGGAAAGACAGCTTTAAAATCACGAAGCGCCAAGCAGATCGGATGAAAGAACAGATGCCCGAGCGAGAGATTGAGGAAAATTCCAACTCCTTCGTCGGTGAATGGTCAAAGGAACTCATGATTGCCTCGACGTTGATTATCTTTTTGTTGATTGGTTATATCTATCGTTTGAAAAAACAACAACGGCAGACGTGAAAAAAGCAGATTCTCAGCGCTGAGAATCTGCTTTTTGATTAGTGCGAAGCTTGTTCAAAACCTTGAGCAATGGCAATGATGACTTGTGTTGCTTTCACCATGTTATCCACAGAGATGAACTCGAACTTGCCATGATAGTTCTCACCGCCGGTAAAAATGTTCGGTGTCGGAAGTCCCATGTATGAGAGTTGTGATCCATCTGTTCCACCACGAATCGGTTTAACGATTGGCGTAATATCAAGCGACTCCATCGCTGCATGAGCAATATCAACGATGTGCATGTGGGGCTCAATTTTTTCACGCATGTTGTAGTACTGATCGTGTAAGTCGATTTCCACACTACCAGCACCATACTTTTTGTTCCACTCATCGACAAGGGCAGACAAGAAGTGTTTCCGTCCCTCGAAGGCTTCACGATCAAAATCACGAATGATGTAGTCGAGCGTCGTTTTTTCGACCGAACCGTCAAATGAAATCAGATGGAAGAATCCTTCAAAACCATCCGTGAATTCAGGAGACTCTTCTCCGGGAAGACGATCGTGGAACGCCATCGCATGTTTCTGCGAATTGACCATCTTATCTTTTGCTGTTCCCGGATGGACATTTGTTCCGTGGAAGACGATTTTAGCCGCCGCCGCATTAAAGCTCTCGTATTCAAGCTCACCAAGCGGACCGCCGTCGACCGTATAAGCATACGTGGCATCGAACGCTTCGACATTAAAGTGATGTGGTCCACGACCAATCTCTTCGTCAGGTGTGAAGGCAACACGAATGCGACCATGCTTAATTTCCGGATGTGAAATCAAATGATGCATGGCTGTCATGATTTCTGCGATTCCGGCTTTATTATCGGCTCCGAGTAATGTCGTCCCATCTGTCGTCATCAAGGTGTGACCGACGTAGTTGTGCAGTGCAGGAAAATCAGTTGGCGATAGAATGACGGACGGCACTTCACTTAACGTGATGGGATTTCCGTCATACGCTTCCACGAGTTGTGGACGGACATTCGTACCTGTGAAGTCTGTCGCTGTATCGAGATGAGCGAGAAAACCGATTGTTGGAATGTCTGCGTCTGTATTGGCAGGTAATGTCGCCATGACATAACCATTATCATCAACGGTGACTTCTTCCATGCCAATTGTCTTTAATTCTTCTACGAGCAAACGAGCTAGTGTCCATTGCCCTTCTGTCGTTGGAACAGTCATACTCTCATAGTTCGACTGTGTATCGACTTTCACGTATGTAGTTAGACGATCAATCAATTCTTGTTTCAAATCAAAAACGTCCCTTCTCGTCATAAGATATCTTCATCATAGCATGAACGACTAATGTGAGAGAATTCTGAATCATGATAGAATAATATTGAAAAAGGGGGAATTCTTCATGAGAGCATTCGTAGTCGATCAGTACGGAAAAAATGCATCACTTACAGAAAAAGACGTCACACCCGAAAAAGCGGGGAAGTACGAATTACGGGTTCAAATCGAGGGGTCAAGCATCAATCCACTTGATACGAAGATGTTTTTCGGACATGTGGCGGCGGCTTCAACGACTGGAATTCTCCAGGGTGATGTAACGGGGAAAGTGATTGAAATCGGGGAGGGTGTGACGTCTTTTTCTGTCGGCGATCGCATCGTCGCATTCGGCGGTGGACTTGGAAAACGCGCCGGTGCGTTAGCGGAAGAAATGCTTGTGCCTGAACAAATGGCAGTCTTACGACCGGAAGGGGTATCGGCTGAGGTTGCTGGTTGTTTACCGGTGATTGGATTGACGGCAATGGAAATTTTAAAAGAGCGAATCGCGATTACCCCAGGAATCCGCGTATATGTAGCAGGCGGAACGGGTGGAGTGGGACATCTTACCGTTCAACTGGCTCGTCATTATGGTTGTGACGTTACAGCGAGCGCCTCTTCTGACGAGAAGGCAGCTTGGCTGGAAGCAAAAGGGATTCGCATTCACCGGTACAAGGAAGAATCAGCTGAAACATTGCTCAAACGACTCGATCTGGATGGATTCGACGTCATCATTGATACAGTGGGTGGTGACCATTTACAAGAATCGTTCATACTCGCAAAAGAGCGGGGACGCATCATTTCGATCGCGACACGGACGACACAAGATTTAACGATGATGCATAGTAAAGCCTTGTCACTCGAAGCTGTGTTCGTCGCGCTCCCGTTGCTAAAAGGAAAAGTAGAGGAGATGAAGCAACAGCAACATCACTTAGCAGAACTCATTCGTTTAGTGGAAGAAGGAGTGATTGAAATACGGATTGAAGAGCAGATTCCCTATGAACGCGATGCGTTAAACGATCTCTATCAACGATTTGATCAAACATCACACTTTGGTAAAGTGAGTGTATATCCAACCCATTAAAAATGATTCTCCATTCATTTTACATTTCCTGTTAAAATATAAAAAATCCGTTACTGAAAAATTCAGTAGCGGATTTTTTAGATAACACGTCATTTACGGCGAACAAGAATACTTTTTGGATTGAGTTGTGGCATGGAAGGAGGAGTCGGGAAATCTTTCTGCTCCGGCTGCTCCCATACGACTTCAAATTTTTGACGCAACTTGTTGAACGCCTGCTCCACAGCTTTTTTCAATTGTGACGCATCAAGAGCGGGACTATCTGTCGTAATCGCAAGCAGTCCTCCGCGATTCGTCAAATGAATGACTTTTTGGATCCAAAGAGCGAGATCCTGTTCGGTCCGAAACTGACGTGTTCGTGTATTGACTTGTACGGGCGGATGGAACAAGACGACGTCAAAACGAGTCTTCTTATCCGCTTGTTCGATGTAGTCGAACGCATCCTGAACTAAAATCTTCTGTTTCTCAGGAGTAAAACTGTTCAACACAAGATTATCTTTTGTCTTATTTCGACTACGTGTCGAGAAATCAACGCTTGTCGTTTGAGTAGCCTCACCATAAAGGGCAGCTACCGTTAATGTTCCTGTATCAGAAAAGAGATTAAGTACGGTTTTTCGTTCGACGGAATCGAGAAGGATTCGGCGAAGTTCACGTTGGGCAATGTCAAAACCAGTCCGCATACCAGCATCCAAGTCATACTCATACAACACACCGTATTCTTGTGCGACTTCAGGAAAATCGCCTCGTTCCCCTTTCAAAAAGTCGTCGCCTTTGACGGGTTGAAGATCGACGAGGAAATCTCGTTTTTCATAAATGCTTCTGTAATTCAGTAGTGATTCAAGAGCTTCAAGAATCAATGGACGGAATGTATAGATGCCTTCATTTTCGAATGTAATAAGGTAATGATGATCGTAACAATCAATTGTCAAACCACCGATACCATCTCCTGCACCGTTAAAAATACGGAAGGCTTCTGAATACTCTTCAAAAAATTCGTTTCGTTTGTCTAATGCTTGTTCAAAAAGTTGTTTGAAGAAGTCGACATCAATCGCTTTTTGCTCGTCCATTGAGAGAGTCCAACCGACACCTTTTTCTTGCTTGCCAAAATAACCAGTCGCGAGGTATTCTTTATGTTCTGTCATCAGATGGAGCAGTCCGCCTGCCTCTTTGACATGTTGTAAGGCTTCGAACATTTCCTTGCGTAACGCGGGATACCCGCTTCGAATCGATTCAATCCATTCTGGTTTGACAACGATCGGATAAAGTTCACGAGACATGTAAGTTTCCTCATTTCTACTTGTGGATAAGTGGCATAATTATACCATAAATGGAGTTATCCACATGTGGATAACTGGTATATAAATAAAACCGCTATTCTTTGCATAAGTCAAAGGAATAACGGTTTTTGTTATGATAAGCAGAGAACTAAAAAATCTATAATGATTTGGAGTGAAACATAAAAAATGAAAAAACAAGTTCAAGTTGTAGGTGCTGTCATTCGCAACGATCATAATGAAATATTATGTGCACTTCGTAGTAGCCAAATGTCATTGCCCAACTTATGGGAGTTTCCTGGTGGAAAAATTGAGTTACATGAAACGCCCTCACAGTCGTTAGTTCGTGAAATCAATGAAGAATTAAAATGTAATATTAAGGTCAAGCAACCAATCGAAAAAACGACTTACGAGTACGATGCTATTATTGTTACATTGCATACGTTTGAAGCTGAAATCGTAACAGGAGAACCGATTGCCGTAGAACATGCAGAGCTTCGCTGGGTGGCTGTTTCAGACCTTGATCAGCTTGAATGGGCTCCTGCCGATATTCCTGCAGTTGAGTACATTAAGAAAGAGTTTGCCACTCCTTAAACAGTTCAATTGATAGTGGAGAATGAAGTGACCAAGTCACACTAATCGGTTTAGAACCTGTACTTTGAAGATGCTTTAACTGGCCAAAGTATGTGAACGGTAGCGTTTTTCCTTGTTCTTTATCTGCTTTACGCATAAACAAATGAATACGAATTCCTTCGCTCTCATGGTTTTGATATAAAGTACCCGCTTTACCTGTAGCAGTTGCATTACTTTGAGACTGCCAATGGAAACGATATTGATCTAAAAAATAATCGTTATATTTCAGTTGCTCATCAATGGCTTCATCTTTGTGTAAATTCACAAATAAAATGTAGTCGTTACCAGCTTGAGCTACACCTTCACGCCAAGAACCTTCCTGACTTGGTGAACATAGAAGACGTTGGATAACAGAACGATTGTATGTTTGATGTAATAGAAACGCCTGGTCTTCGATCAACCAATTAATTCGATCTGGTAGTTGATGAAATGCAAGTAGACCTGCTTGGATAAAATGCATCATATATGAACGCAATTCAGTTGATTGTTGAAGTGCTTGGACGACTGTATTTGAAAAGCGATAGTGCTCTTCTGATACAGCATCTAGTAATTGAATACGATCATTTTTTAACGCAGTAGACCAGCGTTTAAAAAGATGATGAATAATAGGGCGCTTTGAAAAAGAATGATTCGTCGATAAGGCAAATTCTTTGAAAACTTCTTGTTCAATATCTTGTACTGAAGCAGAAGGATGACGCAGTAACTGTTTTAAAATCAGTAAGCTGAAAGGCTCACGAATTGGGAATAGTCCTTCGAGCTGTTCAACAATTTTGCGTGTAGTATCATCTTGCAGTAAACGTAGTTCTTCATCGGTAGCATGTTTTTCAAGTTGTTTAAGACGTAATGTACTTCTCCATTGCTGAACAATACTCTCAATAGCTGGTGCGTCTTTGTGCGTAACTAAATCATTTAAACTCGGAGGATTTCCGATCATACGTGTCAATCGTTGATAACTTTCACGAAGCTGTTTGCTAGCTGAAAACTCTATTTTTTTCATTTGTTCAATAATAAATCTTTCTGTAATTGAATCCAGAATAGCTAAAGATCCTTCGGGTAGAATCGGAAAATGTTGTTTTACAGCAGTAGCAATTTTATAACGATCAATAGAATGAAACGATTGTTGACCAGCTAACACAAGTGGTGCAACAAAAGCTTTTTGACTATTTCCGATAAAATCTAAAATCGTAACAAATTCTTTTGAGCTGTGTTTACGTAAGCCTCGACCCAATTGTTGAATAAAAATAGTAGGGGATTCCGTTGGACGTAAAAATAGCATTAGATTGACTTTTGGAATATCGACTCCTTCGTTAAACAAGTCAACGGTAAAAATATATTGCAGTGGGTCTTGATCATCCTCTAGTCGGCGAATGGCTTCTTCGCGTGCTTCTTCGGACTGTTTACTTGTAACAGCCATTGCTTCAATCTGATGTCGTTTAAATTCCTTCTCCATAAACTCTGCATGATTGATATTGACACAGAATCCTAATCCAACAGCCTGATTACCACTGAACCCAAATTTACGAATCATTTCAACAATATAATCTGTTCGCGTTGAGCGTTCGAGTGCAACAACCAGATCCTGTTCTACATAAAAGCCGTTTTGTTGAGGAATAAGAGAATAATCAATCGATTCATCATCTTGAATGCCAAAATAATGGAATGGTGAAAGTAAATCTTGTGCTAAGGCATCATACAGACGAACTTCGTAAGCAATATTATAGTCAACAAGCTGGAAGATATTTTGACCATCCATACGCTCTGGTGTTGCTGTTACTCCAAGCAAAAATTGAGGCGTAAAATAGTCAAGAATGTTTTGGTAAGAAGCAGATGAAGCGTGATGGAATTCATCAATAATGATGTAGTCAAACGCATCCCGTAAAAATTGATTAAGGTGAACCTCTTTTGAAAGTGTTTGAACGGTAGCAAAGGTAAATTGTGCATCTTGAATTTGTTGTGATCCTGAATATCTACCAAATGTATAATTTTCATTTGAAAAAACTTGTTTAAATGTATGCTCAGCTTGTGATAGTAATTTTCCACGATGTGCAACAAATAATACTTTTTTAGCCTGAGTTTGACGGACATCAAATGCTGCTAAATACGTTTTTCCAGTTCCAGTTGCCGCAATGACCATTGCTTTTGTTTCTTTTCGCTCGCGTAAACGATCGAGTTCTTCTAAAGCCGGAATCTGCATGAGGTTCGGTTCAATAACGTTGTAATCGACAGCGGGTTCGGCAATTGTATCGCGGATAGAAAATGATTTTATAGGTGGTGTTTCTTGTTGGTACTGTTCGTATTGAAGTAATAATTCTTCTGTACAAATAGTCGCTTCTGGGCTGTTCCAAAGTTGTTCAAATAAGTTTTTCGCTTGAGTGACTAATGTTGTGACGGGTGTAGAAGGTATACGAATATTCCATTCCATACCGTGCGTTAAAGCCGACTTTGATAAATTAGAGGACCCAACAATAGCACTATCCAACTGATCAGGACGAGAAAATAAATAGGCTTTCGGATGGAACGCATGATTTTTTTTTATCGGTTCATAAATTTTTACTTCAATATTTCTGAATTCCATCAACTGTCGGATAGCCTTCGCTTCTGTAATATTCATATAAAATGAAGTCAAAATGCGGATTGATTTGCTTTGAGCTTCTGCTTCCTTCAAAGCTGGGACAAGCGTCTGTACTCCAGAATGACGTGTAAAACTCACCATCCAATCGGCAGCAGATGCTGTCCATAATTCTTGACTAATATGATGCAATAACTGTTCTTGTTCCAGTTGGCCAGGAGCAATGAGTTCCCAAGCACGCAAAGAATTTTTATATTGTGTAGGTAAAGCATGTGTTGTGCTAGTAGTGAGTTCACGATGAAGTGGCAAGTCGATCAGAGGTTGATTTAAATGCATGAGCCATTCATTGACCGTTTCAACCATTTGATCAGGTTTATCTTGTTTTTGGAAATGGTCTAAAGATTGATACAGTACTTGATTGAGGTGTGTAAGTAATTCTGTTGTGTAGTCATGTGCTGGTACAGATACACTTATTGCATCGGATTGTGAGTTAGTTTCAGTTGAAGAACGTAATGTTTCATAATAAGACATGGTTATCCTCCGAATAATAGTAAATGGTATTTAAAATGATTAAATCATCAATAATATACCAATAAGTAGATAAATAAAGTAAAAAATCATCGTTCAACTAAAAAGTTAAACGATGATTTTTGTTTGTTAATTTGAGATTCTCTCTACCACAGCCTCAAGCGATACTTTGACATTACCAGCCAGTGCCCGCGTAATCATACACGAACCTTCTGCTTTTTCAGCGAGACGTTGCGCCTTCTCCACATCACGATCCGACAGATCGGCTGGTAATAAGAGTTTCGGACGATGAATGATCGCATCGTATGTGAAGACGCCGTTCGTGACATCAACGATGCCTTCAGATTCCATCGTTAAGGAGACTTTGGGGATATTACTACGCTCAAGCATTGCGGCAAGCGTGATGATATAGCATGTAGCAGCTGCCCCAAGCAACATCTCATCTGGATTCGTGCCAACCCCTGGACCATCCATAGCGTCCGGAATTGAAATTTTTGTTTTTAACTCACCTGTCTCGATCTGACCGACATCATTGCGATTTCCCGGCCAGTCTGCAGTTAAATGAAAATGGTGCTTCATGATCAATCGCCTCCATGCCTCCATCATACGAAGTTCAGCATGATTTTTCGCCTATTCTGCTCATGTGCATAAGAAGAGAACGATCAGCTAAAAATTTGGTCGATTTTTTCGATATCCTCTTGCGATAACTGAACGTCTAACGTACGCAACGTATCTGTCACCTGATCCGGGCGTTTCGCACCAGGAATGATAGCATCGATGCCATCTTGTGCCAAATACCAGGCGAGTACGACGTGTGCGACTTCCGCATCGTGTGCGTCTGCGATCGGACGCAGTTGATCGACTTTTGCGAGGTTTTGTTCAAAGACGTCTTTTTGGAACAACGGGTCGTTTTTTCGTAAATCATCAAACGTCGTCTCTTTCGTATATTTCCCTGCCAATAATCCAGCGGCGAGTGGGAAGTACGGAACGAAGGACATGCCGTTCTCAACGATGTATGGAAGTAACTCTTTTTCTGCATCCCGTTTAAACAGATTGTATTCTCCTTGATAGACGTCGACATGTCCGTCCTTGTTCGCTTCCTTCAGTTGTTCGAGTGAAAAATTCGAGACACCAATCGCGCGAATCTTTCCTTCTTTTTTCAGTTCAGCAAGTGCAGCGACGGCTTCATCCTTCGGTGTCGATTCATCTGGGAAATGGATGTAATATAAATCGATATAGTCTGTTTTAAGACGTTTTAAACTATCTTCGACCGATTGACGGAGAAAGTCAGGTGAGTTGTTCATGACGACGTTTCCGTCAACGAACTGATGCGCACCTTTCGTCGCGAGGACGACATCTTCTCGAGCGACCGTGTCGTGCCAGACTTCACCGACGAGTTCCTCCGAACGTTCTGGTCCGTAGATGAAAGCTGTGTCGAGGAAATTGATCCCTTGCTGTAACGCGACACGAACGAGATCGCGTCCGGCTTGCTCATCAAGATTTGGATACAAGTTGTGTCCACCGACAGCATTCGTACCGAGACCGATTGGGTGAACGAATAGGTTAGATTGACCGAGTTGAACATGTTTTGTCATGAAAATGACCTCCTTAAACGATATCGAGTGGTTCTTTTTTTGTTGGTGCTGGGAACGCTTGATCAAGTGCAGCTAGCTCTTCTTTTGTTAAATTCAAAAGTGCGGCGTGACCGTTGGCTTCGACATGATGTGCTTGTCCTGCTTTAGGAATTGCGATGACGTCACCTTCACGCATCGCCCAAGCAAGTAAGATCTGTGCCGGTTCAACACCATGTGTCTCAGCGAGTTCCTCGACGGTCGGATGATTCAGGAGTTGATCACGCAGTGAACCACCTTCAGCTAGTGGGCAATACGCCATTACTGGAATACCATGTTCGCGTAGTAACGGGAGCAGTTCATACTCAATTCCGCGTGAGCCGAGGTGATAGAGTACCTGATTGACAGCACACTGATCACCGTTCGGTAATGCTAACATTTCTTTCATGTCTGATACGTCAAAGTTCGATACACCCCAACGGCGAATCTTGCCTTCTTGTTTTAAGGCTTCCAGTCCTTCAACGGTTTTCTTAAGTGGAATGTCGCCACGCCAGTGAAGAAGATAGAGATCAAGATAATCCGTACCGAGACGTTCAAGCGATTTGGAACAAGCTTTTTTTAACGCTTCCCCACCAGCGTGATGCGGATAGACTTTCGAGACAAGAAAGACTTCTTCGCGTCGATCAGCGATCGCGTCACGAATTAATTCTTCAGAAGCACCTTCCCCGTACATTTCTGCCGTATCGATGAGTTCCATCCCGCTGTCGAGACCGACGCGGAGTGCTTCGATTTCAGCTTCATGTTTCTCCGATTCTTCTCCCATCCGCCATGTGCCTTGTCCAAGTGCCCGAACGTGCGTCTGATCGGGAAACGTCACTGTTTTTTGCTTTAATGCAGCAAGTATTAGCGTCTTTTCTGTTGCGTTCATCGAATTCCTCCTTTAAGTAGAGAGACAATAGTAGGGTTTACCACGCGAACTCTGAACAAAAACGTCTTCTTCAAGAGAAAGAGACGTCACCAATGCTCAAATAAGGGACCATGATCGCCGAGGACGGGATCTTTTTTGGGACGCATTACCTGGCGGATACGCTGAAGGTTTTCCGGGCGTTCACTTGTTTGCCCGGTCAACGTATCGTAGTCTTGACCATTCGGATAGGCACCGATCACACGGAAGTGTCGACTTGTATCAAGCGCTTTGTGTCCTGTGCCTGCAGGAAGTAAGAGAACGTCTCCACTCGTCAAGGTGAAGGTCTTACCGAGTGGACCACCGAGTTGGACAGTCGCATGTCCTTCGAGGATACCAATCACTTCATGGGCGATGCTATGATAATGATGAAAATCAAAAATGCCATCTACCCAGCTATTGCGCCAGTCATGTGAATGGAAAGTCTGTTCGATGCGTGACGGTTCTTCAAATGCATGCCGATAAATCAACACCGGAAAATTAGGGTTATTCGGAATATGTCCGTCATCCTCAAAGTAAAATACCTCAACACGCATCTTCGTTGCTCCCTTCTCTGATGTGGTACAAAGTAATAATTCCCTCTATAAATACCCGTAATTAAATATCATCAATCGTCCGAGCATCTTTATGGCGTAACGAATCGGGAGGTGCTACGATGCTTAAGTTAACGAAATTACAAAGGAGGCTTTCCGATGATCGCCATCGAAGCAAAGTTAGAAGTACAACCCGCAAAACGAGAAGAATTTTTAGCAGCAACTAAAACATTAGTAGAAGGATCGCGTGCTGAAGCTGGAAACATCAGCTACGATCTGTTCCAAAGTACAGAAGACGAAAATGTCTTCATGATGATTGAAAAATGGGAAGACCAAGCTGCGATCGAAGCTCATAACACAAGTGCTCATTTCGGACAATTCGTTGCATTTGCTCAAACAGCTCTTGCTAAACCATTGGACGTTCAATCATTCCAAGCATAATGAAACGAGTTAGAAGCGAATGTAACACATAAGGAAGGTATTCTAGGTTTTGTTGATCTAGGATATCTTTCTTTTTTGTTTTATACAACGCGCTCCTTCGCTAGTTTATCTTCAGATGAAGATTTGATTAAAAATGTTCCACTTTTCTTTTACAATCACATAACATTTCATTAAAACTGTTAGTTTTTCCCTGAATAGGGCATTATTCTTATAAAGACACGAAAAGGAGGCCTTTATCATGAATGATCGAACAGATGCCACACAGTCGAAGCAATCATTCTTCAAGATGCCTCATACATATGCCATCATCATGGCGATTCTCATTATTTCAGTCATCTTGACGTACACGCTTCCAGCAGGACAATTCGACCGTGAAAAACAGGATGGTCAGACCGTCGTTATCGATGGTACCTATCGCGCGGTGGAGTCTGCACCCGTCAATTTCTTTGGTTTATTCGAAGCGATCCCGAAAGGAATGGAAGCAGGCGCTGCGATCATCTTTTACATTTTCTTAGTCGGTGGTGTCTTTGGCATCATTCGTCAAACGGGTGCCATTGAAGCGGGAATCAATCAATTGATTCGTCGGTTTGGTCAAAAGGGACACATCATGATTCCGATGACGATGTTCGTCTTTTCGATTGCCGGAGCAACAATCGGGATGGCAGAGGAAACAATTATCTTTGTACCGATTGGTATCATGCTCGCGCGTGCACTCGGTTATGACGCGATGACAGGAGCTGCAATCGTTAGTTTAGGAGCGGCGGTTGGTTTTGCTGGCGGGATGCTGAATCCGTTTACGGTAGGTGTTGCTCAATCGATCGCGGAAGTTCCACTCTTTAGCGGTCTTGGTTATCGAACCGCCGTTTATATCGTTTTCTTAGTCGTAACGATTCTTTATGTCATGACTTACGCACGGAAAGTCAAACAGGATCCAACGCGTAGCCTCGTTTATGATCTCGAACAACGTCGTGCGGAAGAAGCAGCAACGACGATTTCACGCTTTTCGAAACGTCATGCTTTTGTTTTACTGATTTTGATCGGTGGAATCACGCTCAACGTCATCGGAATTTTCGAGTGGGGCTGGTATTTGACGGAACTGACAGCCTCGTTCTTGATCATTGGACTGATTGCTGGGATCATCACACTCGGTGTGAACGGTACTTTTGAGAGTCTGATTGACGGGGCGAAAGCTGTGACGTTCGGTGCATTGATCGTTGGCTTTGCCCGTGCCATTGTCGTCATTCTTGAAGAAGGTCGTGTCATTGACACGGTCATTTACGGCTTATCGAATGCCGTAGGACATTTACCAACGTTCTTCGCCGTCATCGGAATGTACATCGTACAACTGATCACGAATTTCTTCATTCCATCAGGGAGCGGGCAAGCCGCGACAACGATGCCAATCATGGCACCTTTATCTGACTTATTCGGTATCGAGCGTCAAGTAGCTGTTTTAGCATTTCAATACGGAGATGGATTGACGAACATGATTTTTCCGACAAGTGCGCATTTGATGGCGTTTCTTGCGATCGCAGGTATTCCGTATGAGCAATGGTTACGTTTCGTCTGGAAACTCTTCGCGATTTGGATTGCTTTAGCATGTGCCGCCTTATTACTTGCTGTGACGCTCGGTATTCAATGAAGTCGACCTTTCGGACATCTGTCCGGAAGGTTTTTATGTTGCAGGAATCGGGAAGCGTTATCAGGAACGGGTAGAGAAGTGACTAAAGGGGGAACTGAAGTGACATATTCAATCGTTGGTTATTGCGAAAAAGAACAAGCGTGGGGTGTTGCTGTCCAATCAAAATTTTTAGCTGTTGGGAGTGCTGTTCCGTTTGCGAAAGCGGGAGTAGGTGCTGTAGCGACACAATCATTTGCAAATACGACGTATGGCCCTGAAGGGTTGCAGATGATCGAACAAGGCGCTTCAGCGGATGAAGTGCTCCGTCGATTAACGGAAGCGGATGAAGGGCGAGCAGATCGTCAAGTCGGAATCATCGATGCGCAGGGCAAAAGTGCGACTTTTACGGGAGAGAGATGTAACGACTGGGCAGGCGGAATTGCGGGGAAACATTTTGCGGCGCAAGGGAATATTCTTGTAGATGGCAATACGGTCAAAGAGATGGCACGTGTCTTTGAATCGACGCAAGGGCCACTCGCAGAACGGCTGTTGCGTGCGTTGGCTGCGGGGCAAGCAGCAGGCGGGGACTCGCGTGGGATGCAATCAGCAGCACTGCTCGTCGTCAAGGAAGGTGGCGGGTACGGTGGATTCAACGATCGCTATATTGATCTACGTGTTGATGATCACCCGAATCCAATTGAAGAACTCGAACGCATCTATCAATTGCACACACTTTACCTACAACCGAGTAAGCCGGAAGAAATCAAGCCCATCGATGATGCGTTAGAGTCGGAGTTGATGGATAAATTATTGACACTTGGCTATCGCGGTGATTTCGAAGAAGCGCTCCGGACATATCTGCATACGGAAAACTTTGAGATGCGCGAACAAGCGGATCGTGCGATTGATACACGTGTCCTCGCATACATTCGATCCCAATGAAAACGACAGGATGGACCAAAGTCCATCCTGTCGTTTTGTTCATGCTTGCGTCGACTGAGCACGAATCGGTACTTTAAATCCGGTCGCGATGAACCGTTCCATTTCCGGTTCCGATTTAGCATTCAAGCCAACCGTCCCATCTCCTTTTAGTGCCACATTCGTTAACTTGACGCGATTGATGTCAGGACCGATCGTAATCCCGTGTTTGGCAGAATCCTCGATCCGGATATCCCGAAGGCGTACATCCTCAGCTCCATTTTCTCCACCAAAGATTTGGATATCCGTTTTCGCTTGTCGGAATCCGCTCATCTTCAACTGACTGATCGTAACGTTGCGTGCCTTATATTGTATTCCGATCATTGGCTGTTCTTGGTAGTCATAATACGGATCACCGAGCACCGTGAAATCATGAATAACGACATTACGATAAGCGGAAACGACGAGTGCGCGCGGTTTTGAATTCGCATAGAGCTCCGTATATTGAGGAGTCTGAGCAATCAAGCGTGTTGCGATGATATTGTAAGCCGTCTGAGACGTTGGATCACTTGCTTGATGATGCCCGATATGGCGAAAATTAAAGGCACGGTGGTCATCAATTGATAAATGACCAACGATTTTAACGGTTGAGGCAGCAGAAGAGGTCGCATGCGCCTTGATTTCAAGTCCACCGAAGCAACGACTTGATGCGTTATTGAATAACCAGACATCGCGTGACCCATCATCGATTTCAATCCCGTTCGAATTGGAAAAACCTTCTGCATGGGCACGTCCACTTGGGTCATGCATAAAGCAGTTCGAGATGAAGAGATGGTCACTATGATGTGTCGTGATCCCGTCGTCTCCGAACCCGTAACCGGTTAATCCATCGAACCAGATGAATGAACTACTTAAGTTCGCTCGAGCACCGTCCCCGTTGTAATTGTAATACGGTGTCGAGATATCAAAACAATGGAGTCCTGGATTGACAGCTTCGACATCAAAGACCCAACCATAAGTGACATGTGCGTATGTGAGACAACTGGAGTGATTGCCCCATGTGCTACTTTTCTTTGCGTCACCGATTCGTTTGATGTTCCAATCAAGCGTCATTTTCTCAACAAGCAGGTGATGATTGCCAAGGAGATAATTTTGGTTCGTTACAAGACGTCGTCCTTTAGGTACGTCATCGTGCATCTTTATAATCGTTTTCCCTTTGCCAGCTCCCGTTAAAATCGTATAACTAGGTAAACGAATTCCTCGAACGATGTACGTACCGGCTGGAACATGGACTTGTCGATGTCCATCACCGAGCGCTTCGATGAACGCTTGTGTATCATCTGTCTGTCCATCACCGACCGCACCATAGGAAGTGATATCAACGATTTCGACTTCACTGATCAAACGTTCGAACTCATGATTGAGCCGCCCGAACCAACTCGGTCGAATCTCATCGTGTGGCGTTACGAAAGCTGGTGTCAGCGGTAAAATATGTTTATCACGGTTTGTCAAAAATAACGGTGAGATCATCGAACGAAGTGTTCGACTGAGGTTAGGATCACGTCGTGGTGCAATAAATGTACTATCGTGTAATAGTTGTTCTGCTTGTCGAACAGCCTGTTCGTTGCTTGATGTTTCAACGTATTCTTGAATCAGCGCCGCATTTTGATACGGATCATGCGTGTGATCGAGTTTCAACATGAAATAGTTCTCCTCTCTGAATAGGTCTGTCTACCTTTTCCCCTCTAATTGAACAATCATTCCTTGTTTCATAACATCCATAAAAATACACTAAAATTATAAATTTGGATTATAATGGATTTATAAAAAGGAGGGCTTTTGATGTCACTTCGCAAACGACTCGTAATTGGTATCGGATTGATTTTGCTGATATTAGGGATCAGTAAGCCGCTGACGGAAGCGGCTTTTCAAGCATTGAAGCCACAAGCGATAAAGATGTCAGGAGTCGAAACGAACGGATCGTGTAAACCGAACTGCAAGAACAACGGCAAGCTGTTAAACATTCCATTTCTTTCGTGGTTGCCTAAAAAGCAGACGAAGAATGATGAAGATTTACGTGTTTGGGACACGAATGAAAAGCCCAAAAAGCAGAAAGACCTCAAACCGAAAAAGAATAAGCTCATCGTTGTAGGGGTTGAAAATGCTAAGCGAGGTATGAATGAAAAAGGGGAATCGTCCTCATCGATGTTACTGATGAGTCTGATTGTTCTACCTCTATTCATCATAAGCTATATCGTTTGGCGGAAACGTCGAAAGACCAAGAAACAGGATGAGGACTCGATCAGAACTGACACCCCGTTACAGTCCTTAGACAACGACTTTGTTATAAAAGAGAACTCGATCGAGCTACCAGATGCCTGGATTCGTAAACAACTCATCCAGTTCAATCAGATACTCCCGACCCGCTTACGGCGACATGATACAGAAACACTTCAGGAATGGTGCCTGCGTATCGGATTCCAACCGTCACATGTCCTAATAAAAGCCTATCTCTTAGAACGCTATACAGACCGAGCTACTACGATATCGGAGATGGACAAGCAAACGATTCAGGGGGAATTCGGAGCCTTCGTCCATCAGTTTGATTGAAACCTTTTGAAAGGAATGACGTAAATGGAATAGGAAAGGGGAGTTGATGATGTACCTAGCAGATGCCGTGAAATTAAAGAGTATTCTGAGGAAACAGCTTGATCAGCTGATTGAAGAAATGGAGCGCGTAGCGTTCATTGATTTAGAAAAGGGAGAAGCACTCCCCGCACAACAAGGCCGGAGCTTAACCGACGTCGAAGCCGCCATGGACATCGTGCGTCATGATATGCGAGTCTTGGATCGTCTCGTCTACGCGGCGAATCTAGAAACTGTCATCGTGACGGATGAAGGAGAAATGCCGCTCGTCGAAGCAATCGAGTGGGCGACCCAATTGCGGGCAAAGGCACAAAATTATCAGATGCTCGCAAGTCGACCAAAACGCGAGTTCCAATACGGATTTGAAGGGACGACGATCATTCGTCATGCCTTATTCGATCCAGATGCCTATCGCTTAAAAGCGGAGGAAGTGGAACGGCAAGCACACAAAGTATCGAATGCGATCAATGCCGCGAACTATCAAACGACAATTGACTTTGATGGTGGACGTTATATGTAACTCCTTGACGTGGTGAGACTCCACGTCAAGGAGAGGGGACGGACCTCAATTTTCCTCTGTGGAGAAGAGATGGCGATGGCAAACCGATGACCATGAACCATTGACAGGCTGACCTGTTACCTTTGACCACCTATGGAACGCTGATGTTTTTTCCGTCCCCGATCCCTGTCGTTTCTTTGAGAAACGACAGGGATTTTTAGTGTGTCGATGGAAACAACAGGGTATAGAGAAGCACAAGAGAAAGGAGAGACATCATGAAACACACTTTTTCAGCATTCGTCGTACGAGAGGTGGATGGGAACTATGAAGGGAAGGTTGAGGCGAAACAAGTCGATGATTTACCGGAAGGAGACGTCTTAATTCGTGTCACGCATTCCTGTGTCAATTATAAGGATGCCTTATCGATGTCGGGTAATCGAGGGGTGACGAAATCCTATCCGCACACACCAGGCGTTGACGCAGCAGGATATATCGAACAAACGACAGATGAACGGTTTCAAACCGGTCAAGCGGTCGTCGTCAATGGCTTTGATTTTGGAATGAATACCTCTGGCGGATTTCAAGAATACATACGCGTACCAGCCGATTGGGTGACGCCACTTCCAGAATCCATTCGCCCATTAGAAGCGATGCGACATGGAACGGCAGGATTGACAGCAGCGCAATCAGTCGATGAACTATCACGAATTGTCTCAAAGGAGACAGGACCCATCCTTGTGACTGGAGCGACAGGAGGTGTCGGTACGATTGCGATCGCCTTACTGATTCGATTAGGCTATACAGTACACGCCGTAACCGGGAAACGAGTAGAACAAGAACGATTACTTAAAAAAGGTGTGGCGGAGGTATTAGACCGCACTACGTTCTTAGAAGAAACAGACCGTCCATTAAAAAAAGGAACGTATGCAGGTGTCATTGATACGGTAGGGGGTCCATTGCTCGCATCCGTCATTCGCTTCGTACAGTATGGTGGTGTCGTGACGACGTGTGGTAACGTCGGTGGGGCAGAGATGACACTGACAGTCTATCCCTTCATCCTGCGTGGCGTTCGCTTGATCGGAATCGATGCGGTACAAACACCGATTGCATATCGAGAGATCTTATGGCAACGGCTGGCGGATGAGTGGCGCGTCGATCTTGAACCAGAAGTCGACGTCAAAACACTGAACGACTTACCTAAAATCGCAGAAGCTCTGCTGACTTCTCGTCACCGTGGTCGAACTGTCATCGAAATTTAAATATTTCGAGTAAACATTGGTGGTATAGTGGGGAAAAACTGTGTCGACTTTTCAGGAGGAACCATACATGAGTGAACACCAACAAGAACGACAGTCTCGACAAGAACGACGGAAACAGAAACGCAATCGCCGAGGGATTGCGTTTGGCGGTATTTTAGCAACGCTATTCATCGTAGGTGGCTGGTTGTATATGTTGACGAATAACGATGCCTCTCAAGCAACATCGACGCTTGAGAAGCCGAAAACGACGGATCAAGCAACGAAAAACGAAAAGTCGAAGAAAGAGACAGCCTCGACAAAGGATCCAAAAGAAGCGAAAAAAGAGAAGAAGAAATCAAAGAAAAAGGTGGCAGAGTATGCGCAAGCAGCTTGGGTGACACGTCCGTTCGCGAACGTCTATCGCGATGCAAGCCGAAGTAGTGTCATCTATAAAGCAGATTTAGGTGATGTCTATGAGGTATTGGATGCAAAAGACGGAATGGTCCACTTGAAACTCAATGATAGTATCGAAGGGTATTTGCCTGAGACCGATGTCCGATTAGAAGCACCAAAAGGAACATCAGATAAAGCAGTCCTTACGGCACTCTCGCAAGCAGTTGCCAACCAACCGATTGATAAGCCGGAGCAGTATCTCGGAAAACCAATTGCTGACTTCGAAGCAAAATATGGTGCTGTTGGTAATACGCAACAGGACGCGGTCAATACGTATTACTTCTCGAACGCCGGATACCTGCTCGTCGTCTCGGACGGAATCATTGAAGCGATCGACTGGACGAATGCCTCAACGAACGCCTTGTCAACGCTCGGTGAACCCGTCGTCGATACGAACTATGGTACGTGGTACGAGGGAGAATCCTTACAACTAAAAGTGTTCCCGGACAACGGAAAGATGCGTCTGCGTCTTGCGCGTGATCCTGGACAAGAATGAATGAACAGCGGATTCGCTTCAAGCGAATCCGTCTTTTTTTTGCGCAAAAAACCTCCCGAGTCCGACACTCGGGAGGAAATATGAAAATCCTTTGGGAGGAGATTTTCTTAGTAGACGCCTACTGCATCAAATGATTTCGCTGCAGCTGTTGCTTCTGCACTTGTTGAACCATAAAGGTCTTTTGCCGATTGAACGACTGCTGCACGGAGTGAGCTGAAGTTCGAGTTCGGAGTCAAATAAACAGTGAGAGCACGGTAGTAGATCGCACCGAGTTTCGGTACACCGACACCTGTGACAGTTACGCCTGTGTGTGTTCCACCGTTACCGAGGAGGTAAGCGGCTTTGTTGACGATACCAGAGTTCGTGTGGACACCACCGTTATCTTGTGTACCTGTGTAACGTTTAGAGTAGTGATCTGGATCACCGTAAGCAGCTGGGTTCGACATCGAACGGAGTGCATCACCGCTGACACCAGGCGTGTAGATGTCTTCTCCTACGAGCCAGTCGAAGTTCGATCCAACAGAGTACTCAGCTACTGTACCCATGATATCAGAAACGGCTTCGTTGATCGCGCCTGACTCGTTTTGGTAAACGAGACCAGCTGAATATTCTGTGACAGCGTGTGTCAATTCGTGCGCAACGACGTCAAGTGCACCTGAGAGGTACGTGAATGTTGAACCGTCTCCGTCACCGTAGACCATTTTCGTTCCATCCCAGAATGCGTTGTTGTAGCTCGTCGAATAGTGAACAGTTGAGTTCAAGCGTGCACCGGCATTGTCATAACTGTTGCGACCATATGTGTTCTTATAGAAGTCATATGTTTTGGCAGCATTGACGTGTGCACTGACCGCAGCGCGGTCATATGTCGCGTTGAAGACGTTATCTGCATCAGCCCAGAGTGTTCCCGGAAGTGAGGTCCGGTTTTTCGCATCGTATGTGTAGATCCCTTTACCGCGTGTCGTATCTTGCAGATAGTATTTCCCAGCACTCAACGTCGTGTTGAATGTGACACTACGTCCGAGAACGTCCGTGCCTGTTGCGTGAGCGAGTTGGTCGAACTTGTTAAGTACTTTACCTGAGTTTGCATCAATGAAATATGTCCAGCGTGATGGTTCTTTACCAGCGAGGACCGTCGATGTCACTTTATACGCATAGACTGCATCATTTTTAACAGGATAGATGACGAGTTCTGCTTTTGGAGCGACTTCGAATTCAGAAGCCTTGATTGCTTTTTGGTATAACTTGATTGCTTTCTTTTCAGAAAGAGTTGCTTTTTTCGCGAGACCTGGTTTTCCTTTGACGTTGATCGCATCGTTTACGATTGCTTTCAAAGTACCGTCTTTCGCGACGTTCCCGACGACGACACTACCAAAGACAGGGACGCCATCCACTTCTTGTTGGAGACGTACGATCTGCGAAGATCCGTCTTTTTCGACATTCTGAACAGCAAAGTCACCTTTTTTGTTCACGAAATCTTTAACGATTGTTGCAGCTGGTTCTGACGAAGCTTTCGTGAGTTTACCAGCTTGAAGACCTTCTGCACCTACGACCGTAGGAACGACAAGTACACTTGCGACAAGCGATGTAGCGAGAAACTTTTTCAAAATAAATCGCCTCCTTGTTTGGGTTGAGTCTAACTATGCCAAAGAATTAAGAAAGCGAGAATAAGTCATTCGAATTAAATCGAATTTTCTGAATATAGTCCGTAGTACCTGTACTGAATTATTAAGTATGAAAGATATTTCAACGCAAAAAAAGAACCATTCAAGCGAATGGTTCAACGAATCCGTTGGTAGAGATGGTGGACATCATCTCGTGTCTCATCAATCTTAAAGTCATGAGGATCAAGTTCAATCCCTTGTTTAGAGGCAAAACGTTGAATTTTTTCGAAGGACTTCCAAATTTCGATATCAGGTCCTTCATGTTTCCAAAAAATATAACGTGCAGCAGGAATACGGTGACCTTTCATTCCTTTTGGAATATCGTCGAGTGACGAGACCGGATACCCGACACATTGCGAGTATTTGGTTCCGTTTCGTTCGAGTGAGATATCGAGCGGATAGCTATCTGGTTTTGCAGGAATCTCATGTGAGCGTCTTGAAAATTCACGCCAGAGTTCTGGCATCAACGTATGCAATTCGTTTTCTTCACATGTTAGTCCAAGACCAACAAAATAAAATTCATGACGTTCCACGATTTTAGGATGCATGAGAAACTCCTTTCCGTACTTACGACACGTCTTCAATCGGCGAACGTTTCAAGTCTAGAAAAAGACGCGTAAAGGTGGCGTCCCATTGTGTACCCATGCCCTCTTCTAAAATGGATAAAGCTTTTTCCACTGGCATTCCCTTACGATAAGGACGGTCAGATGTCATCGCATCGTAGGCATCAGCAATCGCCATGATCCGACCGAAGAGTGGGATGTCCTCTCCTGCGAGTCCTTCCGGATACCCCTTTCCGTCATAGCGTTCGTGATGGTACTTTACCCCAGGAAGAATTGGTTGTAACGTCTTTGGAAGCTGAACTTGCGATAGAATGTGCACACCGATGACGGGGTGTTGCTGAATGATTTGAAATTCTTCGTCAGTCAGGCGACCTTCTTTTAATAACACATCGTCACGAATGCCGATTTTTCCGATATCGTGCAACAAAGCTGATTTGCGTAACAGCTCGATTTGTTCATACGGCAGGTTGGCAGCCGTAGCGATTTCCACTGAATAAGCAGCGACACGAAGCGAGTGTCCTGCCGTATAAGGATCCCGGGCATCAAGTGTTGCGGCAAATAACGTAAACAGACTGTCCAGCAATTGCTCATTCTGTTCATCGCGTTTTTTGATTCCTTCCATCATCAGGTTAAAACCAGAGACGAGGTGCGAGAATTCATCAGAATACGGATTCGGTAACGAGACGAGACGATTGTTTTCGACATCTTGAATACCTTGTTGAAGAATCGCAATCGGTTTTCGGATGTTCTCATAAAGAAGAAGACTACAAAACGTCGCAACGGACAAGATGACGATTAAAATAAGCGTCGACCAGCTCCAATAAGAGCGGAGGCTTTCATTTTCTGTTAACTGAACGGCTGAGGCGAGCACGAACAGCATGATCGGAAAAACACCGATAATCAATGTGCTGATCAGCATTTTTTGCTTTAACGTGACGACCGTCGTTTTTCTTGGAACATCAAAGCCATGTTCGAAGGCATACTTCTCTAACGTGAGGAGCATATGCTCCGTAACGCGGTAGGTTAGAAAAAATTCAATCAGACCGTGTAAAATCGCGACGAGGACAGCACCAAAACAGGCGAGACCAATCAAGTAGTACGGCATCTTTAACCACTCTTGAGAGATTGCGAGTGCTGTCAGGAGTGATGCGGGAACTGAGAGACCTAAGAAGTGTGGTCCCATGATGCGTTGAACAGTCAGAACCGGAAAGTGATGGGTCGTTTGATAAGCCTCTTGGAAAGAGGCGAGTGAAGGAATCTCGTTTTGGAAGAAGCGTCGTAAGGCACCGATGTGCCGAGAATAAATCATATATTCTAGTAAGAACATCAGACTGACAGATAAACCCATGATACCCATTAAAATCAACTGTTCATTCCTCGTGAAGGTAAGGGTCTCAAAAATAAACAGACACCCGACGCCGAACACCGCGATGAATGAACCGAGCAGATAGTTTCTTAGTAAGTGGCGTTCAAAACGTTGTAAAGCGCTCATTGTATCCTCCCCTTTAGTGAATTAGAGTGCTTTCAGCGTACCGTTTTCTAAAACGGTGGAAGGATGTTTTTTTGAAAAAAAGGTGAAAGAATCTTTTGAAAATCTTTTGAAATTAATACTCAAAAATAGGTATGGTCATAAAGCACTAATTATCTTAAAAAAGATTGATTAAGGAAGTAAAATAAACTAAGATTTGAATATTCAGAAAAGTATAGTAATCTTTTACTTTTCACTACTACATAGGGGGTCAATTCACGTGGGAAAAAAGAAACAGCTTAGCTTAGCCGTACTGTCTGGAATTACGGCAGCTGCTTTTGCTGTCGGTCCGGTCTTACCTGGTGGGCAGGTAAAATCCGTACAAGCAGCAGAAAAAGCAGCCTCTGGTGCACCAATGGATTTAAGCACAGTCGATCAAGACAGATTGTTGAAAGTCTTGGAAAAACGTGGGGTCGTTTCAAAAGCCGCTTCCGTAGAAGCGAAGCAAAAAGCAGTCCAAAAGTATCTTGACCAAAAGGCGAACGGAAAACCAGCTCCTGATCATGCGCATGCATCGGGTAAAGAAGCAGCCTTCGACAAGAAAACAAAGGATTTCTTGACGAAGCAAAAGGAGAAGTTAGCAAAACAGCTGGACAAAAAGCATGATAACTACAAAAAAGGCAATCCGAACGGCTTCGTCAAAGTAGACAAAGCTAAGCAAGCAAAGTATAACGGTACGACACGGACGGACAAGGTATTGGTACTGCTTGTCGAGTACAGTGACTTCGCGCACAATAACGTCGTTCAAGAGCCAGGTTATATGTACGCTAAAGACTTTAACCAAAAGCATTATCAAGATTTGATGTTCGGGGATAAAGAATTTGAACTGTTCAACGGAGAAAAGGTTAAAACGTTCAAGCAGTATTATGAAGAACAATCGGGTGGAAGCTATTCGGTCGATGGGACGGTTTCGAACTGGTTAAAAGTTCCGGGAACAGCTAAGGATTATGGTGCTGATAGTCCAAAAGGCGGAAATGATAACTTGCCAGGAGCAAAAGGGCCGCGTGGACTCGTCAAGGATGCCTTGAATGCTGCCGTCAAGGCAGGCATCAATTTAGCTGAGTACGATCAGTTCGACCAGTATGACTTAGATGGCGACGGTAACTTAAATGAACCAGATGGTCTCGTTGATCACTTGATGATCATTCACGCAGGAACGGGGCAAGAAGCGGGTGGCGGTAAATTAGGGGATGACGCAATCTGGTCGCACCGCTGGACGCTCGATAGCGTTTATCCAGTCGAAAACACGACATCAAACGTTCCGACACGCTGGGGTGGGAAGATGGCAGCTTACGACTATACGATTCAACCTGAGGACGGCGCAGTCGGAGTCTTCGCGCACGAATTCGGACATGACCTCGGACTTCCCGATGAATACGACACGCAATACACAGGTCAAGGGGAGCCAGTCGCTTCTTGGTCCATCATGAGTGGTGGTAGCTGGAATGGTAAAATTGCCGGAACAGAGCCGACGAGCTTCTCTCCGCAAAACAAGGAATTCTTCCAGACAGTCATGGGCGGAAACTGGGCAAACATCCAAACAATCGATTTTGATTCGCTCACGAAAGCTGGAACAGCTTCGTACCTCGATCAGAGTGTCACGAAATCAAAAAATCCAGGGATCATCAAAGTCAATCTTCCACAAAAGCCAGTGAAAGGAATTGCTCCAGCGTTCGGCAAGAAGTACTACTACAGTACAAAAGGGAACGATCTTCATACATCGATGACGTCTCCTGAATTTGATCTGACGAATGCTAAACAAGCAAAATTTGACTTTAAAGCGTACTATGACGTTGAATTCAACTACGATTTCCTGACAGTCACTGCTACAGCCGATGGCCAGTCAAAAGTACTGGAAACGATCGGTAAAAAGGACACGGATGGCGATGAGCGAGCCGATTCTACTAAAGGCGCATGGGTAGATAAATCATACGACCTCAGTGAATTTGCTGGTAAAAAAGTCACGCTGAAATTTGAATATGTCACTGACGCAGGACTCGCGCTTGATGGTTTCGCGCTCGATAATGCTACGCTGACAGTCGATGGTAAAGTCGTCTTTGAAGATGATGCCGAGGGAACACCTAAATTCAAATTAGATGGTTTCGTCGCATCGAACGGCTTCACGTATGCAGATAACGCGTACTACCTTGAATGGCGCAACTATGCAGGTTCGGACAAAGCGCTCGAACATGCACGAGGTGTGAAGTACAACACAGGCCTTGTCGTTTGGTATGGTGATTCTAGCTTTGACGACAACTGGGTCGGTAAGCACCCAGGTGAAGGATTCCTCGGTGTCGTTGATTCGCATCCGGAAGCGATCGTCGGCACGTTGAAAGGACAACCGACGGTTAAGGACAGCACACGTTACCAAATCGCAGATGCTGCTTTCAGTTATGATAAAGCACCTGCATGGCTCATCGATTCGCCATCACGTGGACTTTACGACTATAAAGGTCTTCCAGGTGTGACGAAGTTTGATGATTCAAAATCGTATATCAACCAGTTGATTCCGGATGCAGGGAAATTGCTTCCGAACAATGGATTGAAAATTCAAGTCATCGGTGAAGCAAAAGATAACTCTGCTGGAGCAGTCTGGATCCACCGTTAAAAACAGAAGAACAGGTTCAGTTTCAGCTGAACCTGTTTTTTGTTTGAGTTACGTAGAAGAAGTGGAATCAATTGGAAAAACATTGGTCAGGCAACTTGACTTTTAAAGCGCATCCATTTTATACTTACGTTAGCTTAATATTGTTATTGTCATTACGGATTCACATCGTGTCACGAACAATCTTTTCGTTGCTCCATGTATTTCGGGACAATAATGAATTCCTTTCATATGCTCAGCATATGTATTAAGTAATTTATTTTTGGAGGTTGTTCCCATGAACACAGGTAAAGTAAAATGGTTTAACGCAGAAAAAGGTTTCGGTTTCATCGAAGTTGAAGGCGGAGAAGACGTATTCGTACATTTCTCAGCAATCACTGGTGAAGGCTTCAAAACACTTGACGAAGGTCAAGAAGTTGAGTTCGAAATCACTGAAGGCGCACGTGGAGCACAAGCTGCTAACGTCGTAAAACTTTAATTTCAACTATTCAATCGTCCCTTTTCGGAGGGGCGGTTTTTTATTAGACTAATATCTTGAATTCAAGATATTAGTGCGTTATACTTCAATTACCAAATCATTTACAGGGAGTGACGAAGATGGAGCTACTTGGAATTCATCATGTATCAATCTTAACAGGCATGGCAGAGCGAAATTATCAATTTTATACGAAAGTACTCGGAATGCGTTTGATTAAAAAAACAGTCAATCAAGATGACACGACATCGTATCATTTGTTTTATGGAGATGCGGAAGGGAATCCTGGAACAGATTTGACGTTTTTCGATATTCCACATCTTGGAACGGGTGTACCAGGAGCATCGAGTATTTCTTCGACATCTCTTCGTGTCAAAACAACAGCCGCTCTTCAATTTTGGAAAAAACGGTTTGAGGAAAAGGACGTTGAGCATGACGAAATTATTGAGCGTGCTGGACGACAGACACTGGCGTTTCGTGATCAGGAAGGAACGCGTTTGATTCTTGTCGCGGAAGATGGCGAAGTAGGTGTCGCAGGCGGTGTCCCATGGCCGCAAGAAGAGATTCCTTCTGAACATGCCATCGTTGGACTTGGAGCCGTGACATTGACGGTTAACGATCCGACACTAACGGTCCGCGTGCTGACGGAAGTGATGGGTTTCCGGAACGTTGGTCGCTATCCTTCACTAGCAGGTGACTTTGCTCCAATCGAAGTCTATGCGACAGGAGAAGGGGGAATCGGAGCAGAAGTCCACGTCGAAGCGCGTCCAGACCTTGATCGGGAACGTTTAGGTCGTGGTGGTGTGCACCATGTCGCGTTCCGTGTACCGAACAGTGAGGAGTACGAGAAGTGGGTCGAACGTCTGAATGCTTATCACTTACCGAACTCCGGTAAAGTCGATCGTCACTATTTCCAAGCCCTTTACTTCCGGGAACCGAATCATATCTTATTTGAACTCTCGACAGATACACCAGGATTTGCGACGGATGAGTCGGTTGAAACATTAGGGGAGACACTTGCGTTACCTCCGTTTCTTGAGCCAAAACGAGCTGCCATCGAAGCTCGGTTACGACCACTCGAAATCTGACAATCCTGTGACACAGGTCACAGATGGATCGTCCATCCCGTATACTAAGAGCAGGAATCAGGAAAAAGGAGTGACGGGATGTTAAGAACTACGCTTGGGCAATTCCGGATGATTGCGATATTAGAAGGAATTTCGTTTTTAGTCTTACTGTTGATTGCGATGCCGTTGAAATATATGGCGGACATTCCACAAGCAGTTTCGGTCGTTGGTGCACTTCACGGTGTCTTATTCGTCATGTACGCGATCTGGCTCGCCGTTGTGAAATTCAAATACGATTGGTCGATCATCAAGGCGGGTATTGCGTTCATCGCATCATTCATCCCGTTCGGCACGTTCATACTCGACCGGAAGTTAAAACAGGAAGCAACAAACGCGTAAATTGTGTATACTGAATAGAGCACGGCTGTGGATAACTGTTTTTGTCTATGCGAAGCAGGTTATCCACAGCTTTTTTCTGTGGATAATTTTTAGGAGGATATATTATGTCAACATTTGAAACATTACACATCAGTGACCTGTGGATAAAAAAATTACAAAAACAAGGCATCAAGGAGCCGACACCGATTCAAGAACAAGCGATTCCATCATTACTTGACGGACGCGACTTGATTGGACAGGCACAAACCGGAACAGGAAAAACACTAGCGTTCCTCTTACCGATTCTTGAGCAAATCGATGTCGAATCGCAAACGGTCCAAGCATTGATCGTCGCACCGACTCGCGAACTCGCGCGTCAAATCGCAGATGAGACCCATAAGCTGATTCGCAATACGGAACAGTACCGTGCTCTTGCAGTATATGGCGGGCAAGACGTCTTTAAACAGATTCAACGACTCGGACGGATGCCACAAATCATCATCGGAACACCAGGACGGATTCTCGATCATGTCGGTCGCGGCACACTAGACTTAAGCGAATTACGTACACTCGTCTTAGATGAGGCGGACCAAATGCTTCAAATCGGTTTCTTGCCAGAAATTGAAGATATCATCGAGGCAGCACCTGTTGATCGCCAGTTCGTCATGTTATCAGCAACGATGCCACCTAAAGTAGAGGAACTGGCGAAAACGTATTTGCGTAACCCAGTCGAAGTGCAGGTAGAAGCGGAAAGCATCACTGTAGAAGCGATCGAGCAGTTCGTCGTCGAGACGACGGATCGTCGCAAGCAGGCGACACTACGGACGATGCTTGACGAGATGCGTCCATATGCAGCCATCATTTTCTGCCGTACGCAACGTCGTGTCAGTAAATTAAACGAAGAAATGCAGATGCAAGGGTATCCGACGGATGAACTGCATGGTGGGTTGACGCAAGGGAAACGAGAAAAGGCAATGGCGAAGTTCTATCAAGGAAAAACACAATTCCTGATTGCAACAGACGTCGCTTCTCGTGGACTCGATGTGACAGGTGTGACACACGTCTTCAACTACGATTTACCGGACGATGCCGAAAGTTATGTTCACCGGATCGGTCGGACAGGACGTGCTGGGAACGATGGAATTGCCGTCTCGATCGTGACGCCGAAAGATGGTCGGACGTTCCGTGATATGGAACGTGAATTGAACATCTCGGTCACGCCAATCGTCGTCGAATTGTCTGAAGAGGCGATTCGCGCACAGCACGACCAGAGTAAAGGATCACGGAAGACGACAGAAGGACGTGGAAACACACGTCGTTCGAATAACCGTCGCCCGGGACGCGCACATCGTAAATAAACAGAAACAAGATAAAAGAGCCGGTCCATTTTCTCTGAAAAAGAGAAAATGAACCGGCTCTTTTTTATTTAGCATATACCATCTGACCACCAAGATGACCGGTATAAGCAAGTAATCCGCTACCGACGATGGCAACGACAAAACTGAGTAATAAAAACATTTTTTTGTTTGAGCGGTAACCCAATAACAAAAATAACAGCGAGACACCAAAGGCAACAAAGCTGAACAACGCGAAATGCTCATGATTTTCGATAGCAGCATGGGTAACGCTACTTAAGTTCGCTTCCGCATACTCTTCTGCTCCGTCTCCAGACAAATAGGCGGCGACCCCAGAAATCAGACCAACGACTAGCGTAAAGAGGGCGAACAATTTGAATTGCGTCCATTTCAGACTGACGAGTAACAATAACGTTGCGAATAATAAAAGTGCGATCGGTGCATGGACAAGAAGTGGATGAAGCGGTACGTTTCCCAACATATCAAAGACCTCCTTAGATAAGTATGATAAAGAATAATTTCACTTTACCCTGCTTATCTGACAGCTAACTGACACCGTTTTAAAGAGTTGGGAAATGAATGATGAAGCGTGTGCCTTCACCTAATGTTGAATCAATAGAAATCGTACCGCCATGTTGATCGACAATCGATTGAGCAATCGATAAGCCGAGGCCCGTACCTGTTCCGTGACGTGAATGATCCCCCCGGTAAAAACGCTCGAATATTTTAGTTTGTTGATCGGAAGCGATACCGATTCCACGGTCCTGTATCGTCAACTGACGTTCTGTAGTAGTTTCTTCGAGGGAGACATCAATGACTTTATCGCTGTAGACAAGAGCATTTTCAAGAAAGACCGTCAATAAGCGATTCAATTGATGGGCATCCCCTTTCATGTGTAAGTCAGGCGCGATCGAAGCGTGGATGATGCGATCCGAGTAGGCATGCTGAAAACGTTCGACGGTCTTTTGAACGAGTGAACTAAGGTCAACTTCCTGTTTCGGTGAAAGTTGTCCTTCTCGCGCAAGCAATAGTAAATCAGAGACTAAATACTGCATGCTTGCCGTTTCTGCTTTGATATCCTCTAGAATCGTTCGTCCTTCATTCGAAAGTGATTCCGCTTCTAGCAATTCAATCCCGCTGTAGACGATTGTCAAAGGTGTCCGGAGTTCATGTGAAGCATCGGACGTAAAACGACGTTGGCGATCGAATGCTTGTTGCACCGGTATGACGGCTCGACCAGCAAGGATGTATCCGACTAGTGTCAGGACAATCGTTGCGAGAACCGCAATCCCCGCAAGAACGGCAATCAATCGCTGTAAGGTATCTTCTGTCGGAGAGATGTCCTTCATCAGCAGTAGTCGTCCTTCTTCGGTACTCCGTTGATACAGTAAGAAGTGTCGATCATCCCAGTCCACTTGTTTCGTCGTATCATCTGACCTTAAAAAACGACGCAGTGTTTTGGACTCGACGTCTGGCGGCAGACTTTCATAGCGTTCGTTTCCTGAATCATCGAGTAACTGAAAGTAGATCGGATTTTGGATGAATTGATCTTCTCCGTGCTCGATCCGTTCGAAGATATCGCGATCAGATATGCCCTTCAATTGATTCAATTCCATTCGATTCAGCAATTGAGCGTTCGTGACATACACACCAATCAGGATGAGGACTAGTACAAAAAAGAACGAACCACTGAATAATAACGTCAGTCGTTTTCGAATCGAGTCAAGCATGTGGATCACCTAATCGATAACCGAATCCGCGAACTGTCCGGATCAAATTAGGAGCACCGACCGCATCTAGTTTTTTTCGAACAAGTCGGACGAGCGCATCGAGCGCGTTATCCGTAATATCCGCACCGATGCCCCACACGACTTCGATGATTAATTCACGACTCATCACCTGTTCAGGTCGTCTTAGGAGCAAAGAAAGGAATTCGAATTCACGTCGTGTTAAATCAATCGGATGGTGTTCATAGGAAATCGTTTGTGAGGACAGATCAAGGACTAGTCCATTGAAGGTGACCGTCGACACGAATGCCTTTTGTTGACGACGACTGAGCGCGCGCAGTCGTGCCAAAAGTTCATTTGATTGAAACGGTTTGACGAGATAGTCATCCGCTCCACTATCAAGACCATGGACGAGATCAATTTCCGTATCGCGAGCAGTCAGCATCAAGATGCCGCCTTCAAACTGTTCTTGGCGTAAAGTAGCGGCGACTTCGACTCCGCTCTTGCGAGGCATCATCCAATCGAGAACGAGTAAGTCATAGCGATACGTCTGACATTGGAGGAGCGCCTCCACTCCATCCCGTGCAACATCTACCTGATATCCTGCCCGCTCCAAATGGAGGCGTAACATCTTCGCAAGACGCTGATCATCTTCTGCTACCAAAACGCGCATGCACATCGCTCCTCTTTTTTTCTCATTATCCCATAGTTGCCGTCAGTTAGTTGTCAGTTTTTTTCGATACAGTAAACGTAACAAGAAGGGAGAGGAAACAGATGAAACCAAAACCATTTGCGAAATGGCTCGTCGGGCTTAGTAGTTCCGTCTTCATCGGACTTGCGATTGGTCAGTTGAGTGTCAGTTCGAGCGATTCCTCGACGACACCTGTTTCGACAGGCGATACGTATTCGAATGATACGACATTACCATCCCAAGGAAATCAATATAGCGATGATGAAGACGAATATGGAGAAGATGATGGATATTACGAAGATGATGATGGTCAATGGCAGGGCGACGAATCGTCTGGATTCAGTCAACCAGGTGGGTCGAGTGACGGTCAGTCCAGTCATTCGAGGTAAGGAGGAGGAAAATGGAGCGACAATTGTATGCGATGCATAATCAGGTGCGATTCGTGACGGATCAGCCGATTGATGAAGCCGAGTGGGAGGAACTCATCCGTTTCTTTCATTACGTCGATCGACAGTGGTCACGCTTTGATGATCAAAGTGAGGTTAGTCGATTGAATCGTTTGCGGATCGGGGACATGATATCGGTGTCCTTACCGTTAGCCCGCTTACTGGCACGCGCCACACGATACTTCGAACAGACGGAACATTATTTTTCTCCGTTTCTGCTAGCTCAACAACAAGCTAATGGTTACCGGCAATCGTTTCCGTTCACGCAAGCCATCGCTTATGAAGAAACGGCTCCACCGGAAATCGCACCATTCATCATTGAAGGATGCGACGTGACTCGAGTCGGAGGCGGCTTTATCGATCTAGGTGGAATCGGAAAAGGTGCTGCCGCGATGATCGCGGCGCAATGCCTACGAAAAACCTGGAACCGTGGACTGATTGAAGCGGGAGGTGACGTCATCGTCTGGTCTGAGGAGAAACCATGGAATATCACAATTACGCATCCCGAGACCGAACAACGCGTCGCTGATGTGCAATTACGACAAGGTGCGATTGCGACATCGAACCGTGTCTATCGATCGTGGAAGACGGACGGACAGACGCATCATCATTTGTTAGATGGACGAACAGGGCGTCCGACGAGGAGTCCGATTCTGCAAGCGACGGCGTCTGCTCCACAACTCTATGAAGCGGAAGTCATGACAAAGCTTGCCTTTCAGATGACAGAAGCAGAACGTCAAGAAAAATTGTTTCGTTGGTTTCCGAAAGGACGATTACTGATTTTAGACACTACAGGAGAATGGCGAAGCGAACAGAAAGGAGTGAGTGAGATATGGACTGGATGAAATGGTTGTTCTCGACATGGACGATGATTCGCTTGAGTGGCTTAAGCGGACACTTCTTCATGACGATTTCAGTCCTAGCAGGATTGCTTGGTTCCTACCCGGCTCTCAAAAAGCAAAAAGCACGATTGCATCACGTGCACTTATATAGTGGTTGGGCAGGATTGCTCGCAATCGTCCTCCATGCGACGCTCATCATTGTGGATACGTACGCACCACTGACAATCTTCGAGGTCTTGATTCCAGGACAAGCTTCCTATGAACCGCTTTGGAATGCATTTGGAACGATCAGTCTCTACTTATTTGGGTTCGTTCTCGTGACTTCGGATTTCTTAAAGGAGACGTTAGGCAAGACACTTTGGAAATTGACACATTGGCTTGTTTTACCTGCCTGGCTATTGATGACGGCACATGGTCTTTTCATCGGTACAGATACCGGAACACTATTTACGACGGTTTGGTACGCTGTCTCGACATTGACGATGTTCACACTTGTTCTGTACCGGATGCGGATCCGTCCTATGCAACGGACTCGAACTTCAGCAAAAGAGCGCTCAGTCGTACACTGAGCGCTCTTTTCATTGTCGGGCGAGCCAAGCTGTCCATTCGTTAAAGGCAGCATCCCGATTCTCAATATAGTTGTGATCACTATCGACGATCGCTTCCTCAAACGGACTGTCCGATACCAATAAGTCATGATGGAGCGCTTTGATCGATGTTTCGTCTCGTTCTGACGTCATGAGCAACATCGAGCGATCGGCTAGACGTTCTTTTAGCGTCAGTAAGTTCCAGGTCGTATGATGGTGCTTTAACTCGTCAAGTAACGCGTCAGCAGTGGCGTCATTTAGGAAAGCAGCTCCTCGCTCGAGAATACCATGAAGCACAGGCTCGTATTCCGGATGTTCGAGGACGAGCTGACCGACGAGTCCAAAATTAAACGGAGAAATCCCGACATAATGTTCAGCCTCCGGTGTCTCAGCAAAAGCATGAAGACCGGCGAACCCACCCATGCTATGACCGACAACGGTAATCTGATCAGCCTTGATACCGTGTTCAGTAGTGAAAGACTTGGAGCAGACGTAACGTAAAGTTGCCGTTGCGTCTTCCAGAACATGTTGGAATCGGAAGGTTCCGGGACTTCCGATCGTTCCACGATATGACGTGACAAGCACATGGTATCCTGCGCTTTGAAGTTGTACTGCCCAGTCCATGTTTAACTGTTTCCCGGGAAATCCGTGAAAGAGGACAATTAATGGAGCATCCTCTGTATGTTCAGGTGAATAGAGGCGGGCAATCAATTGTTCCGAACCACCGCTTGGAACATGTAAATAGGATAAAGTTGCTTTTTTCGTGATCGTTTCCAAAAAAACACGCTCCTTCATAACCATTTTCTAAGTCTTAGTGTGCGTGAAGATGCACAATCATGCAATGATTAAGTGTATGAACTAAAAAGATGGGATACCCATCTGGGCATCCCATCTTTTGTAAAGCATGGCTTAGAATACTTTTGTCGTCCATGATTCACAGTTCCATAAGTCTGTTGCAACAGCTTCATAGAATTCTGGTTCGTGTGAGATTAAGAGGACGGTTCCTTTGTACTCTTGTAACGCACGTTTTAATTCTTCTTTTGCTTCGACGTCCAAGTGGTTCGTCGGCTCATCGAGTACGAGGATGTTCGATTCCGTGTTCATCAATTTACAAAGACGGACTTTCGCTTTTTCTCCACCGCTGAGTACTTCGATTTTCGATTCGATGTGTTTCGTCATCAAACCACACTTCGCGAGCATGGCGCGGACTTGCTGTTGTGTCAGAGACGGGAACGTATTCCAGATCTCTTCGATACACGTATTCGAGTTCTTCTCTTTGACTTCTTGCTCGAAGTACCCGATATGCAAGTTCTCTCCCCGCTCAACGACACCCGAGACAGCCGGGATTTCACCGAGTAAACTCTTGAGCAACGTCGATTTCCCGATTCCGTTCGCACCGTGCAAGGCGATCTTCTGTCCGCGTTCGATCGTCAAATCAAGAGGACGAGACAGTGGCTCATCGTATCCGATGACAAGACCCTTTGCTTCGAACATCAATTTACTTGGTGTCCGTGCTTGGAGGAAGTGGAACTCTGGTTTTGGCCGTTCCTGTGCGAGTTCGATGACATCCATCTTATCAAGTTTTTTCTGACGTGACATCGCCATGTTCCGTGTCGAGACACGCGCCTTGTTCCGGGCAACGAAATCCTTCAACTCAGAGATTTCCTGCTGTTGACGCTTGAATGCAGACTCAAGTTGTTTTTTCTTCGCTTCGTGGATCGTGACGAAGTTGTCGTAGTCACCGACATAACGGTTCAATTCTTGATTTTCCATATGATAAATCAAGTTGATGACGCTATTGAGGAATGGAATATCGTGCGAAATCAAGATGAATGCATTCTCATATTCATTTAAATAGCGTTTTAACCACTCGATATGCTGGACATCGAGATAGTTGGTCGGCTCATCAAGTAAGAGAATATCTGGTTTTTCAAGAAGGAGTTTCGCAAGCAGAATTTTCGTCCGCTGTCCACCACTGAGCTCCTGTACATCCCGGTCAAGTCCGATTTCATCGAGACCAAGACCGCGTGCGATTTCTTCGACTTTTGCATCAATCGTATAGAAGTCGTTATTTGTCAAAATGTCTTGTAAGACACCGACTTCTTCGAGCATTTTTTCGAGTTCTTCTGGCTCGACTTCACCCATTTTACCGTACAAATCATTGATTTCCTGTTCGATATCGAACATGTACTGGAATGCACCTTTGAGAGCATCCCGAATCGTTAATCCTTTTTCAAGGACAGCGTGCTGGTCTAAATAGCCGACGCGCACATGCTTCGCCCATTCAACTTTCCCTTCATCCGGCTCAAGTTGCGACGTGATGATATTCATGAACGTCGATTTCCCCTCACCGTTCGCACCAACGAGACCGATGTGCTCGCCTTTTAACAGGCGGAAGGAGACATTTTCGAAAATGGCGCGGTCACCGAATCCGTGACTTAAGTTAGATACCGTTAAAATACTCATAATTGCTCCTTATTTCATGAATTCCTGTGACTTAGACGCCTGTCCGTTTTTTCTGGTTATTCGCTTTTTTCGTCTGTTGGCTCGTCAATTGTTTCGTTTGTGTTCCTTGTAAGCCAGTCGGACGTTTAGTTTGCGCTTGTTTTTTTGCTTTCAAGCGCTCGATCATTGCCTCTTGCAATGATAGTTTTTTTGGTTGTTCACTCATGTTCGTTCACCTCGATTGATTCGTTCTTACCTTCTAGTATGCCAAAAAAAACGTCTCTTGGAAATGAAGAGACTTGATTTTACGTCTCAAAGTGTATCTGCAAGATAGACGACATAACAATTCCGATCGATATCAATTTCACAGCTGTCACGCTCAAAAATACCGTGTCCTTCGACTTCAATCTTGTCTTTGATCAAAAAACGAATCGCTTGGATGTGATTTGGAACCGTTGATGTCTTTAAAAGCGGTTGGGCGCTTTCGGATAGATACTGTCTGAATTCAATATGAATTTGATGCGGTGGATAAACACGTTCTTCCGTCGCACGCGGTGATGCTTTGATGTGGTCGACAATCAATTGATCGTATTCACCTGCCATCTCATTGGAACGAAGCTCGTATTGATGTCCTTCGATGATATGGAATTCGCAGAGTTGGTGGGCGATGATTTCTTCCGGTTCGATCGCATAACGATCATATTGATAGATCGGCTGGAATTCACTATTTTCTTCAACATAGTAGGCAAGTGACATGCGTAAATCCTCCTTTTCATTCTATAGATACTATTACCACATTTTGATAAAAAAAGTTCCGGCAGAACAAAGAAACTTTTCTCTTCGAAAAAGCGTATACTATCCATAACGAGAGTAAAAGGAAAGGGGACTGAGAAGGTGAATTGGATGAAACAAGCTACACTAGCTGCGACACTGTTGATCGGAACGACATTAAGTGGGTGTGGATCGGATGATGCGCGAGCGGAACGACCAGATGATCCGGATTGTGATGACTATGAATATGATAACGATGAAGGTGTCTGGTACTGTGATGATAGTTCGTCGACTCATTCAGGCTACTATTACTGGGGTGGTAGTTATTTCGCTTCACGTGCCTTGATGCACAGTGCGATGCGAACGAAAGGATATACGCCGAAATCGAAAAAAGTAAAGAGTTACAATACGAAAACAAAAGGATTCGGAACGGGCTCGTCCTCCGGCTTTTTCGGCGGATGAATAAACGACAGACCTTTTATGGAGACATCGATCGTTTTTGGGATGTGCTAGACGGGGAACCGTACGCTGTCACGGAAATCATGCCGATCTCGGACAAACGAATCGATCAACTGCATATCGCGGCGCAAGAAGTGTATCGGATATTTGAAAAAGTACTTCCGATTCTTCGCTCAATGGATGATCAGGCACTACTTGAACTTGGCTTCCCAGTCGAAAGTCTTGCCTTCTTACGACTCGAGACGATGCGACCGCTGACCGTCATCGGGCGCTTTGATTTCATTGTGACGGCTGATCGCATTTCACTCATGGAATGGAATGCCGATACGCCGACCTTCATTAAGGAAGTATTTGAAGTCAACGATGTCGTAGCAGAGAAACAAGGATTTAAACGTGTCAATGATGGAGAAAACGAATGGCTCAAGGAAGCTGTCCGTCGTGCAATCGAAGCAGCGACATATCGGACGAAGCAGGATCCGCATGTTGTCTTCACTTCACATGGCGACCATATCGAAGATCGGCTGACGTCTGAGTATTTGCAGTCGTTCTGGAGTAGCGCGGTCTATTGTCCGCTTGATGCACTAGAGATTCGCCCGGAAGAGGGCTTGTACGATGAGACAGGTAAAAGAATTGATATTTTATACCGGCAAACCTTTCCAATCGAGATGGCTTTGCTGGACCGGGATGAAGAGGGGCGAAACCTAGGACAGTTATTGTTGCAACTTGTCGAGACGGGGCGGCTAGAAATCATCAATCCACCGTCCGCTTTTTTAATGCAAGCCAAGTCGGTTCTTGCGTTGATCTGGATGTTACACGAAACCAAGCATCCATACTTGAGCGAAATGGATCATACGATGATTGCACGTTATTTTTTACCGACATACTTATCAGAAGATGCATTCATCTCAAGCCGACAACCGTTCGTCAAGAAACCGATCTTTGGACGCGAAGGGGACACTGTAACGGTCCATGACGGACAGGGAGAAGTGCTGCTAAAGAATGAACAGCATACGTTTCTTGATCAACCGGCTGTCTATCAGGCGTATCGAGAATTACCGATGTATCCACTTCAAGAAGAGGGAGACGTCGCGTATATGTACGGTGTTTTTATTTTAGGTGGAAGACCGAGTGCGATTGGTGTACGTGCTGGAGAACGGATTACTGGGAATCGTTCCTATTTCGTACCAATCGGTCGACAGCATGAAGGAGGGAGAAACATATGAGAGCAGCCATTTTAGGAGCATCCGGTCTAGTTGGCCAAGAACTCGTAGACCGTTTGTTGGCAGAAGAGGCATATAGCGAGGTACATGTTCTTGTTCGCCGACCGATACGCCGTTTTCATCCGAAACTTGAAGAATGGGTGATTGATTTTGATCGTGTGACAGAAATCGAATTGCCTGTCGTTGATCACGTCTACTGTGCACTAGGTACGACGATTAAACAAGCAGGCTCGCAAGATGCATTCCGTCTAGTTGATTATACGTATCCGGTTGAACTTGGTCGTGAACTGTTAGATCTCGGTGCGACACGTTTTGCTTTGATTTCAGCTCTTGGTGCCCATCCGAATGCCAAAACCTTCTACAATCGCGTAAAAGGGGATACGGAAAATGGACTACGCGTACTAGGATACGATGCATTACTAATTTTCAGACCTTCGCTCTTGTTAGGAGAAAGAGACGAGTTTCGTTTAGGCGAACAGGCAGCTGCGAAAATTTCGACGGTGTTACGACCGTTATTAAAACGCAGTGCCATCGCTCCGATCGAAGCCGGTCAAGTCGCTGCGGCGATGATTCATGAAACGCTACATGCGCCGCCTGGAATTACGATCATCGAATCAAAACAGATGCAATCTTGAGCAGCCGACTTGTCGGTTGCTCTTTTATTATTCTTGTAATATAAATAATATTTGACTCATCAAATGATTTGCGGTTGAATGGTAAAGTGCTGTCTCATATATAAAAAAAGAAGTGAGACAATTCAGGCAAAACAGTGTATTCGTATCCTATCTGTTTCGTCACGCTTATCGTTTGGGGAAAGCGGGAAAAGATGATGGATTATGCACTTATTCAGGGCAGATGAAAGGAGCCAATCATATGGCAGAGTTTGATCGCGATCAGGTCTATAAGACCGTTCCGCAAAAAGGATTCTTTGGAAATCCGAAAGGGTTATTCACCCTCTTCTTCACCGAGTTTTGGGAGCGTTTCTCCTACTATGGTATGCGTGCCATCCTTATCTTCTATATGTACGACTCAGTCGCAAATGGTGGTCTAGGAATTGACAAGACGACAGCTGCGTCAATCATGGCCGTTTACGGTTCACTCGTCTACATGTCTGGGATCATTGGTGGATGGGTAGCTGACCGTTTGCTCGGTACGTCTCGAACTGTATTCTATGGTGGTATCTTGATAATGCTGGGGCATATCGTTCTTGCTTTACCAGCAGGCATTACGGCACTCTTCGTCTCGATGGGACTCATCGTCATCGGTACCGGTTTCTTGAAACCGAACGTATCGAATATCGTCGGAGATTTGTACAGTAAGACGGATAATCGTCGTGATGCTGGATTTAGTATCTTCTACATGGGGATCAACGCTGGGGCATTCCTTTCACCACTCGTCGTCGGTGAAGTGGCTGACCGTGGTGGGTACCATGCTGGTTTCGCACTCGCCGCCATCGGAATGTTCGCAGGACTTATCGTCTTCGTCCTGACGAAAAAGAAAAACCTTGGTCAAGCAGGTACGTATGTTTTAAACCCATTAAAAGGGGACGAGAAAAAACGCTTCATCACGATTGCGTCGATCGTTGTCGTCGTCATTGCGGTTCTCGGTGTCATTGCATCGATGACAGGATTGTTGACGATTTCTCGCTTTACCTTGATGGTCACGATTCTCGGAATCTTGATTCCAATCGCCTATTTCACAGTCATGCTTCGTAGTCCAAAGATTACAGATGACGAACGATCGCGCTTGATTGCTTATATTCCGCTCTTCATCGCAGCAGCGATTTTCTGGGCGATCCAAGAACAAGGTTCATATGTCCTCTCGATCTTTGCAAGTGAACGGACGAACCTTTCATTCTTAGGATTTGAGATTCAACCGGCATTCTTCCAATCGTTGAATCCGCTCTTCATCATCGTATTAGCACCTGTATTTGCAAGCTTCTGGGTCAAGCTAGGGGATCGTCAACCGACGACGATGCAAAAGTTCTCGTTCGGTCTTCTGTTTGCAGGGCTTTCGTTCATCGTCATGACACTACCAGGTATCCTATTCGGTGTTGAAACAACAGTTAGTCCGCTCTGGCTGACGCTCAGCTTCTTCCTCGTCGTCATCGGTGAGCTCTTCTTGTCACCAGTCGGTTTATCGGCAACGACAAAATTGGCGCCGGCAGCCTTCTCAGCGCAAACAATGAGTCTATGGTTCTTGACGAACGCAACGGGACAAGCGGTCAACGCACAAATCGTTAAGTACTATAAAGCGGATACAGAGATTCTATATTTCGGTATCACAGGTATCGTTGCCGTCATCTTCGGATTACTCTTATTCGCTTTCGCACCAAAACTTCAAAAATACATGCGCGGCATTCGTTAAGATATTCAAAAAAGACGCTTTCTCGATCGAGAAAGCGTCTTTTTATTAATCATTCGTCCGGATATGGCGTAAGGCCTCTGCAAGCAAGGCGACTAACGTTCCGAGGACGAGACCGTTCGACATCAGTGTCGTCATGAGTGGTGGTAAATCGGCCGTTGCTTCTTTCGGTAACAACAACGCACCGATGCCGACGAGAACTGGAAGACCAACTGTGATCATCGCTGTTTGACGATTCAAATCGCGAGCCGCTTCCGTGACGCCGATGATTGCCATGCCGGCAACGATCGGGGCGACCATCGCATAACCAACAGCGACAGGGATTTTAGCAATCAAACCGACGAACGGTGTCACGATACTGAGGAAGAGACACGTGATATTCGCATAAACGAACGCTTTGCGGTCCGTATTATCCGTTGAGGCGATGAATCCAGCCGTTCCGGAAATAGCAACAGGACCCACTGTACCGAACAGACCGGCGAAGAGTTGTCCGATACCAGCCGTGATACCAGCCGTCCCGACTTGTCCTTTGACCGTTTCTCCGCGCTTCGCACTGATGATCCGTTCAATGACCTTGATGTTCGCTAAGACGTTCGTCATCAAGAGTAACGAGATGATGATAGCAGTCGGTAATAGGCTCCAATCGATATGAATACCGCCGAATGGTAATAGGCTCGGTAAAGTGAACAGTGGACCGTCGAAGTTTGGCATCTCAGCACGTCCGATCAGTGCGAACATGCTCCAACCGACGAGTAGTGTAATCAATAAAGCATATTGTCGTAAGCGATCACTTCGTTCTAAATAGAGCGAGATCAAGACGGTCAGAATCGAGATGACGGCAGGCAATACTTGAATCCGTCCGTCTTCGATATTCAACAATCCTTTCATGACGGATCCCGACAGCTGTGCCGACAGCAATAACATATAAACACCAATGACTTGTGGAGTGAAGAGCGGAACTAAGCGTCGTAAGACACCTGTCACCGTCAAGATGATACAGATGATTCCGCTGAGTAAGAGTAAGAATCCGAGCGATTGTAGCGTGTTCGAATAACTGCCGTACAGCGTGACACCAATCGATGAATAGAGAGCGAATACTCCCCACCAAATTCCAGCAGGACCTTCCATGATTGGAAGACGGTGTCCGAGTAGGACTTGAAATAGACTTAAGATGGCAAATACGAATAGACAACGAGATAAAAAGGAAAGCGTCTCGGCACCCGAGAGTTCAAACGATGCTGCGATGGCAAGGGGTGGGGCAATGTTGGTACAGATGATGAATAAAAACCATTGAATCGTAGACACAAGGGTACGCGGCAAAACGTAAATCTCCTTTCGAAAAAACAATAGTGACTTTATCTTAAACCAATTCATGAAAAAGAGATAGGGATGCTTACAATGACTGAAAATTCTATCATTTGTTTTCATATGTGATTTAACACATAATAATGGGTATAATGCTATAGGGAGGGAATGACATGAAAAAATGGAGTAAACGAATCCTTGGAACGATTGTTGCAGTACTTGCGCTACTCGTATTTGCCTTTATGATTTGGGCACAATTCGATTATGACGCTTCGCAGCAAGCGGCGTCTTACGTGGAGACGGAAACACCACGTGAAGTCACGTTTGGAAAAGAGACGAGTGACGTCGGATTCATCTTTTATCAAGGAGCAAAAGTCGATGCAGCTGCTTACAGTTATTATGGTAATCAACTAGCGAAAGATGGACATTTTGTCATCATACCGAAGCTACCGTTTCGGATTGCCTTGCTCGATGCAAACGAAGGACTCGATATCGTCGAGGAATATCCGCAGGTCAAAAAGTGGTATCTGATCGGGCATTCACTAGGTGGAAGCGCGGCTTCGACAATCGTCGAACAACATTCGAAGATTAAAGGAATCATCTTCCTCGCATCCTATCCGATTGATTCGATTGATGTGCCCTCACTAACGGTCTATGGTGGACAAGATGGTGTCTTACCAATCGCTGATATCGAAAAAAGTAAGCAGAATGTTCGAAAAGATGCGGTATTCCATGAAATCAAACAAGGAAATCATGCGAACTTTGGTATGTATGGACCACAAAAAGGGGACAACAGGAGCCCATTGACGTCAAAAGAGCAACAAGATGAGGCGTTAGACGAAATCAAACAATTTATCGATATGCCTTGATCGATTCTTTAGGAAGAAACGATTCATCAACCAAACGAAAAAGACGGAGAGATTCCGGCACTGCGTCCGGAATCTCTCCGTCTTTTTTTACGGATTTAACTCAAGCGATGAGCGACTTCATCAAGTGTTGGCAAGGCAGCCATTGCACCTTTGACGGAAGCAGCAAGCCCACCTGAAATCGCTGCGAATCGTCCGATATCATGAAGTTCATCTGCTGACCAAGCGAATGAAAAATCACGTAACGCACACTGATAGAGTAACCCGGACATGAAAGCATCCCCAGCTCCTGTCGTATCAATCGCGTCGACCGTAATCGCATCGATGACAGCCATCGCGTGATCCGTATACAGAATCGACCCTTCACTTCCACGCGTGATAGCGAGAAGACGGATCGGGTATTCAGCTAACAATTCGGCAGCCCCGTCATCAAGGTCTGTTTGTCCTGTTAAAAACGTTAACTCTTCCTCGGCGAGTTTGACGATTTGTGCATCCGGTAGGACGGACCGGATCGTCGTCCGTGCTTCATCGAGATTTGGCCATAACGATTCACGCAAATTCGGATCATACGAGACAGGCACTTGGTGTGCTTTCGCACGAGCGATAGCTGTTCGTGTCGCGTTGACGGCTTCACCAGTGATCAAAGAGATAGAGCCGATGTGTAATAAATCGACGGACTCGAAGTCCTCTGGTACATGTGTTTCGTGAAAATGCATATCAGCGCGTTCCGCATTGATGAACTCAAATGACCGCTCGCCATCCTGCCCATTCGTGACGAGGACAAGACCTGTCTTTTGTGTTGAATCATGGATGAGGTAATCCGTGCGGACGCCATAGTGATGTAACGTATCTTTCAAGAAGTGGCCCATCGAATCATCTCCGACCGCTCCAAGAAAATAACTGTCTGCGCCTAATCGAGCGAGTCCGACGGAGACATTGGCAGGAGCACCCCCAGGATTTTTTTGAAATGTCATGTTCTCGGCATCAAGAGGAATCAAATCAATCAGTGCTTCCCCTAAACTAAAGATTTTCATACGTAGAACTCCTTTCAAGGTCGGGACGAATCCGTTCAATGTGTAAAGCCATATAACCAATTTCTGATTCAGGGACACGCGTATCGAGTTCGACTGCCAGCCAGTCTCCCATCTGATTCGCACAGGCGTAGGCGTCTGCATAACGGGTTTTGACAGCTGATAGAATTACGTCATCCATGTCGTGTAACGTTTCTCCCTGTTCGATCCGAGCGAGGACCAATTTCATATGCGTGAAGAAACGATAGTACGTCATCGACGATGTTTCGATCGTTTTTCCAAAAAAGACTTCAATCTGTTCACGCAGTTCATTGAGTAACGTGACCGTCTGCAAAGCAGTTGCCATGTTCGGATGAGTCTGGCGTGCATTATATAAGTGAAGCGCGATGTTCGCTGCTTCTTCTTTAGGGAGGGTGACCTGTAACGCGCGTTCGATTTCAAGGACTGCCCATTCTCCGATCGCATATTCTGGTCCATATAAAAGACGAATCTCTTCTGCTAGTCTATTATGCACGACGAGTTGTTCACGTGCTAGCCGTACGGCATGAGCGAGGTGATCCGTCAGACTGACATGAATATAGTCATGAAACGGCGTCTGAAGTTCACCTTCTGCATGCGAGATGATGCGTTCGGATAAGTCGATGACCTCAAGTGGTGTCGTCGTCAGAATCTCTTTGAACTGTTCCGCATTTTCAAACGAAGGGATGAACATTTTTTCGATCTTCGTCGCTTGGATCGGATCTTTTTTCTTTTTTCCAAAGGCGATACCGGGTCCCATGATGATGCGTTCTTGTCCATTTTCTTTAACGACAACTGCATTGTTGTTGAGGATTTTATGAATAATCAGCCTGACGTCCTCCTTTCCAGTCTTTTCTTTATTATAAAGCGAACGTAGAGCTTTGCGAACCGACAAATGCGACCACCGAGTCAGTGGACCCGGTTTGGTCGCATGAAGGATTAAGCAGCAATGTCTGTTTCTTTTTGTTTACGTGCATCAAGACGCATCAAGACGACAGTCGAAACAAAAGCAGTGACGACCGCAATCGCGAATCCAACGAGGTAGTTGATCAAATTCGTTGCACCGAGCGGGGCGACGATCGCGATCATCGGGATTCCAGTTAGTCCGTAGGCGTTCGCCGCGACTTGCGTCAAGACGACATAACCGCCACCAATCGCACCACCGATTGCACCACCGATGAATGGTTTTCCAAGACGTAAGTTGACGCCGTAGATGACAGGTTCCGTGATACCGAGAAAGGCTGAGAACGCAGACGGTAGGGCAAGTGCTTTGAGTTTGACGTTCTTCGTCAAGAAGTAGACGGCAAGTCCGGCACCGCCTTGAGCGACGTTCGCCATCGACCAGATCGGTAAAAGGAAGTTCTTTCCGATACTTTTATCGGCAAGTAACCCTGCTTCGATTGCATGGAAACTGTGATGCATCCCAGTGATGACAATCGTCGAGTAAAGTCCACCAAAGAGGAGACCAGCGACGACTGAGAACTGTTCGTAGAAGAAGACGAGTACGAATGAGATTCCTTTCCCGAGCAACGTTCCGATTGGACCGATGACGATCAATGCTAGGAAACCAGTGACGAGGACCGTAACGAATGGTGTGACGAGTAAGTCGAGCGTTTCAGGTGTTCGTTTCCGGACTTGTTGTTCAATCTTTGCCATGACCCAGACAGTTAAGAGAACCGGGAAGACCGTTCCTTGGTATCCGATTAACTCGATGTTCATTCCGAGGAATTTCATGACTTCAGGATCACTGTTCCCAAGTGTCCATGGATTCAAGAGGGACGGGTGTGTCATAATCCCCCCGATGACGGCACCGAGATACGGATTTGCACCGAATTCACGAGCTGCCGAGAAACCGATCAGAATCGGTAAGATGATGAAGGCTGAAGACGAGAACATATCAAGTAGTTGAACAATCGGCGAATCGCCCTCGACCCAACCGAATGCTTTGATCATACCGAGTAATCCCATCAAGAGACCAGCTGCGACAATGGCCGGAATGAGTGGAACGAAGACGTTCGAAAGGGAACGGGCAAGACGGGCGAACGGGTTTAATTTTTGAGATGCAGCCTTTTTAACGTCGAGTGGCTCTTCTCCATCGACTTTCACACCAGCGAGTGGTGCAAACGCAGCGAATACCTTATTAACGGTACCGGTCCCGAAGATGATTTGATATTGACCAGAGCTCGAGAAGGCACCACTTACACCATCCAAATCTTCAAGTGCCGCTTGATCTACCTTTGATTCGTCATGTAAAACAAGGCGTAAGCGTGTCGCACAGTGAGCGGCAGTAATGATGTTCTCGCGTCCACCGACAAGTTCAAGTACACGTTTAGCAGTTTGTTGATAGTCCATCTGAAAAGTCCTCCTTTTTTCGTGAAACACGCTAGATGAGACAAAAAAAAGGCAAGACCGAACGACACCTCTCCTAAGAAGGTGTCATTTCGGTCTTGCCAGCCATACTGTCACAATCCGCACTATTGATTTGATTTCATCATAAAGCAGAAAAGAAAGCGTTGTCAACAATCAATTTTCATTTTTTTGAATCCGAATATCAACCTCAACCCCGTAGTGATCGGAAACGACGGGTCCGTGAATCCCATCGAAGACGACACCGACGCGCTCGACATCGATCTTTCGGTTCGATAAGACAAGATCGATGCGTAATCCTTGTTGATTGTCTTCCCATCCATCGATGTTGCCATCGATCGTTTCAATCCCGACCGTTTCCTTAGCAAGCAGAAAAACGTCATGTAATCCTCGTTGCATCATATAGTCATACCCTGTATTTCGTTCTAAGGCATCATTGTTGAAATCCCCGAGGAAAAACGTCCATTCAAGTGGATCCATCCGAGCCATCAAGTGGTTGAATTGTTCCTGGAACGGCTCGACTTCATCTGCCCACCAGCCGAGATGACAGGTATTGAACGTGATGGGTGTTCCGTCGACTTGGATCGTGGCACGGACGATTTTCCGTGATTTCCAATCGAGTGTATCCTGACTACGGCTGACATAATAACTGTCTGACTTCAAGATCGGGTGTTTCGTCAATAAGGCGAGTCCTTCTTCGTATTTATCGTATCCGATATGGGCAAAATCCCAGATGAGGGAGTAGGTTTGACCTTGTTCCTTTAAGGCTTGCTGAATTAAATAAGCAAAATTATCATTACGCACCTCATCATGGACGATCGGTGTATCCATTAATTGACTGACTTCTTGCAGTGCGATGACATCATAATCTTGTGCGAGGATCTGTTGGACGATCTGCTTTAATTTTTCGAGTGGCTGTTCTTCTTGCCACGAATGACAGTTCAATGTGAGTAGACGCATGAGTGATCCTCCTGATTTTTCAAATAAGAAAGGTGAAACTCTTATGAAAGAGCTTCACCTTTAGGTAGTTCCCTAATCTCGCAGGTTTATGCGCCGATCCGGTCTTGGATATCTGATTTTAAGATATCGGCTTTTGGACCGTAGATGGCTTGCACGCCATTGTTCTTAAGGATCAGACCAAGTGCACCGTTTGCTTTCCAGTCCGCTTCTTGTGCGACAAGCGCTGGATTCTTAACGGTGACACGAAGACGTGTCATGCAGGCATCGACGTCTTCGATGTTCTGCTGTCCACCCAGTAAATCAATGATTTGGGAAGCTTGTGAACCATCGGCAGGAGCGGATGTCGCAGCAGCCTCACCTGAAGCTTCAGTAGTCGATACGTTGATATCGTCCAGATAGTTCCCGTTACGACCTGGTGTCGCATAGTTGAACTTCTTGATGACGAAACGGAAAGTAAAGAAGTTCAAGAAGAAGAAGAATACACACACACCGATGAAACGAATTAAGTCACCAATCAAACCAGCTTTTGCAATCAATGGAATGCGTGTCAGAAGTTCGATTGCACCAAACGCATGAATCCGAAGATGCATGACATCCGCTAGTGCGAAGGCAACACCTGTTAGTACAGCATAGATGACATAAAGAACAGGAGCGATGAACATGAACATGAACTCGATTGGCTCTGTGACACCTGTCAAGAAGACAGCGAGTCCTGCAGATAGGAAGACCGGTTTGTATGCTTTTTTCTTATCTTCATCGACTGACATGTACATTGCGACAGCAATACCGATCAATGAAGCAAGTGATGTGACGACTTGTCCTTCTTTGAAGCGGGCAGGAACGACACTGTTGATTAAGTCATTGTATCCTTGTGTGTTACCGGCTTGCTTTAAGTTGACAAGGTCAGTGATCCAAGCGAGCCAAAGCGGATCTTGACCAGCAACCGTCGATCCTTGAGCAGCACCTGTCAAGATTTTGTACGTTCCACCTAATTCCGTGTAGTTCATCGGTACAGTCAACATATGGTGCAGACCGAACGGAAGTAATAGACGTTCCAGTGTACCGTATACGAACGGTGCAATGATCGGTGCAGAATCACGTGAAGAGGCAATCCAGCGCCCGAAGTCATTCAACAATCCTTGGACGAACGGCCAAACGAGTGACAATGCGAATGCTGCAACAACCGATCCACCGATGACGACGAATGGAACAAAACGTTTTCCGTTAAAGAAGGCGAGCGCATCTGGCAATTTACTGAAGTTATAAAATTTATTAAAGAGAACGGCACCAAGGAAACCAGAAATGATTCCGACGAAGACCCCCATGTTAAGCGCAGGTGCCCCTAAAACTGAAGTGAAATAATCTTTTACGATGAGCTCAGAACCAAGCAATGAATCGACCGTTGCTTTTGGGTCCGCGATCATGTCAGCATTGACGCCAAAGATAGCGCCTGTGACACGGTTGATCAAAATGAAGGCGAGTAACGCTGCGAACGCACCACCAGCACGTTCTTTTGCCCACGATCCACCAATCGCGACGGCGAATAAGACGTGGAGATTCGTAATAATAGCCCAACCTAAATCCTCAACGATCCGGGCAATCGTTTGCATTAATACGATGTCGCCTCCGTACATGCCGATCAGTTTCCCGACCGAGATCATGATTCCTGCAGCAGGCATAACAGCGATGACGACCATCAACGCTTTACCGAGTTTTTGCCAAAAATCGAACGAAATAGCATTTTTCAAGATCATTCACTCCTTTTGGATCTCTTTTTCTCTAATATGTGTGTAAGAACAGTGCAATAATGTAAGCGATTAATGCAACCGTTTGCATATAGAATTGTAAGCGATAACTTTTTAAAAAGCTAGTGTTTTATAAGAAAAACATTCGGAAATTTATTTCAGTGGAAAAATGACAGTTCGGAAAGGTATTCAAATTTAAAAAAAGAGAAAAAGGCTACAGTGAACATTGTTTGGTTTCAAAAAAGAAAAGATGTTGGGCGGATGAAAGAATGGATTCAACCGATCGGGCAGTACGGTCAGCGGATTCGTACATTACGAGAACGTCATCAGTTAGATCAGCATACATTAGCTGAATTGACTAAAATGACACTTGAGATGATTCGATGTATCGAAAATAGCATTGTGGATCCGTCTTTTTTGATGATTGAGCGGCTGGTCCGTACTTTGCAGATTCCTGCGGATCATTTGTTACGGCATATTTATATTTGGTCATCTGAAGTCATCTGTCAGCACGATCGTACGACCTTGATCGACATCCCGTCGAGTTAATGGGTATGAAAAAGAGGAACGGTGGAAAAGTCCACTGTTCCTCTTTTGAGCGTTTAACGATTATCGACAGTCTCAGGATAGAGATCGTGATTGAATAGACGATGTTCTGCCATTCGTTCATATTTTGTACCAGGTTTTCCGTAGTTGTAGTACGGGTCAATCGAAATTCCCCCACGTGGCGTAAATTTCCCCCACACTTCGAGGTAGCGCGGTTCCATCAATTTCACGAGATCTTTCCCGATGACGTTGATGCAGTTCTCGTGGAAATCACCGTGATTACGGAAGCTGAATAGATACAATTTAAGTGATTTCGATTCGACGAGTTTTTCATCCGGGATATACGAAATGTAGATCGTCGCGAAGTCCGGTTGATTCGTAATCGGGCAAAGGCTCGTAAATTCTGGTGCATTGAATTTTACGAAGTAATCATTTTCCGGATGGCGGTTCGGAAACGCTTCGAGTACTTCTGGTTGATATTCGAAAATGTATGGAACGGCTTTTTGGCCAAGTAACGATAAGTCGTTTAGATCTTCAGGGCGCATAAATCATTTCTCCTTAGACGCCACGATCGTTCGCGAAAACGAGGGCGTGTAGTTGTGGTAGGACACGTGCGTGATTAAAACGTTCATCACGAGCAACGCGTTCCCAAAGTGTTTTTAAATCGTGTAGCATCCGTGGGGCGATCGTACCTTCTTCGTGCGGATCCGGATTTCCGAGTGATAGATAGAGCGTTTTTAAGGCATATCGCTCTGAAATCATCGCCGCGAAATCAAGATCTGCTTCATCAAAAATGACGATTTTAACGGCACGCTGTTGTTCTGGTAGACGCTTGAAAAAAACATCCAAACGATCAAAATCGATGTTCATGCCACTTGAAGGCGGTTTAGGACTGAGTGTGACGTCATCGATATCAAGTAACCAATTTTGCCAGTAAGAACCTTGTGTCTCAACCGACATCGTGATGTTTCGTTCTTTTAATGCCTCAACTAGCGTACCGATCGAAGCATGAAGTAACGGGTTCCCACCAGAAATCGTGACATGTCCGTAAGAGCCGAGTGCATCGAGGCGTTCCATGATCGTCTCTGCCGTCAAGAGTTCAGGTTTTTCAGAACCATCCCATGTAAAGGCGGAGTCACACCATGAACAGGAATAGTCGCAGCCACCGGTTCGGACGAACATCGTCTTTTGACCGATTGATCGTCCTTCCCCTTGGAACGTTGGTCCGAAAATCTCGAGAACCGGAATTTTTGGCGTTTTCGTTAAGGCACTCATGCTTCGTTCATCCACTCACGACGGACTTCAGCAAAAGCAGTCGGCGTCTCATAAAGTTTGACGAATTCGACACGAAGTCCACGTTCGTCTGGAAGGTGTTGTCCGAGCGTCTCAAAAATCCACGCCGCCATGTTTTCAGCTGTCGTATTCATGTATGGTAATGATTCATTTAAATAACGGTGATCGAGAAGTGGTTCGAGATGTGTTTTAAAGATTTTCTTAAGATCACCAAAATCAAGTGTCATACCGCGGTGATCAAGAAAACCACTGATGCCCATATCGACATGGTACGTATGACCATGAAGCGCACGGCATTTCCCATCGTAATCATATAGGTGGTGCGCTGCGTCAAACGTCAGTTTTTTGACGATCATGACGCGGGATTTCGTATAGATAAGCGAGTCGCCAGTCGGGCGCTCGACCGTTTCAGGTGCTTCGTAATTGAATGTCATGTGTGTTGAACCTCCTTGATGTATGCATCTAATCCATTTTTTCGTAATTCACAGGCCGGGCATTCGCCGCAACCATCTCCAATGACGCCGTTGTAACACGTCAACGTGCGATTTCGAACGAAATCAAACGCACCGAGCGAGTCGGCAAGCGCCCACGTTTCTTTTTTGTCGAGCCACATGAGTGGCGTGTGCAGTACGAATGGATAGTCCATTGCAAGGTTCAATGTCACATTCAGTGACTTGATGAAGGCATCACGGCAGTCTGGGTAACCAGAAAAGTCCGTTTCACATACGCCAGTGACGATATGACGGATTCCGCGTCCTTTCGCGAGGACGGCTGCGAACGAAAGAAACAGGTGGTTCCGTCCATCTACAAAAGTAGAAGGGAGACCATCTTCGTTCGTCGTGATGGTTTGGCTGTGGTCAGTCAAGGCGTTACTCGTTAGTTGACTGAGAAGAGAGAGATCAAGCTCATGGTGTTTGACACCGAGCTCAGAGGCGATGTCGCGTGCGACTTCGAGTTCTTGTGCATGACGTTGTCCGTAATTAAACGTCACGACTTCGACTTCTTCGTACTGTTTCAGTGCCTGAAACAGACAAGTCGTTGAGTCTTGGCCGCCACTGAAGACGACAAGAGCACGTTCGTTTTTCATAATGTACACTTCCATTCCTAGTTTTTATAACGGAGGAGGTTACGAACTCCGGAGACGTAGTCTCAACTATTCACACTAGCAGAAGCCATCAAAAAAGTCGACGTTTTCTAATGAAGGCCAAAAAAGAGATGCTGATTGTCGCTCGGACGATCGGCATCTCTTAATAGGAAATTACAGCGGATAGTGGTAATAGCGTTCTTTGACGAGCAGGTCACGGATGTTCGAGTCTTCCGAGATGACTTTCATCAAACCACCTGTTTGAGAAGCGTGTGCTTCGAGTGCCTTGATCTTTTGATCCGTATAGGCACTGACATCGTGAATGAATGTTCCTTCTCCAAGCTCTTCTTTCGTATTGTTCGCAAAAGCGACCGCAAGGAACTCAGGGCGATCGGCAGGATCCATTATCCGAAGGGCACGAACGACGGCGCGAGCTGTCGCTTCGTGATCGGGATGGACCGCGTAACCCGGATAAAATGAAATCAAGCGAGTCGGGCGCGTTTGTTGAATCAAGGTAAGGATACGGTCAGCAAGTGCCGCTTCATCCTCGAATTCAACGGTCTTATCGCGAAGTCCCCACATTTGGAGATCCGAAATCTTCATTTTTTCAGCTGCATCGATCAACTCACGTTTGCGAATCGTTGCGAGCTGTTCCCGGTTCGTAAAGACAGGGCGTCCCATGTTACGGCCCATCTCACCGAGCGTCAAACAAGCATATGTGACAGGACCACGATTTTCTGCGTGCTCGATGATCGTACCAGCAGAACTGAAGGCTTCGTCATCCGGGTGAGGGAAGACGACGAGTAAATGATCTTCGTGTGTCATGCGTCTACCTCCTCTGCACCTTGAGCAAATGGTGTCGGGCTAAGTTCAAAAGCAATCGCAAGACGTCCTTCGACATCGTGACCGGCAATCAACAATTGATCCCCAGCAAATTCGAAATCAGTTAATCCCTCACCGTATAACCAGCCGTGTGCAAGTTTCAAACCGATCCGGTAAGGACCGTTTCCTGTGATCAAACCACGTTCGTAAGTGATTTCCGCATTACGGAAAAACATCCCTGCGCTATGGAAGGTCGGATCTTGGTGCGTCGCGTAGGCACCGTTCGTCGTCTCAACGTGTACGTATAACGGTGTATTCGCATGTTCGTCGATATAACGCTGTATCTCTTGTAAATCAATGGCTTGCATAAATCATTCTCCTCTCCTATACAGAAAGAAGTCCGCGGATATCGCGGACTTCTTAAGCGGATCAAGACTGGACTGTACGATGTGCAGCGTGATCAGTTGGTCCGACGTATTCATTCAAACGGAATGAATGACGAATCGCAGAAGTGATAAAAGATTTTGCTGTGCGGACAGCAGCTTCTACCGATGCACCTTTTGCGAGTTCGGCCGTGATTGCTGCAGAGTACGTGCAGCCGGCACCGTGCGTGTACGGTGTCTCGATTCGTTCGTCCTCAATCAGGATAAACTCTTTTCCGTCATAAAGCACGTCAACTGCTTGTGGATGGTCAATCTTACTGCCACCTTTAACAAGAACGTATTGCGCACCTTTTTCATGAATCCGCGCTGCTGCAAGTTTCATTTCGTCTATCGTTGCTGGCGTTTTACCAAGACCCGATAATTGACCTGCTTCAAAGACGTTCGGTGTGACGACTGTCGCAAGTGGTGTCAAGACATCACGAAGTGCGTTCGCTGTATCAGGGTTTAGCACCTCATCCTCGCCTTTACAGACCATAACAGGATCGATGACGACGTTTTGGACGCCGGATGATTTGATTTTTTCGGCAACGGCTTCAATGATTTCGACAGTCGGGAGCATTCCCGTCTTCATCGCATCAACACCAATACCTCCAAGGACCGTGTGGATTTGTGTCCGGACGAGTTCTGTGTCGATTGGGTAAACCGCATGATGCCAAGAGTGATCAGGATCTTGAGCGACGATGACCGTCAAGGCATTCATTCCGTAGACGCCAAGTTCTTGGAACGTCTTTAAATCAGCTTGAATGCCAGCTCCACCACTCGTGTCGGAACCAGCAATCGTTAAGGCTTTACGTTTTGTCATGGGGCATTCCTCCTAAAGAAATAGACAATCCTTCTTGTTCTTCATGATAGCGAATTATGGGAAAAACAACAACTGTCGACGCTTCTAGCGTAGACAAAACCCCACCTATCTTGAATAGGCGGGGTGCGTACTTATTTAATGAATAAGAAGTCGAGAATATAGTAGATCATAGCAGCTAAAGCCATTGAAATCGGCAATGTGATGACCCATGTGATAAGCATGCGTTGCGCTGTTCCCCACTTGACACCTTTCTTACGGTGCGATGTACCTACACCTAAGATGGCAGATGAGATGACGTGTGTCGTCGAAACAGGAAGATGAATCGCCGTTGCACCAAAAATGATTGCTGCTGATGTTAAGTCAGCTGCTACACCATTGACTGGACGGATTTTCATGATTTGACCACCGACGGTTTTGATGATGCGCCATCCACCGACAGATGTTCCGAGACCCATTGCGATCGCACAGGAAAGTTTAACCCAAGTGGCAACTTCGTGATCCGTTTGGAAACCAGACGAAATCAAAGCGAGTGTGATTATCCCCATCGCTTTTTGCGCATCATTCGTACCGTGTGTGTACGATTGTAATGCAGCAGTTGCGATTTGGACGTGGCGGAAGCGACGATTCGTTTTCGCCAAATTTCCTTTTTTGAAGATGATTTTAAAGACTGCATATACGATGAAACCGAGTGTGAAGGCGAGTACTGGTGAAATCAGCAAAGCTTCAACGATTTTCAAGAACCCTTTTGCTTCGATGCCACCAAATCCAACAGAGGCAACAGCTGCACCAGCAATCGAACCAATCAGTGTATGCGACGAACTTGACGGAATACCAAAGTACCAAGTCAAGAGATTCCAAGCAATGGCTGAAATCAAGGCAGCGATGACGACATAGCTCCCGTGTTCAAGTGTTGACGGGTCAACGATGTCACCAGAGATCGTTTTTGCGACTCCAGTGAATGTGATTGCACCTAGGAAGTTCATCGATGCAGCCAAAATGATGGCATGGCGTGGTTTCAAAGCGCGAGTCGATACAGCAGTCGCGATTGAGTTCGCTGTATCGTGGAAACCGTTGATGAAGTCGAAGCTAAGTGCGAGAATCACGATTATGGCGGTGATGATAAACAGGCTATCCATCTCGTTAGCTCCTCACTTAAGCGTTTTTCATGATGATCGTTTCAATGACGTTAGCTGCGTCTTGGCAGTAGTCCGCGATTGATTCGAGCGATTCATAGATTTCTTTGTATTGAATGATTTTAATTGGATCTGTTTCTGTTGCGAACAATGCTTTGATTGATTTACGGCGTAAGTTGTCACAAATCGTCTCTTGTTCTTTGATTTTAATGACATGTTCACGCATCGGTTGCAATTTACGTGCAACAAGAAGATCCATTGACGTTGCGAGTTCTGAAACAGCGATGTTGATTTCATCAACGAACTTAATCATGTGCTCGTCTGCTTGAACGATATTGTAGATTTCGAAAATAGCAGAACATTCTTCAAAGCCATCTAAGACGTCATCGAGTGCGTTAGCGAGTGCGAGTAAGTCTTCGCGATCGATTGGCGTGATGAACGCGTTGTTCAAGTCGATGATCAACTGATGCATCAAATCGTCCCCAGCTGTTTCGAAGTCTTTTACTTTATGTGCAAATTCTTTTACATCCGCGATGCCGTTGATTTTAAAGTCAACGAAGAATTGCGAAGTCGTTTTTAAGTGTCCTGCGATTTCTGATAATTTAACTGCGAATGGATCTTGTTTTTTACTAAACATTTCTTCTGCCTCCATATTAAGAACAAGAATAGAATAGTGAAGCAACTTCACGAGTTCGATTGTAGCAGACGGTATTGTAAAAGAATACATTTATGAAGCGTCTTTACGAAATCTTAATAAATCTTAATATGAAGGTGATTGTAGATTTAATAAATTATCTGACAATAGGAGATTACATGTGTACTTAATTGAAATAGGTTGGATTGCGTTGTGATTACAAGCGAATGTCTTGTGATTGTAAGAATAAAAGCGCATCAGAAGTGGGAAAAGAGGATATGGCGTATGAAAATCGAATGATATGATTAAGTCTGCGTAATTAGGTAAAAGAGGAGGATTTTATTATGCTCGTTCAAAGTTTATGTATCCCGAAGCACCAATGTGTCACGATTTCCGAAACAGCGACGATCCGTGAAGCGCTTGACACGCTTGAAAAAACCGGATACCGATGTGTCCCGGTTCTTAGTCAGACAGGACAGGATTTCAAGGGGAATATCTATAAGATGCACATTTATCGTCATGGGATGAATGGTGGCAGTTTAGACGACAATGTCATGTCGCTGATTAAGAATACATCCAAATACATCTATACAGGAAGTAATTTCTTTGAAGTCTTCTTCTCAATTAAGGAATTACCGTATATTGCGGTCTTAAATGACGACGGTCATTTCTTCGGTATCTTACCGCACGGGAAGATGCTTGGAATGCTTGAGGAAGCATGGAATCGTGATTCGGGAAGTTACGTCTTAACGGTAGCCTTAAGTGAACAAAAAGGGGCGCTCGAGAAAATTTCGAAGATCGTTAACAAATATTCAACGGTGGCGAGTCTGATGACTCTCGATGCAAAGAGTAGTGTCATGCGTCGCGTATTAATTACGTTACCAACGGATTGTGACGAGAAGACGAAGAAAAAAATCGTGAAGAAACTTGACGACAAGGGTCTTCGTGTCGTCGCTGTTGAAGATTTAGCTGTTCGTGTATAATGGACCCGCATAAGACCAGTCATGACTGGTCTTTTTTTGAGGGAAAGGAAGAATAGACGATGAAACTATTAGTAGTAGGAGCAGGTGCGATGAGTGAGGCGCTCGTTCAAGGGTGGGTCGCTTCTGGATTTAAGCGTGAGGACATTACGATGACGAATCGCAGTGGTGGAGCACGCTTGACGGAAGTCGCGGCGCGACACGGCATTCAAACGGTCGAGCAAGAAGATGTCTCCTTATATGATGTCGTCATGCTTGGCATGCAACCCGATGGTGTACTTGCCTACGTAGCAAACCAACAATGGACGCATCAAACGATCGTTTCGATTGCGGCTCACATTACACCGGACGAAATCGAACGGTTAACAGAACGTCCGACAGTTGCTGTCATGCCGAATACACCCGTTGCCCATCGATTAGGAATGACTGGACTATGGTTCGGCTCACGCGTGAACGAAGAGATCCGAAGTGTAGTCGAGGCATTATTTGAACGTGTCGGAGAAATCGCGGAGGCAAATGAAACAACGATGCCAGCGTTCATGGCGGCAGCTGGATGTAGTCCAGCATTCTTCTATGAAATCGTAGCTGGTATGGTACCAGTTTTGACGGATGCTGGTTTTGAAGAGGGAAATGCACGTCGAATCGTTGCTCAAGCGATGAAAGGTTCAGCTGAAATTCTCATGCGTTCTAATGAGAGCACAGATCGTCTCATTGCTGACGTTGCAGCACCTGGTGGACCGACGGATCGTGGTGTCCAAGTGTTACGGGAGCGGCACCTGTTCGAAACGATGCAAGCGGCGCTACGAGAGAGTGCACGTGAAGCAAACGAATAATCCGCTTCAGAACGCTTACGTATAATAAAATGCGTAAGCGTTTTTTTCGTTCACGAAAGTTTCACGTGAAACATAAGCAAAGCGATTGCATCTCGAAATGAGAATCCGTACACTATAAAAAGAAACCGTCCAGACGGTACAGTAAAATAGATAGGAAAAGGGGGAGGCTTTTGGCTAGTGCAAAAGCACAAGAGACACGTCGCCGGATTCTTGAAGCAACGACAGCGATCATATTGCAACAAGGCTTTACTCAGCTAACGCTCGATGAAGTCGCGAAACAGGCAAATGTCTCGAAAGGTGGACTATTGTATCATTTTGCTTCGAAAGAAGCGTTGCTGATGGGAGTCATCGAAGCGCAAGAAGCACGTCAATTTGAACTGTACGAACAGCATCAGTTGACGATGGGACCGATGGAAGCGTTCGTGACGTTGCAAATCCAGCAGCAAGAGGAATTCCACCTCGACATGGATGCGCTTCTTTACTTATTGTCCTTGTTAAAGGATCACGCGACGTTCGTCGAGGAACGAAAGCGACAAGTTGAGCATTTCTTCCGCCAACTGACAGAACAGATGGATCCGGTTGAGGTGTTATCGATTCGTTTTACATTAGACGGTTTGAAACTGTCGGAGCATTTTCAGTTCGGTGCACCTTCTCCGACTATCCGACAACGATTGATTCAGCAATTAATAGAACGTGCACGACAATTAGACAAGCAAATTGAAGAGTGAAGGAGAACCATACGATGAAAAAGATCATCCAGTTTTCGGTGAACAATAAGTTTGCCCTCTGGCTTATGACGATCATCATCACAGTTGCCGGTATTTATGCGGGAACATCGATGAAGCTTGAGACATTGCCAGACATCACGACACCAACCGTGTCCGTGACGACAATTTATCCGGGTGCTACACCAGAACAGGTTTTAGATGAAGTCAGTCGAGAACTTGAAAGTAAGGTCGAAAATTTACCAGGTGTCGATACTGTACGTTCGACGTCCTTCCAAAATGCATCGAACTTACAAATTGACTACAACTTCAGTACAGACATGGAAGAAGCAGAGCAAAAGGTAAAAGAAGCTCTTTCAAACGTAGAACTACCAGAAGGTGTCCAAGAGCCACAAGTATCACGGATTTCCTTTGATGCATTTCCAGTCATCGGATTCGCTGTCTCAGACAAGGAACGCTCTCTGTCTGAGTTGACGAAACTCGTCGAAAACGAACTTCAACCGAAGCTTGAGGGAATCGAAGGTGCTCAAACGGTTCAAGTTGCAGGTCAAGAAATTCGTCGAATTGAGATTCAATTTGATGAGAAAAAACTCGAACGTTACGGTTTAACAGAAGAGAATGCGAAACAATTAATTCAAGCTAATGATTCACGTTTAGCGCTTGGTTTGTACGAGCTAGGAGATAAAGAACAGGCAGTTGTACTAGATGGAAAAGCAACGACGGTCAAAGAATTAAAAGATCTTCGTCTTCCATATACACCGCCAGCAGCGAATACTCCTGAAGCAGGGCAAGCAGGGCAAGCAGGGCAAGCAGGGCAAGCACCATCAGCAACAGGAGAGGCAGAGGCAGCATCCCAAACGACACCGTTGACAGGTGCTACGTCGGGACAAGCAACTCAAGCACCAACACAAGTACCAACTGTCACGTTGTCGCAAGTCGCGACGATTGAAGACAAAGGGATTGAAGAATCGATTTCTCGTTCGAATGGCGAAAGATCGATCGGTGTTCAAGTGACGAAATCGCAGGACGCAAATACGGTTGATGTCGTCAATGGCGTCAAGCAGACGATTAAAGACTTTGAAAAAGAAAACGGTTCGGTCAATGCATCTGTGACACTTGATCAAGGAAAACCAATCGAGGAATCCGTTTCAACGATGATTAGTAAGGCACTGATTGGTGCATTATTTGCCATCGTCATCATTTTGCTGTTCCTTCGAAACATCAAATCAACGATCATCGCAGTCATTTCGATTCCACTATCTCTTCTGATGGCGATTCTTGTGCTGAAGCAGATGGATATTTCTTTAAATATCATGACGCTTGGGGCAATGACGGTCGCAATTGGTCGAGTCGTTGATGATTCCATCGTCGTCATCGAAAATATTTACCGTCGTTTGACGGATCCGACAGAAAAGTTAAAAGGAAAAGAACTGATCATCAGTGCAACACGAGAAGTATTCATTCCAATCGCATCGTCAACGGTCGTTACGATTGCTGTATTCTTACCACTCGGATTTGTTACGGGATTCGTCGGAGAACTCTTCTTACCGTTCGCATTGACAGTCGTCTTTGCACTATTTGCGTCCTTGATCGTAGCGGTCACGGTCGTTCCGATGTTTGCGGACTCGCTCTTTAAGCGCGGTAAGGCACCAAAACCAGAAAAAGAAGAAGGTGGGAAGTTAGCGAACGGTTATCGTCGTATGCTGAATTGGTCGTTGAACCATAAATTCATCGTCTTTGGACTATCCGTCCTACTATTGATCGGAAGTTTTGCACTTGTACCAACAATTGGTGTCAACTTCTTGAATCAAGAAGGAGAAAAAACACTGTATGTCACGTACAATCCAAAACCAGGACAAACGTTGGATGATTCGTTAAAAGCAGCTGATCAAGCAGAAGATTATTTCAACAAACAAAAAAATATCGACAATCTTCAGTTTACCGTCGGTGGAGAAAATCCATTGAACCCAGGGAATACAAAACAAGGTGTCTTCATCGTCCAGTATGATCCAGACACAGAAGATTTCGCAGATGTTAAACAGACAGCAATCAAGCAGTTGAATGCCGACATTCCGACAGGAGAATGGAAAGAGCAAGACTTTAGTGGTGGAGCTGCGTCGTCAGGTGTCTCGTACTCGATCTTCGCGAATAACATTGAAGATTTAGAAAAAGTTACACCGAAATTCGTCGATGCGATCGAAGGCGAAACGAAATATGTTCGAAAAGTAACGACAGATTTAAAAGAAGCTTATACGCAGTATACGTTCGAAGTCGATCAGCAAAAAGCGGCTGAGTTCGGTGTTTCAACAGCACAACTCGCACAAGGTATCGCGAATGTCCAAGGTGAGGAAAAACCACTTTCTACTATTAAGGTGGATGGGAAGGAACTCGATGTCATCGTTCCAAACGAACAAACGACATATGATTCGATACGAGACTTGGAAGAGACAGATGTCGTGACACCACTTGGTGTTCGTAAACTGTCCGATTTTGTTGAAGTGAAAAAAGGAACGACACCTGACTCACTCAACGAACGCGATGGAAAACTCGTTGCTACTGTGACAGCAGAACTGAAAACGGATAAAGCAACAGAAGCTTCTCAAGCGATTGAAAAATCCGTCAAGAATATCAATCGTCCAACGGGTGTCTCATATGAGCAAGGCGGAGTTACTGAACAGATCCAAGAATCATTCACACAACTCGGTCTAGCAATGGCAGCAGCTGTAGCCATCGTCTATCTCGTCCTTGTCATTACGTTCGGAGGAGCATTGACGCCACTCGTCATCTTGTTCTCACTTCCATTCGCAATCATCGGTGGGCTCGTTGCACTTCTGATTACAGGCGAGACGATTTCTGTATCGTCCTTAATCGGTGCCTTGATGTTGATTGGGATCGTCGTGACAAATGCGATCGTCTTGATCGACCGTGTCATTCATAAAGAAGCAGAAGGTTTATCGACGCGTCAAGCACTACTCGATGCAGCAGGTACACGTTTACGTCCAATCTTGATGACAGCCCTTGCGACGATCGGTGCCCTTGCACCACTCGCCCTTGGACTCGAAGGTGGCGCATTAATTTCAAAAGGATTAGGCGTGACGGTCATCGGTGGACTTACAAGTTCGACATTGTTGACACTTCTTATCGTTCCAATCGTGTACGAATTCTTAGCACGTTTCCGAAAAAAGAAGTCAATTGATTCTTGAAAAAACGATTAAATCACTAAAACGGACAGATATGCAGAAATGGCGAGAATAAGCCATTCAGCATATCTGTTTTTTTGTTTTGTTACAAAAGTATTACAAGAAAGAATTCGCGTTAAATAACTGTAACATGATGAAAATCTGGAACGTGATAGGATAAAAACAGAAATTATCTGACAATTCAAGTGCATATTATACTCATACATAAGAGGAGAATGAATCGATGAAAACTGTCACTCGCGTTTTGCTAACCTTAACGTTACTAATCAGTAGCTGGACACTCGTTCCGTCATCAACACAAGCCGCAACGAGTAAGAAAGTCACGATCTCCGTGGATGTGTTAAATATCCGAGCGAAAGCGACAGCATCGAGTAAGCGAGTCGGTCAATTGAAACTTGGACAGTCCGTGGCAGTGAGCGGAAAAGTGAAAGATTGGTACCAAATTCGTCATCAAGGAAAAACAGCGTATATCGCTTCGATGTATACGAAAGCATACAATGCAAAAGCAACAAAAGGATTGAGCAAAACAGGGTCAACAATCGTATCGGTAGCGGAAGGTCTTAAAGGACGCCCTTATGTTTTTGGCGCGACGGGTCCAGTTAGCTTTGATTGCTCTGGATTTACACGTTACGTCTATCAAGCACTAGGAAAATCACTTCCGCGCACAGCAGCTGCTCAGTATTCATCGACGAAACGTACAGCTCCTGGCGCCGGAGATCTCGTCTTCTTTACACATGGAAGTGGGATTCAACACGTTGGGATCGCTGTCGATGGGAGTACGATGATCAATGCGAACTCGTACTATGGAAGAGTCGTCAAAGAATCGTTCCGTGGCGGCTACTGGGGATCACGGTATGTAGCGGCAGGGGCACTTTAAACAAATGAAGCGACGAATTCAAATCGATGAACTCGTCGCTTTTTTATATGGATTCAGGTATAAGGAAGAACGGTCGTTCCAGCAATGAACGTTGACGGTACTTCGATTTGCGGACGAATATTCATATCGTTTCGAACTGTTAGCTGAAAAGCATGTCGTCCGATCGTAGCATATGGAATCGCGATCGTCGTCATCGATAAGACTTCAGCGAGTTCACTTCCATCAAAGCCAATGACAGAGAGATCTCCCGGGACCTGATAGCCTTGTTTTCGTAGTTCCAAGATCAGTCCCGCGGCAACGTGATCACTGGCAGTCAAGATGGCGCTCGGTCGTTGTTTCTGTTGCATCCAGCGCCTTGCGACGTTCGCACCATCTTCGATCGTCAATGTCTGTTCATAGACGAACGCGTCACTGACAACTTCTTGATACGCATGTTTACGCGCCAAACTATTCGTACTGTCGGGGCGCCAGAGACAAATACCAATGCTTGTATGTCCTTGTTGTCGTAGATGTGCAAGTCCCTGTTGAAAGGCCGTGTAGTGATCGATATAGACAGCAGCGACGTCTTCGTGGTGTTCACAAAAGACAATCGGTCCATAGCGTTCGTACGGTAAAATCGCTGATAACGGAAGGCTGTGCGACACGACGATGAGTGCGTCGATCTCCTGTTGCGCTAGCGCATCAAGAGCGAGTTGCTCATGCGTTTCCACATAATTCGTTTGCCACGTCAAGAAACGATAACTGGCGTCAAAAGCCGCTTGTGCGATGCCTTGGAGAATGGCGGCGTGATATGGATGATCAACGAATGGGAGCATGACACCGACCGTCTTCGTCATGCCCGTCGAAAGATGGACAGCGGTTTGATTACGGATATAGCCAAGTTTTACTATCGCTTCTCGGACAGCTTGTCGCTTCTCGTTCGCCACGTATGGGTGATCATTTAGTACACGTGAGACTGTCGTGACGGACACGTTTGCTTCACGTGCCAAGTCTCGGATGTTCGTCATCGCGCATCCCTCCTTTAGGTCTGGCGAGATAATCGTTGTTCAAGTCGGCGCCAATCCTGTCGGGAGACGGGAGCCGAGAATGGAGATGTCTGTTCAGCCAATTCATTGATTTTTGAGAGCAGTCGTGTTTTTTCTTGAGGAGACAAATCAGGATATTGATCAACCAACGTGTGTTGACACAAATAATAGCCTGCTGGTGTGTGCAATTGTTCAATCGCCCATTCAAAAGCAACATTCCGCTTGAATAGCTGGGTTAACCGAGTATGGATCGACATGATGATTACCTCCTTTTTAGTGTATATCAAGACGATAGGGTATGAAACGCGTTTCACGGCAAGAACTATTTTTGAGCAATGGATTGATTGAGAAAATTCAGCGAGAATTGACCGAGTAGACAAAGAAGTCTATGATTGTGACGATACAACACAAAGAGGGGCGAACGTAAAATGGAATCGACAGACTCGAAGCTGGCATTAAAAATGCTCGTTGTTCTATCTCGGACGATGCATGCGGTGACGGAGCAAGTAAAGGCAGACATCAAAACACATCAGTTGAATTTATCGGAATTCGGAGTCCTGGAATTGCTTTACCACAAAGGGGATACGCCTTTACAACAGATTGGCGATAAAATTCTGTTAACGAGCGGCAGTGTGACGTATGTCGTCGATAAACTCGAAAAGCGTGGATTGATTGCGCGAAAATCATGTGCGACGGATCGTCGTGTCACGTTTGGAACATTAACGGAAGCTGGACGCGAACTGATGGAAGAGACATTCCCGAAGCATGAAGCCTTTTTAGCAGACTTGTTCAAGGATTTGTCAGTGTCGGAAAAGGAACAGTTGATTGATCAATTGAAACGAATCGGTTTACGAGCCGAACATTATACGCCGCTCGAAAATGCATAAGGATTAGCACTCATATGATGGAAAAGGCTCAAGTCACGGACTTGAGCTTTTTTCTACAATCAGAAGTCAAACTAATTGACAAACGAAAAGGTGGTTGGTATGTTTAGTTACAGAATTTACTTTAAATAAAAGGGAGAAATAATAATGACTAAATTACTTTATGTAACTGTTAACCCAAAAGCTACAGAACACTCTTTCAGCCTTCAAGTCGGTGAAGCATTCCTCGAAAGCTACAAAGCAGCGAATCCTTCAGCTGAAGTAGAAGTTCTTGACCTATATAACGAAACAGTCCAAGAAATCGACACAGACGTGTTAAGCGCATGGGGCAAATTCGCAACAGGCGAAGAATTAACAGAAGTGGAGATCGCAAAAGTTGGTACGATGACAAAACATCTCGAACAATACATGGAAGCAGATGAGTATGTCTTCGTCACACCAATGTGGAACTTCTCTTTCCCAGCACGTCTCAAAATGTACATCGACAGCGTACTTCTTGCAGGTAAAACATTCGCTTACACTGCAGAAGGTCCTAAAGGTTTGATGGAAGGCAAAAAAGCACTCCACATCCAAGCGACAGGTGGCGTGTACACAGGATCTGGTCTTAACTTCGGTGATGACTACCTCCGTCAAGCACTTGCTTTCACTGGTGTAACAGACTACGATGCCCTCTTCATCGAAGGTATGGCGATGAACCCAGAAAAAGCAGAAGAAATCAAAGAAGCAGCAATCGCAAAAGCGAAAGAACTCGGTCGTTCATTCTCGACTGTCAACGCATAAGATAAGCGTAAAAAAGGCTCCCGCCGTGTCGGGAGCCTTTTTGTATTTGTATTGAGTTAAGAGAGCGTTGATTTTTTGCGAAGCACAAGCGTCAGGAAGAGCAACAAATCTTTTAATTTCTCAAAGCCGCGGGGATGCGTCGAGATACGATAGAGCCACTCTAGCTTGAGGCGACGGAATAATTTTGGAGCACGCTTACTATGTCCGGACCAGACATCGAATGCACCACCGACACCGATGAAGATGCCGTGATCGACTTGATCATAAACAGAAGCGATCCATTCCTCCTGTTTTGGCGCACCGAGTGCGACGAGGATAAGATCAGCTTGTGCTTCTGCGATCGCTTGCGTTGCTTCCTCTGTCTTTCCAAAACCGTGAAACGTTCCGACGAAGCGGATGTTCGGAAAACGAATCGATAACTGATGGATCAACGATTTCATAACTTCCGGGCGTCCACCAAGCAAAAAGACACGCTTCTTCAGTGCATCTGCCGTCCGCAATAGTTCACGTGCCGTCTCGATCCCTGGCAATGTCGCAGTGAGGGGCGCTCCCATTCGTTTACTGGCAGCGGTCACACCAATTCCATCTGGTGTGATAAACGTCGCCTGCCGTAAAATGGCTTCGTAAGAAGGTTCGCGCAATGCACGCAACACGAGCTCAGGATTCGCCGTGACAAGAAAGGCTTTTCCGCGGTCGTGTAAGATTGTTTTAATATGGGTATACCATTGCGAAGGTGTCGCATCGACGAATGGTAGTCCAAATAATTGTTTTGTCTGAATCATAGTTTCCCACCTCATCATCCATCATAGCAGAATCAAGACGTACGAACAGCGACTTGAGACTGAAAAAGGAGCGGATCCATGTGCATCCATCTTGGCAAACGGTGTTAAAAGAAGAAAAGGAAAAACCTTATTTTCAGGAATTGTGGGCTTTTTTGAAGGAAGCCTATCAAACGACGACCGTCTATCCTCCGAAAGAGCGGATCTTTCATGCGTTTGATGCGGTCGCACCGGAAGACGTCCGGTGCGTCATTTTAGGACAAGATCCCTACCATGGTCCACGACAAGCGAACGGACTCAGCTTTTCTGTCCATGACGGAGTTCCGATCCCGCCGTCCCTTCGAAACATGTATAAGGAACTCGTCGCGGATATCGGTTGTCCGGCTCCGACATCCGGAAATCTCGAAGCTTGGTCACGACAAGGTGTCTTTTTACTGAATACGTCGCTCACGGTTGAAGAAGGAAAAGCGGGATCGCATGCTAAAAAAGGCTGGGCATCATTCACGGATCGGGTCATTGAAGTCCTAGGAACACAGACACAACCGATCGTGTTCATCCTATGGGGAAATCATGCGAAGAGTAAAAAGGTGCTGATTGATACGAATCGTCATCTTGTTCTCGAAGCCGTTCATCCAAGTCCCTTATCAGCGAGCCGAGGATTTTTCGGTAGCAAACCTTATTCGCAAACGAATGCTTGGCTGAAAGAGCAGGGAAGAGAGCCAATTGACTGGTGTTTATCGTAAATCAAAAGCGTGTGTTCCGTTGAATGCGGAACACACGCTTTTTTGAGTTACTCAGTGACTTGAGATAGTCGGTTCTTCATCCATCATGAACTTTTCGACGACGAGGGCGACACCATCTTCATCGTTCGAAGCAGTCATATACTGGGCTTTTTCTTTAACGGTATCGGCTGCATTCGCCATCGCGACGCCAAGACCTGCCCATTCGATCATCGATAGATCGTTGTTGCCGTCTCCACAAGCAATGACTTCTTCCTGAGCGATACCAAGCTTCTCAGACAGTAAGGCAAGGCTTGTGCCTTTTGTGACACCGTCTTCCGTGAATTCAAGGAAAAATGGCTTTGAGCGAGCAACCGCGAGTTCCCCTGCAAGCTCTTGTTGAAGCGTCTGCTCGACCCGCGCGAGGTGTGTCTCTTCTGCCATCATTAAACACTTGACGACAGGTGTTTGAATCGCTGTTTTAAAATCAGCGACGGGAATGATGTCCATACCAGTCAATTGTCCTTCGAGTGTCGTATACTCATTCGGCTGTTCTGTCAGAATCTCATGTCCGACATACGTGTGAATGTAGACATCCTCCCGTTTACTTACATCATAAAGACGATGGACCGTCTCCGGAGAGAGGGTACTGAGGAAAAGTGATTCGTTCGTTTTGCAATCGATGATCGAAGCTCCGTTGAAGCTCAGGATGTAGCTTCCGTATCGTGCGAGTTCTAGTTCTTCTGCAAGATCAAGCATCGCATATGTCGGACGACCGCTTGCAAGAACGACTTTCTTCCCGCGACGTTGCGCAGCAAGTAAGGCTTCTTTCGTACGTGGTGAAATCGTATGATCACTTGTCAACAAGGTATCATCTAAATCGAGAACAATCATTTTGTACGTCATACATTCAAACCCCTTTCAATTATCTGTATATCGTAACAACTTGTGTCCCATTCGACAATATACTCTCCATTGAGAGAGTATGATAAAGTGGAAACAGAGCCCGTACGGAAAGGATTCCAACTTTATGAAATATCTCTTCATGATCATATCAAGTCTATTATTAGCAGGATGCAGTACGATGTTTCCGCATCCCGCCTCTCTACTCCAACATCCGTCCCTTCCGGCATGGGAGCAGTCGTTGAAAGAGCGGATTGACCGCGATTTGCCGAAACAGGCAGAAATCGTGGCGCCACGAAATCAAGCAGTATCCCGTCTATACGAACTCGTTGATTTAGATCGAAACGGTAAGGATGAGGCGATCACCTTCTACCGTAGTGAGCAGGATGGACGTTTCACGATTCATCTTCTCGTTCATGAACGACAAGGTGAAAAATGGCGACTTGTGACACGGCAGACAGTTGCTGATGGGCGAGCCATCGATCGACTCGAAGTCGTATCTGACGCGCAACATAAACAAAACCATTTAGTCATCGGGATTACCAGTTATGGTGAAAACACGTTATATATCATTGAACAGCTGTTGTCGAAGCAACGAGATGTCACGAAGGTGGATCGGTATGACCGCCTGTCGGTGGATGATTTGAATCAAGATCGCGAGCGAGATATGGTGCTTCTACAAAAGGGAAGTCCATCTCGTTTGATCTATTATAAGGATATCTTGTCGAAAAAGCGTCAAGAGACGACGCTAGCGACAAAAGATGGCGATTTATTCGCAGAACATGATTTATTTGAAGTCGATACGATCAATGCTGCGCGCAATAAAGGCTTGATTGTCTCTTATACACGTGATGCTAAGATGCACATCGCATTATTCCGTTTAGCGAACGATACGTTGGAACAAGTGCGCTTCGGTCAAGTCGATGAGATCCTTGAACCGATGTATACGTTTCCGAAGGATGTCGATCAAGACGGAATCGTCGAGTTCGGTCATCAATATACGCCGGGCGGTAGTGAAGGGCGTGAAGGTGAGCCGAAGCCACGTATCACCGCGTACTATACATGGAATGGATCGGACAATCCGCCATTTCTTGAGAGTGGATTCGAACTACGGGAAGAGCAGTACATTGATCAGGAATACAATTTCGTTATGCGTTTCCCGGCCAATTGGGCGACACGGGAAACGATCGAAAAACGTGAAAATCGCGTTCGTTTCATCAATCGGGATACGAAGCAGGTTGATTTTGAATTAGAGATCATTCCAAAGAATCAATACATTGCTAGTGACCAAAAACGAAAAATTAAAGAGGGCATCGATTATGTCTATGTGATCGATGCGACGAAGGATTATGAAATGTTCGTCAATCGTGTCACACTCGTGGAATAAAGAATCAGGGGGAGAAAAGAATGACCAAAATACTAGTAGCCGAGGATGAACACGCGATTCGCAGTTTCATCGTCATCAATTTGAAACGGGCAGGCTATGACGTCATTGAAGCGGAAAACGGAAAAGAGGCACTCGCGCAATTTGATCAACAAACCTTTGATATTCTGTTACTGGATATCATGATGCCGGAAGTCGATGGTTTCGCTGTCTGTGAACAGGCGCGGGCGAAGGATGAAGTGGTCGGGATCATCATGCTGACGGCACGGACGCGAGAAGAAGATAAAGTCATGGGACTAAGCGTAGGGGCGGATGACTACATCGCGAAGCCGTTCAGTCCAGCAGAATTACTCGCACGTATCCAGTCGCTCCTGCGACGGGTAGAGACATTACGCCGCAGAAAACAGCCGCGTGAACTTGTTTCTGGACCGTTCCGAATTGATTTAGGAGCGAAGCGTGTCCAAAAAGACGGCATTGACGTCGAAGTGACGCCGACTGAATATGATTTACTTTGTCATTTCATTAAAAATGAGGATCAAGTCATGTCGCGAGATGAACTACTCGATGCGGTATGGGGCGAGAACTATTTCGGCGATCGAAAGACAGTCGATGTCAACATTCGCCGTCTTCGTCAAAAAATCGAAGAAAATCCAGCGGAACCGAAGTTCATCGAGACGTTGTGGGGACATGGATACAAGTGGCGTAACGAAGAATGAAGCGCCAGATATTAATGCGGTTCATGACGATCATCACGGTGACGGTCCTACTTGTCATCGGGATTCTCTCATTCGTGACCTATAACTATTATTACGTGACGGCGACGGATGTCTTGAAACGTCATGCGAATGCGAGTGCGGTGTTGTTTGCAAATAGTGGTCTCGCTTATGATTACACGGATTCAGAAGCGACGATTCATGATGTACTCGATTCTTATGCCTATCCAGATGCAGAAATCGAAGTGTTGGATGCGACAGGCATTCCGCGTTATTCCTCGACAGGGTTCATTTCGCAACGTAAATTGACGCGAGAGGCAGTCAATCAAGTAAGAGCGGGTCAAACCGTCACGAAACGATATGACGATGAGGCGACGGGAGAGCATTTGCTGGAAGTGACGGAACCTGTCGTGTCATTCGGTCAGACGACGGGAGCGCTCCGTTATACGACATCGCTTGAACGAATCGACCGACGTGTGATTGAAATTTGTTTAGCGATCGTCCTCTTGGGTACAGTAGTTTGGGGACTTGCCTTCATTTATTCCTCACGTCTGGTGTCTTCGATCGTTCGACCTATCCAAGAGGTAATCGGTGCGTCGGACCAAATCGCGAAACAACATTACGACGTTAAGGTGAACGAGGAGTATTCGTTCGAACTTGGAGAACTAGCACGGACAATCAATTATATGGGGCAACAGATCAAACAACAGGAAACATTGAAAGATGAATTCATTTCGGGTATCTCCCATGAGTTACGGACACCGTTGACATCGATCAAAGGCTGGAGTGAGACGTTACTCGTCGAACAGGATCAGTTGCCGGAAGAGGCGTCGCTTGGGATGGGCATCATTCATTCAGAGACGGAGCGTTTGATTTCGCTCGTTGAACAGTTACTCGATTTCTCAAAACTCGAGACGAGTCGTCTCGTCCTATACCGTCAGGAAGTCAACTTAACGGAAATCATCGAGACCGTCGCAGCGCAACTACGTCAAAAGCTGGAAGAGAAAAATGTTCAGATTGTGCAAAAGTTACCGGCGCAAGTCATTGGTCTATACGACGAAAACCGATTGAAACAAGTCTTCTTGAACCTGCTTGATAATGCAATCCGTTTTTCACCAATTGGAGGAGCGATTACGGTTCGACTCGTTCGTTCCGAGCGTGTGTTATTCCTTTCTTTCAGTGACGAAGGACCTGGTATTCCGAAAGAACACCTACGTCATGTCACGGAAAAGTTTTATCAAGTGCAAAAAGGAAAGGGCGGAACGGGACTCGGGCTATCGATTTGTCGAGAGCTTGTTGAAGCACATGAAGGCAAGCTATTCATCGACAATCAGCCAGAAGGCGGCGTCATCGCGACGATTCTGCTCCCTGTCACGAAAGCGTAAACACTCAGACAGGCAGAGTGAAGCAGAAACTGGTAAAGTAAAGTGGATTATAGTACGAAATGGATCAGATGATAGGAAACGGAGGAATCAGTCATGGCACTTGGTGTTTCAAATGGTACGCTTCAACCGCTCTCCGGAAAACCGAATGCGGTATCTACTCAAACCGATCTACAGGATATGAAAATGCGTCCGCTCCCGTTCAAAGGAACGCTTGCGGATTCGAAGTTCCACCTCTTACGTATTCTACAAAGCCTCGACCGAGTCAAAATCGTTAAGGAGGAAGGAACATACATCCATGCCATCTTCACGAGTAAAGTCTTTCGCTTCAAGGATGACGTCGAATTTTACTTCGATGAAGCCGCACAAATGATTCATTTCCGTTCGGCATCACGTGTCGGATACTCTGACTGGGGCGTCAACCGTAAACGGATGGAAGACATCACACGTCGGTATGAGGAGGGTTTGCGATGAAGACCTATCAATTAGTTGTCATCGGTGGTGGTGCAGCCGGAATGACGATTGCTGCCGGTGCAGCAAGTCTTGGTGCACATGTTGCCCTGATTGAACGTCATGCACATCTAGGTGGAGATTGTCTCCATTATGGTTGTGTTCCTTCAAAGGCTTTGATTGAAGCCGCACACGACGTGCACGTCATGAAGCGGACGGCTGAAAAATACAACGTGACGCTGAACGGAGACGCGGTCTATTCTAAAACGAAAGCAAGCGTTGATCGTGCGCGTAACATCATTCAATCACATGATGGAACGAAACGATTTGAAGATCTTGGTGTCGATGTCTATATCGGAGAAGCGACATTCCTTAGTGCACATGAAGTCGAAGTAGCGGGACAGCTTGTCGTTGGTGAAAAGTTTGCGATCTCAACAGGATCCCAACCGATCATTCCACCGATTGATGGACTAGATACGATCGATTATTTAACGAACGAGACGATCTTTGAATTAACAGAGCGTCCTGAGCGGCTGCTCGTTATTGGTGGTGGGGCGATCGGTCTTGAGCTGTCGCAAGCTTACGCACACCTCGGAACGGAAGTCACAGTTATCGAGGGCATGAAGACGCTGCTCGGAAAAGAAGATCGTGACATGGTCGAAGTCATTCAACGTCAGCTCGAGCAAGAATTGACGTTGCATCTCGATACTAAGGTCACGCATGTCCGCAAGTCAGCTGGAGGCATCGAAGTGACGGTCGAAGCAAATGGGGAATCACGTGTCATCGAAACGGATGCCGTTCTTGTCGCGGTCGGTCGTAAGCCACGCATCGAGGCGTTACGTCTTGACCGGGCTGGTGTTCATGTCGAAAAAGGATTCGTCCAAGTCGACGGTTCGCTCCGGACAAGTCAGCGGCATATCTTTGCCGTCGGAGATACGATTGATTCCTTACCGTTTACGCACGTCGCAGGACTAGAAGGAAAAACCGTCGTCACAAATGCTTTGTTCGGTTTACGGACGAAACCTGATTATCGAGCGGTCCCGTGGGTAACATTCACAACGCCTGAATTGTTCCATCTCGGTTTGACAGAAGAAGAAGCACGTAAGAAACACGGTGACATCAAGGTCTACCAGACGGGTCTCGATGAAGTGGATCGTTTCGTCATCAATGGTCAGACGGAAGGGCGCGTCAAGCTCATCGCCGATAAACGCGGGAAACTGATCGGGGCACATGCGATCGGAGAACAAGCCGGCGAGTGGATGCAAGAAGTCGTCTATGCAATGGCACGTAAAGATAAGGTCGGTCAACTGTCACGTGTCGTGCATCCGTATCCGATTCGTGGTGCTGCCGTTCAGCGTGCTGCTGATGTCTACTGGCGTGAGCGTTTATTCGCTGGTCCGATCCCAAAATGGTTGAAACGTTATTTCGACTGGAAACAAGGAGAATGATTCATGCAACAACCTGCTACTAAACGGAATTTTGTCCCACTCGTCATCCTGTTGACTCTTGTCATCAACTTGCTCGTGGCTCTCTTATTTTTTGCGCCACCTGTACAAGTCGACTCAGGATTCGATTGGACGTTACTTCCTTTTTTGAACGCCATCTTTAATAGTTTTACCTTCATGCTGTTGCTCGGCGCATGGATTTCGATTCGTCGCGGTAACCGCGTGAATCATCGCCGCTTCATTGGTGGTGCGATGACGACGACGACTCTATTCTTGATTTCATACGTCACGTACCATGCAGTCAGTGAATCGACGAAGTTTGGTGGAGAAGGATTTATTCGTCCGATCTATTTCTTCATCTTGATTACGCACATCATTCTAGCTGCAGTCATCGTCCCGCTCGTCTTGATGTCACTTGCACATGCTGTGAATCAAAATTTCGAAAAGCATAAAAAATGGACACGCTTTACGATGCCGCTTTGGTTATACGTCAGCTTGACCGGTGTCATCGTCTATATCATGATTCGTCCGTATTATTGAAAAGATCCTTCGTGGGTAACCACGAAGGATCTTTTTTTACGTGCCGGACTTAACTTTCGTTTCGTCGAGTACGTTTGCTTTTAAGTCGATCAATGGTCGAATCAATACCTCGACACGTCGATTCTGACTACGACCGGCTTCTGTTTGATTGGACGCAATCGGTTGGAACTCTCCGTAACCGCTGACAGTAAACCGTTTTGGTTCGAGCTTTGGATTGCGTTGTAAGGCACGCATGAAACTGATCGCCCGGTCTGCACTGAGTTCCCAGTTTGATGGATACTGTGCCGTATTGATTGGGATATTATCCGTATGACCGGAGACTTGAATCTGACGTTGTCCTGCCTTGACGAGTAGTGCACTCATGCCTTCTGCGATTTGAAGCGAGCGTCCTCTTACTTCTGCTTGAGCTGGCGAGAAGAGGGCTCGGTCACGAATCGTGAAGACAAGTCCTTCATTTGTAATTTCCACCTTGATGTCTTTTTCGAGTTGTTCATTTTTGATATATTTGTTTGCTTCGTCTTTAATCTTCTCGAGTTCTGCGATTTCATAGCTTTGTGCCTTCGTTCGCGCGTCGAGTTTTTTCGAATCCTCTTCTTCTTGAGTGGAGAGCGAGCTGTTCGTAATCATCCCTGAACCACCATTGAAGACGGAGCTAAACGACTGGGACATCGCTTTTAGCTTGACGGCATCGACATTACTCGAAGCAAAAAGAACGATGAAGAGTGCTAGAAGTAAGGTCAATAAGTCGGCGTAGGGAATCAACCAGCCTTCGGAGATATGTTCGTCATGCGGCTTCTTTTTCCGCTTCATAGTTCGCACGCTCCTTCGGTGTCAGGTACACGAGTAGCTTATCTTCTAAGTTTTTTGGTGATTCACCGTTTTGGATCGACAGAATGCCTTCGATCATCATCTCGTACAGTTGAATCTCGCTCGCTGATTTTTGCTTCAATTTCGTTGCGAACGGGAACCAAAGGACATATCCGGTGAAAATCCCGAACAACGTCGCGATGAAGGCACCTGAGATCGCATGACCTAATTTTTCAATATCTGACAGATCGGATAAAGCGGCAACAAGACCGACGACGGCACCGAGAACCCCAAGGGTCGGAGCGTAAGTTCCAGCTTGCGTGAAGATGTTTGCATTGGCATGATGCCGTTCCGTCATGTTTTCGAGGTCGCGCGTCATGACGTCCTCGACATATTCAGACGGCTGCCCATCGATGACCATCATGACACCACGCTTCATGAACGCATTGTCGACTTCTTCTAAAGCTGCTTCTAATGACAGCAGTCCTTCTTTCCGTGCTTGCGTCGAAAGTGTCAGAAACTGTCCGAGTAAGACTTGTTTCGTCATTAATTTTTGTTCGAAAAAGATGACTTTAAACAGTGCCGGTAGTACCTTTAGGCGTTCCTTCGGGAAGGAAATCATGATGGCAGCGGCTGTCCCGACGAAGATGATGACGAGGGCTGCAGGGTTAAGTAGGGCGACTGGAGGCGCACCTTTTAAGATCATTCCTCCGATCAATGTGATAAGACCTAGTATGATCCCGATTATCGACACGATATCCATGATTGATGTGTGCCACCTTTCTGTATGTAATGCGTATAAGAACGAAAAATAAAAGAGCAGAAGACACTTCTTCTGCTCGGAAATCCAAAAACCGAGAATCAAGCGCCGTTTTCATCGATTAGCATTTGAATGCTTTCGTTTCGTTCGTCACGCTCTATATCGGTCAGTACGTCGTATTTTTTTAACACTTGATACAATTCATTTAGAATCGGTTGCTCCAAATGTAGTGACAAGAGTTCCTCAAATTGATAATACAATTGCGCAGGCATCCATTGTGATTGCCGTTCCAGCCTTCGCCAGACATCCTCAATCGAATGATCAGCCGTCTTAGGGTCCACTGTTTCCCTCAACCTCCTTTAATGATTACACGTCCACTTTTATCTAGTTTACCAAAAAAATAAGAAAACGTTTAGTCGATTGCATATTTCGATAGAACTTCTTAATTCGAGGGAGTATGATAAAGACAATTCTGTCTGAAAAAAATCTAGGGGGAGTAAGATGTTCTCGCATAAAAGACGTTCACCACTGGCACGTTTTGGTCGTGTGGGTGAATTGATGTACCATCAGTTGTTCGATAAACCGGCACGCTTCATCGCGACGGGTTTCACATTGACGATTTTGCTAGGTGGTTTTTTGTTATGGTTGCCTATTTCGCAACAGGAGGGGCAAGATATTTCCTTCATCGATTGTTTGTTCGTCGCGACTTCTGCCGGAACCGTTACCGGTCTATCGACGATTAATATCGCGGAAGCCTTTAATCTGTTCGGGCAACTTATCATGATGCTCTTGATTCAGGTCGGAGGGCTCGGCTTCATGACGATTGCGCTCGTCTTGCTGAGCGTGACAGGGCGAAAGATCGGAATTCGTCAGCGCATCATCATCCAAGAAATGTTCAACCTCGATAGCCCAGGGGGAACGATTCGTCTTGTTCGAAATATCATCGTCACGACAGTCCTTGTCGAAATCGTTGGTATGTTCTTGATTGCGCTCGATTTGTTCATTCAATACAAATATAGCTTTGGGAAAGCACTTTACTACGGTTTGTTCCATGCCGTATCTGCCTTTAACAATGCAGGGTTCGCACTTTGGGGCGATAACTTGATTGGTTTCCAACAAGATACGACGTTCATCCTGACGATCGCGGCGCTCTTGATGATTGGTGGATTAGGCTTTACGGTCATTGCTGACATCGCGGGAAAACGAAGCTTCAAAAAAATCTCCCTACACTCGAAATTGATGGTGCTGTCGTTATTCGTCATTAACGGACTGGGTGTCTTAGCGATGATGCTCTATGAATGGGTGTCTCACTTAGGTTCATTACGCGACGAGTCGTTCTTTCATGCACTTCATATCGTATTCTTCCAAGTCGTCACGACACGGACGGCTGGTTTCCAGACAATCGACTTAACGACGATGGTGCCGCTCTCGATCGGCTTGATGATGGTCTTAATGTATATTGGAGCAGGTTCCGCGTCGACAGGCTCCGGGATCAAGGTTACGACGGCGGCGGTCATCTTAAAGAATGTCTGGACGTATCTACGCGGACAGCGTGAGACCGTTCTGATGCGACGGACGGTGCAAGCACAGGCAATCCAAAAAGCGTATGCGATTGCTGTCTTCAGTTTATTGTTCATCGCTTTGATTACGACGCTCCTTGCGTTGAGTCAACCGAATCTATCGTTCATCGGTCTATTCTTTGAGACCGTCTCTGCATTCGGGACGGTCGGTCTATCATTGAATGTGACACCAGAGTTAAATAGCTTTGGGAAGTTCTTGATCATGTTCATGATGCTGCTCGGGCGTGTGGGATCCTTGACGATCTTGTTCACGTTTGCGGCACAACGAGACCGAACGATTCGTTATCCAAAAGAAAATATGTTGATCGGGTAACCGATAAAAAAAGTCCAATCGACTTCCCTTAGGGAAGAGCGATTGGACTTTTTTAGTGTGTCGCGTGTGTTTGGTAATACTGGACGAGCCGAGGCATCGTTTCTGTTAGGTCCGGACAAATGATTCCAGTATCTCGTAAATCACGTAAGACCTGTGTTGTATCGTATTGAACAGGATGGATGAAATAATCGAGTGTCTGACGTTGCATCTGGAGTCGTTTTGCGACGGTGGGTGTCAACGCTGTACTGATGAGCCGAAATGGTACGATACCACGCGGGTAACGTCCATAATAGGCGACATGTAACATCTCGAAAATCGCGCGTGCGCCATGTGGAAATGGATCCGTCAGATGATATGTCTTATTTTTTCCGGCGGGTGCATGACTGAGATAAGCAGTCGCTTCAATGACATAATCATATGGCACGAGATTGACGAGCGCGTTTGCTCGACCAGGATACGGAAGAGGAGCAAAGGATTGCAGAAGACGCATCGCGTTCAAAACGAAATAAACACCATCCCATTTCGGTGTTTCACCTGTTTCAGAATGTCCAACGACGATGCCGGGGCGGATGATTGTATAGGGAATCGTTCCGAGTTCTTTGCGTAAGCGCACTTCAGCAAGGTATTTTGTTTCTTCGTAAGCATTTTTAAAGCGACTTGTCTGTAATTCCTCTTCGAGAATCGTGCCGGAGCGCAGACCGGAGACATACGCTGTACTGAAGTAGATGTAGCGTTCTAAAGCACGGCATGTGCGGGCAAACTGTGTCACGTTCGCGGTACCGATGACATTGATCCGAAAGGCAGGTTCATATGCCGTAGCTAAATCGTACAGTGCGGCGAGATGAAAGATATGTGTGACCTCTTGTTGCAGGATCATCCGTGTATCAGACGACAAAGCAAGTTGTTCGAGCGTGATATCGCCTTCGTGCAACACGAGTTGCTCAGGTCGTAAGGATGTGCGTTCTAAAAGATCATCGCGTCGCTTAACAGCTGCGTTTCGTTCTGACGATAAATGAAGCACATGAAAACAAGCGATTTGATCTGGAATACGTGCGAGTTGTTCAATTAGTTTGGTCGCTAAAAAGCCGGGAAAACCCGTCATGAAATAGGTCCGCATCAATTCCATTCCTTTCTTGGATCGCGTTCGAGAACGACGGTGAACGTCGAACCATCATTGATTTCTGATTCAACTGAAATCGCTCCTCCGTGTGATTCGATGATTTCCTTACAGATGGCAAGACCGAGTCCGGTACCACCAATTTTCCGGATGTCCGAGTTATCGACCCGGTAAAATTTCGTAAAGAGTTTGTCGAATGCATTTTGTGGAATACCGAGTCCGTAATCGGTCACGGAGAACGTCGCTTTCTCTTCGTTTGCCGAGAGACGGACTTGGATGTGATCCGCCTGCGGAGAGTATTTAATAGCATTCGAAAGCAAGTTCAACATGACTTGCTTGATTTTGTGCTCATCCGCAAAAACGAGTACAGGATCTTCCGGCAGTTCCAATTCAATCCGGTGTTCGACGGTTTCCCGATAGGCATCGACGGTCGATGTGAGGAGATCGCGTAATGAGAACGAGGTAAAGATATACTCCTGTTTTCCACCCTCTAGACGCTGAATATCTAAAAACTCATTTAATAGTGTCGTCAGCCGTTTGGTCTCTTCATGAACGATTTCGACATAACGTTTGATTTTATCAGCTGGTTGCTCTCGGTAGCGAAGCAATTCCATATACCCAAGGATCGATGAGAGTGGCGTCCGTAACTCATGCGATACGGTACTGACAAGTTCATCCTTGACTTGATCCATCTTTGCTTCCTCAGTTCGGTCACGGAAAACGAATAAGAAACCATGACGAGAAATACGACTCTTTTCCTTCTTGATCGCCGTCGCATAAAATTCAAAATAAAGTGGACTTGATTCGTTCGGTCGCTGCAACGTAAAACGAAACGATAGTTCAGAATGTTTTCCGGCGAGTAGCTCTTCGACTTGTCGTAACATATCGAATCGGGTATTCAAATCAAGATTCGGGATCAAGCTGATCCGTTCTTGGATCTTACTTGGCGCAATCCCTGGTACATCAAGTAACTTGCGTGCTTTGACGTTCATGAAGATGAAACTTCCATCCTCTTCCGTCAGCAGGAATCCTTCATTAGAGGCTTGAAGAATCGATTGTGTGATGTCACGTTGACGCATGATGGCATTTTTTTCACGTTCAAGCATTTTCTCGATTTTTTTTCGTTCCGTGATATCACGAACGACGGCGACTCGCATGCGAATATTGTTGTAGATGATTTCACGTGGGAAAACTTCGATTTCGACAGAAGTTCCGTCAGCACGTTGACCAAGAACTTCATAGGGCTCTTCTCGATGCTCTTCGATTCGTTGTAAGACACGCGCATGATGATCCGGATGAATCAACTCAAGTGTCGTTTTTCCTTTCATCTTTTCAAGCTTCGTCCGGAAGATGACCTCTGCTGCACGGTTGGCATCGATGATGATGCCATGATCATGAAAAATGACGGCTTCGACGACGGACTCCGAGAAGAGTCGGAAGCGGCGTTCACTTTTCGTCAGGTGCCATTCGATTTGTTTTTGTGTCGTGATGTCCTGAATGAGTAAAAAGTACGTATCATTCGGCAGACGTGTCATATAAAGCCGTCCATGGAACGTCGAACCATCCAGACGATGATAGGTCCATTCATTTTCCGCTTCCCGACCATGGAGTAAGAAGAGTTGTTCATCTGATAAATCTTTTAAGTTCAGTTGTTCAAGATGTTGACGGCGGGTAGCGACTTCCTTTGCGTCATGGAGAATCGTCGGTTTTAGACCGATGATGTCTTCAGCAAGATCGAATCGGAATAAGGTACTGGCTACCTCGTTGTATGCTCGAATCCGAAACTCCGGATCTGTGATGAATAAGGCAGCATCAAGCGTTGAATCGAATAAGTCTTCTATTTTAAGAGAAGCGACATGGACAAGAAAATAGTCCGTCTCTTCAATCGCTGTGACTGTTAACTGATGTGTCGTCAAAATGACGGTTTCCTGTTGGATCGGAAACAAATCATCCGTAATCGAAAAAAGTTCCTGGATCGTTTCTTTATCCGGAGCGGTCATGAACTGGTGTTGAAACGCGTCATTATGAAAGTGAATCTTTCCATCTGCATCGACAAGAAGTACGGGTTCTTTCATAGCACGTAACGTCGAATGGATGATCCGTAGCGATGAAGGAGATGAATGTTCTGCCATGAGCTACCTCCTGACTGGTCTTCGACCGTGGATTTTAAGACAGTCTTTCCTCGTTAGTTTACTTCTGCAAGACGAGCCGCGTTTCCTGTCGAAGGAAGCAACCAACGAAGAATTTTAGTATAGTGAAAAAAAGGTCACGACGAAGTAGAGGGGAAAAGTAGGATGAAACAATTAAAAAGAAAACGATTGTTACTAGCAGCTTTGTTTGCCATGATAGGAATTTTCGGAACTTATTTTTTTTCGAGTTCTTGGGAACCTTTAATCTTAATCATCAGTATAGTAGGGTGTATCCTTTTTCTTCTTTTGTCCGTTTTAACGCCGTCGCTTGAAAAAAGACTCGATCGAATGGAAGGACGAGAATTTGAAGAATGGCTTGCCGATTTATTTGAAACAGCAGGATATCGGGTCGAGTTGACACCTGCCTCACGCGACTTCGGAGCAGATTTGTTGATAGAGGATGAACGAGGGTATAAGATTGCCATCCAGGCGAAGCGATACAGTGCGGCTGTAGGGCTCGAAGCGGTTCAACAGGTCGCTGCCTCGGTTCCATTCTACGAAATGGACGAGGGATGGGTCGTTACGAATTCGACCTTTACAGAAGCCGCGTATCAACTGGCAGAACCGAATCAAGTTCGCCTCATCGATCGGGAAGAATTGCTCGCATTTGCAAAGGAGATGAACCTGCATTGAACTTGTCGAATGATTGTCGACAAAAGGGGGTTGTCAATTTGAAGAAACGGTGCAATAATCATTTTCGTTAACGAAATATCATACAGATAAAGAAAGTTAAACTATACAGGATGTCTAAATAAACTGGGGACGAAAAACCAGCACGTTTTAGCAGTGAGAGGAGAATTTCTGTTGCGCAAAGTTGTCTATGTGCAGGGTTGCGTTTTTTCGCAAGGTCATGCCGCGATTTATGATGAAGCGCACCAAATGATCGGTGCGGTTCAACACGACGAAAACGGTCGTGTTCAAGTAATGAATGGTGAAGGTAGAGGGGTAGCGTTTGGTAAGTTCATTCCGACATGTAAGAAATGGGTCGTGATGAACCATGATGGACAAGAGGTAGGTCAAATGCGCGAGAAGTTTTCGCTCTTCTCGAAGAAATGTGAGTACAACGTATATGAGCGTGGTACGTTCACGATTTCCTTCGACCTGACAAAAGGAAAATTCTCCGTACGGAGTGCAGCCGGAGAAGTCGTTGCGGAATTATTGCAGGACGGTGATGAATACCGTCTTGTCAAGGATGCTGACAAGCTCTCGATGTACGAACTACTCTCTGTCCTGAAAAGTCTGACGAACAACGTCCACTATAAATCACTGACAGCTGTTTAAATAAAAAAAGATGCCTTCCATGACATGGATGGCATCTTTTTTTCATCATGTCGTTTGCAGGACATGATGGAGGCGTTGTTTGGCTTCGTGTGTCAAATGCGACACACGACGGGCGTAGAGGCAGAGTTGTAAGACATGAACAGTTTCAGGGCGGTAGGCGTTAATCCGCTCGAGCGAGCGTTTGAGACGCTTCTCCGTTAATTCGATCGGTCCACTTGTCTCCGCGTGCTGCGTATAGACGAGATAAAAATTAAGAGGGCTGATTAAATCATCCTCATCGATATTGGGGTTCTGGAAGACGATCGTCAGCAGTTCCCGTGTTTCTTCTAACGAGAAGAGGTGTTTTAAATCATCCAACAGGTAGATGATGGCGGCTTGATTGATCGAGTATTTTTTCCCACGATGCGGTACGCCGATGATGTCCCGAACTTCACGTTTCGTCCAGTTCTGGATCGTCGTCGCTGACATGTGTTCTCCGATTAGAGCATTTGCCAAATGAACGATTTCATTGATCGATAAACCATTTTTTAATGGATCGAATTGTTTCAGGCGATTGATGACCTTTGGCAATTCCGTTCCTTCTATTGCGACGAGGGGTTCGATTCCTTTCCCCTCGTTCAGGCGTTGCAGACAACTTGATAATGTTTGGACTGCTTGAGCATCATACATTTCCAAAACTTCCTCTCTAGGACGTCATTTGACCTTATGTTATCAAATGAAGGTTCAATAGGGCAAATGGCAACTAAAACAACGTACAATAATAGGAAAGGGGGAATCACGATGGAATGGTTTGCTGCCATTGGCACGATTGGAATCGTCGGCTTCATTCTCGTCATTCTTGAATTCGTTGGACGTCGTTTCGGTTTTTCTCCCGAGACGGTTCGGAAATGGATTCATGTCGCTGTCGGTCACTGGGTATTTCTTGCGCTGCTATGGCTTGATCACTGGTACATCGCGATCGTACCATTACTTTTCTTTGCTCTCGTCAATCTGTTGACATTACGAAAAGGAATTGGACAGATGCATGGCGTCGACCGTCCTTCTTATGGAACGGTCTATTATCCGCTCGCATTGGCAGGACTCGTCCTATTCTTCTTCGAACGACAACCGATGGCACTTGTTGCGGGAAGCATGGTGCTCGCTTGGGGAGATGGTCTCGCGGCACTCGTCGGAAAACGCTTCGGGAAGACGTTTTACGTCCGCGGTGAGACGAAACGTTCCTTTGAAGGAAGTATCGCTTTGTTTTTAGCGTCATTCCTTGTTTTGACTGTAACGTTCTTATTTTATGGACAACCGATTTGGCTCGCTGTCAGTTACGGCTTCTTGCTTGCAAACATCGCAGCCTTAATCGAAGCAATCTCATATCGCGATCTCGACAACTTAATCTTGCCATGGACGATCGCGGCACTCGTTGCGTTTGCTTTTTGACTTTCAGTCGTGTAACAACAATTGTTTGAAATAGAGAAAACGTAGTCGAATATAGTCTGGGTACGCACGCCATCCTGCATGACGGATGGTCATATCTCGACACATATCACGGAAAACATAGCGATAGATTTTTTCTTCGGAATCGTCATAAACAGCTGCGTACAAGCCGTGCTCGAGCATATTGGAAATGCGTTCGTCGAGTTTAGCGTAGAGTGTATCGTCGCTGTCTTCACGCAATGTAGCATGTAGCATCTCGTATTGAATACCTTGATTAGCAGAAGCAGTCGCATGAAAGACAGCCGTTTTATCGAGATGAGATACCCCGATGATTAACGCATAGAGTGTTTCCAACATATCGATCGAATGACCGTCTAGTTGTTGGATGGAATCAATAGCCATCAGCGTATCGATTCCAGATGCGCCAACTTTCTTTAAATATGTAAACGCATGGACGGCTGATTCTCCATAAAATTGTCGATGATTGTAATGGACGGCAAGAGAACGATGTCCTGCCGGTTCTTCCGGGAAACGTGTGATGGCTGAAAGGAAAAACTGTTCTGCTTCGTGCATATATCCTTCCTCTTCACTGATGATACCGAGAAGAATGTATCCTTGCACATGCTCGCCGATTTGCTGGTGCGTCTCTTCAATAAGTCGACGCGCTTGAGTGAGTTCGTTCTTAAAATAAAGGGAATGGGCTGTAGCAATGTTGAGCAATGGATGGGATGGAACAAGAACACGTAAGCGCTCGGTTGCGGCAATACGTACGTTCTCTTCTGTATCAGATGTCAGTGCTTCGAGTAACGCAACTTCAGCGACATGGCTCTGAAGTTCATGAGAATGAGCGGTTACGGTTTGTGTCATGTAATGAAATCACCTCTATTAGTTCAAAATCATATATTTTCATTTTCATCATATGACAAGCCGAGTGGTGCCTCAAGAAATAATAAAGAGATTCGTCCGCAATTTCTTCTTTTCATAAAAAATAGCCGATCATTCCTAGAAAAGGAAGCATCGGCTATTTTTACTTTCGAAATTATGCGTGTAAGTGAAGTACATCTTCAACGGATTTGTACGTGTATCCGAGATCGCGTGCGACCGCTTCATACGTGACGAAGCCTTGCGCGACATTCAATCCTTTTTCGAGAGCATCGTTTTCAGCAAGCGCACGATGTGTGCCTTTATTCGCGAGTTCAAGGACATACGGAAGCGTTGCGTTCGTCAATGCCAGGGTAGACGTACGTGGAACGGCACCCGGCATGTTCGCGACCGCGTAATGAACGACACCGAATTTTTCGTACGTTGGATCATCATGCGTCGAGATGCGGTCAACCGTCTCAAAGATTCCACCTTGGTCGATGGCAACGTCAACGATGACAGCACCTGGCTTCATCCGTTTGACCATGTCGGCAGTGACGAGCTTCGGTGCTTTTGCACCTGGAATCAAGACAGCACCGATGACGAGATCACTTTCAGCGACCGATTCAGCAATCGTGTACGGGTTTGAGATCAATGTATTGATCGAGTTACCAAAGATATCATCTAACTGGCGAAGGCGTTCTGGACTAACATCAATGATCGTAACATCTGCACCAAGACCGACAGCGAGTTTCGCAGCATTTGTTCCGACGACACCGCCACCGATGACTGTTACTTTTCCACGACGAACCCCAGGGACACCTGCAAGCAGGATGCCCATACCACCGTGTGGTTTTTCCAAGAACTGTGCACCGATTTGTGATGCCATACGACCGGCGACTTCACTCATTGGTGTTAATAATGGAAGTGTGCGGTTCTTCTCGACTGTCTCATAAGCGATTGCTGTGATGTTCGAATCAACGAGTGCACGTGTCAGTTCTGGCTCAGCAGCTAGATGGAGATACGTGAATAATGTCAGGTCCGGACGGAAATATTGGTACTCTGAAGCGATTGGCTCTTTGACTTTTAAAGCCAGTTCGGCTGTTGCCCAGACTTCAGCAGCAGTCGCGATGATTTCAGCACCAGCTTTGACGTACTCCTCGTTCGTGAAGCCACTCCCCATGCCTGCCATCGATTCAATGATGACACGATGTCCTTGTGCATGTAACGCTGCTACCCCGGCAGGTGTTAATGCAACACGGTTTTCGTTGTTTTTGATTTCCTTTAATACTCCAATGATCATGTGAACGCGATCCCCTTTCGCAAATAAACAAATCAATTTCTCTTCTTCTTCAGTATACGAGAAATGAAAGCGCTCTACTTTATCGGCGTTTTCAAAAATAACCGATATCCTTTGTGTAAAATCACAAAGGATATCGGTCTGCTTTTAGGTACAAATAAAGTAAGGAACGTTCGGGTAATGATTCCATCCGGATACCAGCTTCCTCCTCGATCCGTCGCATCCGATATAGGATCGTATTCGGATGAACATGGAGATGGGAAGCGACTTGCTTGACGTTCCCATCATAATGAAGAAACCATTCTAGCGTCTCACATAAAGAGGAGGCATGTTTCACATCGTAAGCACGCAATCGCTCGATTTCTTCGAGACGAACCGTTCGTCGTCGCAAACGTTCTGAAAAAATTGGCAAGAGCTGAAACAAGCCGAGACGTTCGTAACGCGTCACGTTCTTCAGTTCGAATGGAAAGGCATCTTTCAAACGTAAGACGATACCCGCCTCTTCGTAACGCTCCGGAAGCGCATGGACGCCCGTGAAGACTTCACTACTTGCCGCAACGAAATCCGTATAATCAAACCGCTCCGCAAGCAATTGACGGAAGGACTGAATGAAGGCGTCAAACTGTAGACGCTCTTGTTCTGCGTCGCGGTCGTTTGTGCTGATCCACAAGATAAAATCTGTTTCATCATATGCGTAAAGTAATGGACGAACCGTCTGTTGGATCGTCAATAAATAGCGCAGACGATCCGCAAGTCGTGGTGTGATTGCTTCTGAAAAACGGATGACCATCAAACGACTAATGCCAGGGGGTGCGACATGGAGCTTAGAAAACATTTTCAGGATCTCCGACTCGGATAGTTCTTCATGTAATAACTCAAAGAAGAATTGTTCCGTCTGCTCTTCCTTCCGTTTTTTCTGCATGTCGATCGCTAGTAATTGACGTTGAGCAAGCAGAGCTCCTTTCTTTAAATCTGCTAGTTCTGATGGAGTGAACGGGGTACTGCGAGCAATCGACCAAATGTAGCCGAGAATTTCTGAATCTTGTTTGATGGCAATGGCGACGCGGTCATTCAGTCCAACATCCGTGCGCGCAGAAATGATGAGCGGATCGTCTTGAGTAGCGAGACTCTGGATGACTTCGTCTTTCCAGAGTTGGTCGATGACCGATTCCGGTACCCGGCGACCGATGATCGTTGCGACACGAGCAGGGTCCGTGTCAGCAGTATGCGTACTATAGGCAAGGAGACGGTGATTACGATCTTCAATCGTAATCGGCGCATTTAAGGCGATACCGATCGCTTCCGCTAAATCGTCTAACGAATGGTATGAAGCTTCTAACATGGAGGAATCCCTTCTTTCTCTCTCGTTCAGTATCTTTAGTATAGCTTCTGTTGTGTGAAATCACAAAAAGTATTCTTTCGTATTGTATGAAAACACAACTCCATGCTACGGTAAGCCTCGGAAAAAGGAGAGAGGATGAAATGGCATGGATGTGTTACGTCTGATATCTGCTTGGGTCTGGGGAATTCCAAGCATGGTGTTGTTAGTAGGAACGGGAGTGTACTTTACGATTCGTTTACGTGGTCTTCAGTTTCGTCGCTTGAAACAAGCGTTTCAATTGTCTGTTCAAAAATCAGGACAGGGTGAAGGGGAAATTAGTAGCTTTCAGATGTTAATGACGTCTCTTGCAGCGACGATCGGGAACGGAAACATCGCGGGAATCGCGGTCGCCTTGACGATGGGCGGACCGGGTGCAGTCTTTTGGATGTGGATCATCGGTTTGATCGGAATGGCGACGAAATATGCGGAAAGTCTTCTTGCGATTCTTTTTAGAAGTCGAAATGAACGCGGCGAAGCTGTCAGTGGACCGATGTATTATATCGAAAAGGGACTAGGTGCAAAATTTAAATTCCTCGCCATCTTGTTTGCGGTATTTGGTTTGATTGCATCATTTGGTGTCGGGAACACTGTGCAAGCGAATGCGATGGCAACGGTGCTTGAGCAATCGTTTCATGTACCGCTTCTACTCTTCGGCATTCTGCTCGCGCTGGCAGTCTATGTATCGATTCGTGGTGGGCTCGAACGTGTCAGTGCGATCTCGACGATCTTCGTTCCGATCATGAGCTTGCTCTATATCGGTGCCGCTTGTGTGCTTTTGGTAGTGAAAGCAGATCAGATTCTACCAGCCCTTGGTTTAATCTTTGCGTATGCTTTCCAGCCGCTTGCACCTGCAGGCGCCTTCACTGGTGTATCGATCATGATGGCGATGCAAGTCGGTGTAGCACGAGGCATTTTCACGAATGAGGCAGGACTCGGGACAGCAGCCTTGATCGCCGGATCTGCGAAAAGTGAGCGTCCGGTCGAACAAGGATTGATCTCGATGACAAGTACCTTCATCGTGACTTTGGTCGTCTGTACGATGACGGCACTCGTTCTTCTGACGACAGGATTTTGGGATCCGTCAGGCGGACTACATTCAGGTATGACGCATGATGCAAATCTTTCTGGGGCAGCACTGACAGCAACCGCCTTTACGAGCGTCCTTGGATCATTTGGAGAATGGACTGTCGCATTCTCCGTCTTCTTCTTCGGTTATTCGACGATCATCGGTTGGTATGTCTATGGAGAGAAGTGCTTGGAGTACTTGAGCGGTACGACACGTTTCAACGAAGGATACCGTGTATTCTTTGCACTCGCAGCCTGTTATGGTGCCGTCGCGCAATTAGAACCGTTGTGGCTCGTCGCAGATATCGCAAATGGATTGATGATGATTCCGAACTTGATCGGGATGCTGTTCTTGTCGCACTTGGTCATTGAACAAACGAGGAATTACGAACGGACGGGTCATAAACGAGTCGCTTAAACGAACAAAAGCCGTGATGCCTTTAAACAGGCACCACGGCTTTTATGATGAGACGATTCATCCATTCGTCCGACGACGACTGTAGATGAGGAGTGTCAGTAAGAAAATCAAACTCAGCGCAACGAGGACAGAGAGTGAAGCGACGTTCCAGCCGATGACCTCGAGTAAAACACTGATCGCAACCGTCAAATAGAAGATACCGAGGTACTTTTTGACGAATGGGCTTTCGAAGTGCGTCAATTGCTTCGCGCCAATCGGTGCTCCGAGCAAGGCACCGACGATCAGCATGATTCCGACCAGGATATCGATGTTCGTACTTGCGACCGTGTAATTGACAAGTCCCGATAGGACAATCAGCAACGCGGAAGCAATACTCGTTCCGACCGCACGTTTCAACTCATAGCCAACGATCCCAACGAGTAACGGGGTGATGATGAAGCCACCGCTGACACCAAGTAATGAAGAAATGAATCCGGCGAACAAACCAGTGAAGGCAAGAGCGAGATATCGATTTTTCCACCCCGTCTGTTCACCCGTCGTTGATTTCGGACGTAAGAATTTATTCGCGAAGTAGAGTAAGAGACCGATATAAACGATTGAGATGACGAGATGAGCACCATTGACTGCCTCTAGACGAAGAACGAGTGGTGTCGCGATCGTCGAACCGATGATTCCGACGCCACCGACGACGAGACTATCGCGCCAGACGACATTTTTAAGACGTAAGTGAGAGATCGTTCCTGAAACGGTAGATCCAAGTGTCAGCATAAGACTCGTCGCGATCGCGACACTTGGAGCATATCCTAAAATGAGTAACAGGGGCGTCAAGATGATACCGCCACCGATTCCGAAAAATCCGGAAATGATTCCAATGAAAAATCCGAGGATTAAGAAATAATAAAAAGCGAGATCCATGTACAGTCTTCCTTTCCTTTTCTTCTCTATTATTCACTTAGTATGGCAATGAATGAGAAGAATGTAAAAGGGGACGGCTCCTTCAAGGGGGTTGAAGGAGCCGTTAAGGGGAACTTATTCTTTTGACGCGGCGACTTCCGTTGCTGCATCGATACCGGTATTGGCCTTGACTAAGATACGTTCGAAGTTACCGGCAACCTCGTTCGATTTCGTCAACAATGTCCCGACGATAGCTCCGAGGAAACCAAGCGGGATGGAGACGATTCCTGGATTCGTCAGCGGGAAGAGGGCTTCCCCGACGAACAAGGCTGAACCGTCGACTGCCCAAAGGTTTGGACTGAGTGCGACGAGAATCAGTGAAGAGAATAACCCGACGACCATACCTGTGACAGCTCCGCCAGTATTGAAACGGCGCCAGAAGATCGTCAAGAGAATGACTGGCAAGTTGGCACTTGCCGCGACAGCGAAGGCAAGCGATACGAGGAACGCGACGTTCATCGATTGTGCGAACAATGCCAGTACCATCGAAATCAAGGCGACAGCGATGGAAGCAAGTCGTGCTGCCGTCATCTGTTCTTTTTCCGTTGCTTGCCCTTTGCGTAGAATATGACTATAAAAATCATGAGCAAAGGCAGACGCAGCGGATAAGACGAGTCCTGCAACAACAGCGAGGATTGTCGCAAAAGCGACCGCAGCGACGAAGGCAAAGAGTAAATCGCCACCAAGTGCTTTAGCGAGAAGTGGCGCAGCCATGTTACCAGCAGCATTAGCAGCGATGATATCTTCAGAACCAACGAAAGCAGCAGCACCAAAGCCGAGGAAAATCGTCAAGATATAAAAGACACCAATGATCCATGTCGCGTACACGACGGATTTACGAGCTGTCGGAGCATCCTTAACAGTAAAGAAACGAATTAAGATATGTGGTAATCCAGCTGTTCCAAGAACGAGCGCGAGATTGAGCGAAATCGTATCGAGTGGTAACTTAAATTTGTTTCCAGGATTCAAGAATGAATCCCCGAGCGGCGTGGCTTGTTTCACTTCTGAAAACATCTTGAAGATCGAGAAATCGAACTTCGCGAAGACCATGAACGAGATGACGGCTGTTCCTGCCATCAAGAGAATCGCTTTGATGATTTGAACCCACGAAGTCGCAGTCATACCACCGAAGACGACGTAGACCGTCATTAAGATACCGACGATGATGACACTCGTCGTATAAGGAATTCCTAACAACAATTCAATCAAGGCACCTGCACCGACGAGTTGCGCGATCATGTAAAAAATCGAGATCGCGATCGAGTTCATGGCAGCGACTCCACGAACTTTTGAGGCGTTAAAACGAGCGGCAATCATATCAGCCATCGTGTATTTTCCGAGGTTCCGAAGTGGTTCGGCAACGAGGTACAAGACAACAAGATAAGCAACGAGGAAACCGATCGAGTAAAAGAATCCGTCGAATCCGGCTAAAGCGATCATCCCGGCAATTCCGAGGAACGAGGCGGCTGACATGTAGTCGCCGGCAATCGCCATCCCGTTTTGTGCACCAGTGAGTCCGCCGTCCGCTGTATAAAAGTCGTTAGCTGTTTTTGTTTTACGGGCAGCAAAGTATGTAATGACGAGCGTCAAACCGACGATCGCTGCGAATAGGGCAACGGCAGTATAATTCATTTCGACTCCTCCTTGATCTGTTCGACGAGTCGATCAAAGGCACGTGCTTTTTTGCTATACATCATGCAGAACGTCCACGTCATGATGAACTGGGCAAATGCGAATACCCAAGCTCCTGTAATATCACCCAATACTGGCTCATTCAAAATCGTGAAGTAACTTGTCAAAATCGGAAGCGCAAAATAAAAAATAAGGCAAAAACTAATAGCTGGAAGAATGAAGCCGTTCTTTTGGCGCATCAATTGTTGAAAGGTAGCACTCTCGACGATTGCTGGAGCAGATTGAGTCGCTTCATTTTTTTGAACTTCGGACACTTGATGCATGAGGACGCCTCCTTTAAGGAATGAATGTAAATTCATTATAAGGATGTCGTTTCTGGAAAAGCTATCCTAATTTTTAAGAAGAAAAGATCATTATTATATTAATATTGGTCATACCAATTTAATGTAAGCGTTTTCAATATTGAACATTGTTTGAACGTTATTTTTATATATTAATTACTTTATAAAATGATTCAAAAGACCTAGTCCCTAGAAAAATGAGAACAGCTTAAAAAGCCTGTCTATGGAATCATAGACAAGCTTGAGTCATTTTTCAGATGGACGTTCGATCTTATCTTCGATTTCTCGTAAATGATCCGCACGTTTTGAAAGGGCACGACGCTTCAACCATTCTTCCGTCCCGCGACTAACTCCCCAGATGGCGAGTAAAATCAAAAATAGAAGGACAAGACGCATCGGACGTTCGAGGAACGTGGACCATTCCTTTCCGATTAGCGAGAAGATGATGACGACGATCAGACGCCCGGCACCAGCAGCGATCAAATACGTCCGCAGCGATAGTTGAATCATGGCAGAAATGGACGTGATGATGAACGCAGGCATGAATGGAAGCGAAAAAAAGAATCCGAGTGAGATGGGACTCATGTGACGAACACGTTCAATCCACTGTTGCGCGGCATGGTGTTTTTCAAGCCAACGCGTGACCGGACGACGAAATAGATATCGAATACAAGCGAAGACGACGAGTGATCCAAGCATGCTCCCGACCCATGATACGAGAACACCCATACCAAAACCATAAGTTGCCGCATTCGCGGAAATGATCAGGACGAGTGGTAGGAAAGGAAATAGAGACTCAAGAAACGGGGCAATCAAACCGGTGGCAGCTCCTCCAGGTAAGTCTTGGAGAAAGAAAATCATCTGCTCGATCCAGTCACGAAGTGTATGGAGCATTCGGAATCCTCCTTGCGAGATGTACTACTGTGTTTTATTTTACCTCTTTCTGATTCAGAAAGGGAATGAAATTCCTTGAAAGGGATTCAGGAATTGTAGATTGTACATTCGAAAGGGAGTTGGTATTATACTTAAATGGGTGCGTTTTGCAGGCGTTCCCAGCTAGTCAATAGCTAGACGCTTCGTTTGCCAACGTTCGTTTTACTGCAAAAAACTGACATGGGGGCTAATGAGGAATATGAAACCTTATCGCGTACTATTATTTTATAAGTATGTTCCAATTGAAAATGCGGAACAGCTAACGAAAGAGCATCTTGCTTACTGTAAAGAGCTCGGTATCAAAGGTCGGATTTTGATTGCACCAGAAGGAATCAACGGCACACTCTCTGGAACGGTCGAACAAACGGAACAATACATGAAGGACTTGACGGCGGATCCACGATTCGCTGACATCGAATTCAAAATTGATGAAGTTGAAGATCATGCCTTCAAAAAGACGTTCGTCCGTTACAAAAAAGAACTCGTCACATGGCGTTTTGAGGACGAATTCAACGTACCAGAAGAACACGCTGCGTATCTTGAACCAGCAGAGTGGAAAGAAATGATGAAACAAGATGACGTCGTCATTCTCGATGTACGCAACAACTACGAATACGACCTCGGACACTTCAAGAACGCCGTAAAAGTCGATGTCGATGCTTCACGGGAATTTCCTGAATGGCTAGACGAGAACGAGCATTTGTTTGAAGGGAAAAAGGTTCTCACATACTGTACGGGTGGCGTTCGTTGTGAGAAATTCACGGCGTACTTCCGTAAACGGCAACAGAGTGATGATATCTTCCACCTGAAAGGCGGAGTCGTCATGTATGGAAAAGATGAACAGACACAAGGAGAAGACTGGGAAGGTGAACTATACGTCTTTGATGAGCGTGTACAAGTTCCTGTCAATGCCGTCAATCCGTCTGTCGTCTCAGAATGTTACTACTGCGGAAAACCGGAGACGCGCTATGTTAATTGTGCAAACCCGGAATGTAATCGACAGCACTTCTGCTGTGAAGAATGCGAACCAAAAGTCATGCGTTCGTGTTCCGATGAATGCCGGGAGCATCCGCGCAACCGTTATGAAAAAGAGCAACAAGAAGAATTAGTATAAGGCACGCGTAAAAAGCCGGATGATTTCTTTAATAGAAACCGTCCGGCTTTTTTTGTGTATTCAAGAGGACGGGAACAAGTAACGTAAAATATCTGGCAAACGTTTGGCCCAGGCCGTTTCATGATGGATTGCTTCCGGAATGATCGTATAGCGACTTTGAGTGAGTTTCTGTTCAACCGCTCGCGCTAAGACATCATTCGTGTGTAAATAATCCGTCTCGGTCATCGGACCACTCACTTCTTTTGTGCCGACGTCCATATAACAGCGATGCGTTGCAGACAGAGACGGGCTTCGCTGTATGAATTCAAGGAGTGAGGAGAAGTTTGCCCATCCGGCAGTCGATAAGGCAGCGACGCGCGTGATGACTTCCGGATACGCGAATAATCCATATAGCGAGATGACGCCACCCATCGAACTGCCTATCATTGTCGTATCATCAGGGCGTGTCGCATAGTTGGCATCAATGTATGGTTTTAACTCGCGGATGATCCAGTCCATATAGACCTTACCGTTGCCACCAATTGACGTCCGATGCGAAGGATAGGCGCTCCGCATCAATAAGGCTTCGTCACTCCAAGGAGCATAGTCATCGTACCGATCCATTCCATCTTCTGGACTGTCAATCGCGACGACCATTGCCGGAATCTGTGTCTGTTGTAGTGCAAGATGAATCTCCCAGCCTTTTCCGAACGAGGCGGTTTCTCCACTAAAGACGTTTTGTCCATCATGCATATAAATTACTGGTAATGCTTCAGAAGGATCCAAATGGGGCGGACGATGAATTCGAATCGTCCGGTGGGCTTGTGATGTCGGTAGCGTCATTTCAATTTCCGTAATCGACAATAGAGTCACGACCTTTCAAAGGTTTGCATAATGCGCGGTACAATTGCGTCCGTTGTGTTTTCCGCCGACATAGAGTGCATGGTCGGCTTGACGTAACGATTCTTCGAACGTCCGTTGATATCTTTCATCCACTGTATCAATTCCGAGGCTGACGGTTAAGGACAGTCGGTGACCATCGACGAGGAAGGGACGATCCATAACCGCATGGCGGACCGTCTCGGCAATCTGAATAGCAGCCTCTTGACTACCATTTCGCAACAGAAGCACGAATTCCTCCCCACCATAACGAGCAGCAAAGACATCATCATGTTGCAATTGGATCGCCTGGATGCGTCGACCGAGTTCACGAAGGACGAGATCACCTACTTTATGACCGTACGTATCATTGACACGTTTGAAATGATCGATATCGAACAGAATTACGGAGAGCGGGTAGGAGTCAGCGGCAAATTCCTGCCGACCGTGTTCATAAAAAGCACGGCTATTCGGTAATTCGGTCAAAGCATCGGTCCGACTTTCCGTATAGAGTTGGACCGTTTCACGTGAGCGTTCTAAGACGCGACAAAAGGTACGAAGCAAACGAGATAATTCGTCAGCATTTGTCACATCATAGGCGTCTGCGACTTGATGGAACAGGATGATCGAAACATCGACCTCTCCGCTCGTAATCGAAGGAATCGCTAGCATCGAGTGACGATCGACAGGCAATCCGATTTGAATATCGTTTCCCCAGTCGCAACGCAGACCATAGATGATTGGGGTATGCAAATCGTCAGCTGACAAGGAATGAAACAGTGGTAACACGTCGATTGGTTGTTTCGTCCGAATGTTATAGATGACTTGTTTCCGCTGTTGTTGAATTGAGATCCAACCTTCAGAAAACGGCAACAGATGTGGTAAATCGAGGAGTAACGAATCGATCGTCTCGCGCTCGAAGCGGGAAATCAACAAGTGTTCCTTCGCATCATCAAATCGTTTGGCATTATCGTTTGCTTCAAGGGAGTCACCACGTTCTTGCAACAGACGTTTGAACAAGAAGAGAATCAAGGCGGATACTGTAGCCGCGACGAGCGGACTTTCATCGTAGAACCAGATTCCAAGTAGAGCACTTAACATGCTGATTCCATAAACGAGGGACTGAAGCTTCACGAGACGTCGCCAATCGTATTTCAAGTAGAGGAAGCGATTGACGAACAGACATTGGAAGTAAGAGACAAGGAAGACAGTGATCAAAAAGCCGATGAAGGGAAGCAGGGCTTTCGTATACGTAAAGTTTGAGCCGATCGGTCCACCGAGCGCTTCATACGCAAATACCGGAAGCGAGATGTAGACTAAATCAAACAAGGCGTTGATCGGGTAGAGATAGGCGAAACGTTTCCAGCGAATCGCTTTTCGGTGAGACATGAATTGAAAGACGAGAATACCGACTTGGCTTAAAATCAAAGCGTACGTCAAACCGTAATTGAGGAATAAAAATAAGATGATTCCTTCTTGGAATGTATAATAAATGCCGCCACGACGGACATTATCGAACTGAAACAGGAGAACGAGCCCAAACAAATAAAGAGTATTGACGATGGAGATGGAAGGATGGAAGGTAGGTGGATGAACGATGCCAATCAATAATAACGTCAAGGCGACGAGACTGAAAACGATCCAGCTCGTCCGGGCTACCTGTTGGTAGTAGCGCATGAAACATCCCTCCCCCTGAGAAGTATCTTTTATTCCTATACCCGAATTGTGGAAATTTTGATAAGCCATTTACCAAAAAAATAAGGTTGAGAGAAAAGAAAGAATTGCGTATAATGTGAAAGATATCGAATACAGTCGATGATGAAGAGAGTAACGGTTGATTTTCGTCAACTAGCGAATCAGGGAATGGTGGAAGCCTGAGGACGAACCGGTCGTGAAGCGCACTTCTGAGACGCTACCCGATTCCTGAAGGAAAAGGCGTAGCCGGGGGAACCCCGTTATCCCCGAACAAGGTGGGTGTCAAAAATGACACCAAGAAGAGTGGTACCGCGGTCATTCCGTCTCTTTGCGCGTGGCGCAAGGGGCGTTTTTTATTGCCAAAAATCAGTGAAGCAGGAGGAAACAAAGATGAGTTATAAAACGCAATACGCAGAAGTATTACATCAAGTCATGGAAGGTGCCTTATCGGTTGAACAAATCGAACAACTGATCGAGCAACCGAAACATGAAGATCATGGAGATCTGGCATTCCCATGTTTCATGCTCGCAAAAGCATTCCGTAAAGCACCGAACATGATTGCTTCGGAGCTCGCAGAAAAAATTGATGCGCCGTTGTTCTCAAACGTTCAAGCTGTTGGTCCTTACATTAACGTCTTCTTGAACCGGGAAGTCGTCTCGCAAGAAATCGTCAACCAAGTCCTGACGGAGCAAGAGGCGTTCGGATCAAGTGAAGCGAATGGAAAAACGATCGTCACTGATTTTTCATCACCAAACATCGCGAAACCTTTCTCGATGGGTCACTTACGTTCAACAGTAATCGGAAATGCGCTCAACCAAATCTCACGTAAAAAAGGGTACGACGTCGTCGGTGTCAACCACTTAGGGGACTGGGGAACACAGTTCGGGAAATTGATGGTGGCTTACACGATGTGGGGTGAGGAAGAAACGGTCCGTGCAGAACCAATCAAGGAATTGTTGAAATTATATGTCCGGTTCCACGAAGAAGCGGAAACAAATCCGGCACTTGAAGACGAAGGACGTCTCTGGTTCAAAAAACTCGAACAAGGTGATGAGCAGGCAACAACGCTTTGGACGTGGTTCCGTGAAGTCTCACTCGTCGAGTTCAACCGTGTCTATGAGATGCTCGGTGTTAAATTCGATAGTTTGAACGGAGAAGCCTTCTACAACGATAAGATGCAACACGTCATCGATTTGCTCGAAGAAAAAGATCTCCTCGTCGAATCAGAAGGGGCAATGGTCGTTGACCTCGAAGCAGAGGGTATGCCACCTGCCTTGATTAAAAAGAAAGATGGCGCAACGCTTTATGCGACACGTGACTTAGCAGCTGCTGTCTATCGTCTCGAAACGTACCGCTTTGAGCAAGCGTTCTACGTCGTCGGTGGGGAACAAGCGCTTCACTTCAAGCAATTGTTCGCAGTCTTGAAGAAACTTGGATTTGAGAACGTCGACGGAATGCACCATGTGCCGTTCGGTCTGATCATGAAGGACGGAAAGAAAATGTCGACGCGTAAAGGTCGGATCGTCTTACTTGAAGAAGTACTACAAGAAGCGATCGACGTCGCGAAGCAAAACATCGCGGAAAAAAATCCGAACTTAGCGAATGCCGAAGCCACAGCTCGTCAAGTAGGTGTCGGCGCCGTCATCTTCCACGACTTGAAGAACGAACGGATGAACAACATCGAGTTCGATCTTGAGCAGATGTTGAAATTCGAAGGCGAAACAGGACCGTATGTCCAGTACACGAATGCCCGTGCGCACTCGTTGCTCCGTAAAGGTGGCTATGATGGCACACCATTCGCTGGTAGTGCCGATGATCATGCATGGGGTGTCGTCTCGATGCTAAACCAATTCTCGACGGTCATCGATCGCGCGTTTACACGTCGCGAGCCGTCAATCATCAGCCGTTACGTCTTAGATCTTGCACAAAGCTTCAATAAATACTACGGACACGTCCGTGTTCTCGAAGATGACGCAGCAAAACAATCGCGTCTTGCACTCGTCAAGTCCGTCACGATCGTCTTGACAGAAGGTCTTCGTTTACTTGGTGTCGGCGCTCCGGAAGAAATGTAAGACCAATCCACGAATAAGAAGAGGTAGATTATGAAGACTGAGACGAAAGACCGATTACAGCAAGCTGCTTCACAGATGAAGCAGGAGCCTTTGGCAGAAACCGTCGCCTTCATGGCTGATTTTCACGGGAAAGTCGCTGCTTGGTTACCGGGAGAGTCTGTCGATTTCGTTCACGATTTCGTGACGGCGCCGGAAGCTGATTTGATTGCTCCGATTGAAGGAGACGCGTTGCGCACGAAAGACAATTTTGAATTCTTCATGCGTAAGAAACAGACACGAAAAAAACTCGGCGAACTGTTGACGCTTTGGAAGTCGGCACGCACGACAGAGACGTTGAGTCAAATCGATGCGATCGGATTAAAAAAATGGCTCGCTCGTAATGAATTCCGTTCGGAAGATAAACCATGGGATTATTTGAACCGTCTGCATGTTCTTCTGTTCCTTGATTTGATGACGACGATCATCGATGATCATCGATTGACGAGTTTGCATGAGCAACTTGTCGGTACAACACCAGTTCCGACGAGCTTCGTTCGTCGTCAAGGGGATGTCCGTCAAGTCATCGAAGCATTCGCGGAAGAGACGAACTTCACACAAGTGGATATCGTCAAGGCATCGCTTGTCCGTTATCTCTGATCAATAAGATGCATGAACAAAAGCCGTCGAGCCCTGTGCCCGACGGCTTTTGTCGTATCCTCTTACTTCGCCTGATAGAATACGATCGATTGTTGCACTGAATCGTAAAGACACCATTCTCGTTCGAACACGACAGGACCTAGATTGATGGCATATCGTCCTCCATTAATGGATAAAGATTGATACAATGGGCTCGACAGAGCAATACCATTTCGAAACAAACCTCTGATATGACTATGACCAAAAAAGAGTACTGGTTCACGTTGCTGTGACAGATCAGGCGAAAAACCACGGGACCAATTCAATTGATCTCCATGAATCAACAATGCACCCTCGATGTGTTGTTTTCGAGGGCAGTCGCGTAACGCATCGATGACAGGAGATAGTTGCGGTGGAACGAGCGACAGGATGCGCTCTTCTTGATTACCCAGTAACGTCTTAAAATCAATTAGATTTAAAAAATCATCATCAAGCGTCACGACGAGGGAGAGCGATTCGAAAGAATAGCGCTTCGCTCGCTTTTTACCGACATGGCATTCATGAACATCACCGAGACAAAACAAATGCGCATCGGGAGCGAGCTGTCGTATGTCAGCTAGGACAGCCGCTGTGTCGGCTACTGAACTGTGAAGATCCGCAAAAAGGGCATAACGCATGATCGACCACTCCTTTGTTAAGGAGATACCCGAAAATGCGTTATGCCTATCTTTTGAATATGAGCGTTCAGATCAATCGATTAACGGAAGTTAATGAATTGAACATCGACTGATAATGGAAGCTCACGAACGATCTGCATGACTTGTTGTAAGTCGTCACGTGATTTACCTGTGACGCGGATTTGGTCATCTTGGATCTGTGTCTTCACTTTTAATTTCGATTCCTTGACGGCATTGTTGATCTTTTTCGCGTCGTCACGGTCGATTCCACTTTTCAGGATGACACGTTGTCGGACCGTATTCCCGGCAGCCTGCTCGACTTTTTCATACTGCAGGTTTTTGGTTGGGACTTCGCGCTTGATCAATTTTGCTGTTAAGACATCTTTGACTTGATCGAGTTTGAAATCGTCATCTGAGATTAGAATTAAATCCTCTTTTTCGAGCTTCATGTCGCTCTTTGAACCTTTGAAGTCGAAGCGGTTCGTGATTTCCTTCAGTGCGATTTGGACCGCGTTCTTGACTTCCTCGATGTTGATTTGTGACACGATATCAAATGAATTATCTTTTGCTGCCATTTCAATCTCCCCTTTCATTCCACTCTCTATTTTAGAGAGGAATACCGGAAGCGTCCACTGCTTTGAAATTTTGTTATAATAAAAACCATGAAATGAAAGGGGTGCTTAGCTTTGAAACAAACAGCAGACATGTTGACGCTCACACCGCAAGAACTAGATGAGCGATTTGCCTATAGTGGAAATGATTTAGGAGCGACCTTCTCAGAGACAGCGATTCACGTGCGCTTGTGGGCGCCGACAGCAGAACGTGTCGTGATTCGTCTCTACAAGACACTACGCGCACGAAAAGTCGAAGAGGTCGAGATGGTGGCAGACGAACGGGGAACGTACGTCGTTGAACTCGATCGAGCGACATATGAAGGTTATTTCTATACGTTTCAAGCGAGCATTAACGGACAAAAGGTCGAGGCGGTCGATCCGTATGCGAAAGCCGTCGGAACGAACGGAAAGCGCGGCGCATTAATTGACCCGACCAGTGTGACACCAGAACGATGGATTGAAGAACGTCCATTGTTCCATTCTTCGCAAGACGCAGTTGTCTATGAATTACACGTACGCGATGCAACGAGTCATCCGGCCAGTGGTGTCGTTGCACGTGGTACGTTCGCTGGACTGACGGAAGCAGGGACACGGACACCAAATGGTGGATTGACAGGGCTTGATTATTTGGCAGACCTCGGTGTGACACATGTCCAGTTACTACCGATCTATGATTTTGGCTCGGTCAATGAGACAGCGCCGAACGACCCGGATAACTATAACTGGGGTTATGATCCGGTGAACTACTTTGCGCCGGAAGGTTCGTACTCCTCGAATCCGGATGATCCACGAACGCGGATCCTTGAATTAAAACAATTGGTGCAGGCGTTACATGATCGCGGGATCCGTGTCATCATGGACGTCGTCTTCAATCATACGTATGATGCGGCGACGGTTCCGCTTGGTCAGTTCGTTCCTGGATACTTTTATCGTCAAGAGGCGGATGGGAGTCTCTCAAACGGTAGTTTCTGTGGAAATGATACTGCATCTGAACGTCTGATGATGCGAAAGATCATTCTTGATTGTGTGACGTACTGGGCGAAAGAATACCATCTCGATGGGTTCCGCTTCGACTTAATGGGACTTCATGATGTTGAGACGATGAATCAAGTGCGCCATGCACTTGACCGGATTGATCCATCGATTCTGATCATCGGTGAAGGCTGGGATCTCGATACGCCACTTGATCCGGAAGAAAAAGCGAACTATTTCAACGCACCGAAGATGCCAGGAATCGCTCATTTCAACAACGGTTTACGGGACGGGGTCAAAGGCGACGTCCAAACGCCAGAAGACCGTGGTTTCATCAGTGGTGCATTTGACCGGACGAGTGAAGTCAAACGGGGAATCGCTGGTAACGTCTCTTCGCAAGGGTTTGCCGATGAGCCCAATCAAGTCGTCTCGTACGTCGAGGCTCATGATGATTTGACGATTTGGGATAAATTGACGGTGTCTCGTCCAGAAGACACGGAAGAGCTTCGTCGGAAACGGCAAATGCTTGCGAATGCGATCATTTTGACGGGACAAGGGATTCCTTTCCTCCATGCCGGACAAGAGTTCTTCCGGACGAAAGACGGTATTCGTGACAGCTTCAATGCCGGAGAGGTCGTGAATCGTCTCGACTATGAACGGGCAGAAACAGAGCGTCCAGCAGTCGAGTACGTCAAAGGATTGATTGCCCTTCGTCGTCAGTATCCGATGTTCCGTCTCGCAAACGCGGCGATGATTAAAAAACATCTTCGTTTCCTTGAAGAAGAGGAAGGTGTCATTGCCTTTGAACTGAAGCGAACATATGAAGGATACGTCGAACGGCAGCGTGTCTATCACAATGCGACGGAAAAAGATATCACGATTGAATTGCCAAATGGTGAATTCGAGGTGTTGGTTGAGTCGGGTGCCGTTAAATTACACGCACCACGGTTGCACGAAGAAAAACAGTTAGTCGTTCCAGCATTGACGACTACGGTTATTGCGGAACGAAAAGCAGATTACAAGAAATACGCGGTAGCAGGTGGTGCAGCACTGACGATCATCGGATTGTTGTACGCAGCGAACAAGCGTCGAAAGAAAACCGATTAAATGGAGAAGGATGAAGCACTAAATGGCTTCGTCCTTCTTTTGTGTGCGGATGACAGTCCGATGTCAGCCTGTCATACAATTGACTTACGAAAATCATTGAAAGATTGTTTGAACATACATCTTTCGGGAACAATTCATATGTAGTATTTTAAATGTTGTTTTGACGTGAAAGGATGTACGTTGTATGTTCGGTTTCGGTGATTTATGGAAATTCTTTTTGTCGTTCTTTTTACTATTGCCTATCGTGACATTGATTCATGAGATGGGACATTACTTTTTTGCCCGATTATTCGGCGGAAACATGGAGATCAATATCGGTTCAGGAAAGTCGTTGCTTCGTGTTGGTCCGATTCGTTTGAATCGCGTCTATTTTTGGGATGGCTGGTGTCAATATGAGGCACTACGTAAAGAGACGAAATTCGCTAACATTCTGGTTTATGCCGGTGGATCGATTGCAAACGTGGTGAGTATCTTAGCCATCAATGGTCTGATTTATGCCGGTGTGTTCGAGGCGTCGATCTTTACCTATCAATTCGCGTATTTTTCGTTTTATTTCGTCTTTTTCTCCCTCTTCCCGATCGATCATCCGAACGGTTATCCGAGTGATGGGAAAGCGATCATTAATGTCTTCCGGTACGGTAAATCAGAATACCATCCGCAATCCTAAGGTAAAAAATAAAGCCTCCTTCCACCGTTGGAAAAGAGGCTACTTACTCAAGATTCCGATTCGCTAGACGAATCAGGTTCCGTGTTCGCTTGTTCCTGCTCGAGTTCGACGAGCTTTTGAATCAAGATATGGCGTGGCATATGCATTAGTTGTTCAAGTGGTACGTTCAGACGTTTCGCAAGTTCGACAGCTGTCTCTGCGGATAATTGTAAAGGTTTCATCGTGTTCGTCCTCCTTTTTCCATGAAGTTAGTATAACAGGAGGTGCAAGCCGAGCGCATCAATAGTAGCGAGAAACTGAGAAGGTTGATACCGTATGAAGTAGGAAGTGATGCATATGTATAAACCTGCTGCAGAGCTGTTACTCCATGAATCCGTCTCACTGTTTGATCGCATCGGGGAGGATTTGCTTCTTTTTCGAGATCGCCACGGATTTATGAAATGTGATGCGGATTTAAGACCACTGTGGGAAACAGCATGTGCGTATGTTCCATTCTCCTGGTACATTGAGCCAGGCGGTGGACGATTGTTCATCGTATTTGAAGAGTCAGCTTATTTTGGTTTATTGGATTTAGAGCAAGGGCATTTAAATTACATTAAGCGACCCGCTGCTTTCTCCGAAGCATGGTTCAGTAATTTATTCTTGTGGCAAGATGATGAAATCTTCCTATACACGGCAGAAACGGACGTCGTCTGTGTGAACGTTCAAACAGGGGACTGGCGGTACTCAAACTATGAAGAGGTGCCGCTGTTCGGACGCTTAGTTGAGCGAGGATATGATACACGTTTGACGTTCGAGCGATTCATCGCACCTACGACGATCATCTCCTATGATGATCTACAAGAACGGTATGTGATTTGGGATGCCGCGACGAATCAGGAATCGGTCATTCCTTTTTCGGATTACGCGGAGTATTCACTCGTTGACCACCGGCACCAATTGTTTTCGATCACCGATTCCTCTCGGTTTTACTTGTATGAGAAGAGTCAGCTGAAATATAAGTTCGAGGGATGCTACTCCTCCGTTTTACTCAAAAGTGTGTTACTCGATGAAGAGGCGCGGCGTCTTGCGATCGTGTCGACATCGACTACATTCGGCAACACATGGGTTCAAATTTTTCAAAAGACGTAATGAAACATCCTTTTCGCTTTTCAGCAAGAAGGATGTTTTTTGTACGTTTATACAGGAAGGAGACGCATCATGGAACGGCTTGGTCATCTGATTAGTGCGTATTTTCGAGGAGTGTTGGTCGTTTGGGGGCTTCTACTCGTCGTGCTTGGTTATTTTGCATATCAATTACCCGATCGTCTAGAAGGAAATGGATTTACACGTGACGGTGATTTTCAACGTGTCGAAACGGTGCTCGCTCAAGATTTTGGGCAGGATCCACATACGATCATCGTCCTATTTGAGAATCAAGAGAATCTACGACAAACGATGGTACAACATGTCGAGCGCTTCCGTGACATCAAAGGAGTCGGGAACGTCATTGGTCCCGTCGAAAATCCGCGAGCGATGCGGGACGATAAGGGATACGTGACAGTCGGTGTACCAACACTTGATGCGAAATGGGCAACAGCGGTCACACGTCAACTGGATGGTACCGGGACGATTCGGCTAACGGGTGAACCGGTCGTCGTTGATGATTTGAATACAGCGTCCAAAAATGACCTCATCCGAGCTGAGTTAATCGGAATTCCGGCAGCATTGATCGTCTTACTACTCGTTTTCGGTACACCCGTTTCCGCCATCTTACCCTTGATCATGGGACTCGTCACTTTTGTTTTTGGTGCCGGTGTTCTTTATTTCGTTGCCGGACAACAAGAGTTATCAATCTTCGTCTTGAATGCGGTCGCAATGATTTCGCTGGCACTCGGCATTGATTTTTCGTTGTTATACGTTAATCGGTTCCGTGAAGAACGGCAGGACGGACAAGGGATTCGGTCGGCAGCGATTCGTTCGGTCGAGACGGCAGGACGCTCGATTTTATTTTCCGGAATCTGTGTATTCGTCGGACTTGCCGGATTGTTGTTGATTAATGTTGATGTCTTCCGCGCTGTCGCAATCGGGACACTCGTTTCGGTACTCGGGGCGGTTGTCAGTGCGTTGACATTATTACCGGCACTATTAATCGTTTTCGGGAAGGTACTAGAAAAAGGACGACTTTTCCGGCAACAAGCAGGTCGTGGAGAAGATCGTTGGCGCCGCCTCGCACGTTTCGTCATGAAGCGCCCTGTCACAGTGACGATTCTATCTTTATTACTTCTTTTACCTTGTTTATTTCCGTTACGTGACTTGACGTTGAACATTCCGCAAGCAACTGCCCTGCCGGAATCCTATCCGTCGCGTCTGGCCTTTGAGTCGTGGGAAAAAACATTCGGGAACGATGGAACGGACGCCGTTCTCATCTTGTCTGCGGATGCTGCCTCAGAGGTGGGACGAGAAAAAATCGAAGATGTGACGATTCGACTCGAATCAGATTCAGAAGTGCGTTCCGTCGTGTCCGCCGCAACGATCGCGGAACAGCAACAGGTTCCGCTCGAGCAGTTACTCGCTGTTTCGGCTGGGCGCGATGCACTGAAGCCGTTTCTATCAGAGAACGATCAAGCACGGATCAACGTCAATTTAAAAGGAAATCCCGGCGATGCTACTTCGCAAGACTGGGTACGGAAGGTGCAGGCGGACGGTTACCTTGTCGGGGGACCAGCAGCCTTTAATCAGGAAATTTATGATGCCATTGAATCGAAACTCCCACTGGCTATCGGTGTCGTCGTCTTGGCGACATTCATCATTCTGCTAATCGCGTTCCGATCCATCTTGATTCCAATCAAAGCGATTCTGATGAATTTGCTCAGTTTAGGAGCAACGTTTGGATTACTCGTCGTCTTGTTCGAGTCCGGCGCAGTTCTTCCGCAGGAGACGATCGGCATTCTAACACCGGTCTTCATCTTCTCACTCGTCTTCGGCTTATCGATGGATTATGAAGTGTTCCTCGTCTCGCGAATGGAAGAATATTATGACGAGACGGGCGATAACGATCATGCGACCGAGATGGGACTGGCGAAGACGAGTAAAATCATTACGTCCGCTGCCTTGATCATGATTGTCGTCACTGGTGCGTTTGCCTTTACAGGTGTTAGTCCGATCAAACAACTTGGCGTCGGTATCGCGCTTGCAATTTTTATTGATGCGACGATTGTCCGGATGCTCCTTGTCCCCGCACTGATGAAGCTATTTGGTCACTGGAACTGGTGGTGGCCGGGAGGGCGTCGTAAAGCGATCCGCAAGTGACACATCGCGTAAGCACATCAGTAGCTATTCAGAGGAAGACGAGCGTATACTGTCGATATTCAATTCAAGAAATTAGAGGAGGCACTTCACTCATGGCAACTCAAGCAATGTTTGAACCATTTACACTACCAAACGGTGTGACGCTGAAAAACCGCGTCTTGATGGCACCGATGACGAACTATGCGGCACAAGAGAACGGCGAAGTATCGGATGCGGAACTCGCGTACTACGCAGAACGTTCAGGTGGCGTCAGCGCTGTCATTACAGCATGTGCGAACGTCACAGCAGACGGTCAAGGATTCCCGAATGAGTTTGGTGCGCATCGTGACGATCTCGTGCCGAGTCTGAAGCGACTCGCGAAAACGATTCAAGATAAAGGCGCAAAAGCGATCTTACAAATCTTCCACGCTGGTCGTATGGCACCACCAGAACTCGTCGGTGGGCAAACGGTCAGTGCAAGTGCTATTGCACCCGTGCGTGAAGGTGCGATGACACCACGTGCGTTAGAGGCAGAAGAAGTCGAAGCAATCATCGAAGCATTCGGTCAAGCGACACGCCGTGCGATGGAAGCTGGATTTGATGGTGTTGAGATTCACGGTGCAAACACGTACTTGATCCAACAGTTCTTCTCACCACACTCAAATCGTCGTGAAGATAAATGGGGCGGTAGCTTAGAAAAACGTCTCGCCTTCCCATTAGCTGTCGTGGATGCAGTCGAAGCTGTCGCTAAACAAAATCCTTCGTTCATCGTCGGATACCGTTTTTCTCCAGAAGAAATTGAAAATCCAGGAATCACACTCGATGATACGATGCGCCTCGTCGATGAGCTGGCGAAAAAAGACCTCGATTACTTGCACGTTTCCGTGATGGACTTCTTCGCAGGTTCAATTCGTGATGAAAATGAAACGACATCACCTATTACACTCGTTCAAGAACGTGTTGGTGAACAAGTACCTATCATCGGTGTCGGATCGCTTCACACAGCGGACGAAGTCGAACAAGGTTTGGCTGTCGTTCCAATGATCGCTCTTGGTCGTGAACTGATCATGGAACCGAAATGGGTTGAGAAAGTCGAAGCGGGTGACCTTGCGTCAATCCGGACAGAACTTGATCCAGAAGCACAAGCAGAACTCGTCGTTCCAGATGCATTATGGGCAGGCATCACAAGTCGCCCAGGCTGGTTCCCAATCAAACAAACGAGCAAATAATAGAACAGCATCAAAAGCACTCTAGATTTCGTGTCTAGAGTGCTTTGAGACTGAAGGTAAAGTGCAATTTTTCTCTAACGAGAAGGATTGCGCTTTTTTGTTCGTCTCGCATCGTTTTCCTGGGACAAGCATCGCGCCGCTTCGCTTCGCTGCAGGGTCGCTCTTGCTTGTTTTTCCCTAGGAAGCGATGTCGAGTGAACAAAACGCTTCTCGAATCCTTCTTCTAGAAAAAAATAACGCGTTTCACGCCACTCCTACAGGAAAAAGCGCATTATGCGCTGTCAGAGACAAACGAGACCCGTTTTCCTGCTCGAAGCGGGAAAACTGGCTTGTGTCTCGCCTGAGGAAAGGGCGTGAAGAGACGCGTCATTTTTTGGAGTCATCCCTGTTGTCTACAATTTTTTTGTTTATTAATAGGCAACCTGTCCCATCCGAACGCCGCAGAACGTATGCAAAGTGACCGGATCCTGTAGGTTCGTTCGTTCTAACATATCGTTTAAGAGTAACGCACAGACGTAGGCATCTTCTTTCGCATCATGGTGCTGGAAAGAGACGTTGAGAAACTCTGCCATCGTATTCAATCGATGGTTCGGCAACCAAGGATACAATTTGCGGGATAATTTGACCGTGCAGCCGTAGGTGAAAGCGGGCATCTGGTACATATCGTATTTTTGAATCGCTTTTTGGAGTGCCCCCATATCAAATGATGCATTGTGAGCAACGATCAGTTGAGCGCCTGCAATCAAATCGTATAAGCCATGGGCTTCCATTGCTTCAGGTAACGTCGGCGCATCAAAGACATCGCTCGGACGAATTCCGTGGACCCGAATGTTTCCAGCATCGAAATTTTCTTCTGGATTGATTAAGACCTGTTTACTCTCCATGACACGACCGTTCGAGAGAACGGACCAACCAAACGCACAAATGCTTCGGCTATTTCGGTTTGCCGTTTCAAAGTCAATTGCTAATGTATACATCCAGCAGGCTCCTTTCTGTCATTCACTAGTAACAGAATACATGTTCGTATTCTGGAAGTCCATCAAAAAAGACCATCTGCAAAGCAGACGATCTTAGATCCATTCCATTCACTTCGCGGTAGCGACTTTTTGTTCCTCTGCGACGTACTCTTCCGGTTTAAATAACAGAACGCGATCTTTATAGGCGAAAACAAGGGCCGTCAAAACAGCCATTGCATCAGCGATCGGAAAAGCGAACCAGACACCATTGACACCGAAGAACACTGGCAATATCAAGACGAGTGGAATCGTGTATAACGTTTGGCGTGACAAGGACAAGAATAAAGCGACTTTTGCTTTTGCAAGCGATTGGTACATTCCGTTGACAATCATTTGAATTCCGTAGACGAACGATAAGGCGAATAAGATACGCATCGCACTCGAGCCTTCCTGTAGAAGTCTCGCCTCTTCTGTGAACAAGCCGACCCAAAAACGAGGGAACAGTTGAATGAGTAACCACAAGCTGATCGATAACGATAAGCCGTAGCGGATTGCCAACTTGATGGCAAGCGACATCCGGCTAAACTGCCGGGATCCGAAATTATACCCGACGATCGGTTGCATCCCTTGCACGATCCCCATGATCGGCATACCGACGAGCGCCATGAACTTATTGATGACCGCAAACGTTGCCAGTTCTGTCGTACCCCCGTACCGGACGAGCATATGATTGACGGTGATGAATAGAACGGATTGAGAGACTTGCATGATGAACGACGATGATCCAATTTGCATCATCCGGAACGTTAATCGGAAATTAGGTTTAAAAGCACTCCGATTGAGCGTCAAGCCAGTTTGTCGGCGTTTCGTAAAGAAGAATCGAAAAACAAGTACAGCACCAACGATTTGCGCAACGACTGTCCCGAGTGCAGCACCTTGGATGCCCCAATCAAGACCAAAGATGAACAGCGGTGTCAGGACGATATTGATCGCAACTGTCGTCAGCATGACGCGCATCTGATAGTTCGCGCGTCCTTCTGCGCGGAGCATCGCACTCGACGCCATCGTCAACATGAAGAAAGGAGATCCGATCAAGAGGACGCGTAAGAAAGCGATACTGTACGGCATGATCTCATCCGTCGCTCCAAAGAGACGTAGCAACGGTTCGACGAAGATGAAAGCACTGATGATAGCGAGCATACTGATGAAGAAAACAGCCATCAAGACGTTGGCATAAGCACGACTGGCAGCATCTGTTTGTTTTTGACCGAGTCGTTGTGACGCAATTGCAGCACCACCGATCCCGATCGAGTTGGCGATTGCCATTAATACGAGCTGGACGGGGAAAGCGATTCCGACGGCGGCCACGGCAGCCGTACCGATTCCTTGAGCGACGAAAATCGTATCGACGATATTGTAGAGTGCCGTGACGAGCATCCCGACCATCGCTGGTAAAGAGAGACTAAGTAAAAGCTGATTGACAGGTGCTTCACCCAAACGGGCAGTGTTTTTATTCATGGAAGGAGGACCTCCTATTTTAGACAAGTGGTAAGTAGGGTTTTACTCAGAGTAGTCGCTTCTTTAACGAGATGCAAGAAATCACTCTAGTCAATGTGTTCGTTCTATGAAAAAAGGATGCGCCATGAAGCGCATCCGATGGATCTCGATTTAAGATGGTGTAGGCAGGTAACCTTTCGAATATTCGAAAGCAATGAATAAAATAGCACCGAGCGCCAAATAAGCGAGGAGCGTGATCGTTTGTTGTTTTTTCGGCATCTGATGATACTGAACAGACTCTTCAGCAAGACGAAGTGGTTCAATCCGCTGATCGATCCGTCGCAATAAGGCATCGTAATCGTTGGCGGCATCATATTGATACCGTAACAGATCATCTGCTTCCTGACGTGCCTCTTCCGGACTCGCTTGTCGCAAGTCTTGTAAATCGAGACGAAGCGACCAAGCGATCGGATCGTAGGTACTCTCGATTGTTTGTTCTTCCTCACCTTCTAGTTCTGGAGCAAGTGCGACTTCAGCGTCTGCACGTTCTTGCTCTGCCTTTGCCCGTAAAACGCGTTCACGTGCGGCACGGTACAACATTAAGGTCGACCGGTTCGCCTCATATTGTTTCGCGAACTTATACCGTTTCCAAACGGCACTGCCGCCTAAAAAGGCAATCAAGAGCAAAATCAGACTAAAGTGGGTGATACCATAGGCAATCAAGGCAGCAAGTCCCGCGACCCAGACGATGATCGGAAGTCCCGCAAGAATCCGTCCGCCGTCAAGCGGACTGACGGGAAGTAGGTTGAAGAGATTCAATAGAGCCCCGAGGTGGAAGATGACGAGCCAGAAGTCATTTCCCGTCACAGCATATCCGATCGCAAGCGGAATCAGGGATACGAGACCAGCGAGTGGTCCACCGTACGCGAGAATCGCTTCTTGTTTTGGCGTTCGAAATGTATCCTTGATGCCGATGACGGCTCCCATGAACGGAACGAAAATGGCAGGACCGGTCTTAAAACCGAGTCGTTTAGCGGCGAGTAGATGTCCCATCTCATGAATGAATAGGAGATAGAGCAATCCGACCCCGAACCAAACACCGAATATTTGAGCGTAAAAGAGAAGAGAGATTCCGAACGAAATCAAAGTGCCTCCGAACTTTGAAAATTTCAATAAGGCAAGGATGACCTTTCCTTTCGTCAAGAGAAAGGCGCCGGCAACAGCAAGTCCACCCCAACGTTTTTTAGCCATCGTGAAATTCCTTCTTTCATCATGTGACGTTCTTCCTTAAGTGTACGACACAATTGTAGAAAAAGTTTCATTCAGACTGCTCGGGGATTAAATAGAAGCAGCTTCCATCTGGTTGACGGGCTTCACTACCAACCTTAAAATGATGTGTCGTCGCAAGTGCAGCAGCAATCGACAATCCGAGTCCACTTCCTGAACGATCGCGTGCTGCATCGAGTCGGTAAAACCGGTCGAATAACCGAGCGCGTTCTTCGTCCGTTAGAGACGTTCCCCGATCAAGGACAGCCAGACGTTCTTTGCGCAGGTACAATTCTGGTGAAGTAGCATACTTCAGGACATTATCGATATAGATCGTCAAGATACGTAACACCGCTTCGCGATTTGCCCGAATCGTTCCGGAGGCATCAACAGGAATGATCGTCCCTGTTGCGTGATACATCCGATCAGCGAGTTCGCTTCCAAGCTCTGCTAAGTCAATCACTTCGACAGATGTTTCCTCGTAACCGAGACGAGACAATTCGAGCATAGGCTCAATCAAGGTCGTCCGCATCGCATGTGTCTCCTGCAAGATGTGTTCGATCGATTCATCGAGTACGTCGGGCTTCGTTTTGCCCCAGCGTTTCAATAATTGAGTGTATCCCTCAATGACGGTCAAGGGTGTCTTCATTTCATGCGAGACATCCGCGACGAACTGCCGTTGTTGTTCCATCGTCTGATCGACACGACCAATCATCTGATTGAAGACGCGACCGAGGCGACCGATCTCATCATCACGTTTGGTCTGCACGGTCTCAAGCGTTCCAGAAGAGGAGATTCGTTGCATCGTATCATTTAGTTGCCTGAGCGGGCGGAGCGTCTGATAAGCAATCCAGAAGCTACTGATGAACGCGATCAGGATTCCAACGACCAACACGATGGTGAAGGTCAAAACGAGTGTCGAGACTGTATCATCGACGCTCTCATCTTCGAACAGATAGGCTTGATCCTGATAGACGATGCCGAACCAATCGCCAGACTTAAAAGGTTCCTTCGAGCGTGGGATATCGGGGAGGTCATTTGCTTGTACGTCTCCGTTAACAGTAGACGAGTCGTCGCCATCTTCATCGTTTGAGATGACCCAGCGTCCATTTTCGTTCGATAAGACGACAGCATCCTCATGAAGCGTCAGCAATGTTCGGACCGATGAATCATCTTCCATCAATTCCTCTGCCTGTTCCAGTTGGGTATAACGCGATTCAATTAAATGATTTTGGACGACGAGTGTCACGACGATGAACGAAAGGAATAACAAGAGTGTCGTAAAGGCGGTGACGGATAAAGCAAGCTTCGTTCGAAGCTTCATGGAATCGCCTCCCGTAGCACATAACCAACCCCACGAACGGTCTGAATCAAAGCTGGAGGGTGGGCATCGACTTTTTTGCGAAGATAACGGATGTAGACGTCGACGATGTTCGTCTCGCCGAAGTAATCGTACCCCCAGACGTGATTTAGGATTTGTTCGCGTGTCAGGACATGTTCCTTGTTTTCTAGTAAATATGTCAGAAGTTCGAACTCACGTGGTGTCAAATCGAGTCGCCCTTCATTGCGAAATGCTTCATGTCGATCAAGATTGAGTACAAGATCAGCGAACTGTAACGTGCGCGGTGCGTTACTAGTTGAAGTCGGAGTGCGTAATAACGCTCGGATCCGAGCAAGGAGTTCCTCCATCTCGAACGGTTTCGTCACATAATCATTCGCACCAAGATCGAGTCCCGCGACTTTATCGTACACTTCTCCACGTGCTGTTAGCATAATGACGGGGACGTGCATGCCTTTTCCACGGAGCCTGCGCAACACCTCGGAGCCGCTCAGCTCCGGCATCATCACGTCGAGTAAGACGAGATCAACCGAATGCTCAGCGGCAGCGAGACCATCTTTTCCGTTGGGGGCGACACGTGTCGCGTACCCGGCATATTGGAGTTCGAGTTCAAGGAGGCGTGCGATTTTCGCGTCGTCCTCAACGATTAAGATGGTGGTTGACATAAACATCCTCCTTTAATGATCATTCATCGATTTCTGTCACTTCGTCTGATGCGTTCAACTCAAGTTTGACGGAACCACCAACTCGGATGTCATCATCTTGTTCCATGTTTGATGTACGAGAGTACGATTTTTGCGCACCATTCTGTTCAATGATGATCTCTTGATTCGTTATTTTAGAGAGTGTACCGCGGACTTCTTGCTCCCGTGCATCGTCACGGTCTTCATCGCGTACATCATTACGATTTTCGTCATCCTCTTCCCGATCAAGCTCACGGACTTGACCATCTGCATTCAATTCGATTTTTACGATATCCCCAGATTTCGCAACGTCACGTTCCGCACGATCCGCCATTGCGTAAATCGTCTCTTGTCCATCTTGTTCGAGTGTCAATTCACTTTGTGATAGGGCACGAAGGATACCGTACCGTTCATTCGCATCGTCCGATGAATCATTTGAGCGATTGCCATCGTCCTCTCGGTCATTGCGATCATCTGGATCTTCTCGCTCAAGTTCCGTGATTTGCTGATTCGCATTCAGATCGATTTTGACCCAATCCTCTTTTTGCACGGCTTCACGTTCTACTGACGAAGCAAAGTCATACGTCTGAGCGTCACCGTTAACGTCGATCGTCATCGAACGATCTGATAGTTTCTGCAATGTGCCTTCGATTTCTTGATCGTCACGCATTGAAGCAGGAAGCTTTTGTTTGACTTGGCGCGAAGCAGCTTCGACTTTTTGCTCTGCCTGCTGTGAAGTGGTGACCGTCGAGTTGACGAGAGAGTGTCCTGGGCCTGTGAAGAGTAGGAACGCACCAGCTCCTGTTAAGACTGTACCCGTTACGGCAAGTGTAGCGATTCCTTTTTTGAAACGTTTATTTCCTTTATCTGTTCGTTTTTCAGTCATGATGATGTCCTCCTTTGAGTAGTGGCTGTTGTTCTTATACATAGAATAACCAGACCACGTGAAAGGAAACTGAGGAACAGATTAGAATTTGATGAGAATTAGATCGTCTTGATGATCCGAGCTGGATTTCCACCAACGACGCTGTTTGCCGGTACATCCTTGACGACGACACTACCTGAGGCAATAACTGCATTATCTCCGATCGTCACACCGGGATTGATGACCGCGCGTCCACCGATCCAGACATTGTTCCCGATGACGACCGGTTTTCCTAATTCATAACCGCTATTGCGCTCGACAGGATCGAGTGGGTGGGTCGCGGTATAGATATGTACTCCTGGAGCAAGCATGCAGTTGTCGCCGATCGTAATCGGACAAATATCGAGCAAGACACAGTCATAGTTGGCATAAAAACGAGCCCCTAACGTAATGTTGTAGCCATAATCACATTTAAAGGTCGGTTCGATGTAAAAGTCGGCTTGCTCCGTCTGAAATAATTGTTGCAAAAGCATCTTTCGCTTGGCACGATCATGGACACTCAATTGATTAAACTCATAACAGAGCGATTGTGCCCGGATGCGGTCGGCCACAAGTTCTGGATCTTGTGCTAAATAGAGTTCCCCTTTAATCATCTTTTCTTTTTCAGTCATCTGATTCACTCCTTCATCGTTATTACTTTCATTAGACTAAATGGCACCGGGTGATGCAACTGATATCCCGTTAAGACACGCGAAAACAGGATAGCCGAAGCTACCCTGTCGAGATTCGATCCTTATGCTAACTCGATTCCACCTGTGACACCATAGATTTGCGCTGTGACATAGCTTGCAGCGTCTGAAGCAAGGAAGACATAGACATCAGACAGTTCGACCGGTTGACCACTTCGTTTCAGTGGTGTTTCCTGCCCGAACTCTGGAATGTTCTCGCTTGGCTGACCACCCGAGATTTGAAGCGGTGTCCAAATCGGACCAGGTGCGACGGAGTTGACACGGATTCCTTTTGGCGCGACTTGTTTAGCGAGTCCACGCGTGAAACCGTTGATGGCAAACTTCGTCGAAGCGTAATCCAAGAGATTCGCGCTTGGATTATATCCTTGGACAGATGTCGTCGTGATAATCGAAGCGCCTTCCTTTAAGAGTGGCAAGGCTGCCTTGACGACCCAGAAGAGGGAGAAGACGTTGATTTCGTATGTCTTGCGTAATTGCTCCGTCGAAAGGTCGAGAATGTTTTCGACAGCTTGTTGTTTACCCGCGACAAGTGCCAAAATGTCGAGTCCACCGAGTGATTCATGTGCTTCTTTGACGAGTTGTCCACAGAACGCTTCATCACTTAAATCACCAGGTAAGAGATATGCTTTTTGTCCCGCTGCTTCAACGAGTGCTTTGACCTCTTCAGCATCCTGTTGTTCTTCCGGTAAGTAGTTAAGGACGATATCAGCCCCTTCACGAGCGTAGGCGATTGCTGCTGCTCGGCCGATGCCGGAGTCGCCACCCGTAATCAGTGCTTTTTTGCCGATCAATTTGCCAGAACCTTTATAACTTTCTTCTCCACAATCGGGAACAGGTTCCATTTTTGCTTGAACCGCTGGGGCGTCCTGATATTGTTTTGGGAAATCGTCATTGAAGTATTTTGTTAACGGATTTTTCGATGCAGCCATGTAAACATTCCTCCTGAAAGTTGGTTTTGGTATAGGTTGTATGTTCCCTCAACAAGTCGGATTAAACGTTTTTGATGGTAGTAAATTTGGAAATTGATGGCTTACACTAGAAAAAGAGGAGTGTGAAGAAGATGATTGCTGGACTGTATGAAGCCCATTTACCGGTCAAAGAGCTCGAACGATCGATTGTCTTTTACGAAGAGTTAGGTCTTGAATGTGCGTTCCGAAATGAACGCGTCGCTTTCTTTTGGATCGAGCACGGTAAGAGTTGGTTGGGGCTATGGAAAGCAGGTCAAGCTGAGTTACCGTATCATCCGTCGATTCGCCATGTTGCGTTTCGGATGGAGCATGAAAATATCGACAAAGCACAGGACTGGTTAAAGGAGAGAGGGATTGAAGTTCGATCAGCCTTCGGTGTAGCAGGAGCAAATCAACCGCTCGTTCTCGATAATCATCCACATGCGCACGCAGCAATCTACTTCGAGGATCCAGATGGTAATTCACTCGAATTGATCGCACCGTTACGCTTTGATATGGAGACGATGAACGGAACGATGTCGTATCAGGACTGGCAGCATCTTTATCAGATTGAAACGGAAAAATGAAGAGGTGACTGTAACGTTCAGTCATTGATTACGCATTCAAATCGCAAACTGCATGACGTGTTCTTTTATAGAAAACGGTTCGAAATGAACAAAAAGTGCAATCTTTCTCCTCATAATAGAGAAAAATTGCACTTAATCTATCTTGCAATAAGTTTAGACACGAGCTGATTGGCGCTCGCTCATTGCTTGTAGAGCTGCTTGGTTTAGTAAGTTCCACGGTTTGTTGTAGTGCGGTTGGAAGAAGAAATCGACGAAAGCGAGCTCTTCAAGTGTCATGTCATTTTGAATCGCGACAGAAAGTGTGTTCATTGCCTGTGTCAAATCAACTTTTGAGATGATTTGTGCACCGACGACACGATGTGTTGCCGTCTCGAAGACGAGCTTCAATTGGACGTCTTCTGCTGTTGGCATGAACTCTGGACGATACGCATCTGTAACTGTCGTGCTGCTCACTTCAAGTCCGAACAAGGGTGCCGCTTCTTCTGTCAAACCAGTCGACGCGATGTTCAAATCATATAAGCGAAGACCAGATGTGCCTTGTGTTCCTTGGTAACGAATCTTTGGCGCGAGTAAGTTTTTTCCGATGAGCGTACCCATCCGGACAGCATTCGTTGCGAGTGGAATATAGGCATGTGTCCGAGCTGGGTTGTAATAGACGGCACAGCTGTCACCAGCAGCAAAAATGTTCGGGTTGCTCGTCCGCATATAATCGTCAACGATGATGGCACCGTTCGGTAACATATCGACTTGTCCTTTTAAGAGTTCTGTGCTTGGGCGGAAACCGACACAGAGAATGACGAGATCCGTTTCAAATGTGCCTTTATCTGTAACGACGTGTGTGACAGCACCGTTTTCTCCTTTGAAGCTTTGGACGGTTTGTCCAAGTTCAAGACGAATGCCGCGATCTGTTAATTCGCGTTCAATGACGTCAGTGAACGAGCGGTCGAGGTATTTGTTGAGAATGCGATCTGCACTGTCGATGAACGTAACATCTTTTCCGTAGGCTTCAAACGCTTCGACGAGTTCAGCACCGATATAGCCTGCACCAACGACCGTGATCCGCTCTGCATCTGATGCTTTTTCGATGATTGTTTGAGCGTGGTGATAGTTTTTACAGAGCTCGATTTGATTCAACTCAATACCAGGAAGCATTGGAATGATTGGCCAAGATCCAGTCGTCATGATGAGTTTATCGTACGTATCGTGAACGACTTCACCAGTCATGAGGTTTTTCGCAATGATCGTTTGACGTTCACTATCGATTTCAAGTACATCATGTTTCAGACGCATCTCGGCTCCGAGCTCAGCAAGTTCACTTGGTGACGAGTAAAATAGCGATTCCGCGTGCTTGACGACACCACCGACGTGAAGTGCGATCCCACAAGAGAGAAACGATACATTGTCATTCCGCTCATAAACGGTGATCTCGACATCTTGTTGTGAAGCGAGTTCTTTGACTGCTGCTGTTCCTGCGTGTGTACATCCGATGACTGCTACTTTCATGGGTAAAGTCTCCTTTGTGTTTTGTTTGTGATGTAAATCACATTCATTTGATATACTTAGTGTAATCATTCACAAGTTCACTTTCAAGTAGTTTGTTCAACATTGAGCATAATCTTGTCTAAATTGTGAATGAGTGAGCAAAAGTGTTTGGATTATGTGAAGAATGCGTAAAACTGTTTTAGTTACTGAAATTCGGGTTATAATGAAAATAGATTTTTAATGAAGGGGTGGAAACCGATGGATACCGAGAGGACCAATCATCTATTCAGCTTACCTGATTTTTAGCAGTACCGGTCAAGACGAACAAGACGGTAATGGCTTATAAAAATCAGGGAGAGCGAAAATAGATGAATACCCAAACGGGACGTATAAAACCTCTCCCACGATGTAAATGGGAGAGGACAATAAAACATGAAACGAATCGCAACCATCTTAACCGGAACGCTGATCATGGCGTTCGGTTACTACACATTGAATGAACAGTTCGGATTAGCAGAAGGCGGCTTTATTGGGTTATCGTTGCTCGGTCGATACTTTTTTGATATCAATCCTTCGATCTCGATGATCGTGTTCGATATTCCATTTTTCATTGGCGCTTTGTACTTCAAAGGAAAACGTTTCGTCAGCGAAGCGTTACTTTCAGCAGGTGCGTTATCACTCTTTTACGAGATGTGGCACCGACTTGATTTGTTCCACTTTCCAGAACAGGCTTGGCCAGCGACACTTATCGCAGCGATCGCTAGCGGAATCGTGACCGGATATGGTCTCGGACTTGTTTTGAAAAGTGGAGCAGCGACAGGTGGAGACGATCTACTGTCGATGGGACTCAGTAAACTGACAGGTCTATCGATCGGAACGATTTTGTTCGGACTCGACGCCATCGTGTTAGTGATTTCACTTGTTTATCTGCCACTTAGCTTGACGTTATACACATTACTGGCCGTAGCGATCGCCGGTCGTGTTGTTGCTGTCATGACACGGGAGCCTATCATCGTACCGGCACCTGTCGTACAAAAAGTCACGCAGTGAAATGGATGAAGATCTAAAAAAATTATGTATCGGATTCGACATCGTCGAGTCCGATTTTTCAGGTTCATTAATTAGAAAATAAGTTCAAAGGAGAACGATTAGATGATTCGACAAGCACATGCTTCTGAAGCACAACAGATTGCCCCGTTGATTGAGCAAGCGATTCATGAGATTGCTGAGACATTGACGGGAACGACAGAAAAAGAAGAGGTTCTAGAAAGGCTCGCTTATTTCGTTTCCCAAACCGGAAACCGGCTCAGTCATGAGAACATCCTCGTGAAAATCATCAAGGACGAAGTAGCGGGCATCGTGATCGCTTATGCCGGAACAGAGGCGAAACAACTCGACGAACCAATTAAAGAACAATTGAAACAGTGGACAGGTCAAGACGTCCAGATCGACGTCGAGACGGAAGGACCGGTCTATTACCTGGATACCTTATCAGTGGATGCGCGTCATGGTGGAAAAGGAATTGGTACGGAACTGTTGCAGGCAGCAGCGGAAGTAGGCGAGAAACAGGGACTACAAGCGTTTACGTTAAACGCTGATCAAACGAACGTTGGAGCGCAACGACTGTATCGCCGTCTTGGCTTTAAACCGGTCCGGACGATTGAAATTAGTGGCGGTACCTTTGATTATATGGAACGTCGTTACGATATACAGCAATGAAAAAACCATGTCGATCTCCACAGTGTCATTCGGGAATCGACATGGTTTTTATAGTCATGCCATCATGGCATCGTTAGTTGATACAAATCGCTTGCGCGTCTTCTGATTCGTATCGGGCATCACTCGTAAAGCGGAAGCTTGGTGTAGACATGAAGAGGTTCACCTTAGCACTCCGTTTTCATAACATTTTTGCTTAGTTAAATGGTTTGAGTGCGTCCGTAATCCGTTCACCTATCATTTTGGCCTTGACGTCACCTTTTTCAACGAGCGCGAACCATTCGTTCGCATCTTTAGTGATTTGCGCTACTTTTTCTTTACCGAGACGGTTTTCAAGCGTGGGTTTCATCGCAACGATGAACAGGTTAGCTTCCATTGCTTTTGCCCGTGCTGTATCGATGTCTTTCTTCTCGATTGCTTCTTGTGTTTCTTCATGAGATTCGTCGACTTTTTCCGTCAACGCTTGTGCGAATAATCCTTCGATTTCTTTGTAAGAAACGTCAGCTGGCTTTGTCTTCGAGAAGTCATAACGTTCTTTTAGTATTTTGACAGCCTCTTCCTCGCCATCCGCTAAAGATTTTTCAACTGCAAGGAGGGAAGCATATCCTTCTGCTTGCCCTACCTGTAATTCTTTTTCGTCCGTCCCGCTTTTGACACCATCCTCGATTTTTTGAGCATAATCGAGTGCAGCCAAGTAGAACGAACGATAAATCGATTTATCCGTTACTTGTTTCGCGACATTGAAGTCACCGATTTTTTTAGTATCAATGGCTTCTTGCTGAGCAGATAGACCAGAAGTAATTGCTTGAGCAATCGCGTCTTCATTTTTGAAATCGTAGCTTACGTCGCACTTTTTCGCTGTCGGGATGAAAACGGTCTTTGCCATTGCTTCGACATCTTTGAGTGCTTCTGTTGCAGCTTCCGGTTTACCCGCAACGAGTGCTTCTTCAGCTTTTGCTTGAGTTGCCTTTTGTAATTGATAGAAATAGGATTGTAGACCTTTATCGACGAGTTGACGTGCGATGTTCTGATCGAGATTCTTCGCTTCAACATCTATTAAAGCGGATTGAATGACTTGGTCGATTTCTGGTGCTACCGTTTTGACACCACCTTTTAGTTTTGCTTCATAACTCGTCTTGACCATCTTCCAATCCATTGCTTGTCCGTCTTTCGCTTTGTCGAGTTCTGCTTTGATCGAGCTGTAGATCGTCAATTCATCTATCAATGTCGTTGCAGCGATTCCAGCATCCGCTGATTTCGTTTCTGTCGACTGCTCTTTTTTCGGTACAGTCGTATCGGTTTCGTTCGAACCGCAGGCAGCTAAGATGCCAGCTAACATAAAGATCGAAGCTAGTTTTATGCGCTTTTTCATAATCGTGACCTCCTACAAAAGTGATAAGAAGTTTCTATCATGTAGTTGTTTTCAGAAATCTGAACGTAAGGAGAATAATTCATATTTTTAATTGAACTTTAAATAAAAAACGGCTTTGGAATAAGAATCCAAAGCCGTCCAAAATCAAAAATCAGAACTGTTCATACAGTTTTGTCAAATACGTATAGACTTCATCCGATGCTTGGAACATCATGACAGAATGTCCGAAGATCGCTGCTGGATTGAAGCCGTGATCCAGATCAATTGTCGATGCGATCGTGACATCACGGTCGCTATCGAGAACGACGCGGAAGTATTTGAACTCTTGGTTGAAATCGTTAATGGCATTAAGAATCGGAAGATCCTCGACACCATCTGGTACGTGTGTCACCGTACGAGCGAACAATTCGACATCTGTCGTCGTCTTACTGAAGACGATCATCATCATCGGTTCTGCTCCTGCAGGTGTTTTTTCTTGTGTCATGAAGAAGACGTGTGTCTCATTCTCACGTGCTTCCATTGGAATGCCTTTTTCAACGAGGAAAGCTTGGAAAGCTTCTAAGTGTTGTTGCTGTTGTGGCGCGATTCCTTGTTCGTTTGTTTCGGGTTGACGATCTTGGTGAATCGGTGTCACTTTATTGTTCTCGTTTGATTCGTTCGAGTTACGTTCCTGGTCCATTGCAAAATCCCCCTTTATATACTATAGATTTAGTTTCAAGCATTTCAGAAGGAAATGCAACTAATGTCCGTTCAGATAGGAAGAAAATACAAAACGAATGGGATATGTCATATCTGTGAAGCCGCAAGCAACTGACTTGAAAATACATACCTAACAGGGTATATTGAGTGGCAGATAGTACTTCAAGGAGGAATCATTTAGATGAAAACGATCATCGTAGGTGGCGTCGCAGGTGGCGCAACGGCAGCGGCACGACTACGCCGGATTGACGAAACGGCAGAAATCATTTTGCTCGAGCGCGGAAAAGAGATCTCGTTCGCGAACTGCGGACTGCCTTACTATATTGGAGATGTCATTAAAGATCGCAATAAATTACTTGTCCAAACGCCAGAGGGGATGCATGCACGATTTAATTTAGACGTCCGTAACTTGTCGGAAGCGATTCGGATCAACCGTGAAGCGAAGACTGTCACGATCCGTAACGTTGACACAGGTGAAGAATACGATGAATCGTACGATCATCTAATTCTTTCTCCAGGTGCAAAACCAATTCGTCCGAACATTAAAGGACTGAGTGATGCAACAAATGTCTTTACGTTACGGAACATTCCGGATACGGACCGGATGCGAGAATACGTCGATACGACACGTCCGGAACGGGCAGTCGTCATCGGTGGAGGATTCATCGGTCTCGAGATGGCAGAAAATCTTGTCGAACGTGGGGCACACGTCACCCTCGTTGAAATGGCAAACCAAGTCATGGCTCCGATCGACCCGGAAATGGCAGCGATCGTTCATGAACATCTTCGGGCAAAAGGCGTCGAGCTGATTCTAGAAGATGGCGTCGCTCGTTTTGAAGAAGCAGGTCGTCGTGTCGTCTTGACAAGTGGACGCGTGATTGAGACAGAGATGAACATCTTATCAATCGGTGTCGCACCGGAGAGCACGCTCGCAGCAGATGCTGGTTTAACGCTTGGAATTAAACAGACGATTCAAGTCGACAATCAACTGCGGACATCCGATCCGTCGATCTTTGCGATTGGTGACGCGATCGAAGTTAAAGATTTTATCACGAAGGAAGCGACACATATGCCGCTCGCATGGCCGGCGAACCGTCAAGGGCGCCTCGTCGCCGACATCATTGCCGGGCGCGATGTCCGGTACAGTGGAACGCTCGGTACAGCAGTAGCGAAAGTCTTCGATTTGACAGTCGCTTCTACCGGTAACAACGAAAAACGATTGCGTCAACTCGGTATGCGTTATGAAGCGATTCACCTCCATCCGGGATCCCATGCGGGTTACTATCCAGGGGCAAGTCCCATTTCGATGAAGCTGTTATTTGATCCAATTGAAGGAACGATTTATGGTGCACAGGCAATCGGTATGACAGGTGTCGAGAAACGAATTGATGTCCTCGCGACAGCGATTAAAGGCGACTTGACAGTGCTTGATTTACCAGATCTTGAACTATCATATGCACCACCGTATAGTTCAGCAAAAGATCCGGTTAACATGGCAGGATATATCGCGTCGAATATCGTCTTAGGTGACAGTACGAACGTTCATTGGCACGAAATCGATGCAATCGTCGCAAACGGTGGTTTGTTACTCGATGTTCGTGAACCATCGGAAAACGAGTTAGGTGCGATTCCGGGATCGGTCAACATCTCGTTACCGACGTTACGTGAGAAGTTAGATGATCTGCCGAAAGATCAAACGATCTATGTAACATGCCAAGTCGGATTACGTGGATATGTCGCGAGTCAATTGTTGCAACAACATGGTTATGATGTGAAAAACTTAAGCGGCGGCTACAAAACATGGTCGGTCGTGCATCGTGATCAGGAAGCGCGAAGCCAAGCGAAGGAGGAGACAGCTGTAACGTTAACGAAACGTGAACCAACAACGAAGACTGCACCAGAACAAGTGACGCTGCTCGATACGTGCGGCTTACAGTGCCCAGGCCCAATCTTAGAGCTGAAAACAAAAATCGATCAGATGACGGATGGCGAGCAGATTTTCGTCAAAGCGTCGGATCCAGGATTCTTGCCGGATGTTCAAGCATGGGCGAAAAAACTAGGTCACACAGTCCATTCAGCGGAGATGAATCAAGGGGTCGTCGAGGTCTTGCTTGAAAAAGGGCAAGGAGAGATACCTGCTGCAGCACCGGTTCAAGTCAATCCGGCAGACGATGCGACGATGGTCGTCTTCAGTGGTGATCTTGATAAAGCACTTGCCTCTTTCGTCATCGCACAAGGTGCACAAGCGATGGGGAAACAAGTGACGATGTTCTTTACGTTCTGGGGCTTGAACATCATTCGAAAACCAGACGCACCGGTAGTCGAGAAAGCAGGCATTGAACGGATGATGGGCATGATGATGCCAAAACATGCCGGAGAATTACCGCTCTCGAACATGAACATGGCAGGAGCCGGTCAAAAGATGATGAAAAAAGTCATGAAGGACAAACAAGTAGATGCGCTCGAGACGATGATGGCAAAAGCGCAAGCGGCCGGTGTCCGAATGATCGCCTGCACGATGTCGATGGATATCATGGGCATTAAGAAAGAAGAACTCCTCGACGGCATTGATTACGGTGGTGTTGCCAGTTACCTTGGTGCAACGGATGGTGCTAATTTGAATCTGTTCATCTAATCTAAAAAACTGTTTATGTGAACGTGTCAAACCTGACATCTGATGTGAGGTTTGACACGTTTTTTGTGTTCTAAGGTATAGATGAGTTTGATTTTTCAAAAAAAATTGCGTATGATAATTCACATGTGAAAAAAACTTACATACAAATAGAGAGAAAAGACGGATGGAAGTGAGGAGATATGATGGAAAAGGAATTAATGACGTTAGTGAATAGAGCCAGTGATTTGTTATGGACAAATGTACTGATCACGTTACTCGTCGTGTTAGGCATTTATTTTACATTCCGGATGCGGTTCGTTCAATTCCGGATGATTCCGGAGATGGTTCGCTTATTGTTCCAAGGAACAGATGATGGAAAAGATGGTGTCTCCCCGTTTCAAGCATTCGCAATCAGTACGGCAGCTCGTGTCGGTACCGGAAACATCGCGGGTGTAGCGGCTGCAATCGCACTCGGCGGTCCGGGAGCAGTCTTTTGGATGTGGTTGATTGCCTTAATTGGATCGGCATCAGCATTCGTCGAAAGTACGCTTGCTCAGATTTACAAGGTACGTGACGGAAAAGAATGGCGTGGTGGTCCAGCCTATTACATGGAAAAAGCGCTTGGACAACGGTGGTTAGGAATTGTCTTTAGTGTTCTGATCACGATCTCATTTGGTTTTGTCTTCAACTCTGTCCAATCGAATACGATCTCGCTTTCTCTACAAAGTCAATATGGCGTGGATAAGATGTGGATTACGGTCGGATTGGTCGTCTTGACGGCACTGATCATTTTTGGCGGTGTCCGCAGTATTGCGACAGTCGCTTCGTTCATGGTTCCGATCATGGCAGGTGGTTATATCTTAATCGCTCTCTATATCATGGTGACGAATCTTGAAGTATTACCAAGTGTCTTTAAATTGATTTTCCAAGAAGGGTTATTCGAGTTTAAGACGTTAGCAGGGGGAGCAATCGGGGCGGCCGTTCTGAATGGTATTCGTCGCGGTTTGTTCTCGAACGAAGCCGGTATGGGTTCAGCACCGAACGCAGCGGCAACAGCGGAAGTCTCTCACCCGGTCAAACAAGGCTTGATTCAATCATTCGCGGTCTTCGTCGATACATTGATGGTCTGTTCGGCGACTGCGATGATCGTTCTCGTCAGTGGGGTTCCGACAAAAGATGCGAATGGAGATGCCTTAGCTGGTATTGATTTAGCACAGGGAGCACTTGCGTCACAAGTTGGATCATTTGCGACAGGATTCATGGCACTCGCCATCTTCCTATTTGCGTTTAGTTCCGTCGTCGGAAACTACTACTACGGTGAATCGAACATCAACTTCATCCGTGAAAATAAACAAGTCATGATGGCATACCGCGTACTCGTCCTCGTCATGATCGTCTTCGGTTCACTTGTCGAGTCAGCTAGTCTCGTGTGGGCGTTAGCGGACATCTTCATGGGACTAATGGCGATCGTCAATCTGTATGCGATTTTCCGTCTCGCAAAGATTGCGAAGCTTGCCCTCGATGATTACATGGCACAACGAAAAGCAGGGAAAGAGCCACGGTTTTATGCGGACTCGATTCCGAACTTGCCAGGGAAAGATACGCTTGAAGCATGGCAGGAATCAAAAGAAGACGAAAAAGCAATCTAAGGAAAAGGGAGTCAGAGAAATCTGGCTCTTTTTTTGTATAGAACGAATTTAAAAAGGGAATACAGAGTACAGAAGGGAGGGGGAGAATGGAAAACGTACATTTCGTCCGCGTCACGGATGCGGTCTGGGAGTCGTTCGGAAACGATCCCCACATCATCATGGACTGGATTTTATTCATTCATGAGACACAACCCGATCATGAACAATTATTCGCTCTCGAACAGACGAACGCCATCTATCATTTGATGAATCAAATCGATATCTATATTGATCAAGACACACATTACAACCTGGGACGAGCGATCGTTGGCGAAGAGTTAATCGTTAATGAAGAGAAAGCGGCGATCGTCGGGATTCTTCCTTTACCGCTTCTGATCATTTCCGCTGAAGTGATGCGGAACTTTGATCAGCGGGCACTCGCTTCGATTCATGATGAAGCTGGAACGCCAGGCGAATTCGAGGATGTTTGGGAACAGTTCGCCGATTTACGCGCCTATTTTCAAAAAGCAGAAGAAGCGGAAGATACGATTTTAATTTATTATGTCTGATCAGCTTAAATCATAAAAAAAAAGAGACCCGCTTCCAAGTCGTAGACTGGAAACGGGTCTCTCGTCGTTCAGATGAAGCAAGACGTCTTCACATGGAAGCCGTTCTTTTTTACGATAACCTTTAGATTAAAAATCGATTTCGTCTGGATCCGGTCCGAGGCGGACATCCGTTGCCAGACGATCAATTCTCTCAAGATCATCGGCATCGAGTTGGAAATCAAAGACGTCGAAGTTTTCCGCAATGCGTGCTGGAGTAACAGATTTTGGAAGAGCGACGATGCCGTTGTCGAGGTGCCAACGTAAGACGACTTGTGAAGGTGTCTTGCCGTGTTTCTCTGCGATTTCCTTGAAATCATTGATTTCGAGGAATTTCCCTTGCATGAGTGGACTCCATGCTTCGACTTGGATGTTGTGATCTTGCAAGTATTCGTGCAGTTCGTGTTGCGGCAATTGTGGATGCAATTCGACTTGGTTGATCATTGGTGCCATCAAGCCCTCTTCTGCCAATGTATCGAGGTGATGTTCCTTGAAGTTCGAGACACCGATCGCTTTGATCTTGCCTGCTTCATAAAGTTCAACCATTGCTTTCCACGCTTCGATATAGCCTTCGACTGGCCAGTGGATCAGGTAGAGGTCAAGGTAGTCTGTTTCGAGACGTTCGAGCGATTCTGCGAATGCTTCCTTCGTCCGACCGGCACGAATATCATCGTTCCAGACTTTCGACGTTAAGAAGAGATCCTTACGTTTCACGCCGCTTTCTTTGATTCCTTTTGCGACACCGCGCTCGTTTTTATAGACAGCAGCTGTATCGATATGACGATAGCCGACACGTAGTGCTTCAGCAACAGCAGCGGGTGCTTCTGTTTCTTCGTCTACTTGCCAGACACCGAATCCGATTTGGGGAATCGTAATACCGTTTGAAAGTTTTGCGTATTGCATGTGTTACTCCTCCTCATAAAACGTAGTTTAGATTTGCTCGTTTAGTTTAGCACGAACGAACGAAACCGTCCGTTTCCATGCTCATGGAGGAATAGAATGGGTTAAAATAAAAGAGAATTCATCACATCTGACCGTATGTCAGAAAGAGGGGGGAGAAAGGATGGCTCAAAAGAATAAAAAGCTATCAAAGGGAGCTTGGCTTAGTATTAGTGCCTTGTTGGTCACGCAAGCAGTTAGCTTATTTTTCAGTGCACGAAAATCAGGACGTAACCCGTGGGTATGGGGAGGTGCGGGACTCCTTCAGTTTCCACTTCCAGCAATCGCGTATTTGATTTTAGAACGACAAGCGAAGCAGAAAAAATAATGAAACAGGTCCGATCACCATGATCGGACCTGTCGTTGGTTAAGAAGAGATTTTTTCCTGTTGAGCAACTGATTTTTTCGGACGTGGGAAACCAAAGATGATGGCAATCGATCCACAGACGAAGAGCAGGAACGGATAGAACAGATACGGAATCAGTTCTGGTGAAGCTGTCTTCGTCAACTCTGCTGCGATCAGCAGTTGTGCCCCATACGGAATGATGCCTTGAATACCACAAGAGAAGATATCAAGAATACTCGCTGATTTCTTGCGGTCGATTTCATACGTATCAGCGATTTCAGCCGCGAGTGGTCCAGCGACGAGAATCGAGATCGTATTGTTCGCCGTTGCGAGGTTCGTCGCACTGACGAGTGCTGCCATACTGAATTCAGCACCGCGACGCTGTGAAATCTTGCGCGTCAACGTCTCTTTCAAGTAGGCGATTCCGCCATTGAACGTGATCAAACTGACGAGACCACCCATGAGGAGTGTCAAGATTGAAATCTCTGCCATGCCCATCATTCCTTCAGACATCGAAAGGACGAACCCACTTAAGCCAAAGCTACCGTCGATCATACCGATGATTCCAGTGAGCAATGTGCCACCGACGAGAACAAGAATGACATTGACACCAAATAGTGCAAGGACGATGACGGCGAGATACGGAATTAATTTGTAGAACTCGAATGCTTTAGCTGCTGCCGCATCGCCAGAACCAGAAACGAACGCGAGTAAGATGACCGTTAAGACGGCAGCCGGGAGAACGATCATGAAGTTCGTCCGGAATTTATCGCGCATGTTCGTTTTTTGTGTCCGAACGGCAGCGATTGTCGTATCCGAGATGAACGACAAGTTATCACCGAACATCGAACCACCAACGACTGACGCTGCTGCGATCGCAACGTTGATACCTGTTGCTTCATGAATACCAAAGGCGATTGGAGCAAGTGCAGCAATCGTTCCAGTCGAAGTTCCCATTGCCATCGAGATGAAGGCAGCGATGACGAACAGACCGCTCATCAGGAGTGACGGAGGTAGGAACGTTAAGGCAGCATTGACGGTCGCATCAATGGCGCCGATTGCTTCTGCCGTTCCAGAGAACGTACCGGCTAATAAGAAGATGAAGACCATAATCATGATATCGGGATTTCCGGCACCGGTTGCGATTCGTTCAACCGTTTGATTAATCGATCCTTTCGTCGTGATTGCAGCAAAGATCAGCGCGATCAAAGCAGCGATCAGAATCGGGAATTTGTAAAAGTCGTCATAGAAGATACCGGCTCCGATGAAGAGGACCAGAAATACGACGAGGGGAAGCAGTGCCCATTTGTTAGGCGTGATCATTTCATTCATTGTTGACACCTCGTTTCTCAAAGATACAAAAAAAGACCCCTTCGCAAGAAAGAAGGAGGTCTTTATGAAATAAAGACGCTCTTCTTATCTCTCAAGCTTTCGCTTGCTGGATTTGGCACAGTACGAATCAAATCGTCCGCTGCCGAAACATCATTGGGCCAGTCCCTCCGTTTCTCGCGATAAAAAGAAGTCATTCAATTGTTGTAAAACACGTTTCTTACCGTACCGCATTGAGTAACGCGTGTCAACTGTACTTTACTGAAGTGCCTGTTCTAACGTCTGGACGTTTTCTTCCATCAACTTAAAATACGAGCTGTTTTGCTGCGATTTCGTCACCGACTCGAGGTTATGGATCGTCACGGATTTAGCTCCGATTTCTTTTTGGATGACACGCGCAACCTTTGGTGAAACCGTTTCTTCGAACGCGACGTGTTTCAAATCATGCATCCGCGCTTCTTTCACTAAAGCAGCCAGTTGTTTTTGTGAGGGTTCATCGGAAGGGGAAATTCCGGCGATTGGAAGCTGCGTGAAACCATATCGTTCGGCGAGGTAACCGTAAGCTGCATGTGTGACGAGAAGTTCTTTTTTTGATCCGTCAGCGACGGCTTGCTTGAACTCTTTATCGAGTGCGTCAGCTTGCTGATCGAACGCTTTCAAGTTTTTTTCGAATGTTGCTTTGTCTTTTGGTACTTCTTTTGATAAGGCGACTGTGATAGAACGTGCCATTGCTTTGGCGTTGACAGGATCAAGCCAGACGTGTGGATCGTATTTTCCATGATCGTGTTCTTCCTCTTCGTGCGCATGTTCATCAGTTGCGTGATCATCGTGCCCTGCATCTTCGTGCGCATGCTCTTCTTCTGTATGTCCCTCTTCTTCATGTGCGTGAAGCGTAGCATCCGATTCCAGCAAAGTGACATCCTTACTCGTCTCGACGAACCGGACGTCCGTGCCTTTTAGACTCTCTTGGATTTTTTTTGAATAGGGTTCAAGTGTCGTACCCGTCAAAAGGAAAAGGTCACCTTTGGCAATCTCAGTGAGTTGCTTTGACGTCGGTTCATAGGAGTGCGGATCTGCTCCAGGTGGGACGATCATCTTGACGTTGACTTGATTACCACCGATTTCACGGGCAATGGCAGCTGTTGCGAACGTCGATGTATAGATTTCCGTCTTTTTATCATCTGAAGTCGATGAATCGGTGTTTGATCCACAAGCTGCGAGGATACTTGCGCTCGCGAATGCGACCGTTAAAGCAGGAATGATTTTTTTCATTATATGTTACCTCCGTTATTAAAACGTAATTATTCCGATTTGGACTTTTTCACTATAGCGGAACGTTTGAGAAGCGTCAAGTACGAATACCGAGACGTTCGACTTCTTTTAAAACGGGGTAAAAGGATAATAAAATGAAGGAATTGATACGTCTTTTGGAGGTGATCAAGTGAAACGTGAAACTGCATGGCTAATGGGGGGAGCTGCACTACTAACGACAGCAGCTGCGGGAGCAAGTATCTGGAACAATTACGGTGCATTACTTCGGTGGACTGAACCCGCCTTGCCAATCACAGAAAAACAACTCGCACCGCGGACAATCACTTACAAACAAGTGGGAGACCGTACCTTACAACTCGATCTCTATTATCCGCCGGGGGAAGGACCGTTTCCGGTCGCGATCTACGCGCACGGTGGCGCATTCGTTCGTGGAGAGCGCGAGGATCTGTTCTGTTTTAGCCCGATCGTTGATCGCCTGCTTGAACTTGGGGTTGCTGTTTGTAGTATCGATTATCGTCTGTTTGAAGAAGGGAGTTATTTTCCGGATAATCTCGAAGATGTACGGGATGCCTTATGCTTTTTGAACAAAGAAGCAGAAGATCTTCGCATTTTAAGAGGACGGATGATAGTATGGGGAGACTCAGCCGGAGCTGCACTCATGCTGACGACGGCACTTGCCCCATCTGCTTTCGTTGGTGAGCGCGATGAACGACACATGCCATTGATCAGTGGTGTCATTGCCTTATATCCACCGACGAATTTTTTATTGTTTACTTTCATTCAGACCTGGATCGCTCACATTAAGTTTTATAAAGGTGGACGGGAAGAATGGCGCAAGCTCATGACCCACGTTTCACCTGTGACGCATCTCTCGTCAGACGCCCCACCGATCATGCTCCTGCATGGCAAAAAAGATCCAATCGTTCCGTTTTCCCAAGCTCTTCACTTCGTTGAAAAAGGAGCCGATGTCGGAGCTGATGTCCGTTTGTTTTCTTTTCCGAACGGTACCCACTCACTTGCTAGTTTTGCACAGACAGAAAATCCATTGAAAATTGAACGACTGCTCGAACGAATTGAACGCTTCACTTGTCAGGTGTTGTTATTGCCACCGCGACAACTTCCCGATGAAAAACATGATACAATCAGTCATATTTCTTGAATGAAGGAGACAGAGGCATGACTGAAATTTGTTTAGTGCGACATGGTCAAACGGATTGGAACTTAAATGAACGAATCCAAGGAAGAGAAGACATCCCGTTGAATGCAACAGGAAAAAGACAAGCGGAACTCAGCGCCGCTTATCTAGCCAATGAAAAGTGGGATGTCTTGCTAGCAAGCCCGTTGTCTCGCGCTGTTGAGACAGCAGAAATCATCGGACGTGCTGTCGGATTGACGATCACAGCGACCGATGACCGACTCGTCGAGCGTGAATTTGGTGCTGCTTCCGGTGAACCGGTTGCGTCGATTTATGAAGCTGTTCAAGCGAACGATACGAAACGTGTTCCGGGTCTTGAAACGGAACAAGCGATTCAGGATCGCGTATTCGAAGCATTACAGGAAGTGACACGAACGTATGAGGGGAAACGAATCTTAATCGTCTGTCACTCGCATACGATCAAAGCAGCCTTATCGTCGATTGATGAGACATTCAGTTACCGGACACCTTTGAAAAATGCATGTGCGAATTATATCCAATATACGGACCACTATACGATTGATCGAATCAATGTAGCGGATCACATCACGGACGAAGTCGAAAAACCTTAAGAAATCGGTGTTTCTGGATGTTCTGCTAGATACTGTTTAAATGTTTCTTTAGCGATACTCGTGATATGTGCACCGCGTTTTGAACGACGATCCTTGTATTCTTGGACGAGTTCCTCACCAGCGAATCCATCCTCGACGACTTCACGTAAGATCGATTCGGATAAATCATTCTTCATCATGACCATCTTACCAGTGAAGACATAGGAGACGTGTTCGCTTAAGGCAGTCCGTTCAAGAGGCGTGACGATCATCGCGGCAGGGTCATTATCGGGTCGTGAGATCGTGATTTCAATCAAAGCACGTAAATGTTTTGTGAACAATTCATCGACGATCGGCTGATCGCTCGAAGGAACGACGATTTCTGCGACCCATTGTGCCGTTTGTTCGGTACTGACCGTTAGTCCGTCTTGAATGGCGACGGGAATCGTCGTATCCCGTCCTGACTCGTCCATTAAAATGCGCAATGTGCATAATTTAAAGGTTTTCATGAAAAAATGCCCTCCCTTGATCGCTTACGATTTTTCTACAGTATACCGTGAGGAATGTGGGACGGGAAACTTTTCCTGACGAAATTCGTATGAACTATGTTTAAATAAGACTAGATATTACTAACAGGAGGATCGTTCATTATGCCGCAAGTACTCATTGGAATATTAGGAATCCTGGGTATTGTCTTACTTGCCCACCATATCATCATGTATTGGCATGCTGAACCGACAGACCGCCCGACGCTTGCATATCGCATTGCGCTCCTGATTGCCTGTTTGCTACTCATTAGTGGAAGTGATCATTTAATCAGTATTTTTTACGCGGATTCCTTAGCAGAATTCGGTCAACGCATAACGTATATCGTCTTCATCGGAGGTGCGCTTGGTTTCGCGTGGTACTTTCGTAAGAAGATGGAACAAGCGCCAACAGAAATGACACCTGTCGGAAACGAAGCAGGATTAACATGAGAAAAGCGCCGTTCATCCTGAGGGAGGAAGAACGGCGCTTGTTTGTGCGTCTTATTTTAAACCACTCGCGAGTCGTGTCTCCCGAATCATGTCGAGTTTGAGTTTCCAGAGACGGTCACTGAATGTGACGGCATAAATCTCTGGCAAACGGAGACGTTTGTACTCCTCCCAAAGACGACCAATCTGCGTTTCATGGAAGTGACGGATCTCTTCGATCGTTGGAACTGTATAGATTAGCTCTCCATCTTTGAAGATCGGTTCAAGCAAGCGTTCGACCTTGAACTGCTCCACACGGTTACGGAACGATGGGTCCCGGACGTCGATGAGATCGACGGCTTCAAGTGTCGATGGATCCTCATCCATCAACGTCACGTAATCCCCTTTAAACTTATCCGTCACCGGATCGATGATGCGATAGACTTCCTTGATGTGTGGTGTCGTCGTCTTGGCTTTTGACGAGGACACTTTGATGACAGGCGTGAGTTCGCCGTCTACTTCACGTGCGACCAGTTTATAGACCATTCCGAGAGCGGGTTGCTCGTAAGCTGTAATACCACGTGTTCCGACGAGGAACGTATTCGCTTGGGCGCCTTGGATGCGCAAATCTTGGATGACGTACTCATCGAGATCCCCTGACAAGACGATGTCGACTTCTGGGAAGCCGGCTTCGTCAAGCATGTTACGAGCACGTTTTGACAAATAAGATAAGTCACCAGAATCGATTCGGATTCCGCGCAGTTTATGTCCTTTGGCTTGGAGTTCCTTTGCGACCGTAATGGCATTCGGCAGACCACTCTTGAGTGTGTCATACGTATCGACGAGTAACGTCGATTGATCCGGATAGTGAGAAGCAAATGTCCGGAATGCTGTTAGTTCATCATCATGGAATTGAATGTCGGCATGTTCCATCGTTCCGCCACATGGGATTCCGAAATCGCGTCCTGCTGAAGCAAGACTTGTGACGTCAAAACCAGCGAGGTACGAAGCACGCGTTCCGAAGTAAGCAGCATCGATGCCTTGCGCACGTCGGGCACCGGCTTCAAGAAACTTCGCACGGGGTGCCGATTGACGAATGCGTGCGTACTTCGTCGCGATGAGTGATTCATGGTTCGCGATGTTCAAAATCGCGGTCTGTAAGAGTTTCGCTTCAAAAATTCGTGCCTCGATCCGAATCAATGGTTCGTTCGGGAAGACGATCTCACCTTCTTTGACACTGGAAATCGAACCGTTGAACTTGAATTGACGCAGTTCATCCTTGAATTCATCTGGGAAGCCGATCATCTCTTGCAAGTACGTGATGTCTTCTTCCGTGAAACGGAGTGTTTGAATGTACTCGATGATGTTCTCAAGACCCGCAAAGACGACATACCCTCCTGCAAACGGATTCGAACGGTAGTAGACATCGAAGACGGCACGTTCATTGTGACGTCCTTCTTTCCAGTAGATATACATCCACCGTGGTAAGTATAGATCGGTATGGAGTGCAAGATTACGTTGTAACATAACGGACAAATCCCTTCTTATTCGCCGACGACTTCTGCGCCGATCGATTGTTTAAAGTGTGTAAGCGCCCAGTCGTGACCCGTCGCGTTAAAGCTTGCGACCGCATCGGCATGGACGACGATATGATATCCGAGATTGTAGGCATCAACAGCTGTATGAAGGACACAGATGTCCGTACAGACGCCAACGAGGTGGACTTCGCGGATACCACGTTCACGCAAGCGTAAATCAAGGTCCGTCCCGGCGAACGCACTGTAACGCGTCTTATCAATGATGTGATCAGCGACACGTGCCATGGCTGCGACTTTCCCAAACAAATCACGTCCATGTGTTCCGCGAATATTATGCGGCGGGAAAAGGACAGTTTCCGGATGGAACGTATCACCTTCCTCATGAATATCGTTGGCAATGACGACGTAGTCCTCTGTTGAAAATTCCTCCATCAATGTAGCGATCCGGTCTTCAATCGCCTGTCCTGGTTTTCCACAAGTCAGCTTCCCTTCGTCAGCAACGAAGTCGATCGTGTAATCAATGACAATCAGAGCGCGCATGTGCGTGAGCCCCTTTCGGTTTTGAATTAGTGTTCTCTTTCACATTGTACTCTATCTCACATAGAAGGCGAAAGGAAGAAATCGGATACAAACAGGTATAGAGAAGTAATAGAATGGGGTATAAAGTATAGGACGAAAATGATAGTAGAGGAGGAGAAAGGGATGGCTAGGTTGAATGAGTATGAAGTGGAAGAGCGTCTTGAACGATTGCAGGATTGGAGTATCGTCGATGATGAAATCGTCCGAACGTATACACTTCCATCGTTTCCTGCTGCACTGGATTTCGTACAGGAAGTCGGGAGTATCGCCGAAAACTTGAATCATCATCCACGGATCGTGATTGACTATAAAAACGTCACACTTGCGGCGACGACTCATGATGAAAACGGATTGACGGAAAAAGACTTTCAACTTGCGGAGGCCTGTGATGCCATCTAAACTTTCGATCACATTCGGTAGCGGTTCGTTTGTTGAACAAATTCGTTCTCGGGACGCTCACATTCGTGTTGCTAGCGGAAGCGGTGACGCTATCCTCTGGATAGAGACGGACTCGAAATCACCTTTTCAAAGTGGCAATACCTACACGTTGCTCGAATCACGTGGAAATTTTTCGGATGAAGGCAGTCTCTTCTACTGGTCGATTCCGGCAGATCAAAATAGCGGAGATTTATTCGTACATCAAGTGATGTCGAATCCAAAAGTCATTGGAGCAGAATATGGTGGCTTCCAGGCTTTTCGGATTGGACGTGTCGAGAAGGGGACGGATCTCGTCTTATTGATTCAGTTCCATGAGACAAGCGACGGGGCTCGTTATGCAAAATCAGTTGAACGTCTCACGGTAGACCAGTATGCTGAAGAGGCAGGGAAGTCGTTCGCGCCTTCTCCCGTCATGAAACGGTATCAAATCGTACCACCAACAAATGAGTGAGATGCAGGGGGACTAACAGATGAAGAAGAACTATTTTGTCGTAGCAACACTTGGTGGCGCACTTGTCGGCGCTACTTTATCACTACTGCATAAAGATACGCGTCAAGCGCAGTTCACGGCAGTGAAACGAACATTCAGTGGCGCAGGAACACAATTGTCTGCTGTCAAACAAGATCCGAAAGGACGCTTTGAGGAATTAAAAGCACTTTATACGGATAATCAGGAGACGATCCATAACTTGATTGATGATGTGAAGGACTTGGCAGAAGTTCTACGCAAATAATCAAAAAAAGGACTTACGCATGTAGCGTAGTCCTTTTTTTGTATGCTGGTTTACAGGTAACGGAAGAATAATCCGAGTACAGCAAAGGCGATGATGACATAGAAGAAGATACGACCCAACTGCCCAGAACCGCTTACGAAGACAGGACCACCACTTGTCCGACGACCCGTTTGGAACGGACGTGTGAATGGCACGGCGCGGTTGCCGAAGACGAATCCGAAAAGGAATCCGAGGACGAAACCGTACAAGTGACCGAAGACAGCGACGTTCGATCCAAGTAACGTAAAGACTGCCGTGACTGCAGTGAAGATATACACAAGCCGTGTATCGTCTGCCATGATGACCGTTCGTTTGAAACGACTCAAGTAGACATAAAAACCAAGCAGACCAAGAATGGCACCGGATGCTCCGGCTTGTCCATAGAACGGTTCATTGATTTTCGTGAAGTACGTCAAGACGTTCGCAAGCGTACCGACGAGCAAGTAAAAAGTAGCGAATCGAGTATGCCCGATCATCCGCTCGAGAGGCGGTGCGAAAATGACGAGAGCAAACGTATTGAACGCAATATGCCAAAAATCATAATGCAAGAACGTTGCCGTGACGACACGCCACCATTCACCTTGCCCGATTAAGAGATTGATTGCTGCGCCTGCACTTAAGGGAGAGAACGTCAGATTAAGGAGTCCACCTAACTGTTCGATGACAAACAGGGCGACTTGGATTAAAATGAACAACGAAACGACCGGATAAGAACGTGTGAACGTTTGTAGATTTTCCGTTCGACTAAACATGACAACACCTCGCTTCATCTTCATTCTATATGAAGATGGCGAAGAATAGAACTGTGGAGGCGTCTCGGATGATTTATGGAATTGGGATCGATTTAGTCGAACTAAATCGAATCGAGCAAACGCTCGAGCGACAGCCACGTTTTGCAGGAAGAATTTTGACGCAGGCAGAACAGGAACGATTTCAATCGCTTTCAGGACACCGGCAAATTGAGTACCTGGCAGGTCGCTTCGCCGCAAAGGAAGCGTTCGTTAAAGCATTTGGAACCGGTGTCGGAAAAGAGGTTTCCTGGCAGGACGTCGAAGTTTTAAACGATGAGACCGGACGACCGATCATGAGCGGACCATTCGATGGCGTCATCCATGTCTCGATTACACATTCAGAGCACTACGCGTCTGCGCAAGTCTTATTAGAGAAGAGGGATTAGGATGTATCGACCAACTTGGATTGAAATCGATCGGGAAGCGATCGCACACAATATACGCGAAATTAAAACACGAATGGGCGAGCAACAGGTGATGGCAGTCGTCAAGGCAGACGGCTATGGTCACGGTGCAGTGACAGTCGCTGAGATTGCCCTTGAAAATGGAGCTGACTTACTCGCTGTTGCGCTCCTTGAAGAAGCGATTGAGTTGCGAGAAGCGGGTATCCGAGCGCCAATTTTGATGCTTGAAGCTTTACTGCCGGAGCATGCGCCAGTCGCTTCGAATTACGATGTCGCCGTTCCTGTCTTTTCAGCCGATTGGCTCCAAGAAGCGAAACGGCATCTGACGGAAATCGATCATCTCCGTTTGCATATCAAGGTCGATACCGGGATGGGGCGGCTCGGACTGCAGCATGTCGATGAGTTGAAGCATATTTTGGTTGAGTGTAATGATGATCTTGTCGAACTCGAAGGCATCTATACGCATTTCGCAACCGCTGACGAGCTGAACAGTCGATTGTTCGAACGTCAGCTCGAGACATTTTTATCCTATGTCGCGCTAGTACCGGACATTCGTTACGTGCATTGTGCTAATTCAGCGGCAGCGATTCGCTTAGCGGGACAAGCGCCGTTTAACGTCGTTCGGGTCGGTATCGCGTTATATGGGGCGATGCCGTCGGATGAGATGGCAGGACATTATGAATTTTTAAAACCAGCGTTTTCACTGAAGAGTCGTCTGATGCAGGTCAAACAAGTCGAACCGGGTCAGACGATCAGTTACGGAGCGACTTATACGGCACCGACAGATGAATGGATCGGTACCGTTCCGATTGGTTATGCAGATGGCTGGTCACGCAAGTTTCAGGGCTATTCACTGATTGTAGACGGTCTACCGTGCGAAATCGTCGGTCGTGTCTGTATGGATCGCTTGATGATTCGTTTACCGCGAGAATATCCGATTGGAACGGAAGTCATCTTGATTGGAGAAGGGGCACCAATCGAGGAAGCGGCCCATTGGCTCGGGACGATCAACTATGAAGTTCTCTGTCAATTCTCGAAACGTGTTCCGCGTCAGTGATTCGAATAAGACATCAATAAGATGGCAAAAATATGTTATTTGTTTGAATTTTGATTGTATTTTCTGAATTCGACTGATATATTGAAGTAGAAAGTGAGTCGTTCGTTAAGGTTTCAGTGAATCTGGAGGTGCCATTATCTTGGTCCAACAACGGGAAATGCAGTTTGTTGAGCGAAATGTAGCGAAGGAGACGATTGGGATGAAGTCGAATCATACGACCGAAGAACGCAAGCGTCAGCTACGTGAGGAATTGAAGCGTGGTTACGAAGAAATGGCAGCAATCAATTTATCGATCGTAGGCGAAATGTTCCAGATTGAAACGGAGGCGGAGTTCTCACTCCTACGTCAAGTAAGCGGGGTGTAAGCTTTGATAGTCAAACGTGGCGACGTGTTTTATGCAAATTTGTCACCTGTGGTCGGATCGGAACAAGGGGGAGTTCGTCCCGTGCTTGTTCTACAAAATGATATTGGTAACCGATTCAGCCCGACAGTCATCGTGGCTGCGATCACGGCACAGATCGACAAAGCCAAACTACCGACCCATGTGGAAGTATATCGAGAGCGACACGGATTAGAACGTGATTCGGTCATCTTACTTGAGCAAATCCGTACAATTGATAAACGCCGTCTAACGGATAAAGTCACACATCTAGATCCGGACACGATGATGAAAGTAAATAGTGCCGTCGCAATCAGCTTAGGCTTGGTTGATTTTTAGGCACTTACATAGAAGCGCAACACAAGAAGAGTCGATACTAGCGTATACGACTTTTTTTGACCTCTTTTTTTAAAAATGGGTTTCAAAGTTTTCTTTACGGGGAAACATACCCAAGTGACCTTTTTATAAAGGGAAGAGGTAGGATGAATAGCAAGACCACATAGACAGATTTTCCTTGAGGAGGAACTTGAAGATGGATTTAACAATTAAAACAGAGCAGCTTGACGGTCAGACGCATCTTTATATCGCAGGTGAGATTGATACGTATACGGCACCAAAGCTTCGCCAAGAATTAGTCCCAGCAGTCGAAACGAATGATGTCATCGTGCACTTGGATGAAGTTCATTATATGGATTCAACAGGTCTCGGTGTTTTTGTCGGTGCGCTCAAAGCAGCGAAAAAGAACGGTACGTCGTTCACGCTCGTTGGCGTCTCTGAACGTATCCGTCGTCTATTCGAGATCACAGGTCTTTCAAGCATCATTACAATTGATAGTGGTGTACGAGGTGGAACGCAATGAAGAACGAACAACTGAACATGACATTACCGGCAAAACCGGAATATGTAGCCATCGCTCGTTTGACGGTTTCAGGCGTCGCGAACCGAATGGGGTATACGTACGATGACATCGAAGATATCAAAATCGCTGTCTCAGAAGCATGTGCGAACGCTGTTCAACATGCGTACGAAGGAAAAGAAGATGGTAGTATCGCCTTGACTTGCAACGTCTATCCAGATGATCGTCTTGAGATCATCGTTAAAGATAACGGCATTACGTTCGATAAAGATGAGGTTAAACGCCAAAGTGAGCCGATTACGGACGCACACGATCTCGATTCCTTGCATGAAGGAGGACTTGGTATCTTGATGATCGAAGCATTGATGGATCAAGTAACGATCGAGAAAGCGAACGGCGTCACTGTCCATATGACAAAATATATGAATAGAGATGAGGTGGGTCAAAGTGCCAGCAAAGTCTCAACAACGCCATCACAGTGATGATGAAGTACTTCGACTGATTGATTTGTATCAGCAGGACGACCAAGATGAGGAAGTGCATGCGGCATTACTCGAGCGTTATTCAGACTTGGTAGAAGCTTTGGCCCGAAAGTTTTCGCGTGGTCGACCGATTCATGACGATCTCGTTCAGGTCGGTATGATTGGGTTACTCGCGGCGCTTCGTCGATTCGATAAGGAGTTTGGTCGCAGTTTTGAATCGTTTGCTGTTCCGACGATCATCGGAGAAATCAAACGTTTCATCCGCGATAAGACATGGAGCGTCCACGTTCCACGTCGCATTAAGGAACTCGGACCAAAAATCAAAAAGGCAGTCGAGGAATTGACGACGGAGCTACAACGCTCTCCGCGCATCGATGAGATTGCTGCTCGCCTTGAAGTATCAGAAGAGGAAGTCCTTGAAACACTCGAGATGGGTAAGAGTTATCAAGCTCTCTCCGTCGATAGCTCGATTGAGGCAGATCAGGAAGGTAGTACCGTTACCTTGCTCGACCTCGTTGGTAATCAAGAGAATGGCTATGACTCTGTCGATCAGCGTCTGATTCTTGAAAAGGCATTTGCTGTCTTGACGGACCGCGAGCGTTCTATCCTCGAATGTGCCTATTATCGCAATATGAGTCAAAAAGAAACGGGAGAACTACTCGGCATTTCACAAATGCATGTGTCCCGTCTCCAACGACGTGCTTTGCAGAAGTTACGTGAAGCGATTAAAGTTGAACCAAATGAAGTATTCTCAAAAGACTGACCTCGTGTCAGTCTTTTTTCTTTTCCATGCATTCTTCGGTATAATGAATGAGAGGTGAAGCAGATGGAAAAGAGAATCGCAAGTGAATTGAATGTACGTCCTGCTCAAGTGAAGGCAGTCTTACAATTGACGGAAGAAGGCGGTACGATTCCGTTCATCGCCCGCTACCGGAAAGAACAGACTGGAGAACTCGATGAGGTCGCGATTAAAGCGATCCTCGATCGACATAAACAATTAACACAACTTGAAAGTAGACGAAGTGACGTCCTTGAAAAAATCGAGGAACAAGGTGTACTAACGCCGGAACTCCGTCGAACGCTTGAAGAAGCGACGACCTTACAACAAGTCGAAGATATTTACTTACCGTTTCGACCAAAACGTCGGACGAAGGCGGAAATTGCACGGGAAGCAGGGCTTGCGCCACTTGCTGACTGGTTACGCGACAAGTCTGCCTATGATGAAGCGACATTTCAGCGTTTGAGCGGTACACTCGATTCGGAAGAAGCACTTGCCGGAGCTCAATCAATCATCGCTGAGGAGTGGGGCGAACAAGCGACGGTGCGTGAGTTCATACGCAAGCAAATACGTCGTTCAGCAGAAATCGTCACGAAACAGAAAAAGGACGCAGTCGATGAAAAAGGTGTCTTTGCACAGTACTATGCTTACAACGAACGGATTCAACAGATTGTTCCGCACCGGATTCTTGCGATCAACCGTGCTGAGTCGTTGAAAATCGTCTCGGTGAAGGTCGTATTAGAGGAACAGCAGGTTTTACCAACGTTACTTCGTTCATATGCACAACTGGCGCCAAAGAAACGTGACATCGTCGAAGCGGCAATCACAACGGGGTATAAAAAATCCGTTTTTCCTGCTATCGAACGAGAAATTCGGAACGAACTGACTGAGAAAGCAGAACTTCAGGCGATTGACGTCTTCGGTAAGAACCTCCGTCAACTCTACATGCAGCCACCGATGAAAGGGAAAGTCATGCTTGGTCTTGATCCGGCTTATCGGACGGGGTGTAAGTGGGCGGTCATTGATCTGACGGGTGAGATGAAGGAAGTCGGTGTCATCTACGTGACGATGTCAGAGCAAAAAGCGAAAGAAGCGCGCCAAACCCTTTCAAAGCTCGTCGACACGTATGGTATTGAATTGATTGCGATTGGCAATGGGACGGCTTCGCGGGAAACAGAAGCATTCGTTGCGGATTGGATGAAGGGGCAGAAAGATATTGCCTTTACGATCGTCGACGAGGCAGGGGCAAGTATTTATTCCGCTTCAGAGATTGCCCGAACGGAGTTTCCGGAGCTTCAAGTCGAACAACGATCCGCAATTTCGATCGCACGTCGCTTGCAGGATCCACTGGCAGAACTCGTCAAAGTCGATCCGCAATCTGTTGGTGTCGGTCAATATCAACATGATGTCTCGCAAACGAAATTGAAGGAGACGCTTGATTTTGTCGTCGAAACGGTCGTCAACCAGGTCGGAGTTGATGTCAATACAGCGTCAGAACCGCTTTTGAGTTACGTCGCAGGAATCACGAAAGCGACGGCGAAAAAAATCGTCGAACGTCGCTCAGAACTTGGAACGTTCAAGACGCGTCAGGAATTATTGAAAGTCCCTCGTCTTGGGGCAAAAGCTTATGAACAGGCAGCTGGATTCCTCCGGATCTTAGATGGAACGCATCCGCTCGACCGGACGCCAATCCATCCGGAGCAGTACAAAACAGTCGAAAGGTTATTCAAGACACTAGGTTTAACGCTCGATCAAGTCGGAACGGATGCACTCCGGGAACAATTGTCCACATTGGCATTACCGGAGATGGCACAGACGCTCGAGATCGGAGAGCCAACGTTACGTGACATCATCGAGGCGTTACAACGTCCGGGACGTGACCCGCGAGAAGCACTCGATAAACCGTTACTTCGCCAAGATGTTCTATCGATGGATATGATTCAAGTCGGGATGGAATTCCAAGGGACGATCCGTAATGTTCTTGATTTTGGTGCGTTCGTTGATATCGGGGTGAAAGAGAATGGATTGATCCATATTTCGAAGCTCAGTCGTAAGCGTGTCAAACATCCACTTGATGTTGTCGCTGTCGGGGATATCGTGACGGTATGGGTGACGAATGTTGAACCGGAGCGAGGACGCATTGGTTTGACGCTGGTTCCGCCGAAATGACGAATGAACAATTACAACGATACGTCGAGCAACTTTCGCTCGACGTATTTTCCTTATCGTTTCGACATGAAGCTTATTTTAACCCACGCCTAAAGACGACAGGTGGTCGCTACTTCTTGGGCGATCATCACTTAGACTTCAATAAACGATACATCGATGACATGAAAGTCTTCCGCGGAATTGTGATTCATGAACTGTGTCACTATCATTTACATCTAGCAGGAATGGGACACCGCCATCAAGATCAAGACTTTAAAGAATGGTTAGAGCGTTACGGTGGGATCCGATACAGTCCGAGAAGACAAGAAGACGAAAAAAAATCCTATCTTTATGAATGTGAGAAATGCAGTACATTATATAGAAGGAAAAGACGCATGAATACGGAAAAGTATCGATGTGGTCGTTGTCGCGGAAAGATTTTTTACAAAAGTAGTTGACGTTCATTTCGGAGCATGATAAATTATAGAAGTCGTCAAAACGACAGCAACTAAACAACTTATCGTCGCTAAAAACTTTTTTAAAAAAGCATTGACGGAAAGAAAAAAAGTTGCTACTATATAAAAGTGTTCCGAACAGAACGTAACGTTCCGCAATAGCTCAGTGGTAGAGCAACCGGCTGTTAACCGGTAGGTCGTAGGTTCAAATCCTACTTGCGGAGCCATTCTTTTGGAGATGTACCCAAGTGGCTATAAGGGGCGCCCCTGCTAAGGGTGTAGGCCGGGAAACTGGTGCGAGGGTTCGAATCCCTCCATCTCCGCCAGACCTCTTATGTGAAAATGTTTCTTGAGAATAATTATTAATTACAAAATGGCCCGTTGGTCAAGCGGTTAAGACACCGCCCTTTCACGGCGGTAACACGGGTTCGAATCCCGTACGGGTCACCATATGGAGGATTAGCTCAGCTGGGAGAGCACCTGCCTTACAAGCAGGGGGTCGGCGGTTCGATCCCGTCATCCTCCACCATTTCTTTTTAAAGAGTTGTTTACAACTTCAAGTTGCGGTCCTGTGGTGTAGCGGTTAACATGCCTGCCTGTCACGCAGGAGATCGCGGGTTCGAATCCCGTCAGGACCGCCATTTTTGGGCTGTAGCCAAGTGGTAAGGCACTGGATTTTGATTCCAGCACGCGAAGGTTCGATCCCTTCCAGCCCAGTTTATATGTGTCATTAGCTCAGTTGGTAGAGCATCTGACTTTTAATCAGAGGGTCGCAGGTTCGAATCCTGCATGACACACCATTTTTAATTTCATATTTGCGGTCGTGGCGGAATCGGTAGACGCGCTAGGTTGAGGGCCTAGTGGTGGCAACATCGTGGAGGTTCAAGTCCTCTCGACCGCACCATATCGCACCCTTAGCTCAGCTGGATAGAGTACTTGACTACGAATCAAGGGGTCGGGAGTTCGAATCTCTCAGGGTGCACCATATTTTGTTTGCTTTGACGGGCCTATAGCTCAGCTGGTTAGAGCGCACGCCTGATAAGCGTGAGGTCGGTGGTTCGAGTCCACTTAGGCCCACCATTTTCAAAACAAACAATGACGAACTTTGAAAACTGAACGATGAGGCAAAAAACGTATTCTACGGAATACAAAAACGAATGAAGCGCAAGCTTCGTCAATCGTGACT
>NZ_JFYW01000011.1:0-222819 GCF_000632205.1 Exiguobacterium sp. RIT341
AAGAAAGACCCCTCAGAGACGATGAGGTAGATAGGTCACGGGTGGAAGCATGGCGACATGTGGAGCTGAGTGATACTAATCGGTCGAGGCCTTGTTCTAGCAGATGCTTTGTTGATGACTTCAGTTTTGAGGGCGCGAGCCCGTCGTCTGGTGACGATAGCCAAGTGGTCACACCCGTTCCCATGCCGAACACGGAAGTTAAGCACTTGAACGCCGAAAGTAGTTGGGGGCTTCCCCCTGTGAGGATAGGACGTTGCCAGGCAAACGGTGGTTCTGGAGCATACGCTCAAGGGCCGCCGCTTTTTTGTGTCTTTTTGTAGAAAGACATGTATCCATTTTAATGAAGGGACTGAACAGGGATATGGCGAAAAAAACGAAACTACGCGTAGCCGTCGAAGAGAACGAGACGATTGGTGCTTGTTTGGATCGTATCGATGCCATGGGATACCGCCCGACGGTCCGACGAGAAGAACCGATCTTTGGATTAGACGCTAATGGCGAACCGTATCCAATTCGTCAACAAATCGTCTTCGATTGTAAAGTGAAAGAGAATGAATAACTGCCTAGAGCATCCTCCGATTCATGTGGAGGATGCTCTTTTCGTTCTTGATTCCATGTGATGCCTTTCAAGAAAATAAACTCCGAATGGACAATCGATGAAATCAGAAAAACCGCTTTTAAAACCGAACGATAAATTTTCAGACAATTAAATTGTTCGCCTTTGGTTGACGCCTTGGGATGGACTTGTTAAGATGAAGTCGTGACAGGATGATTGAATATAAACACCTCGTATAATAGCAGGGATATGGCTTGCAAGTTTCTACCCAACGACCCTAAATCGTTGGACTATGGGGTATATGGATGTTCGTCGATATTTCTTTGGCGTACCTTTTTATACCCTAAGCCACCCTTTTAGCCGTGGTTTGGGCTTTTTTTATGCACAAAGGAGGAAACAGCGATGGGAAATGTAGAAGTCGGCGTCATCATGGGAAGTCAATCGGATTGGGAAACGATGAAACATACATGCGATGTGTTGGAGCAACTTGAGATTCCGTATGAAAAAAAAGTCGTCTCCGCACACCGGACACCGGATCTGATGTTTCGTTATGCTGAATCAGCACGTGAACGAGGACTGAAGGTCATTATTGCCGGTGCAGGCGGTGCCGCTCATCTACCAGGCATGGTCGCCGCTAAAACGACATTACCCGTCGTCGGTGTTCCTGTGAAGAGTAAAGCGCTCCAAGGAATTGATTCCTTGCTCTCGATTGTTCAAATGCCAGGTGGTGTACCGGTCGCAACAGTCGCGATTGGAGAAGCAGGCGCAAAAAACGCTGGATTGCTAGCCGCTCAAATTCTGTCGATTCAAGATGAACGAGTTGCCCGTAAGCTCGATCATATGCGTGTTGAACTCGAAGGGGACGTCATTGCATCTGGAGGGAACCTACTATGAAGCGAATCGGAATATTAGGTGGAGGTCAACTCGGTCGAATGATGGCACTGTCCGCCCGTGAGATGGGCTTTGAGATTCTGACACTTGATCCAACGGACAACGCACCGTGTGCGCAAGTGGCGGACCAACATATCCAAGCTGCTTTCACGGATGTCGAGGCAGCGAAACAACTCGCAGCTAAATCAGATGTCGTCACCTACGAATTCGAGAACATCTCGACAGAAGTCGCTGAAGCGATCGGAACAAAACTGATTCACGGAACGGATCTTCTTTTTCAAACGCAACACAGGGTACGCGAAAAAGAGATGATCGAACGCATCGGGCATTCCGTCGCTCCATACTATCCGGTGACAGATCCTGCTGACTTAGAGGAAGCGAAGCAACGACTCGGGTTACCATTCGTCTTGAAGACAGCACGATTCGGCTACGACGGAAAAGGACAGACCGTCATTCGGACGGAAGAACAGTTCCAAGCGGCAATCGAACGATTCGAACCGACTGAGTATGTCGCGGAGCAATGGTTACCGTTTGATCAGGAAATTTCCGTCATCGTCACTCGAAGCGCAACAGAGACTCGTGTTTTCCCGGTCAGTGAGAACATTCATCGGGAAAATATCTTGCATCTATCGATCGTACCGGCTCGCATTTCGGAATCGCTCGAACAAGAAGCAATTGCGCTCGCTGAATCGATCGCGGATGCTGTCGGGTTGATCGGTACACTCGCCATCGAGTTGTTCGTCGTAGGTTCTAGATTGATCGTCAATGAACTAGCACCTCGACCACACAATTCGGGTCACTATTCAATCGATGCTTGCGAAACATCCCAATTCGAGCAACATATCCGTGCCATCAGTGGTCTTCCACTCGGTGATACCCGTCTGACGACACCGGTCGTCATGGCGAACATCCTGGGTCAGCACGTCACAGCATTATACGAGCAACTGCCGAGACTGAACGCTCGGACGAAAGTTCACTTATATGGAAAAGCAGAAGCCAAGACAGGTCGCAAGATGGGACATTTAAACATCCTTGCGGACACGGTCGACGATGCTTTGGCAGAAGTCGAACGCCTGTCGATATGGAAGGAGACAGTTCAATGATCGAACGGTATACACGTCCTGAGATGAAAGCGATCTGGACCGAACAAAACAAATTCGAGGCTTGGTTAAAAGTAGAGATTCTTGCGTGTGAAGCATGGAGTGAACTAGGAGTCATCCCGAAAGAGGACGTTCAATTACTTTGGGACAATGCCTCTTTTGATGTCAACCGCATCCTTGAAATCGAACAAGAGACACGTCATGATGTCATCGCCTTTACGCGTGCTGTCTCTGAAACACTCGGAGAAGAACGCAAGTGGGTCCATTACGGACTAACGTCAACGGACGTCGTCGATACAGCACTCTCATATCTGTTGAAGCAAGCAAATGACATTCTTGCTGCGGATCTCGATCGATTCATCGACATCTTAAAAGTCAAAGCGAACGAACATAAATATACGGTCATGATGGGACGAACGCATGGCGTACATGCAGAACCGACGACGTTCGGTCTGAAACTAGCGCTTTGGTACGAAGAGATGAAACGAAACAAAGCCCGTTTCGAAGCAGCACGTGAGACGGTCGAATACGGCAAGATGTCAGGAGCCGTCGGAACATTCGCGAATATCGATCCGTTCATTGAAAAATACGTCTGCGAAAAGTTAGGAACAAAACCAGCTCCAGTTTCCACACAGACGTTACAACGCGATCGTCATGCACACTATATGTCGACGCTTGCTCTGATCGCGACATCGATTGAAAAGATGGCAACGGAGATCCGCGGTCTACAAAAGACGGAAACGCGTGAAGTCGAAGAATTCTTCGCTAAAGGTCAAAAAGGATCATCGGCGATGCCGCACAAGCGGAATCCGATCGGCTCTGAGAACATGACAGGTCTTGCCCGAGTCATCCGTGGACACATGGTGACGGCGTACGAGAACGTCTCACTCTGGCACGAACGGGATATCTCGCACTCTTCGGCAGAACGCATCATTCTTCCGGACGCAACAGGACTGCTCAACTACATGTTGAACCGTTTCGGAAACATCGTGAAGAACTTGACGGTCTTCCCGGACAACATGAAGCGGAACATGGACCGGACGTTTGGGGTCATCTTCTCTGGACATGTCTTACTCGCTTTAATCGAAAAAGGCTGGTCGCGTGAAGCAGCGTATGATTTCGTTCAACCGCGTGCGATGCAGGCGTGGGAAGAGCAAATCATGTTCCGTGACTTATTGTGGCAAGAACAGGACATTCAACAGCTGTTCACAGAAGAAGAGCTTGATGCGTGTTTCGATCCGACGTACCATACGAGTCGTGTCGATGAAATTTTTGAACGGTGTGGCTTGAACTAATCAACCTGAGACGGGGCACTTGCCCCGTCTACATCTTAGGATCATGGGGGACGAAAGCGATGCAACCACTTTATGAAGGAAAAGCAAAACGATTGTACACGACGCAGGAGCAGGATGTGCTCCGGATCGTCTATAAAGACGAGGCCACGGCATTCAACGGCGAGAAAAAAGAAGTATTTGCTGGAAAAGGCGAATTGAACAACCGATTGACGAGTCATTTCTTTGAAATCCTCGAACAAGCGGGCATTCCGACACATTTCATTGAGCGTGTCTCGGAGCGCGAACAGCTCGTACGTCGTGTCACTATCATTCCACTCGAAGTCGTCGTCCGGAACGTCGTCGCAGGAAGCTTGAGTAAACGGCTCGGTATCGAAGAAGGTACGGTGCTCGAAACACCAATCGTTGAGTTCTACTATAAAGATGATACGTTAGGCGATCCACTCGTCACCTCATCACACATCAATTTACTGAAGATTGCGACTTCTGAGGAGCTAGAAGAGCTGTCGGACAAAGCACTTCGCGTGAATGAAGTCTTGCACCCTTACTTCCGTCAAAACGGAATCACGTTGATTGATTTTAAATTGGAATACGGCAAGACGGCAGATGGAACGATTCTACTGGCTGATGAGATTTCACCTGATACATGCCGCCTTTGGGATCAGGAAACTGGAGAACATCTCGATAAAGATGTTTTTCGACGCAACATTGGTTCACTGACAGAGACATACCAAACACTATTCAATCGCCTAGGGGGAAACACACAATGAAAAAAGTCATCGTATCGATCGCATTACGGGAAAGCATTTTAGATCCACAAGGAGTTGCTGTAAAAGGCGGATTGCAACAGCTTGGTTTTACGGGTGTCGAGAGTGTTCGAATCGGAAAACAGATTGAACTGCTCGTTGAAACGGAAACGACAGAAGCGATGATTCATGAGATGTGTCAAAAACTACTCGTTAACACGGTGATGGAAGATTATCAGATTACGATCGAAGAGGTGACGCCAGCATGAAGTTCGCGGTCATCGTCTTTCCGGGATCGAACTGTGATTTAGATATGTACCATGCGGTTAAGGATGCGCTCGGAGAAGAAGCCGAATACGTCTTCCATACCGAAACCTCACTTGAGGGTTATGACGGCGTCCTGTTACCAGGAGGATTTTCCTACGGAGATTACCTTCGTTGCGGGGCAATCGCACGCTTCTCACCGATTATGGAAGAGGTCAAACGTTTTGCAACAGAAGGAAAAACCGTCCTTGGTGTCTGTAACGGATTCCAGATTCTTGTCGAAGCGGGACTCTTACCAGGTGTCTTGCATCGAAATAACGGTTTGAAGTTCATGTGTCGGACGGTCGAACTGAAGGTTGAAAACACGAAGACGCGGTTTACATCAGATTATCTGCCAGGCGAGACGATCTCGATTCCAATCGCACATGGCGAAGGAAACTACTACTGCGACGATGCGACTTACGCGATGCTCCAAACGAACGGGCAAATCGCCTTCACATATGTCGATAATCCGAACGGTTCGCGCGGCGATATCGCCGGGATCACGAATAAAGCTGGCAATGTTCTTGGGATGATGCCACACCCAGAACGAGCAGTCGAGCTATTGACTGGCGGAACAGATGGATTGAAACTCTTTACTTCACTCGTCAAACAGGGGGCACACCATGCTAAAACAACAGTCTGAACCAACACCAGAATTGATTCAAGAGCAACGCGTTTATGCCACGATGGGCTTAAGTGATGCGGAATACCAGATGGTCGTCGATTTACTCGGACGCCAACCGAACTACACAGAAACAGGACTATTCTCGGTCATGTGGTCTGAGCATTGTTCATACAAGACATCTAAACCCGTCCTTCGTCAATTCCCGACGACTGGACCACGTGTCTTACAGGGACCGGGTGAAGGAGCAGGAGTCGTTGATATCGGTGATGAGCAGGCTGTCGTCTTTAAGATTGAAAGCCACAACCATCCATCCGCTGTTGAACCGTATCAAGGCGCTGCAACAGGCGTCGGCGGTATCATTCGTGACATCTTCTCGATGGGCGCACGCCCAGTTGCGCTCATGAACTCGCTTCGTTTCGGTCATCTCGGTACACCGCGTGTTAATCAACTGTTCGAACAAGTTGTTGCAGGGATCGCGGGTTATGGCAACTGTGTCGGTATCCCAACGATCGGTGGCGAAATCGGATTTGATCGCTCGTATGAAGGAAATCCACTCGTCAATGCGATGTGTATCGGTTTGATCAACCATGCCGATATTCAAAAAGGTCAGGCAAAAGGTGTCGGGAACTCAGTCATGTATGTCGGTGCAGCGACTGGACGCGATGGTATTCATGGTGCGACGTTTGCCTCGGAAGATCTCGGAGAAGATACGGAAGCAAAACGACCGGCTGTTCAAGTCGGCGATCCGTTCATGGAGAAGCTATTGATTGAAGCTTGTCTTGAGATCGTTGGTCATCCAGCACTGGTCGGGATGCAGGATATGGGCGCTGCTGGACTAACATCTTCTTCAGCAGAGATGGCTTCAAAAGCAGGCATGGGCATCGAGATGCACCTCGATGACGTCCCGCAACGGGAGACAGGGATGACAGCCTACGAAATGATGCTCTCAGAATCACAAGAGCGAATGTTACTCGTCGTTAAACGGGGGCGCGAAGCAGAGATTGAAGCAATCGTCAGCAAATGGGGACTCCATGCCGTTCACGTCGGAGAAGTCATTGAAGAGAAAGTCTTACGGTTGATCCATCATGGGGATATCGTGGCGGAAGTTCCGGTTGACGCGTTAGCGGAAGAAGCACCAGTCTATGAAAAACCATCTCGCATTCCTGCGTATTATGAAGAATTTCAAGCGATGGAAGAGACACTTCCAGTCGTCGAGGACGTTGTTGAGACATGGCGAGCACTACTCCGTCAGCCGACGATCGCTTCAAAACGCTGGGTCTACGATCAGTACGATCATATGGTCCAGACATCGACGGTCGTCGCACCGGGATCAGATGCAGCCGTCATCCGTGTCCGTGGTACGAACAAGGCACTCGCCATGACGACCGACTGTAACAGTCGCTTCGTCTACTTGGATCCATATGTCGGTGGACAGATCGCCGTTGCAGAAGCAGCTCGTAATATTGTCGCGAGTGGGGCGACACCACTTGCCATCACGGATTGTCTGAACTTCGGAAATCCGGATAAACCAGAAGGCTTCTGGCAGTTGCAGCAAGCAACAGCTGGTATGGCGGAAGCATGTCGTGTCCTTGAGACACCGGTCATCGGTGGAAACGTCTCGCTCTACAATGAGTCAGCTGGTCAAGCGGTTCACCCGACACCGGTCGTTGGAATGGTTGGATTACACGAGCAGACAGAATGGATTACGACACAACACGTCAAACAAGCAGGTGACCAGATTTATCTGTTAGGCGAAACAACAGCCGAGTTTGGTGGTAGTGAGCTTCAATATATGCAATTCGGTAAATCATTCGGTCGCGCACCACAAATTGATTTAGCGATCGAATACGCACGCTTACAATTGTTACAACAAGCAGTACAAGCAGGTGAAGTCAATGCGATGCATGATGTTTCAGAAGGTGGTCTCGCAATCGCCCTCGCTGAGATGACGTTTGGAACGAACTTTGGGTTGACGGTTCAGTTTGATGGACCAACGTTACATCTGTTCAGTGAATCGCAATCACGTTTCGTCGTCACTGTGCCACAAACGCACGTTGCAGCATTCGAACAACGGACCGGTGCTCAAGCGATCGGTGTCGTCACGAACGATGAGCTTCTTGTCATCGAGACGGCAGACACACGAATCGAAGCAGACCGTTCGACCTTACAGGGAGACTGGGAAGGAGCAATCGCGTGTTATATGACATCAAAGGACTAAATGAGGAGTGTGGCGTCTTCGGGATCTTCGGACAACCGAATGCAGCGCAACTCGCTTACTACGGCTTGCATAGTTTGCAACACCGGGGACAGGAAGGGGCAGGCATCGTCACGAGTGACGGCGACGACCTCTTCCCGCACCGCGGGCAAGGACTGGTGACGGAAGTCTTTTCGGAAGAGATACTGACGAATCTTAAAGGACATCATGCGATCGGACATGTTCGGTATTCGACAGCAGGTGGAAACACGCTTGAGAATACCCAACCGCTGCATTTCAAGTCGCGGACGGGAGATCTCGCTCTCGCACACAACGGGAACCTCGTCAACGCGGATTCACTGAAGCATCTACTCGAAGCAGAAGGTGCAATCTTTCAGACGACGAGCGACACAGAAGTCGTCGCCCATCTCGTCAAACGCAGTAAGCTCGACACACTTGAAGACCGGATTGCCGACAGTCTCGCGCGTCTTGTCGGGGCATTTGCCTTCCTCTTTTTAACGGAAGATACGTTATTCGTGGCGGTTGATCCACACGGACTGCGTCCACTGTCACTCGGGAAGACACCGGACGGCGGCATCGTATTTGCGTCAGAGACATGTGCCTTTGATATCGTTGGTGCAGAGTTCATTCGTGATATCGAGCCGGGGGAGCTCGTGACGATCACAAAACACGGCATGTCGTCTCGTCAATACATGGAACCACGCGAACGAGCGATGTGTTCGATGGAATACATCTACTTCTCACGTCCGGATTCAATCATTGATGGCGTCAACGTTCATACGGCTCGGAAAGCACTCGGGAAAAAGATGTATGAAGAAGCACCGGTCGAAGCAGACGTCGTTACAGGGGTACCGGATTCCAGTATCTCGGCAGCGATCGGTTACGCGGAAGCGAGTGGTATTCCGTATGAAATGGGATTGATCAAGAATCGTTATGTCGGACGGACGTTCATCCAGCCGTCACAGGAGTTACGGGAACGTGGGGTCAAAATGAAGTTGTCTGCGTTACGCGGTGTCGTACAAGGGAAGCGTGTCATCATGGTCGATGATTCGATCGTCCGGGGAACGACGAGTCGCCGCATCGTCGGTTTATTACGTGAAGCCGGTGCAACGGAAGTTCATGTCCGCATCACGGCACCACCGATTACGAATCCATGTTATTACGGGATTGATACATCGTCAAAAGACGAGTTGATCTCTGCCCGGTTGATGCCGGAAGAAATCCGTCAAGAAATCGGTGCTGATTCACTTGAATTCCTAACTGTACCGGGGATGGTCGATGCAATCGACCGCCCGTTTGAAGGACCATTAAAAGGACAATGTACCGCTTGCTTCACAGGAGAGTATCCGACACCGCTCGGTTCGCTCGAGTTAGAAGCTAAACTTTGATAGATGGGGGAAGAACATGAGCAAACATTACGAAGCAGCAGGTGTGAGTCTGACGGCAGGATATGAGTCCGTCACTCGAATGAAAAAACACGTCGCCCGTTCGATGCGCAAAGAAGTATTAACGGGACTCGGTAGCTTTGGTGCGATGTTCGACCTCAGCCAATTGCAGTTGAAAGAACCGGTCCTCGTCAGTGGGACAGACGGGGTCGGTACGAAACTCAAGCTTGCCTTCGCACTCGAACAACACGATACGATCGGGATCGACTGTGTTGCGATGTGTGTGAACGATATCATCGTCCAAGGTGCAGAACCGCTTTATTTCCTCGACTACATCGCGCTCGGTCAGGCGATTCCAGCGAAGATCGAACGGATCGTCGCCGGTGTTGCTGAAGGATGTGTCCAAGCGGGCTGTACGTTGATTGGTGGTGAGACGGCAGAAATGCCAGGGATGTATGCGGATGGCGAATACGACATCGCTGGTTTTGCCGTCGGTGCCGTTGAGAAGCAAAAATTGATTACCGGTGACAAGGTCGCAGCAGGCGATGTCATTCTCGGTCTTGCTTCGTCCGGTGTCCATTCGAACGGCTTTTCACTTGTCCGTAAAATTGTCGCCGAGAGTGGTCTTAGCTACGAAGATGAAGTCATGATGCTCGGTCATACGCTTGGTAATGCGCTTCTCATGCCGACACGTATCTACGTCGAAGCGGTCAAAGCTGCCCTTGAGACGGAAAAGATTCAAGCGATGGTCCATATTACAGGTGGCGGTTTCTACGAAAACGTACCACGCGTCTTGCCAGAGGGTCTTGGTGCATCGTTTGATCCGAAAAAGTGGCCGACGTTACCGGTCTTCGACTGGCTCGAGCAAGCAGGTGATCTGCCACGACATGACATGTATAATGTCTTCAACATGGGGATTGGTTTCATGTTGATCGTCAAACCGGAAGATGTCGCGGAAGTAACAGCACGCCTCGCTCGTGAAAATGAGACGGCGTACGTGATTGGTCACGTGACCGATCAAGAAGGTGTCCGGATTCAAGGGGTCGACGCATGAAGATCGCCTGTTTTGCATCAGGAAGCGGTAGTAATGTCGAAGCACTTTTTGAAGCAATCGAGGCAGGGACGTTACATGCCTCGATCGAACTAATCGTCTGCGACCAACCGGACGCAACAGTCATCGAGCGAGCAAAACGACGTGGATGTGACGTCTTCGTCTTTCGGGCAAAGGACTATCCGGATAAACCGAGCTTTGAGCGGGAGATCATCGCTCGTCTTGAAGCAAAAGGTGTTGAACGGATCATCCTTGCCGGTTACATGCGTTTGATCGGGGAAGAGTTGCTCGGACGATACGCAGGGCGAATCGTCAACATTCATCCGTCGCTGCTTCCGGCGTTCCCGGGAAAAGATGCGATCGGACAAGCGTTTCGTGGCGGAGTTAAAATCACAGGTGTTACAATTCATATAGTCGATGAAGGAATGGACACAGGACCCATCATGGCTCAAGAAGCCGTTCGGATTACAGAAGAGATGACGCGTGAAACGTTGCAACAAGCGATTCAGCGTGTCGAACATAGACTGTATCCGCAAGTCATCGAAGAGTGGATGAAAGAGGAGGCAAACGTATGAGAGCGTTAATTAGTGTGTCGGATAAAACAGGGATCGTCGAACTAGGACGAGCGTTTCACGAAGCAGGTATCGAGCTTGTCTCGACAGGCGGAACACATCAAGCATTAGAGGAAGCTGGGCTTCCGGTCATTGGTATCAGTGAAGTCACACAATTCCCAGAGATGCTCGATGGACGTGTCAAGACACTTCATCCGATGGTCCACGGTGGACTACTTGGTCGTCGTGATCTTGAATCCCATCGCGAACAGATGGCTGCGCAACAGATCCAACCGATTGATTTCGTCGTCGTCAATCTGTATCCGTTCAAGCAAACAGTTTTACAAGAAGACGTTGCGTATGCGGATGCGATTGAGAACATCGATATCGGTGGTCCAAGCATGTTGCGATCTGCAGCGAAGAACCACGCGGCTGTGACGGTCGTCGTCGATCCAGCTGATTACGAAACAGTCGTTGCTGAGGTTCGTGAAGGTGGAACAACGTTTGAGACACGCCAACGTCTTGCAGCGAAAGCCTTCCGTCATACAGCGGCGTACGATGCGTTGATCGCGGATTATTTCTTGACGCAAACAGGCGAGAAGTTCCCGGACCAGTTGACGATCACGCTTGAGAAAGTCCAGGATCTCCGTTACGGAGAAAATCCACACCAAGAAGCAGCCTTTTATAAAACACCAATTTACCGTGGGGCTTCCCTCGCTTCAGCGAAACAGTTGCATGGTAAAGAGTTGTCGTATAACAACATCCAAGATGCGAACGCTGCACTCGAAATTCTCGACGAGTTCCGCGAAGCAGCAGCCGTCGTCGTCAAACACATGAACCCGTGTGGTGTTGCCGTCGGTCCAACGATCGGAGAGGCATTCCGTCGCGCGCATGCAGCCGATCCGGTTTCGATTTTCGGAGGCATCGTCGCCTTGAACCGTGAAGTCGACTTAGAGACAGCAGAACAACTAAGCGGTATCTTCCTTGAGATCATCATTGCCCCGTCCTTCACGGAAGAAGCCTTCGCATTATTGTCAGCGAAAAAGAACATTCGTCTGCTTGAACTCGACGTCAAACGTGTCCAAGCGATCCGCTATACAGCAGTTGCAGGCGGTATGCTCGTCCAAGACAGTGACGATGAGACATTAGATGATGCAGCAGCACGTGTCGTGACAGACCGCAAACCGACAGCAGCGGAATGGGAAGACTTGAAACTCGCATGGCGCGCTGTCAAACACGTCAAGTCGAATGCGATCGTTCTCGCAAAAGACGAAGTAACCGTCGGTGTCGGTGCAGGACAGATGAACCGTGTTGGTTCAGCGAACATTGCAATCACGCAAGCTGGAGAAAAAGCGATCGGCGCGTCCCTTGCTTCCGATGCCTTCTTCCCAATGGGCGATACGGTCGAAGCGGCAGCAGCAGCTGGCATTACAGCTATCATTCAACCAGGCGGCTCGATTCGCGATCAAGAGTCGATCGATGCGTGTAACCAACACGGCATCACGATGGTCTTTACGAACGTTCGACATTTCAAACACTAAGCGGAGGCGATTTGAATGAAGATATTGGTGATTGGTAAAGGAGGGCGTGAACACGCGCTCGTCTGGAAGCTGGCACAGGATGAACGGATCGAGACAGTGTATGCTGCGCCTGGGAATGCCGGGATGACACAAGCTACATGTGTTCCGATCGCCGAAAATGCCATCGATGAACTCGTGGCGTTCGCACAAGACGAACAGATTGATTGGACGATCGTCGGACCAGAAGGACCACTCGTTCTCGGGGTCGTTAACGCCTTTCAGGCAGCGGGACTGCAGGTTTTCGGACCGACACGGGAAGCTGCGGCAATCGAGGGAAGTAAGCAGTTCGCGAAAGAATTGATGGCGCGTGCCGGTATTCCGACCGCTGCTCACGCCGTCTTTACTTCAGCAGCAGAGGCAGAAGCGTATGTTCGCAAAGCGGGTGCACCGATTGTCATCAAAGCCGACGGCCTCGCTGCCGGAAAAGGGGTCACGGTCGCAGAAACTGTGGACCAGGCACTTGCAGCGATCCACGATACGTTTGCCGGGGAATACGGGCAGCAAAGCCGCGTCGTCATCGAAGAGTGTTTGGTCGGGGAAGAATGTTCGTTGATGGCGTTCGTCCACGAGGAGACGGTCATTCCGATGGTGTTGTCGCAAGATCATAAACGGGCATTTGACGGTGACTTAGGTCCGAACACAGGAGGAATGGGCGCGTATTCACCGTTACCTCAGTGGGACGAAGCAGCGTTGACGACAGAAGCTGTTGATCGCATCATACAGCCGCTCGTCGATCAGATGGCAAGCGAAGGAATACCGTTCACTGGCTTCCTCTATGCCGGTCTGATGTTGACGAAACAAGGACCGTTCGTCATCGAGTTCAATGCTCGGTTCGGTGATCCGGAAACGGAAGTCATTCTCCCACGCTTAGAGACACCGTTACTTGATGTCATCAGACCACTGATGGACGGACAGACACCAGAAGTCGTTTGGACGGACCAAGCAGCTGTCGGTGTCGTCGTCGCTGCAGAAGGATATCCAGAAGCGCCAAAAACGGGACAAATGATTCCACTCGATCAGATCGGGGATGACCTTCTCGTTTTTCATGCCGGAACAGCAGAACAATCCGGTCAACTTGTCTCAGCCGGTGGACGTGTCCTCGTCTGTGTCAGTCGTGCAGAGACGATCGAGCAAGCTGTCGAACAGGTCTATGCGAACTTACCAGACGTAACGGATCAGCCATTCTTTTACCGAACTGATATCGCTCAAAAAGCCTTTCGTGCCTCACATGAATCATGATAGTTGAACCGGACGCACTCGACAGAGTCTCGTCTGGTTTTTTTATTTCTTGGCGAAGTGCACGAAAAGATTTGTCTTCCATGGCGAATTTGTGTTATTTTGACCAAATGAATCCGGAACGGGGCAAAACTTCTTGAAACTTACTTAGCAACATTTTAGTATAAGAACTATAAGAAAGCGTTTTCAATAAAATAAAGGAGGTCGAGCTTTCGTGAAAAAAAATTGTGGAAGATCCCCTTGGACGAAATCTGAAGTACGAACACACCAAGCGGTCATCAGCGGAAAGCTTGCACCGACACTTGTCATACAGAATGCCACTTACCTAAATCATGGCGTCAAAGCATGGCGGACGGCGAACATCTGGATCAGTGGCGACCGGATCGTCTATGTCGGTCCAGAGATGCCGGAACAAGCCGATGCCTACCATGATGCGACAGGTCAATATATCGTACCCGGTTACATTGAACCTCATGCCCATCCGTTTCAACTTTATAATCCAGCGAGTCTTGCAAAATTCGCAGCAGAGCGAGGAACATCGACCCTCGTCAACGACAACATGTTGTTATTATTAGAGCCGACGGAGCAAGCGTTTGCTCAAGTCGAGGCGCTAGCGGACCTACCGACCTCGATGTACTGGTGGGCACGACTCGACGCGCAGACCGAGCTTGATGCCGATAGTATCTCGATCGATAATCGCCGGATTCAAGCATGGCTTAAACATCCACAAGTCATCCAAGCGGGTGAGTTGACGGGATGGCCACGTCTCTCGCAAGGGGACGATGAACTGCTCCACTGGATGCAGGATGCGATCAAACTTGGAAAACCAATCGAAGGTCATTTTCCTGGTGCTTCAGCGAAGACGCTGACAAAGATGGCGCTGTATGGTGTGACGAGTGATCACGAGGCAATGACGGTCGAAGAAGCGATGACACGTCTTGAACTTGGTTATACGACGACGATTCGTTATTCATCGATTCGTCCGGATCTACCGGATATCTTTAAGGGGCTTGTCGAAGCGGGATTGACGCAGTTCGATAAGGTACTAGTGACAACAGATGGTTCGACACCGTCCTTTTATAAAGCGGGTATGATGGATGAGACGATCCGACTGATGCTCGAGGCAGGCATTCCGGTCGAAGAAGCATACCGGATTGCGTCATACAATGCAGCACGTCATTTTAATCTCGATCATCTACTCGGAAGTATCGCGCCAGGACGGATTGCACATCTCAATTTCCTTGAGGCAAAAGATGCTCCGACACCTGTCGCTGTACTTGCGCGCGGCATATGGGTCCGTCAAGCCGACATTCCATGTTACCCAGCAGAAGCGCTTGATGCTGCTTATGCCCTTATGCCACGATCAGAAGTCCAGATTTCCTTAACGGAGCAGGATTTTTCATTCAGCATGCCGGTTGGTCTTGAAATGGTCAATTCCGTCATCATGAAGCTCTATCAAGTCGAGCATGACACGAGTGTACCTATGCTACCAGCAGGTTGCGATGAATCCTTCCTGATGCTACTGGACCGCGAAGGGAAGTGGCGTTTGAATACCGTCTTGAAGAACTTTGCGACACAAGTCGGAGGTCTCGTCAGTTCGTACTCGATTAGTAGTGATATTTTGATGATCGGTAAATCAAAACGAGATATGCAAGTCGCGTTTGAGCGGATGAAAACATTTGGCGGTGGAATCGTTCTCGTCGAAGACGGAGAAGTCATCGCTGAAGTTCCATTGACCTTAATGGGGCAGACGTCCGACTTACCACTCGAGGATTTGATCGTTCAAGAAACCGCTTTACGGGAGGCATTATTTGCCCGTGGATATGCCTTTGAAGATCCGGTCTATACGTTGCTATTCTTAGCATCGACACATCTACCATATGTGCGAATCACACCACAAGGTATTTACGAAGTCCTTCGGAAAAAAGTCCTTTTCCCGGCGATTTTGCGATGACGCTTGAATTTTAAAACGTCGCGCTTTAAACTATTAAAGAGCAATTGAATGGGAAAGGGAGTCACAAGATGCAACTCGATAAATTGCGTGGAAAAGAATTAGATCAGTTATTTACAGCCATCATGAAGATGGATTCATTAGAAGATTGTTATACGTTGTTCGAAGACTTAGCGACCGTCAACGAAATCCAGGCGCTTGCCCAACGTCTGGAAGTCGCACGTCAATTACGTGAAGGCAATACGTATCACAAAATCGAAAAGGCGACCGGTGCTTCAACAGCAACGATCTCGCGTGTCAAACGTTGCTTGAACTACGGTTCTGGTGGTTATGACTTAGCACTCGCCCGTTTAGGTCTTATCGAGCAAGAAGTAGCGGATAACTAATGTTATCCGCTACTTCTATGAAGGGGGGCGCACCGATATGGATTTTGCGTTACAACAAAGAATTCAACATTTCATTCGAAAGCTGACGCCTATCCAGTCGCTCGTCATCATCTACTTCGTTGCTGTCATCATTGGGATCATTCTGCTCGGCTTACCGTGGTCGACGAAAGGAAATTACGACTGGGACTTCACGGACCTGGTCTTCATGGCGGTCAGTTGTGTTAGTGTCACCGGTCTGACGACGGTCTCGGTTTCGGATACCTTTACGACGTTCGGGTACTTCATGATCATGATTTTAGTACAAGTCAGCGGGATCGGCTTGATGTCGCTTCATATCGCGATGTGGGTCATCCTCGGAAAACGAATTGGCTTTCGGGAACGTCAACTTGTCGTCCGAGATCAAAACCAGACGACGATGCAAGGTGTCGTCAAATACATTCGGGAAGTCATCTTGATCATCGTCTCGATTGAGTTGATCGGAGCATTGATTCTCGGGCTGTACTACACAAAGTATTTTCCGACGCTCGGAGAAGCGATGCTTCAAGGGTTGTTCGGATCGGTCAGTGCGACAACGAACGCCGGTTTTGATATCACGGGAGAATCGTTACTGCCGTTTCGCGGGGATTTGTTCGTCGTCTTCATGCAAATTCTGCTTTTGACGCTCGGCGCGATCGGTTTTCCGGTACTCGTTGAAGTCCGGCGTTATATTTCGTACCGGGCAACACGTCAGGCGACACGTCAACCGTATCATTTTTCACTGTTCACGAAATTGACGGCGTCGACGTTCTTCATTCTCGTTCTCTTTGGAATGGTAGCACTACTACTATTCGAATGGAACCAATCCTTTAAAAGCTTACCAATCGATGAGAAGCTCGTCGACGCCTTGTTCCAATCCGTTACGACTCGTAACGGTGGATTGACGACGATCGATATCACGTCCTTCTCACAAGCCTCGATTTTTGTCTTGTCGCTCTTAATGTTCATCGGAGCGTCACCGTCTTCCGTTGGTGGGGGGATTCGAACGACGACGTTCGCCGTCGCTGTCTTGAGTGTCATCGCCTTCATACGAGGGGAATATGGTATCAAAATCTTCGGTCGTGAGATTGGTCAATCGGATATTTGGAAAGCCTTTGTCGTCATCGTCGTCTCGACTGGCGTGACGATGGTTGGATTGATCGTCTTGTTGATCGTTGAGGACGCGCCGTTCCTGGTGCTGTTCTTTGAAGCGTGTTCAGCGTTCGGTACGACCGGTCTATCACTCGGCATCACGGATCAATTATCGGATATCGGAAAATGGACGTTGTCTGTGCTGATGTTCATTGGTCGAATCGGTGTCATCTCGTTCGTTCTTCTGTTGAAAGCGAACCAACCGAAACGTAACTACAACTATCCGAAGGAATCCGTCATTATCGGATAAGGAGGCTCTTGTATGAAACGTGCCTTTTGGATCAACTTCGCGTATATCTTTGCTGTGCCTGTCTTACCGTTTTTGGCGCTCGTCAATGGGCGAGCGCTCTGTTCGCCAGATTCACCGTTACTGGACGTTCCGGTACTCGGCTTCTTTTTGGCAGAACCGTGGGCATTCGTGCCGGTATATGCCGTCTTTGCGTTGTTACTGGCGTCACTGTTGACGAAACGACGGACACACGTCTGACCATCTCGCTCTGCGCGAGATGGTTTTTTGTTTTATACTGAATGTGGAATGAGAAAGAGAGGATGGGACGAACCGTGTTATTACCTTTTAATGAATGGCGACATGTCTTTAAACTAGATCCAGCAAAACCAATTGATGATGCTAGCCTACAGGCGATTGCGACGTCCGGAACGGATGCGATTCTTGTCGGTGGAACAGATGACATCACACTCGATGCAACGCTTGATCTCTTAATGCGTTTGCGACGATATCCAGTCGCGGTGGCACTTGAGATTTCAGAACTCGAAGCCGCAACGATGGGATTCGATACGTATTTGACGCCGACGGTCCTGAATGCGGGAACATTAGAGTATGTCGTCGAAAAACAGGTCGAGGCATTAGAACAAGTCGGTCATATGCTGGCGCACGCTGATCTTGTCGGGGAAGGGTATATCGTCCTGAATCCTGATGCGAAGGTCGCGCGTGTGACACAAGCAAAGCCGTTAACGTTGGATGAAACCGTCGCTTACGCACAACTTGCGGATAGCGTCTTCCGCTTACCGGTCGTCTATCTCGAATACAGTGGCGTTTACGGGGAACCGGAACGAGTAGCAGCCGTTCGCGATGTGTTGAAGCAGGCACGCCTGTTTTACGGCGGCGGCATCGACTCCGAGGAGCGGGCGCGTGAGATGTTGCAGTATGCGGATACGATCGTCGTTGGGAACGTCATTTATGAGGATTTAAAAGCAGCGCTTGCGACCGTCGCAGCGACACGATAAAATATAGGAACAAAAGTTCGGAATATAAGAAATGAGGCTATTGATATGTTTAATTTGAGTGAACAGCTCGTCAGTGGACTAAACCCTGAGCAAGCAAGAGCAGTCAAGCATACGGAAGGTCCACTGCTGATCATGGCAGGAGCCGGTTCCGGGAAGACACGCGTCCTGACACACCGGGTCGCTTATTTGATGGCGGCTAAACAAGTCGCGCCGTGGAACATCCTTGCGATTACGTTCACGAACAAGGCAGCGCGGGAAATGCGGGACCGGATTGGTCGTTTGGTCGGTGGTGTCGCAAACGATATTTGGGTCTCGACCTTCCACTCGATGTGTGTCCGGATGTTACGTCGCGACATCGATCAGCTTGGATACGATCGCAACTTCACGATCCTTGATTCAAGTGATCAGCAATCGGCGATCAAGCTCGTCTTAAAGGAACAAAACTTGGACCCTAAAAAATGGGATCCGCGATCGATGCTGACGATCATCTCGTCACAGAAAAATGAATTACGCAGTGCTGAATTCTACGCCTCGATCGTGACGAGTCCGTATGAGAAGACCGTTGCTGAAATCTATAAAGGATACGAAGCGGTCCTACGCCGGAACAACGCGCTCGACTTTGATGATCTAATCGGAAAAACGACAGAGTTATTCAAGAAGAGTCCGGATGTCCTTGCGTACTATCAGAAGAAGTTTCGCTACATTCATGTTGATGAGTATCAAGATACGAACAAAGCTCAGTATGATCTCGTCAATCTGTTAGCTTCGGGACATCAGAATCTCTGTGTCGTTGGGGACTCGGATCAGTCGATTTACCGCTGGCGTGGTGCTGACATTGCGAACATCCTCTCGTTCGAAGAGGATTATCCGAATGCAGCCGTCATTCTACTCGAGCAAAACTACCGTTCCTCGAAACGAATTTTGGAAGCGGCCAACCATGTCATCCAAAACAACTCAACACGTAAAGATAAGAAACTTTGGACGGATAACGACGAAGGCGAGAAGCTGATCGTTCATACGGCAGAGAACGAGCGGGAAGAAGCATTTTATATCGTCCAGGAAATTCGGAATTCACTTCGCTACGGGATGAAACTGAGTGATATCGCGATTTTATACCGGACGAACGCACAATCGCGTGCGATCGAGGAAACACTTCTCAAATCGAACGTTCCGTACAAAATGATTGGCGGCACGAAGTTCTACGATCGTAAAGAGATCAAAGACGTGCTCGCTTATCTCCGTTTAATTTCGAATCCGGACGAAGACCTGTCCTTCGCGCGAATCGTCAATGAACCAAAACGCGGTATCGGCGCGACGACAATTGATAAGCTGCGTGATTTCGCCGATTTACAAGGCGTGTCACTGATGGAAGCGATTCGCGATATCGAATTGTCGAGTATCGCACCAAAAACGGCAGCGAAATTGACGGATTTCCGGACGATGATTCTCGGACTCAGTCAAATGCAAGAATTCATCAGTCTTTCAGAACTGGTTGAAGAAGTGCTTGAGAAATCGGGCTATCGTCAAGTGCTGAAGGAAGATAAGACGCTTGAAGCACAGAGTCGTCTTGAGAACATCAACGAGTTTATCACCGTTGCACAGAACTTTGAGAAGGAGACGGCAAAAGCCGATCCGGAAGACCGGACGATCATCGCCTTCTTGACTGACTTGACACTCGTCGCCGATGTCGATTCACTCGACGAGACGGATCCGGAAGAACAAGTCACGTTGATGACACTCCACTCGGCAAAAGGACTCGAGTTTCCAGTCGTTTTCTTGATTGGGATGGAGGAAGGTTTGTTCCCGCATAGCCGTTCGCTTCAAGATGAAGACGAGATGGAAGAAGAACGTCGCCTCGCGTATGTCGGGATCACACGTGCTGAGAAACGTCTTTACTTGTCACATGCGCGGATGCGCTCCCTGTACGGACGAACGAACGCAAACCAAGAATCAAGGTTCCTAGCGGAGCTGCCGGAAGTCGTCATCGAGCGGACCGGTAAAAAAGCGAAGCCACTCCCATGGGAAGATCGCCCTGTCCCACAAGGCAAAGCGGTCATCGGTCGTTCAATCAGTAAACCGACAGCAATGAAGACGTCAGGTGCGGAAACGCTCGGTTGGTCGGTCGGAGATAAGGCAGAGCATGGGAAATGGGGACTCGGTACAGTCGTCCAGACTCGGGGTGAAGGAGATAATCTTGAAATCGATATCGCATTCCCAGCAGTCGGAATTAAACGATTGCTCGCAAAATTCGCACCGATTAAAAAGGTATGACGGGAGGTCCACAGATGGATGCAAGCCAGCGTATAGATGAGATTCGTCAAACATTGAACCGATATAGCTACGAATATTATGTACTGGATCAACCAACGGTACCAGATGCGACGTACGATCAATTGCTTCGTGAACTGACGGAGCTAGAAACAGCGCACCCGGAACTGATCACACCAGACTCGCCAACGCAGCGCGTCGGTGCAGCACCGCTTGAAGCGTTCGAGAAAGTGACGCATGACTTACCGATGCTGTCACTCGGAAACGTCTTTGATGAGACAGAAATTCGCGAATGGGTCGCTCGGATTGAGCGGTCGCTCGGACGTTCGACAACTTATGTCGCCGAACTGAAATTCGATGGACTTGCCATCTCGCTGAAATACGAAGACGGTCGATTCGTTCGTGGGGCGACGCGGGGTGATGGAACAGTCGGCGAAAACATCACGCAGAATCTACGGACAATCAAAGCCTTACCACTTCGTCTGCAGGCAGAAGAGACGGTCGAAGTTCGCGGTGAAGCCTATATGCCGAAACAATCGTTCGAACGATTGAATGAAGACCGGGCAAGCCGGGAAGAGACGTTGTTCGCGAATCCACGTAACGCGGCAGCAGGTAGTCTGCGTCAGCTGGATTCGTCGATCACGGCGTCGCGTAATCTGTCGTTGTTCGTGTATGGCGTCGGCGTCAATACGTTGACGGCTCGTTCACATAGCGAAGCGATGGCACAACTCGCTTCACTTGGCTTACCGACCAATCAACATATGCAGACGTGTGAGACGGTCGAAGAGATTCTTGCCTACATCGCACATTGGACAGAAGCACGTGCGAGCCTGCCATATGAGATCGACGGAATCGTCCTGAAAGTCGATCGATACGATGATCAGGAAGAGCTCGGCTTCACAGCAAAAAGTCCCCGCTTCGCGACAGCCTATAAGTTTGCGGCGGAAGAAGTCATGACGACAGTCGAAGACGTTGATTTCAGTGTCGGTCGGACCGGGAAAGTGACACCGCGTGCCCGTTTTGCACCGGTCGTCGTTGCAGGATCGACGGTGACGTATGCAACACTGCATAACGCTGATTTCATCGCCGAAAAAGATATTCGCCTTCAAGATTCGGTCATCATCAAAAAAGCGGGAGATGTCATCCCGGCAGTCGTACAAGTCGTCACGGCAGAGCGAACGGGAGAAGAGACACCAATCGTCTTCCCGACCCATTGTCCGGCCTGTCAATCGGAACTCGTCCGTCTCGAAGGCGAAGTCGACATCCGCTGTGTCAGTCCGGAATGTCCAGCGCAATTGATGGAAGGTATCATTCACTTCGTTTCGCGTCAAGCGATGAACATCGATGGTCTCGGTGAAAAAGTCGTCCGTCAATTGTATGACCATGAAGCAATCCGGACGATTGCCGATTTATATCGACTCGATCGCGACGAGTTGTTGACGTTCGACCGAATGGGTGAGACGTCCGTTGATAAATTACTTGCGGCGATCGAAGCCTCGAAGCAGAACTCAGTCGAACGTCTCTTGTTTGGTCTCGGAATTCGACTCGTCGGTCAAAAAGCGGCGTATCTCTTAGCGGAACGTTTTGATTCGTTAGCAGGGATTGCGGCAGCTAGCTACGAGGAGATCGTCGCGATCGATGGTATCGGTGGGAAAATCGCGGACTCCATCGTAAAGTACTTCGAGCACCCAGAAGCACAAGCATTGATTCGTGATTTGGAACAACTCGGTGTTAATCAACAGTTCCTTGGTGAACGAGTTGATCAGACGAATGCACCGCTCGGTGGAAAAACGATCGTCTTGACGGGAACACTCGAAAGCCTAAAACGGTCAGAGGCAGGGAAGCGTCTTGAAGCACTTGGTGCCGATGTGACGGGAAGCGTCAGTAAAAAGACAGACGTGCTCGTCGCAGGGGAAAAGGCAGGTTCTAAGCTGACGAAAGCAGAATCGCTCGGCATCGAAATTTGGGATGAAGCGCGTCTGTTAGAAGAATTAGCCAAACACGAGGCTTAAGACCACTGCTATATGAACTAAATGAATAAAGGAAGGCGGGATTCCGCCTTCCTTTATTCGTATTGATCCAATTGTCACGAAGCAATCGTCTCGCTTCGAATTAAGGTACCTTGTTTGATGAGACGATTCGTTGCCGTTTCCGGTGGATCGCAAGTGATCAACGTAATCGTCGGAGAGGCGACGGATTGATTGAGAACGGACAACGTCGTCGGTGTGACGAGACGACTTGACGTGATCCGGTACGTATACCGATGTGTTTTCGTCGTGACGATAACGGTATCGCCTTTCTTGACGTCAGGCAGACGATTGAAGTGGAGACCTTCTGTGAAGCTTCGGTGTCCGGCGAGCGCATAATTGCCTTTTCCAGGCGATCCGGTTTTCGGAATATGACCGATACTTCGATCGAGGACTGCTGTCGTCGACCCCTCTAAGATGACTTGTTCAAAATCAATGCTTGGTATCGAGAGTAATCCGACACCTGATTTTGCAAGAGGTTGTTTGGTTTCTTTTGCATCGACGATTTTTAGACTGTTGGTCCATTGTTTCTTTAAATGTTCAGCTTCTTGTTCGCGCTGATAATCACTGATGAAGGGCCAAACGATGAGTGCGATGCCTGCTAACAAAAAAAGCAGACCGATGAATTTACGGCGTGTCATGATAAAAAGTCCTTTCGGATGCGTGAGGGCGCATCATCTTTTTTGAAAAACAGGGGAAAACTTGTCCTTCCCCGATGGAAAACGATTCTGTTATGATAAAGAGAACGATTTGAAAACATGGGGTGCAAATAGAGATGAACTATAAAAAAGCAGTAGCGTTGACGTTATCGAGCACGTTATTTTTGGGTGCTTGTTCGTTCGACCTTTCGCCAAGTAGCGATACAAAAGAAGTCATTACTGAAAGTGAACAAGGTAAGGAAGTCCAAGCCGTCGTCAGTCCAGCCATTGATACGACGGATTCGTATTACCGGACGGTCTTACCGTTTCGTCCAAGCGTCGCACGTGGAATGACACAAAAGCGTGTCAGTTCGCGTCTTGAACTCGATGAAATCGAAACAGGATTGATGCGTCATTCGACACAATTTTTTGATCCGGAAAAATACTATTACCAAGAAGGTCAGTTACTCGAAGCCGACCAAATCGCAAAATGGTTGTTACGAAAAGGGAAAGCAGGCGATGGCGTCAGCGATCCTGAAGGTTTAAACCCAGCCTACACGTCAGGTAAGTCATATAAAGAAAAAAATCAAAAGTCACCTATGATTCTATCGCATATCTTAGAGCAAGACTACATGCTTGAAGAAGATAAGAAGCTTGAACTCGGTGGTACATCAATCGCTCTCGTCTTAAATAGTGAGTATGTTTTCCAAGATGAAAACTATGGACCGACCTATACCGTTAAACTTGATGAAAAGAAAGTCGTTGCTGAAGGGAAGCGGATGGCAAACAATTTAGTCAAGAAAATGCGTAAGACGCAGGGTATGAAGACGACACCGATTCACGTCGCCCTCTACCTCCAGGAAAAAGAAGGTTCACCGGTTTCCGGTCATTATCTCTCGTCTGCATTCATCGGTCGCGGGAATCAAATCAGCGCGAATGATTGGAAGAACTACAATGAACGCTATTACTACTACCCGTCAGCACGTGCAACGAATGATGTTCGTGATGATGCGGCGAAATTTGATTTATTCAAAGACCGTCTAGAAGACTACTTCCCGAACTACACCGGTATGATGGGGGAAGGCTTCTATCAAGAAGATGAACTTAAAAAGCTTGAAATGAAGATTCCCGTTCAATTTTACGGAAAAGCAGAACTCGTCGCATTCGTTCAGTACGTGACGTACCTGCTTGAGAATCGCTGGGAATATAATCGAAACATTCCGACGACGATCACTGTGACGAACTTGAACGGTGATACGGAAGCGATGCTATTCCTCGATCCGGATACAAAAAAACCAATCGTCAAGATTCGTTGATTTCTCCATTTACTTTATAAAGCGACATTCCTTATTTAGCGGAATGTCGCTTTTTTGTATGACGAACGCTTGAAGATAGAAGTATATGAGTATGAAAGGAAGGGTATGGAAGAAGAATGATATTTTGTTTCACTTTCCCATTTTTTAGATTTACGAAAGTCAGTAGGAGAGAGCATAATGGAAGAAGAACAGTTCTATAAACGGGGACGGCGCGATGAATCGCCAGTTCTTTTAAAGAAGATGATAAAGGAGAGATCTAGATGAATGGCGGTATCTATTCACAAATCGGAGCAGTTCGAGAAGAACTACCATCGTCCTCACGAAAAGTCGCAGACTACGTTTTGACGCATATGAACCAAATTGCGCGCATGACGATCCACCAACTCGCAGAGGAGTCGGATACAAGTGCTGCTGCAGTCGTTCGCTTTTGCCGTGCACTCGGATTAAAGGGATATCCAGAGCTGCGGATGCGGATTTCGGCTGATACGGCACGCACGGATTTAAAAGGATATCATGATATCGAAAAGGATGAACGTCCGGTCGACTTGATTGAAAAAACGCTTAGTAACAGTATTCAAGCGTTGCAGGATACAGCGAAGCAGTTAAATGATGATTGGATTGCAGAAGCGATCGGCGTTATCGACCAAGCACGTGCAATCTATTTTTACGGAATCGGGGCGTCACATGTCGTAGCGGAAGACGCTGCTCAAAAATGGACGCGTGTCGGGAAACTAGCGATTCAAGAAACGGATCAGCATCTACTTGCGACGATTTTAGCAAATGCACGCCCAGAAGATGTCTTTTTTGCGATTTCCTACAGTGGTGAGACAGAAGAAGTCGTCGAGTTGATTCGCTTGGCGAAAATCCAAGGGTTAAAGGTTATTAGTCTGACGCGTTTTGGGGACAATCGGATCAGCCAACTAGCAGATATTGCGCTTTGGACTTCGCGCGCACCGGAAGCACCGCTTCGTAGCGCGGCACTCAGTTCACGACTGGCTCAACTGTTTGCGATTGACGTCTTATTCTTGTCCTATGCTGCGGGACACTATGAAGATACACTCGAACGTCTCCAATTTACGCGGAAAAGCGTTAAGACACTGCATCAAAAAAAATAAGGGGGATACATACATGTCAGAACGAACTGCCGGACTAGACGCGTTGTATCCGGAAATGGTGGAGCGTCGTCGTTATCTCCATCAGCACCCGGAGTTATCGTTTCAAGAAGTCGAGACACCGCGTTATATCGCGCAACATTTAAAAACGCTCGGAATCGAAGTCAAGACAGGAGTGGGTGGACGTGGTGTCGTCGGGTACATTCGTGGAGGAAAACCGGGGAAGACCGTCGCGTTACGTGCCGACTTCGATGCTTTACCGATTGCTGACGGAAAAGAGGTCGCGTATCGATCGACAGTTCCGGGCGTGATGCATGCGTGCGGTCATGACGGTCATACGGCGACGTTGCTTGCCGTCGCAAAGACGCTCATGCAACAGCGGGAATCGTTACCGGGGAATGTCGTCTTGATTCATCAACATGCGGAGGAAGTCGTCCCGGGTGGTGCGCGAGATATGATTGCCGACGGTTGTCTTGAAGGGGTCGATGTCATCTTCGGAACGCATCTTTGGTCAACGATCGATCAAGGACACGTCGGTATTCGAATCGGTCCGATCATGGCAGCGGCTGATAAGTTCGAGCTGATCTTATATGGAAAAGGCGGACACGGTGCGAAGCCACACGAGACGATTGATGCTGTCTTACTCGGGGCAACGATCGTCAAGGAATTACAATCGATCGTCAGTCGTCAACTTAATCCGCTAGAGCCGGCAGTCGTGACCGTCGGAACGTTGCACGCGGGGGATACGTTTAATGTCATCGCAGATCAAGCGACATTAACAGGAACGGTCCGAACGTTTAATGAAGCGACAGCGGACGAAATCATTGAGCGGATGGAGCAGACGATCAAAGGAATCTGTCAGGCGGTCGGAGCGACGTATCAATTTACATACGAAAAAGGGTATCCAGCTGTCGTCAACCATGCGGTACCCACCGTATTGATCGAATCCGTCGCACGAGAAATCTTAGGAGACAAGCATGTATTTGAAATCGAACCGACAATGGGCGGCGAGGACTTCGCGTATTATCTGCAACACGTACCCGGTGCATTTTTCTTTACAGGAGCCGGGGACGCTTCCTATCCACCGCATCATCATCCCCAGTTTGATTTTAAAGAGCCAGCGATGCTTGACGCAGCGCGTATTCTAGTCGAAGCAACGTGGCGGTATTTAGAACAAACTGCTGAAGCATGAAAAAATCGCTCGTCTTGACTCCGAAAAGGAATCAGGGCGAGCGATTATTGTCTTTTTAACCTAAAATTTCTTGAACACGACCAACTTGTCCGTCTTCTAGGCGTACTTTGATCCCGTGCGGATGCTGCGGTGATTTCGTGAGAAGGTCTTTAACGATGCCTTCTGTTCGTTTACCTGTTCGTTGATCTTGTTTCAACACGATGCTGACTTTAAGACCAGGTGTGATATTTTTACGTGTTTTACCGTCCATCTGTAGATCCTCCCATCGTTCATTTCCTGTTTGGCTATCAGTATAACATGGTTCAGCCGGTGAAACTTGTTTGTCGCAAGGACGTAAAGTGAAAAGAGAACAGAATGTCAGAAAAAAGTTTGACTATATTTGACCAATTAAGATGTGACTTTTATAATTAAGGTAATGAAGTATAGGAAAAGGAAGTGAACTCGAATGGCAAAAGACTATTATCAAACACTCGGTGTCGCAAAGGATGCATCGAATCAAGATATCAAGCGCGCGTACCGCAAACTGGCGAAGCAATATCACCCAGACGTCAACAAGGAGGCGAGTGCGGACCAGCGCTTCAAGGATATCCAAGAAGCCTTCGATGTGCTTGGGGATGAGGAGAAACGAGCCCAGTACGATCGATACGGCAGTAACTTCGACCGGATGGCAGGTGCTGGAGCTGGGGGCGCTGGAGATTATGAAGATCTGTTCCGACAGTTCGGAGGTGGTGGACGGACACGACCTGGACAATCGTTCGGATTTGAAGACATGTTCGGTTCGTTCTTTAGTCAGGAAGAAGTGTCGACCGATGAAGAGCTTGAATTGACGGTTCCACTCAGTCATCTCAGTACGAATGAAAAAGTCACGGTGCGTCTTGCGACTGGTTCGATTCAGTTGACGCTACCGAAAGATGTCTATGACGGCAAAAAAGTCCGCTTACGTGGAAAAAGTTCGATGCGTAACCGACAAGGTGTCGCGGGAGATGTTTACGTGACGATTCACCTGAAGGATGACGATCAGTTCCGACGGGTCGACCAAGACGTCATCTCGACCGTCCGCGTTCATCCGACGACACTTGTACTTGGAGGAGAAGTCGTCGCAGATACACTTGAAGGAAAACGAATTAAACTGAAAGTCAAACCGGGCACAAAACCAGGAGCACGACTTCGGATTCCAAATCGTGGTCTGAGTCAAGCGAATGGTCATCGTGGGGCATTACTCGTCCAACTCGAAGTCAAGTTACCTGAGATGGACCGCGCCTTTTATGAAGAGTGGGAACGTCAACTTGCAGTGAAGGAGTGATCAAGGATGGATTTTGAACGTTTAACGAATCGGGCACATGAGGGAATCGTCTCTGCCCAAGCGATTGCGAAACAACGTCGTCATAGTGAAATCACAGAGTGGCATTTGTTACTTGCCTTACTTGCTCAAGAAGAGGGAATTGCACGGGTCATTTTTGAAAAGTTGAATCAACGGATTGAGACATTGAATGCAGCGATTGACGAAGCGATTGGTAAGCTTCCGGCTCTGTCCCAGGCGACGACGCCACGGATCGGGGGCTCGTTGCTGAACGTGTTGACGGAAGCGGAGACGGAAGCGCGACTCATGCAGGATGACTACGTCTCCGTTGAGCACTTATTATTAGCCCTGATCAAACAATCAAGTCCAGCAACTCAATATTTACGTCGTCAAGGCATTACGGAAGAGACACTTCGGGAAGCGATCGTCAGTATGCGAGGCAATCGCAAGGTCACGACGAAAAATCCCGAAGAGACGTTTGATGTGCTGAAAAAATATGGACGCGATCTCGTAGCGGACTTCCGGTCCGGGAAAACGGATCCAGTCATCGGTCGTGACGATGAAATTCGACGTGTCATCCGGATTTTAAGTCGGAAGACTAAAAATAATCCCGTCTTAATCGGAGAACCTGGTGTCGGGAAAACGGCAATCGTTGAAGGACTCGCGCAACGGATCGTCCGAGGAGATGTACCCGAGAGTCTCAAAAACAAGCAGTTGTTCAGTTTAGACATGAGTGCGCTCGTCGCTGGTGCAAAATACCGTGGTGAGTTCGAAGAGCGCCTGCAGGCGGTCTTGAATGAAGTCAAGGAAGCCGAAGGACAGATTCTCTTATTCATCGATGAGCTGCATACGATCGTTGGTGCCGGAAAGACGGACGGCGCAATGGATGCCGGAAACATGCTCAAGCCGATGCTTGCGCGAGGAGAATTGCACTGTATCGGTGCGACGACGCTTGACGAGTACCGGAAGTATATCGAAAAGGACCCAGCGCTCGAACGTCGCTTCCAACAAGTCCTCGTCGCGGAACCGGATGTCGAGGATACGATTTCTATTCTGCGTGGATTAAAGGAACGGTTCGAGATTCACCACGGTGTGCGGATTCATGACAATGCACTCGTCGCGGCGGCGATGTTATCCGATCGGTATATTACGGATCGGTTCATGCCAGATAAAGCGATTGATCTCGTCGATGAAGCATGTGCGATGATTCGGACGGATATGGAGTCGATGCCGGCTGAACTCGATTCCCTCGTCCGCCGGGTCATGCAGCTCGAGATCGAGGAAGCAGCATTAAAGAAAGAGACGGATGAAGCATCCCGGAAACGACTTGCCGTCTTACAGCAAGAACTCAGTTCTGCCCGAGAAGATGAGAGTGCGCTTCGGACAAGATGGGAACGGGAAAAAGAGAGTTCGCAAAGTGTCCAACAGTTACGCGCGGATCTTGAGAAAGCGAAACTGGCGTTACAAGAAGCCGAGGGGCGCTATGACTTAAACCGGGCATCAGAAATCAAGTACGGTCAAATTCCAGACCTTGAAGCGCGTCTGAAAGTCGCGGAAGAATCATCTGAACACGTCTCCCACGAACTGGTTCGGGAAGCGGTGACGGAAGAAGAAATCTCCGACATCGTCTCGAAATGGACCGGCATTCCAGTGACGCGGCTCGCGCAGGGCGAACGGGAAAAGCTACTCTATCTCGAGGATACGCTTCATGAGCGTGTCTTCGGTCAAGACGAAGCGGTTCGTCTCGTCGCGGATGCTGTCATTCGAGCGCGAGCAGGTATCAAGGATCCGAATCGTCCGATCGGCTCGTTCTTGTTCCTCGGTCCGACAGGAGTCGGGAAGACAGAACTTGCAAAAGCCTTGGCGGCAGCGATGTTTGATAGTGAAGATCATATCGTCCGCATCGATATGTCGGAGTATATGGAAAAACACAATGTCTCCCGCCTAGTCGGTGCGCCTCCAGGATACGTTGGTTATGAAGAAGGCGGTCAATTGACGGAAGCCGTCCGACGGAGCCCGTATTCGGTTCTTCTATTCGATGAGATCGAAAAAGCGCACGGAGATGTCTTCAATATCTTGCTTCAGTTGCTCGACGATGGTCGGTTAACAGATGCGCAAGGACGTGTCGTCGACTTCAAGAACACGATCGTCATCATGACATCAAACATCGGTGCGCCCATCTTGCTTGAAGCAGCAAAAGATGGTGTCATCGATGCGGCGGAAGAAGAAGCCGTTCGCCAAGAACTGAAGCGTCACTTCCGACCGGAATTTTTAAACCGGATTGATGATACGATTTTGTTCCATCCACTCCACCGGACAGAGATCGAACGAATCATCGACAAAGCGGTCGAGAAGATGACTTCTCGCTTGTCTGGACGCGGCATTACGATTAATGTCACGGATGCTGCGAAGACGCTGATCTTTGAAGAAGCATTCGAACCGCAATACGGTGCGCGTCCAATCAACCGTTATATGCAACGGACGATTGAGACGAAGCTTGCCCGAGCTTTGATCAGTGGGGCGATTCAAGATGGTTCCCAGATTGCGATCGATGTAGCAGACGGTGAACTAGTCGTAAACGGATAAAGCAGATGCTAGAAAAAGGAGTCGACTCGGCTGAAACGAGTCGACTCCTTTTAGCGTTTACGGAAGAACCATATCCGCATCCACCAGATGCGTGATAAGCTAGAAAAAAAGAGAAAGAGGGAACGCCATGAATGTTACACAAGCCCAACTTGAGGAGTTGATTGAGGAGTGTCGTCCGTATACGGTGCTTGGACAAGTCGCAAGTTACATCCCAGAGCTTGCGAAAGTTGATCCGACCCAACTTGGTATCGCTGTCTGTAATGCCGACGGGACGTTCGTTTCGGCAGGTGATGCGGATACGATGTTTACATTACAGAGTGTGTCGAAGATCATTACACTGGCATTCGTCCTCGAGACATTCGGAGAAGATTATGTCTTTTCGAAAGTTGGGATGGAACCGACGGGTGATGCGTTCAATTCGATTGCGAAACTTGAAGAGACGATTCCGACAAAACCGCTCAATCCAATGATCAATGCAGGAGCACTAGCAGTGACCAGCATGTTGCCGGGAACGGATGCTGCGGATAAATTACTGCAATTGCGTCAATTCATCGCAAAACTATTGGATATTAAAGTAGAAATGGTAAAATATGACGCAGATGTCGCTGAATCAGAATTCGAAACAACAGATTTGAACCGAGCGTTGCTCTACTTCATGCGCTATCACGGCGTCATCGAAGGCAACGTCGAAGAGATCATCGACGTCTACACGAAACAATGTGCGATTTTGACGAACTGTAAAGGACTTGCCATGATGGGGAAAATTTTAAGTACATCTGGAAAAACGCCATCCGGGCGTCAAGTCATCTCGCGTCGTAACGCACGAATCATCCGGGCCATCATGACGACATGTGGCATGTATGATGCATCTGGAGAATTTTCTGTCCAAGTCGGACTTCCTGGAAAAAGTGGTGTTTCCGGTGCGGTCGTTGCCTGTGGTAGAAGTGATTTCGATATGGCTGATCTCGGAATCGGTGTGTTTGGTCCTTCCCTTGACGCGAAAGGCAATTCGATTGCCGGAACAAAGATGCTTGAACTACTTGTTCAACGTCACCCGTGAGCGATCTCAACTTGATCGAGTGCGTTACGCAGTTCATCCTCTAAGCGTTTGATCTGATGCAAGCGCTCTGCTTGATAAGCAGTCGGAACCTCGAATGACCGCCATCTTTCTAGTCGCTGATACGTGTCATTGATATGTCCGAGTTGCGTCTGGGTAGTTTTTAGACGATCGACAGCGGACTTCGGTTGATTCGTATAGGGACGCAAGTACTCGACCGTATAGCGGTACGCTTTCGTCGCAAGCCGCAACTCATGCATCCGTTCGATACGTTTTGGACCATCCTTTCGTTGTACTTTTTCAAATTGTTCACGTTTTTTCTCATAGCGTTTCTCCGCGGCATGAATCAGTTCTTTTTCTGACATCCGCTTGAGGCGTTTTGTCATCGGACTCGCTAAAAATCGACGGACGGATCGATCTAGTTCATTTGAGATCAAGAGATGCATCGTCTCAATCAAGGTCGAACGTTTTCCTTGGAGTTGTAAGGCGACATGGTTTGCGAACAATTGGTCGATTTCTGTTTTTTTCGAAGTCGCTTCGAGCTGTACGTCGAGATCGCGCACTTCACCGAAGGCGTGCATCAGACGCTTCCAAATCAAATAGACGGGTTCTTCCGTCAACTCGACCAATCGAGCGAACGTGATCAGTTTCCGCAAGCGAATCCGGGCTTGATGGATATCTTCCGGATTTTCAAACGTTTGTGATTCTTTGGCATAATGATTGAAGGTAGACCAGGTCTCGAGTAGTTCAAAAGTTAGCTTTTCAGTATCTCGATGGTTCATGAGATGAATCCCTCCTTGGATTGATTTCGTAAGAGTTCAAGAATGATGCGTTTTAAAATTAAGGAGGACTCCTCCTGAAATGTGGTGGAAACATGTTAGAAACAGTTACGTTCTCAGGAAAGATGAAACAATTCATGAAAATCTTCTTTCCAATTCTCGTAACGCAAGTCGCGTTTTATTTAATCAGTTTTTTTGATACGGTCATGGCCGGTCGATATGGCTCTGCTGATTTAGCAGGAGTCGGTGTCGGAACGAGTCTATGGGCACCTGTTTACACAGGATTGACCGGTATTCTACTTGCCGTCGCGCCGCTCGTTTCCCAAGCGATGGGAGCGAAACGCGAGCGGGAAGTCAAACGGATCGTCATGCAGGCGTTGTACGTCGCTGTCGTGATCATCGGTTTGACAGTCGTCATCGGACTTCTCGCTGTCAATCCGATTCTCGAGCGGATGGAGTTATCGGTAGAAGCGCGCGAAGTCGCGCGGAACTATCTCGTGATGCTAGCGCTCGGCATCGTGCCGATGTTCGTTTTCTTCGTCTTACGAACACTCATCGATTCATTAGGAAAATCGAACATTACGATGGTCTTACTACTAATCTCTTTACCCATTAACGTCCTTTTCAATTATCTATTCATTTTCGGAAACTTCGGTTTTCCGGAACTCGGTGGTGTCGGTGCGGGAGTTGCGACTGCCATCACGTACTGGATTCTTTGTCTAGCAATCATCGCTGTCGTCATGAAAGGAGAGCTGTTCCAGCGTCTTGGTGTTCTCCGACGTTTTTACCGTCCGGACATGAAGCGGATCAAGGAATTGATTCTACTCGGTGCGCCGATCGGTCTCGCGATTTTTTCAGAAGTCAGTATTTTTTCAGCCGTCACCTTGTTGCTTGGAGCGTATGGCGACGTCATCATCGGTGCCTATCAGGCTGCCATCAACTTCGCCTCGTTCGTCTATATGATTCCGTTGTCCGCTGCGTCCGCATTGACAATCACAGTCGGTTTCGAGGTCGGTGCTAAACGGATCAAGGATGCGGTTCAGTATGTTGGCATCGGGTTGACGATGTGTGTTGCGGTTTCCGTGTTTTCCGGTATCCTGTTGTACTTAAAGAATGAAGAACTCGCAGCGTTATATAGTCGAGACCCAAAAGTCATCGAAGCAGCTGCACACTTTATGATTCTCGCGATTTTCTTCCAATTGTCAGATGCCGTCGCTGCACCAACGCAAGGTGCACTACGTGGGTTCAAGGACGTCAACGTCACCTTCTTATTGACGATCGTAGCCTACTGGGTCATTGGACTACCATTAGGTTTTTATCTTGAACGCTACACAGCACTTGGACCAGATGGATACTGGTGGGGATTGATCATCGGTCTTGCGGTCGGAGCGACACTATTGCTTGTTCGTCTTATGTACTTAATCCGTAAATCAAGGAGGCTGGCATCTTGAAATTCTCAAAACAACGGCTCATGACGATTGCGAAGATCATCTTGCCGATCGTCTTGATCGGATTCATTTTTTATCAAGGACAAAATGAATTACGCAGTTTGTCTCTAAAGGAATCGATTCAAGCGATCCGCCAAGTACCATCTTGGCAGTTCATCCTGTTGATTCTCGCAGGTCTCGTGGCAGTCTCGACAATGTTCTTTTATGACTTCTTTTTGTTGCGCTCGCTAGAAGCAAAAGCACCAGTCGGATTGATTTTCCGAGCGTCCTGGATTGCGAACTCCTTTAATGGCATCATCGGTTTCGGAGGTCTCGCAGGGGTGGCCATCCGGTCCGCCCTGTATCGACCATTCGTTGAAGGCGGACGCCTGTTGAAAGCGATCGGTTGGATGGCGCCGACATTGATTAGCGGTTTGTCAATCTTATCGACGTTATCCCTCTTGCACGTCTTCCCAGCGTTTGAAGTGCTTGAAATGAAGAAATGGTTATGGCCTGTCATCATCGGTGTTGCCTTATTCTTCCCGCTCTATCTATTGTTCTCGTTTCGACGTGGGAACAGCAGCATTCATCCGAAATCGATTGCCTTATACTCCGTTGTATCGTTTGCGGAGTGGTTTAGTGCCGGTGTCGTCGTCTATCTCATTTTGGCAGCACTCGGAACAGACGTCAGTTTTGCAAAAGTGATCGGTGTCTTCATCATCGCTGCGACAGCCGGTTTGATTTCGATGGTACCCGGCGGATTCGGTTCATTCGACTTAGTCTTTTTGATCGGCATGCAACGTGCAGGAGTCGAGGAAGGCATCGTCTTGACGGGATTATTGATTTATCGTCTCGTTTATTACTTAATTCCCTTCTTAATCGGTGTCGTCTTCTCGGCTCGAGAGTTTAGTGGTCCAGTCGTCAAGATGATCGAAGATAAACCCATTGTTGGTCCGTCGGTTGAGGTCGGGGGTGTCATTTGGCGCTTGCAATTGCGATTCCTCAGTAAAATTCGTCACTTCACCTTAGCGTTGATTACGCTTGTCGCGGGTATCACGATCTGGGGGCTAGCGATTTTGCCACCGGTCTCGACACAATATGAATATCTGGAATCTAAATTGCCCCATGAAGCGTTGTTGCTCGCAAACAGTTTCTTTTTGATGGGCGGACTATTATTTGTCCTCTTATCGACGGCGCTCTATCGTCGAACGAAGCGTTCCTTGTATATGATGTATGGCGCATCGTTCTTCGCGCTGGTCGGGATGGCACTTCGTGGATTTAACTTGATTTCCTTCCTTGCCGTCGTCGTCGTCCTCGGATTGTTACTGATGTCTCGTAACGCGTTTCATCGGGAACGGACACTGATTACGACGTCGCGTTTCATCCGGGTTGCGTTCGTTGGTCTGTTGTACATTGGCGGGTTCGTCTTTTTCGGATACGCTTTTTATACACTCGGGTCGGCAGACGGAACAGAAGTGTATCCGTCGCATGAGATTTTCATGTTTGCCGCGAGCTCATCCATCTTTGCGCTCGTTTATGGATTAGTTTTCATACGCTTGTTTAACACATTTAATCAACCGGTGCTCGGGGAGCGGTTCGATGCTGAAAAAATCGAAACGGTATTACGTGAACAGGGTGGCAATTATTTGAGCCATTTGGCGTTTCTCGGAGATAAGCGCTTCTTCTTTTCCGAAACAGGTCGTTCGTTCATTCAGTTCAGTCAGACTGGCAACCGGATCATGGTACTCGGTGATCCAAGTGGAGATCCAAAGGAGCATTCACAAGTCATCGCCTCCTTCCTGCGCCGTGTCGAAGATCTCGGATACATTCCGAACATCTATCAGATTCAAGCACAAAACATGTCGCTGTATCATGATTTCGGCTTCAACTTCTTCAAACTCGGCGAAGAAGCGATCGTCGATATTCCGTCTTTCACCGTATCAGGAAAAAAACGAGCTGGACTTCGCTCGATTAAAAATCGCTTTGAACGAGAAGGTATGACGTTTGAAGTGATCGAGCCACCTTTTTCGGATACATTGTTAGCAGAACTGCAAGAGGTCTCGGATGAATGGTTAGGTGGGAAGTCTGAAAAAGGCTTCTCACTCGGTTACTTCCACAAACCTTACTTAAATCGAGCACCAATCGGCATCATGCGTGAAGCGGAAGGACGGTTGATCGGATTCATGACGTTCATGCCTGCTTACCAAGAGGGGGTCCTATCGATTGACTTGATGCGTTTTCGACCGGACGGACCGAACGGGATCATGGATGCGATGTTCATTCGGCTATTCGAATATGCGAAAGAAGAAGGCTACCGGACATTCAACATGGGAATGGCGCCACTCTCGTCCGTCGGCGAGGATGAAACGTCCTTCTGGCAAGAACGTGTGGCGGCAGATGTCTTCAATAATATTCGTTACATGTATAGTTTCACGGGTCTACGACGATACAAAGAAAAATACGATCCAAAATGGGAAGGGCGCTACCTTGCTTACCGAAAGCGGCAATCGTTACCGATAGCAATCTTAAAAGCGACGCGTCTGATTTCTCGAAAGAAAGACCGAATTTTATTACCCTGATCGACTGACGCATGAAGATGGCAGTAGACGGGTATACAAAGGGCGACCCTTTGTCTAATGACAAACGGGATCGCCCTTTTGCAATTTCAGTTCAAATGTATAAAGGTCTATACAACTAGAAATAATCACGTTATACTAAATACGAAAGCAAGTCATGGAACGGATAGAGAAAGGGTGATGCCAGATGACAGTGATCATCAATGCCCGGATTTACACGGGAGAGCAGACGATTGAAGACGGGTTCATTCGCTTTGACCGAACCATCGAGGCGATTGGAACAATGTCGGAATTTGAGGAAATCGCAGGAGAAGAGACGATTGATGCGCACCATCAATCACTCATTCCTGGAATGATCGATGTGCACATTCATGGGGGATATGATGTCGATGTCATGGATGGAGATGCCGAAAGGTTGCATCATTTCAGCCGACAGATGTTACAAGAAGGCGTGACGTCCTTTTTAGCGACGACGATCACCCAAGATTGGGCAGACATCACACGAGCGCTCGAGACGGTGCGAACAGTCGTTGAGGAAAAGGACACGACGATCGTCGGTGTTCATCTCGAAGGACCGTTTATCAACCCGGATTATGCTGGTGCGCAACCGCGCGAATATATCGTTGAACCCGATGTCGAACAGTTCCTGAAATGGCAGGAAGCGTCTGGCAATACGATCAAACTCGTGACCTATGCCCCAGAACGCCCGGGAGCGCGTGCATTCGAGGAGGCAGTGCGATTAACGGGTGCGATTCCGTCTGCCGGCCATACGGATGCGACGTATACCCAAAACCAAGCTGGTCATGTCACCCATGGTACTCATCTCTACAATCAAATGCGTGCGCTGCATCACCGGGAACCGGGAACAGTCGGGTACTGTCTCCTAACGCCGGAAGTCTATGCCGAGATCATTCCGGACGGGATTCATAGTGCACCGGAAATGGTGGACTTCGCCTACCGGATGAAGGGTGCAGATCGATTGATCGTCATCACGGATGCGATGCGCGCCAAAGGACTCGCAGAAGGTGAATACGAGTTAGGGGGACAAGCTGTATTCGTTCGAGACGGTGCGGCACGCCTTGAGAATGGTAGTTTAGCCGGAAGTATTTTGACGATGGACGCCGCTTTACGAAACATCATCGCCTATACAGGTTGTACGCTCGAAGAAGCGGTTCGTATGACATCGGTCAATGCGGCAAAAGAGCTTCAGTTGACACAAAAGGGAAGTCTCTCGGTCGGTAAGGATGCGGATATTGTGTTGCTCGACGAGGGATTACACATTCAAGAAACGATTCATCGTGGTACGCGATACCGGATCACGAACGGAAAGGAGTCTACCTCATGAAATGGATGATTGTAGAAAAAGGAGAAGAATTAGCGCATGTGGCGTATCAATTTTTGAAACAGGAAATTGAGCGTCATCCGGAAGGATTAACAGTAGGGCTTGCGACGGGCAGTTCACCAGTCGGTGTGTATGAAGAATGGCGGAAGGACTCGCTTGACTGCAGACATGTGACGACGGTCAATCTAGATGAATATGTCGGTCTCAGCCCAGAACATCCACAAAGCTACCATACGTTCATGCAAGAACACTTGTTTAATGATGTACGTTTCAAGGAGTCTTTCGTACCAATCGGGAATACGGAAGATCCGGTTAAAGAAAGTGAACGATACGAGGCGCTCGTGCGCAAGCGAGGAATCGATATCCAATTGCTCGGAATCGGAGCGAATGGACACATCGCCTTCAATGAACCGGGTACGCCGTTCGATGCGAAGACACACGTGACGGAATTAACGGAATCGACGCGAGAAGCGAATCAACGTTTCTTTGATCGATTGGAGGAAGTGCCGACGAAAGCGATCACGATGGGAATCGGTACGATCATGGAAGCAAAAAAAATCCTTCTCGTTGCTTCAAGCGAACGAAAGGCAGAAGCCGTCCGCGATATGATGGAAGGGGTCGCGACAACGGATTGTCCGGCGACCGTACTCAAACGCCATGCCGATGTCATGGTGATCCTCGACGAAGAGGCCGCCTCTTTATTGTCAGATGACGCTAAACGTACAGGGCGGGCTGCTTATTTGAATTTCATGCAAGCATGATGGAGAAACACGAATGAATTAGAAGGTACAGAGCCACCCCATCAATTGGCTTTGTACCTTTTTTGTAGTTCTTGAAAGAAGGGAATAAAGCCCGGTCTCATGCGATTTTATATTTTAAGGCGAGATAGGTAAGGAAATCACGAAAGACGACATGCTGGTAGCATTCATGCTAATCAGGCAAAGTGCTACGATACCGGAATTATTTTAGATGCAACTATTCTGTGCGGTTTCTTTAATCGAAACGTAAATTGACATTTCATTAAATGTCCGGATAATGGAGATTAGCGAACTTTACGGAAAATTTACATGAAAATGAGGGTTTACATGATGGAAACGCGATCCGCACGAAAGAGACAGCCAAGTGCTGGCAAGATGTTCATGAAAGTCGTCGCTGCACTCGTCCTGCTCGTCACAATCATCGGTTCTGGTTATGCTGGAGCTGTTTTTATCAAAACGCAAGAAACATTGGCAAAGACGCAGATTAAGATTCCCGGCTCAAAAGTGAGCTCTAAATATGATGATGTTCCGTCTGAATCATTCTTGATTCTCGGAACGGATGAAACGAAAAAAAGCAAGGAACGTCATGAACCAGCTCGTTCAGACGTCATGATCGTCGGAATTTTGAACAAAAAGACGGAGCAATTAGTGTTGACGAGTATCCCACGTGATTCACTCGTGAACATCGATTATTCGAAGTATGATATCCCTTACGGCAAGACAGGTGTTGAGCAAGATAAGATCACACATGCCCTTTACTTCGGTTCGATGGATAAATCGAATTCCTACAACGGCATTAAATTAGCACGTGAAACGACAGAAAACCTACTCGGGATTCAAATCGATCACGTCATCAAAGTTAATTTCCAAGGATTCGTTCAATTGATTGATGCATTAGATGGTGTCAATATCGATGTACGGTATGCGTTTAAAGAACAAGATTCAAAACGTAAAGCGGGTACCATCACCGTTGATAAAGGAAAGCAACATTTGACGGGGGAACAGGCACTGGCCTATGTCCGGAACCGTCATGATGATCCGCTCGGTGATATCGGTCGCGGACAAAAACAGATGCAAGTCATTCAAGCGGTCGCAAAAGAAGCGGCAAGTTTCCGTTCGCTCAGTGCATACCGTGATATTTTGGATGCCGTGGGTGATAATGTTGAAACAAACTTAGGACCGAATGATTACACACGCTTAGCAGATTTCACTGCAGCACTCCGTGACACAACGGAGTATCAGCTCGCTGGAGAAGGCTATATCGGCATTAGCGGGAAATGGGAATACCACCTCGATCCGAATCAACTGGAACAAGTGAAGAGCAACTTAGCGAAAGCGATGCAAGGTCAAGAAGTCAAGCCGATCGCAGATGAAACGGATGCTGTACAAGATACGACAGAACAAGCACCAGAGACAGAAACGATCCCTGCGCAGTAATCTATACACGAAAACCCCTCGAATCACCGTCACAGCATGGCGATTCGAGGGGTTTTTCAGCGTTGGCGTTCCATTTCGACAGTGAAGGTATATCGGTCTCCTCGGTAAGCAGAGATGACGTATTCAAACGGTTGTTCCGTCGCGAGATACGTCAGTTGCTCGACGGATAAGACAGGCGAAGCGGTCGACAAGCCAAGGTGACTCGCTTCTTCCTTTGTCGCGAGACGTGATTCAAACGTTTGACTCGCACGTCCGAGGTTTAATCCACTCGCTTCAGCAAATGCATAGAGTGATGCGGTCGCGACGTCTTGATCGAGTCCAGGCAAGAGTTGCTCTGGGATGTAGACAGTTTCAAGAGCAAGAGCTTGCTCATCAGCAATACGTAAACGTTTCAATTCATATACGGATGCGCCTTCACGAATCCGGAGCTTATTTGCGATCGTCATCGACGCGTCGATGATTTGATAGGAGAGGAGCGCACTCGTCGGTTCTAGTCCAAGATGTTCCATCTCTTCCGAGAAACTCGTCAAACCGGAAAGTTGCATGACGATTTTTTTATTCGCGACGAATGTTCCTCGTCCTTTTTGACGAATCAAGTAACCAGCGTTGACCAAGTTTGAAATGGCTTGACGAACCGTCATTCGGCTAATTTGGTGGGCCTCGGCGAATTCGCGCTCGGACGGAATCAAATCTCCAGGTTGAAGGACGCCGCTTTCGATTTGTTGTTTTAAGGCAGCTTCAATTTGATAGTAAATGGGGAGTGGTGAATTTTTATTGATATGCTGAATCACGGCATTTCGTCCCTTCGCGATCGGTAGTCTTTCGTCTAGTGTACTAGGAAAAAGGCAAGTCGACAAACGGTTCTGGATGAAATATGGCATAATACAGAGTGAAACTGACAGAGAAAGGTGGTCGAGGCATGCGCCCCGAACAAATAGAATCCGATGTCCGAACCTTTCAGACATCCCTTCGTGCGACAAAACAAGTAGACGGTTATTGGGTTGCTTTAGAGAAAAGTTACTTTTATCCGGAGAGCGGTGGACAGCCAGCGGATCGTGGAACATTGAACAACCAACCTGTCCTTGACGTTCAAATCGAAGACGGTGTCGTCTGGCATCAACTGGCGACTCCGCTCACAGAAGACGTCGCCGGTATCATAGATGATGCGGTCCGGATCGATCATGCGGCGCAACATACGGCACAACACGTCATCTCAGCGATCTTACACGATGAATCGAATATCAAAACGCTTAGTTTTCGGACGGGAAGTGAAGTTTCGACGCTTGATATCGAGACACCTGAATGGACAACTCTTCAACAAGAACAGCTGGATCGACGATTACGGCATGTGATTGAACAAGGATTACCGATCACGGCGACTGAATATGACGAGGTGGAAGCACTACGTCTACCATTACGAAAAACACCACAAGTCGAGGGACGAATTCGTGTCGTTCAAATCGGCACACTTGATTATAGTGCCTGTGGTGGGACGCATCTCGATTCGACGGCACAGCTCGAGTTGATTCTCTTTACTGGGGTCGAACGGATTCGTGGGAACATTCGTCTATCCTATGTCGCAAAGGAACGGGCATACCAACTCATTCAGTCAGAACGACGAGTCTTACGGGAAGCGGCGCAAGCTTTGTCAGTCAAGCCGGTTCAAATGCTAGAAGCCGTTCAAGCGTTACAAGAAGAACAGAAACGCTTAACGAAACAGGTCGAACACGCTCAGGAACAACTTGCAACATTCACGCTCACTCAAGCTTTAGAACAACAAGAAGGCATTCTGGTATTTGAACATCTGAATGAAGAAATCAAAACGTCCGAGCAACTCGCTAAAGCGATCCAAGAAGCGGGACGCGTCGGCGTCGTCTGGAATGCGACGACAAACAAACTACTGATGAGTAGTCCAGGGGAACCCCATCTTGGGAAGTTCGCTAAAGCGCATGTCCAAGCATTCAATGGACGAGGTGGAGGAAGTGCAGTTCAGGCACAAGCACAATTTACGAATCGGGATGATGCGATGGCATATGTCGATCGATTACGGGAGGAATATCACTCATGACAGTCATTCAAGTACGTACAGCAGAACAACAACAAGCCGTTCGGATGATCCGGGAGCGTGTCTTTGTCGAGGAACAAGGCGTACCACGTCATCTTGAATACGATACACATGATGAAACAGCGATTCATCTGCTTGTCCTCGATGAACAGAGTCGACCGGTTGCAACGGGTCGCACACGTCCATATGACGACCAACGGATGAAGGTGGAACGTGTGGCGACGCTGTCGACAGCCCGAGGAAAAGGATACGGTGGTGAGTTGATGCAGGCGATGGAACGTATCGCGCGACGTGAAGGAAAACAACTGCTGACACTCGGTGCACAAGTCCAAGCCATCCTGTTTTATCAAGGTCTTGGGTATACGATCGTCTCCGATGAATTCGACGATGCGGGCATTCCACACCGGACGATGGAGAAGAAAATGTAAGTTGTTTTGAAAGAAATCCTGCAAAAAGGGTTTCTTTTTTTTGTTTTCTATGTATATATATAATTCATAGTGAATTTTTATACAGACAAATGAATTAAAAACCAGGAGGGAATTATACATGTCAAAGCAAAAATTAATCTTAGCGTACTCTGGAGGACTCGATACATCAGTAGCCATCAAATGGTTGAGCAAGGACTATGATGTCATTGCCTTATGCATGGATGTCGGAGAAGGAAAAGATTTATCCGTCATCAAGGAAAAAGCACTCCTCGTCGGTGCGATCGAATCAATCGTTCTCGATGTCAAAGAAGAATTCGCACAAGACTTTGTCTTGCCAGCACTTCAATATGGCGCCCATTACGAAAATGCCTATCCGTTGATCTCAGCGCTTTCGCGTCCGTTGATCGCAGAAAAACTCGTCGAAGTCGCGCATGAATATGGTGCAACGGCGGTCGCACATGGATGTACCGGAAAAGGGAATGACCAGGTCCGGTTCGAAGTTTCGGTCGCGGCACTTGATCCGTCACTCGAAGTCATCGCACCGGTTCGGGAATGGAAATGGTCACGGGAAGAAGAGATCGCCTATGCGAAAGAAAACAATGTGCCAATCCCGATCAACCTCGATAGCCCATACTCGATTGACATGAACCTTTGGGGACGGAGTAATGAATGTGGCGTCCTAGAAAATCCATGGACAGAACCACCACAAGACGCATATGCGTTGACGGTAGCACCAGAAGACGCTCCGGATCAGGCAGAAGAAGTCATTATCGGCTTTGAAGCAGGTGTTCCAGTTTCTATCAACGGGACGACGTATCCATTAGCGAAACTGATTACGGAACTGAATATCATCGCTGGAGCACATGGGGTCGGACGGATCGACCACGTCGAGAACCGTCTCGTCGGTATCAAATCGCGGGAAGTCTATGAGTGCCCAGGCGCAACTGTTTTACTCAAAGCGCACGCTGCACTCGAGACGATTACATTGACGAAGGACGTCGCGCATTTCAAACCATTACTCAGCAAACAATATGCAGAAACGATCTACAACGGTCTCTTCCATGCGCCATTGACGAAAGGATTGAAAGCTTTCTTGACGGCGACACAACAGGACGTCACAGGAGAAGTTCGCGTTAAACTGTTCAAAGGAAATGCAACTGTCACAGGTCGTCAGTCGGCTGTCTCGCTTTATGATGAGAAACTTGCGACGTACACGAAAGAAGATGCATTCGATCATGAAGCAGCAAAAGGCTTCATCAAATTACACGGTCTTGCCGTTTCAACGCATGCGAGTGTACATCGTCAGGCGGGTGTAACGAAATGACCAAACTCTGGGGTGGACGTTTTACGGAAAGTGCTTCCGCTCAAGCGGAAGCCTTCGGAGCATCAATCACGTTCGATCAAAAATTAGCAAGCGTTGATTTGAAAGGCAGTCTCGCACATGCACAGATGTTATTTGAACAAGGGATTCTCGCTCAAGATGAGTGGACACAAATCCAGCAAGGATTAAAGCAACTCGAAGCGACGTTAAAGGACCATTCCTACACATTAGCGGACGAAGACATTCATATGAATCTTGAGCGTTTGTTGACGGAACAGATCGGTCCAGTTGCAGGGAAACTGCATACGGCACGGAGCCGAAACGATCAAGTCGCAACCGATTTACATCTATGGATGGAGCAGCATGTCGAAGCGTTGACGACGGCATTACGCGAGCTCCAATCGGTCATTACGGAACAAGCTGAGCAACATATCGAGACGGTTATGCCGGGGTATACGCATTTGCAACGGGCACAACCAATCTCGCTTGCGCATCACTTGCTCGCTTATTTCTGGATGTTCGAACGTGATGTCGAACGGTTGACGGACAATCAAAAACGGATCCGGAAATCACCACTCGGGGCAGGCGCGCTCGCGGGGACCACGTTCCCGATCGACCGTTTCCGTTCTGCCGAGTTGCTCGGTTTTGAGTCGGTCTATCCGAACAGTCTCGATGCTGTCTCCGATCGCGACTTCGTCATTGAATATCTCGGAATCGCCGCGACCGTCATGATGCATCTCTCACGTTTTTGTGAAGAAATCATCATCTGGGCGTCGCAAGAATTCGGCTTCATCGAGTTGTCTGACGCCTTCTCGACAGGTTCGAGCATGATGCCACAAAAGAAAAATCCTGATTTTGCTGAATTGATTCGTGGAAAAACAGGTCGCGTCTACGGCAACCTGATGGGCTTCTTGACGACGATGAAGGCATTACCACTCGCTTACAACAAAGACATGCAAGAGGATAAGGAAGGGGTCTTCGATACAGCAGATACCGTTCTCAAGTCCGTTCAAATCTTCACCGGAATGATTGAATCTGCGACGTTTAAGACCGAAGCGCTCAAGAAGGCGACAATGCAAGACTTCTCGAATGCAACGGAACTCGCTGACTACCTTGTAACGAAAGGCATACCGTTCCGGGAAGCGCATGAAATCGTCGGCAAAGCCGTCCTTTACTGTGTGCAGAACGGTTGTTTCCTGAAGGATTTGAACCTCGAGACGTATCAAACGTTCCATCCTGATATCACAGAAGACGTCTATCCGCTCCTCGATCCGGTTCAAGCAGTAGCACGCCGGACTAGCTACGGCGGGACAGGGTTTGCTGCCGTGTCGGAGCAACTCGAACTCGCGAAACAGCATCTTGCGAATTGACGAATTTTGAAAAAAAACAGTCAAATGACTGGATTTAACAAAAGATGTCTGCTATAACTGTAACTAACAACCGACAGATAGAGGCGCGGATGACATGAGTAGCATCATTCTTGAAGGCAAGCATGCCGAATGATGTGAAAGGGGAAGTCCGCCGAAGTGAACGAGAAGATGCTTCTTCTTGTTTGCTGGTACAACGGTTAAGATCCGTTGTACTGCCGAAACCGATGTTTCGGAGCGCTATCTTACGTAAAAGAACGAATGACTTTGTCTTCGTTTGTCCGATCGTGATAACGACGGGCCGTAGGAACGCTCCTACCGGCCCGTCGTTTTTTTCTGTATCGGGACAAAGGAGATAGGATTGTGACAACTGTACTTAAATTTGGTGGAAGCTCGGTTGCGACTGTCGAACAGATTCAGTCTATTGCGAATTATTTGAAGAGTCGCGCAGCCGAAGGTGAAAAACTCGTCGTCGTCGTTTCGGCGATGGGCAAGATGACAGATTCTTTGATCGCTCAGGCGCAAGCCATCACGGATCGCCCCGAGCGAAGAGAACTCGATCGACTGCTTGCCATCGGAGAAGAACAGACGATTTCATTACTCAGCATCGCCCTCAACTCGCTCGGTGTCAAAGCGTTATCGCAAACAGGCGCTCAAGCAGGAATCAGCACGATGGGCGTGCATACGAAAAGTAAGATCAAACAGATCGATGGAGATCTGTTACGACAAAAACTCGAAACGTACGATGTCGTCATCGTCGCCGGATTCCAGGGTGTCAACGAACTTGGTGACGTGACGACACTCGGACGAGGTGGGTCGGATACAACGGCAGTTGCCCTTGCGGCAGTCCTTGATAAACGGTGCGAAATCTATACCGATGTCGACGGTGTCTATACAGCTGATCCGCGAATCCATGCCGCTGCTCAACCGATTCCACATATCTCGTATGATGAGATGATGGAAATGAGCGCCCTCGGGTCGAAGGTCATGGAAATGCGAAGTGTCGAACTAGGAAAAAAATACGGCGTACACATCTTCGTCGGGAAAACACTTGAATCGAAAAGGGGAACATGGATCATGGAAGCGACGGAAACAATGGAACAAAAAGCGGTGACGAGTGTCAGTGTGACGAAGAACGTCTTGACGGTATCAATCAAACACGTACCGCAAACGAATGCAGCAGTAGCCGATATCTTCGAACTCTTATCGAACCGTCACGTCAATATCGACATGATCAGTCAAACGACGTTCGACAGTGACATCTTCTTATCGTTCTCTTGTCCACTCGACGAGGAAGAGTTCCTCGATGAAGCATTGAAAGATATCATGGATCGCTTCACGACAGTCAAGGTCGACCGCCACGATCAGCACGCGAAGTTGTCTGTCGTCGGAATCGGAATGCGGGATGCAACAGGTGTTGCTTCGAAATTGTTCGCAATCTTCCGAGCGGAGAATATCCCGTTCTATCAAGTCACGACATCAGAAATCAGCATCTCGTACACGATTGCACAAGCAGACATTGAACGGACGGTTGCAGCGATTGCAAACGCGTTCGAGTTATAAGGAGGAAAACAGCATGTATCATGTAGCCGTCATTGGAGCAACCGGCGCCGTCGGTCAAAAAATGTTACAAGTACTCGCAGAACTGGACTTCCCGGTCAGCCGCCTGTCCGCTTACGCTTCTGCTCGTTCAGCAGGGAACACGGTGCAGTTCAAGGGAGAAGATATTACGATCCAAGCGCTGACGCCAAACATCACGGAAGACGGGATCGATGTCGCGTTGTTCGCAGCAGGCGGAACGATCAGTGAGCAATATGCCCCATTACTAGCTGAAAACGGAACACTCGTCGTTGATAATTCAAGTGCCTTCCGGATGCAGGAGACGATTCCACTCGTCGTGCCAGAAGTCAATCCGCAAGCGATTCAAGCGACAGACCGCTTGATCGCAAATCCGAACTGTTCGACGATTCAATCCGTCGTCGCTTTAGCACCGCTCCAGTCACTGGGATTCGAACGGATCAACTATACGACGTATCAGGCCGTATCCGGTTCCGGTCAAAAAGGAATCGAGGATCTGGCACGCGGGGCACGCGGAGAAGAGCCCGTCAATTATCCGCATCCGATTCACGATAACATCTTGCCGCATATCGATGTGTTCCTTGAGAACGGCTATACGAAAGAAGAGCAGAAGATGATTGATGAAACACGGAAAATCTTCAATCTTCCAGCATTACCAGTCAGTGCGACATGTGTACGGGTTCCAGTCACGAATTCTCACTCGGTTGCAATCAACGTCACGTTTACACAACTGACGACGGTCGAAGCGATCCGTGAAGCACTGGAAGGCGCACCGGGCGTCGTCCTCATCGATGATGTCGCAAATACGCGTTATCCGATGCCACTTGACGCAAGCGGGACGGACGACGTCTACGTCGGTCGGATTCGACAAGATGATAGTCTCGCGAACACGTTCCATCTCTGGTGTGTAGCCGACAACATTCGAAAAGGTGCCGCGTCAAACGCCGTACAAGTCGCACGCCAAGCGATCGAACAGTCGATTCATTCATAAAAAAGGAGGAGTTCTTCATGTTCAAAGGAGCAGGTACAGCACTCGTCACACCATTTAATGAAGCAGGCGAGTTGGATTTACATGTATTCGAACGCTTGATCGAGCAACAACTCGCAGCAGGGATTCAGGCACTTGTCGTCGGAGGGACGACAGGAGAAGGCTCGACATTGACGAATACGGAATTCGAACAACTACTGACGACTGCCGTTCAGGTCACGGCAGGACGAGTACCCATCATTGCAGGAACGGGTTCGAACAACACGGCAGTAACGATCGAGAAAACATTACTCGCAGAACGCCTCGGTGCGGACGCGGCGATGCTTGTGACGCCTTATTACAATAAAACATCACAAGCTGGTCTCATCGCACACTTCACGGCAGTTGCTGATGCTACACAATTACCAATCATGCTGTACAACGTCCCGTCACGGACTGGTGTTGCGATTGCCGTCGAAACAGCGGTGACATTGGCACGTCATCCTCGGATCCAGGCGTTTAAAGAAGCGAGTGGAGACGTCAGCTTCATGGGTGAACTGATGGCGGCGATTCCGGAAGACTTCGCGGTCTTCTGTGGAAATGATGATCAAATCCTACCTTACATGGCATGGGGTGCACAGGGGGTTATCTCGGTTCTTTCAAATCCGTATCCAGCAGAGACACAAGCACTTGCTGAAGCGTTACTCGCGCAAGATCTCGCCACGGCCCGCCGGATTCAGGCAGACTTGTTACCAGTCATCGGTGCTTTGTTCAGTGACGTCAATCCGATTCCAGTTAAAGCATCGCTTGAAGAACTTGGCTTTGCTGTCGGTGCACCGCGCTTGCCACTCGTCCGTCAATCGGAAGTGGGTCATGCCCATTTACTTGAAACAATGCGTGCTTACAAAGGAGTGGTTCGATGAGACTCGCGTTACACGGTTATGGGGCGACAGGACAATACGTCGTCGAACTAGCAGCGCAAAGTGTCGTTGCGATCGTTGACCGGACGAAGTCATCCGATACAATCGCTTCATATGCCGAGCTGACGGAGATGTCAGAAACGGTCGATGCGATCATCGACTTCTCGCATCCGAGTTTGCTACCGGATCTACTCGCATACGGGCTGGCGACAAAGACGCCACTCGTTATCGCGACGACTGGTTTTTCTGAAGCGGATCTTGCGTCCATCAAGAACGCTGCAAAAGAAATTCCGATCTTCCAGTCGTATAACATGTCGTATGGTATCGCAATGGTGCAGCAACTACTGAAGACACTGGTGCCACTGGCAGGGGCGTATGACATCGAATTGCTTGAGAAACATCATAATCAAAAAGTCGATGCTCCAAGTGGGACGGCCGAGTTGTTACTGCAAACGATTCAGACGGCACGTGACGTCACACCTGTGTATGACCGGTCACAGACGCGGCAAAAGCGGGAGACGAACGAGATCGGGATGCATGCGATGCGCGGTGGAACGATCTTCGGAGAACACGAAGTCTTATTCGCAGGTGTCGACGAGTTGATTGAAATCAAACATACAGCGCTATCGAAAAAAGTATTTGCTTCTGGTGCGATCAAAGCAGCTGAAGCACTCATTCAAAAAACAGCGGGACTCTATACGTTAGAGACGCTCTACACACAGGAGGATTCACATGTTACTCACTGATGCTTACGAAATTGCTAAATTCATTAAAGATGCAAAAAAACAAACACCGGTAAAACTTTATGTCAACGGCGATTTGGCGGGCTTGACGATCGAAGGTGCTACAGCGTTCGGATCAGATGAATCAAAAATTTTCTTCGCAGATGCAGGACTTGCGGCTACTTTCTTAGAAAAGTATTCAGATCGCATCACGGATGTTCATGTGGAGTATGACCGTCGCAACAGTGCGGTACCTATGCTTGATACACGTCATTTGAATGCGCGAATCGAACCAGGTTCATGGATTCGTGATCATGTCGTCATTGGTGACAACGCGGTCGTTATGATGGGTGCCATCATTAATATCGGCGCATCGATCGGAGATGGTACAATGATTGATATGAACGCTGTCGTCGGTGCACGTGGGACGATCGGGAAAAACGTTCATGTTGGCGCAGGTGCCGTGGTCGCGGGTGTCCTCGAACCACCTTCAAAAACACCTGTCATCATTGAAGACGGTGTCTTGATTGGTGCGAATGCAGTCATTCTCGAAGGCGTCAAAGTCGGTAAAGATTCCGTCGTCGCTGCCGGTAGTGTCGTCACAGAAGACGTACCTGCTGGAAGCGTCGTTGCCGGAACACCTGCACGTGTCATCAAACAGAAAGATGCGAAAACAGAAGAGAAGACGCAATTGGTGGATGATTTACGTTCACTCTGATTGACGTCGAAGAGGAGGAAAACACATGGCAGTGGATACACAGTATGGAGAAGCAATTTGGTTAGATGGAGTCTTTCATGATCCGAAAGATGCGAACACGAGCGTCATGTCACATGCGATTCACTATGGTAGTGGATTCTTTGAAGGAATTCGTGCCTACGCGACACCGGACGGACCGGCGATTTTCCAATTGAAGGAACATATCGAACGTCTTTTCCGTAGTTGCGCCTATTACCACGTCACAATTCCGTATACGGTTGATGAACTCGTCCAGGCGACGATTGATCTAGTTGCGAAAAACGGATTCGAATCTTGTTATATCCGTCCATTCGTGTTCCTCGGTACGCCATGGCAAGCATTGATGGCGAAAGATACGACGGTTCATGTCGGCATCTCTTGCTGGGAGCTTGGGGAATACTTCGATAAAGGTGCTGGCATCCGTGCCAAAGTCGCATCATACCGCCGCGTCTCATCAACGATGATGCCGATGCAAGCGAAAGCGGCTGCCAACTATATGAACTCACAACTCTTAAAAGGTGAAGCCATCCGTGATGGATTTGATGAAGCAATCGCGCTCGACATGAACGGAAACGTTAGTGAAGCGAGTGTTGCGAATCTTTTCCTTCTTAAAAACGGAACGATTCATACACCGTCACTTGATTGTTCAGTACTCGACGGTATCACACGCCAAGTCATCATCCGTTTGGCACAAGATCAAGGCTATCCTGTCGTCGAACGTCACATCGGACGCGATGAGTTATATGTCGCAGATGAGATTTTCTTAACAGGAACAGCTGCTGAAATCACGAGTGTCGGTGAAATCGATCATATCTCCATCAACGGCGGAACACGGAACGTCGCAGATGAGTTGCTCGATCTTTACCGTCAAGCCGTCACAGGTCAATTGCCGCAATATGCGGATTGGTTGACGTATGTGACACCAGCTGTCGCAGAATGACGACGCGTACACTCGTCACGATCGATCGGAAGGCGGTGCGACAGAACGTCGCATCGGTCTTCGCTCGATCACGTAAACATATTTTTGCCGTGGTCAAGAACAATGCGTACAACTTAGGCATGCTCGAGATGGTCGAAACGCTGACGGCGTCTGATGTGCATCACTTTGCTGTCGCCGAGTTGTATGAAGCCATTGAAATCAAAACGAATTTTCCAGACAGTTATGTACTGGTGATGAATCCGACGGAGGATTTTGAAACAGCACGACGTTTCGGAATTGCACTCGGTGTCTCATCGCTAGAATGGCTCGCCCTAAACAGTAAACAGCTGCAAGGAATCGAGTTACATTTGAAGATCAACGTCGGGATGAATCGTTTTGGTGTCAGTTCGCTTCAAGAGGCGGAAGCTGTTCTTGCGCTTGCGCAAGCAGATTCGCTCGCTTTAACAGGTTTATATACACATTTTCCGCTTGCCGATGAGCCGGATGCGGATCACGATGGACAAGTCGAACGTTTCGTCGCCATTGCCGATGTGTTACGAAAGCGCCATACGTTTACGTATATGCACTCGGAAAACAGTGCGACGATCGTCAAACACGATCCGCGTCTCGCATTTTGTAATTATGTCCGCCCTGGAATCTTCTTATTCGGCTATTCACCGATTGAAAAGATGGACTGGCTCGTTCCTTCGCTACGGATGACGACGGAGGTCGTTGAAATTCGCGAAATCGGACCGGGTGAACACGTTGGGTACGGGACGAATTTTACGAGTACAGAACCGATGCGGATTGCCATCTTACCAGTCGGCTATGGAGACGGTGTCGTCCGTGGGCGTGCCGCTCTGCCTGTTCATATTAAAGAAAAACCTTATCCGGTCATCAATAAATTATTCATGAGTCATACGTTCGTCGCTGTCGATGGGACGGTTGAGGTCGGAGACGAGGTCGTGCTATACGGGGATGGCGTTGAAATTGACGATATTACTCGGACAGGAGCAGCGAACAATTCAGAGCAGATGTGTGCCCGGTCTTGGCGTTTGACGCATCAGTATCTATAAGGAGGAACTTATTATGTATGGAAGTCAATACCTGACAGAAGAAAACAACACGTTGCACATCGATGGTGTCGCAGCGACCGATCTTGCAGCACAGTATGGAACACCATTGTACGTGATGGCAGAACGGGAGCTGACGGATCGACTGGCGACCGTCCGGGAACACTTCCTTGATAAGTATCCGAATACGTATGCTTCCTTCGCTTCTAAAGCATTGACTGTCAGTGCGGTGTATGAACAAGTCGTGCGTCATGGTCTTGGAATTGACGTCGTCACGGGCGGGGAACTCTTCATCGCCCGTCAATCGGGCGTTCCAGCAGAGCGAATTTATTTCCATGGTTCGAATAAATCAACGGCTGATCTTCAGTATGCTGTCGAAGAAGGTGTCGGACGAATCGTCATCGATCACTTTGCAGAGATTGCACAACTGGAAGCGATTGCGGCACAAGCTGGTCGAACGGTTCATGTCTTGATTCGGATCGTGCCACAAGTCATCGGTGGAGCGCATGCGAAAATTCAGACAGGTGGTGTCGATACGAAATTCGGTTTCTCGACACATGCGTCAGATTACCTGGACGCAATCGAAGCGATTTTAGCATCAGAACATCTATCGTTACTTGGCATCCATTGTCATGTCGGTTCGCAAATCCAAGATCCGTCGCTGTTCGAACAGACGGCTCGGACGATGATGGGCTTCGTCGAAACAATTCGTGTACAACATGATTTCACAGTCAGCGAAGTCAACGTTGGAGGTGGGTTCGGAATTGCCTATACGCAGGACGACCAGCCACTTGATTTTGAAGCGACGATCGCACGCGTCATGGATGTCATTGAGACGGAAACGGCACGACTTGGCATCGAACGTCCTCGAATCGGTATCGAACCAGGACGCTGGGTCGTTGCGAATGCAGGGACGACACTTTATACAGTTGGGGCAATCAAAGAGATCGAAGGCGTCCGGACATATCTTTCGGTGGACGGTGGAATGACGGATAACATTCGTCCCGCACTTTACGGAGCGGTTTATGAAACCGTCATCGCTAACCGGATGAGTGGCGAAACGACCGAAATGACTGTCGTTGGAGCAGCTTGTGAATCAGGTGATCTCGTCGCTGAAAAAGCGCAGTTAGTTACGCCAAAGAGTGGCGATACCCTCGCTGTATTTGGAACGGGAGCGTATAACTTCTCGATGGCAAGCAACTACAATCAATTCTTACGTCCGGCACTCGTCTTCGTTCGGGACGGGGAATCCCGCGAAGTCGTCCGTCGACAAACATATGCGGACTTAGTTCAGTGTGATCTTGGAATCAATGGGGTCCGTTCGGAGTCATAAGAGGTGAGGGGTCAAGCGATTGACGACAAAAAAACCGGCGCAATCTCGCCGGTTTTTCATACATGTGACGATTCTTCTCGCGACTAGAGAGGAATCGTTTTTTTTTGCTGTGATCAGTATATTCATTTTGGGATTTTCAAGACTTGTCCAACGAGTAAGAGATTCGGATTTGTGATGCCGTTCGCCTGCATTAATGCTGTGACGGTGACGCCGTAACGTGTCGCAATCGAGTAAAGTGTATCACCCGCTTTAACCGTATACGTCGTTGTCGGGATTTTTAAGACTTGACCGACATTGAGTAGACTCCAATTCGTGATGTTGTTCGCACTCGCGAGGGCAGAGACCGAGACATTGTATTTACGGGCAATCGAATAGAGTGTATCGCCCGCTTTGACAGTATACGTCGTACCGGTTGGGACCGTAGAACGCAACAGTTCTGAAATCGTGACGAACGAATAGCCTTTTGCTTTTAATTTCGAAATCATCGTCGGCAGGGCGGTTGGTGTTCCTTTCGCACCAGCCCCAGTGTGCATGAGGATGATTGATCCAGGAACGACTTTTGGTATTACACGATCCAAGATGGCTGTTGAAGAGATGCCTTTCCAATCCGTCGAATCGATATTCCATTGAATCGTTTTCGTATAACCAGCCGCTCCGACGACACTCAATACCTTACTGTTACTCGCACCGAACGGCGCCCGAAAAATCGGTTTCGTCGTTTTTCCGGTCAAGGATCGGATGAGCGACTCCGTCCGGGATAATTCACTTGTCATTTGGCTTGCTGATAAAGTCGTGAAATCCGGATGTGAATACGAGTGATTGCCGATTTGATGTGTTGGAGAGGCGGTTGTGATGTTTTTAATCGATTGAGGATGGTTGTTTGCACCACTGCCTGTTAAAAAGAAAGTAGCTTTCACTTGATTACTTTTTAAGACACTTAATATTTTGGCAATGTTCGTTCCATCTGAACCGTCATCAAATGTCAATGCGACGACTTTTTTGGTCGTCGTTCCTTTTGTGACAAACGTAGAACTCGCTGCATCGACCTGTGAGGGAATTGAAAGTGGGGTTAGGAGAAGCAATCCGATCATCATGATGATGGGTTTCTTGATGTTCATCGTTAAGGGCCTCCTTCATCAAAACATGCTTTATCAGTACTCTTTATTTAGGTATTCCCTTTATTTTTAAAAAAAGAACTAAAAATTTCCCCTTTTTCAAAGAAATAAAACTGATTTAATGGAAATTTGTTTAAACCGTAACCTTTTTGGGAAAACATAATATATGGAAATAGTAAAAAGGAGTGAGAAGGAATGATCGAATTCAAAAACGTCGGCAAGCAGTTTAAGGAAAATGTCGTCTTAAAAGGCTTATCGCTCGAGATTCAAAAGGGTGAACTCGTTGTTTTCATCGGACCAAGTGGTTGTGGGAAAACGACATCACTTAAAATGATCAATCGATTGATCGAACCTTCTTCAGGCACAATTTTGGTCAATGGGAAGGATATCATGAAGACGGATACGATTGAATTAAGACGCCATATGGGATATGTCATTCAGCAAACTGGTCTGTTCCCTCATATGACGGTCCGGGAAAACATTCAATTGATTGCTGGACTTGAGGGGAAAGATCACGATGAGATGGATCAGCGGACAGAACAACTATTAACGATGGTCGGGCTTGATCCGAGACAATTTATTGATCGTTATCCGAGCGAACTCAGTGGCGGACAGCAGCAACGTGTCGGTTTCGCGCGTGCTCTGATGAATGATCCTGATGTCATCCTGATGGATGAGCCGTTCAGTGCTCTCGATCCCGTTACTCGTAATGATTTGCAGGAAGAGCTTTTCAACTTACAAGAGGAAGTGAAAAAGACGATTGTTTTCGTCACTCATGATATGGATGAAGCGATCAAGTTAGCGGATCGGATATGTATCATGCGTGACGGGGAGATCGTTCAGTTCGATACTCCAGAAGAAATCCTGCGTCATCCAAAAGATGAATATGTCGAATCGTTCATCGGAAAAAATAAAATTTGGAGTAGTCCAGAATTCATCAAGGCAGAAGATATCATGATTGAGGATCCAGTTTCAATCAGTGGCAAACGTACATTGCTACAGGGAATTGAAATCATGCGTGGGCGAAAAGTCGACAGTCTATTGATCACTGATCGTGACCGCGTTTTACAAGGGCTGATTAAGTTAAAGAACATCCAAACGATCCCGGATAAGAGCCAACGAATTGAAGAAGTAATGGAGGGCGAAATCATTGCCGTCAATGAACACGATTCGTTACTTGATGTCCTTGAAGTCATGAATCAGGAAGAGACAGGTTATCTGCCGGTAACAGATGCAACAGGAAAACTAAGAGGATTAATCACGCGTAGTAGCTTACTTTCCGTCTTGAGTGAGCAATTCATTCATGAGGAGGAAGTTCAATGAACGGTTTCTTTGATTATGTAAAAAATAATACCGATCAAATCGGTGACTTATTACTGGAGCACTTACAGCTGACGGTCTTTGCCGTCGTCATCGCCGTCGTCCTTGGGATTCCGATCGGGATTTTAATCACGCGCTATCAAAAGTTCGCAAAACCGGTCCTCGCGCTGACGAGCGTCGTGCAAGCCGTCCCGAGTCTTGCCTTACTCGGTTTCTTAATTCCGTTCATCGGTATCGGATCGACACCAGCGATCATCATGGTCGTGCTCTATTCACTCTTGCCAATCGTCAAAAATACGTACACAGGTCTATCGAGTATTCCGGGAGATACGCTTGAAGCAGCAAAAGGAATTGGTTTGACGGATCGTCAAATCCTCAGTAAGGTCCAGATTCCGCTTGCCTTACCGATCATGATGGCAGGGATTCGGATTTCAGCCGTCACAGCGGTTGGTTTAATGACGATTTCAGCATTCATCGGTGCCGGTGGTCTTGGTTACCTTGTCTTTTCAGGTATTCAAACAGTTGATAATAATCAGATTCTCGCCGGAGCGATTCCAGCTGGTATCTTAGCGCTTATCATCGACTTCGTCGTCAGCCGGATTGAATATTCGGTGGCGCCGAACGGTATTCCGCTCGCAGATGGTCGAATTAAAAACAAGGCACGGAAGCGCCGTAAAGCGATGTCAGCGGGACGCAAGATCGCAATCGCAAGCATCGTCTTCCTATTGGTTGGTGGTACAGTCGCTTATTCTTTCCTCAAGGAAGATAAGATCGTCATCGGATCGAAGAACTTTACGGAACAGTTGATTCTTGGAAATATGTTAGCGGATTTAATCGAAGATAAAACGGATCTACAAGTCGAACGTCAATTAAATCTCGGGGGGACGAAGGTCGCTTACGGGGCGCTTGAAAAAGGGGAGATTGACGCGTATGTCGAGTACACAGGGACATTGTTGATCGACGTGCTCAAGCAGGAAGTCGAGACGGATCCGAAAACGGTCTATGCAAAAGTCGGGAAGATGATTCCCGAAAAAAGTCAGGTCGATGTCCTAGATCCGATCGGCTTCAACAATACGTATGCTCTTGCCATGACAAAAGAAGACATTAAGAAGTACGACTTGAAGACAGTGTCGGACATGTCAAAAGTCAGTGATCGCTTGATTCTCGGTTCAACGATTGAATTCGCGAACCGTGAAGATGGTTATCTTGGTCTAAAGAAGAAGTATCCGGATATGAAGTTCAAAGATGTACAACCAGTTGATGGAGGACTTCGCTATACAGCATTGACGAACGGTCGAACGAATGTCATCGATAGTTTTTCAACAGACGGTCTTTTGAAGAAGTTTGATTTGACTGTACTCAAAGATGATAAAGAGTTCTTCCCACCCTACTATGCGGTACCACTTGTTCGTCAAGAAACCCTTAAAGAACATCCAGAGCTGAAAAAAGTCCTCAACACATTGAAGGATAAAATCACGGATGAAAAAATGCAAGAACTGAACTACAAAGCAGATGTTGAGAAGCAGCGTCCTGAAAAAGTCGCGCGTGATTTCTTGATTAAAGAAGGATTGATTTCTAAATAAACAGATAGAGCCGAGGCGGGAATCCGCTTCGGCTCTTTTTGTATGCGCGCTGACGCGCTATATCGTTTTGGAAAATACGTAATCAAGTGATTAAATTATTTTTTGATGCGACTAGCGAGCCAAGCGCGAACAGTGCGTTGCTGAATCATACACGTTCTTCCTCTCGGTTTAATGTTCCAAGGCGGTGCTCGGCATCTTTAACGATACGTACTTGAACCTCAGCTGTCAACCAATCTGTTTCGAATTCAGGTAACGTCGGCAAACCATAGCTTGGGTTACTCGTAGATGAAAATAAATCAGACATAATACGTTCTTCATATACTGGAATCATATAAAAATCCCCTCTCTGTGTCTTGATTCATCTCTTGCACCTCTAGTGTACGAAAGAATTGTAAAGACGGAAGAGGGGAGGTATTAAGAACCTGTGAACTTTGTAAACGTTCTCACAAACTTGTCAAATCCTCTGTAATGGCTTCACAACTATCGGCATATTGCTCCCCTCGTTTCACATATTTTTGGACTGTCCGTTCCATGATGAATCGATCATGGTCGCTGATATCGCGGACGATTTTTGCAGGAACCCCCATAACCATTGTCCCTGCAGGCACCTTCATTTTTGGCGGAACAAGACTTCCGGCAGCAACGAATGCACCTTCTCCAATTTCAGCTTCATCAAGGATCGTTGCCGACATCCCGATCAACGCTCCTTTTCGAATGATACCTCCATGAATCATTGCCATATGACCAATCGTGACTTCATCTTCAATGATAGTCGGAAACCCTTCATACTGATGAATCATCGAACCATCTTGAATGTTGACGCGTTCTCCGATTTGGATCGGACCTTCATCTCCCCGGATGACCGTATTGAACCAGACGGATGAGTCTTTTCCGATCGTGACCTCTCCGATGACCTTTGATCCATCCGCTAAATAAACGGATGGATCGATGTTTGGAATAAGTGAACCGACACGATATTTCATGCGTTTTCCCCCCTCAGGCATTAAATCCATACTCTTTCATCTTGACGTTACAAAAAATAAATTGCAACAGCTTCCAAACTAATTGTAAGATAGTGAAAATACGCTTACACCAGGAGGAGACAGGATGGAACAAACAGTACGTAAACGATTGATCGCGATTGCTGCAAAAAAAGAGAAAGCAGCTGTCGTCTATCAAAACATTTCAGTCATCGATGTCATGACACGTGAGACGTATACGGCAGATGTAGCGATTGATTCAGGCTTTATTGCTGCTGTCGGAGAGGGATATGAGGGAGTCGAGAATCGTCCGGGAACGAATCTATTTATCGCTCCAAGTTTTATTGACGCTCATGTTCATATTGAATCATCGATGGTACCACCAAGTGAGTATGAACAGGCGATTCTACCACTAGGCGTCACGACGATCATCGCGGATCCACATGAGATCGCGAACGTCAAAGGAGCAGAAGGTCTGTCCTTTATGCTAGACGATGCAGAAGGTCTCGCCCTTGACGTGCGCATGATGTTACCGAGCTGTGTCCCGGCGACTTCGTTTGAACATGCGGGGGCATCACTTGACGCAGCGGCACTTGCGCCATTTGTCATTCATCCGGGTGTCCATGGTTTAGGGGAAGTCATGGATTATCCGGCTGTCGAACGAGCCGATCGCGACATGTTACAAAAAATCAAACAGATTGAAGATGCAGGGAAACTCGTCGATGGACATGCTGCAGGACTCGGGCCACGCGAAATCAACATATATGGTGTCGCCGGAATTCGGACGGATCATGAATCCGTCAGTAAGGAAGATGCGATTGCGCGAGCACGTCGTGGTCTGTATGTCGAAGTACGGGAAGGATCAGCAGCTCGAAATTTGAAGGAAGTACTCGATGCCGTGACAGAGAGTAATGCCAGCAGATTTCTCTTCTGTACGGATGATAAACATTTAGACGATACATTACGTGAAGGTACGATTGATTATAATATTCGCTATGCGATTCGTCATGGGATTAAACGCGAAACAGCATATGCGATGGCATCGTTGCACGCGACGAACGCGTATCGTCTAGACGATCGGGGAGCCATCGTACCAGGACGTCGGGCGGACTTCGTCTTGTTATCGGATGCCGATAACGTCGTGATTGATGAGGTTTATATTCAAGGGAATTGTGTCGCACGAGCTGGGAAAACGATTCGACCCGTTCGCCGTGCTTATGTGCCGGAGTCATTACGTGGAACCTTGAATACAAAACCGATCACACCAGAAGTATTCGCCCTTCCACTCGAATCAGCACGTGCGCATGTCATCGGAGTCATTCCGAAAAGCATCGTCACCGAGCACTTGATTCTTGACGTTCCGCTTCAAGAAGGACATTTCGTTCCTGTGCCAGAGGAGGATCTCTTAAAAATTGCTGTCATTGAGCGTCATCACGGGACATCGTTCTCAGCAGTTGGGATCGTCAAAGGATTTAAGATGAAGCGTGGAGCGATTGCTGCGACCGTTGCCCATGATTCACATAATCTCGTCATCGTTGGGGCATCAGACGAAGAGATGCAACTCGCTGCAGAACGTCTTGTTCAAGCGGGTGGGGGTGTCATTGCTGTTAATGGGCAAGACGTGCTTGCAGAATTACCGCTCGAAATCGCTGGGCTGATGACAAATCGTCCTTTCCAAGAAGTCGGGGATACACTCGAAGCATTAAACGATGCACTTGATGTATTAGAAGCGGATCGGTCCTTTAATCCTTATTTGACGATGTCGTTCCTTTGCTTACCGGTCATTCCGGAATTGAAGTTGACCGACAGTGGGTTATTCGATGTGAAACACTTCCAGCATATTTCAGTACAAGCAAACTAAAGTCCATCGCGAGTCTGAGTCTCTTTCCGGGACTCAGACCGTTTTTTATTAGAAATAGATGATCTAAAATCAAAGAAAGACACTTTACAAAAGGTCTAAATATTCTTAATGAAACTTAATAGTTTGGATGTTGAATCATTTTAGAAAGCTTGTTATAGTAAGGTCTATATCATTTGTGAGAAACCTCACTTTCTTTGAAACTCTTTATTTAAAAGAGTCGTAGAAAAGAATAGGATCACTAAAGTGGAAAGGGGACTATATTTATGGATAAATCATATTTTGAAGGACATGAAGTCTTGATTGCGGACGTCTATCGTTCATTCACGCGTCAATTTTATGCACTTCCGACACATCGGCGAACGAAACGTCAATTGCGAAACCTTGCATTCTCCGTTATTCGTCAAGCCAGACCGACGTATGAAGAACGCACCGTTTTGTACGCCTATTTTGCTGAATTCTTCCGAGCAGTGGAAGAAGGACAAGATGAAGAAATCGCTTTTTATAAACAAATCGCACAGTAAAGACCCCCGATGGCTCCGTCAGAAGGGGTCTTTGTTGTTTTTAGGGATATCTTCAGGAAATCAAAAACAAGTAGCGGACGAGGTCCACTACTTGTTGATTAAAGAATTCGATGTGTGCGTCAGGTCCTCGTTTACTTGATTTCCATCCATTTAAAGCTCATATCGGCACCGAATGGGTGACGGTATAATTTATCAATGTTTGTCCGTTGCAAGTACGCTTCACCTTTTTGATAGATCGGCGCGATCGCGTAGTCATCGGTTAGCAAGATTTTTTCAGCTTCTTGCATATCAGACCAACGTTTCGCTTCATCTGCTTGTTGTTTTGCCCCTTTGATGAGATCATCGAATTTTTTGTTCGAGTATTCCATCCGGTTGAAGCTTCCGCCTGTCAACCACATATCGAGGAATGTCATTGGATCCTGGTAGTCAGGTCCCCATCCAGCTGCAGAGATATCATAATCGCCCTTCGATTCGAGGTCGAGGAAGTTCTTGAACGGTTGTTGTTTGATATTGATCGTCAAACCAGGAAGATGTTTCTCTAGATCACCTTTTAAGTATTCAGAGACTTTCTTGAATGCATCTTCATCCCGTGAGAGCATGCTGAGTTCGACTGTTTTGACACCAAGTTCCTTCAATCCAGCATCCCAAGCTTTTTTCGCTGCATCAGCATCATAGCTTTGAAGATCCGGATATTTCACTCGGAAATCCTCACCATCGGGTGTGAACGTGAAATCTTTCGCAACGATGAAGTTTGCTGGTTTTGATCCATCGTTTAGGATGACGTCCGTAATCCCTTGTTTCTCAAAACCAAGTGCGAGCGCTTTTCGAATGTTCTTGTTTTTCAATGCTTTATTCTTTTGGTTAAAGCGGAGGAAGTTGATCCGAGCATCTGGACGTGTCTTGTAATCCTCTGATTTTTCATATTGTGAGACGAATTCAGATGTAATCGGTGCGAAGTCGACTTCTTTTGCTTCAAAGAGGTTGACGCCAGTCGAGATTTCCTTAACGACTTTAACGTTGATCTGATCCATCTTGACGTTTGCTTTATCCCAGTAATCCGGGTTTTTCTTATATGTCCAACCCGCGTTCGCTTGCCACTTATCGAGGACAAAAGGTCCGTTGAAGACCATAGTGTCCACACTTGTCGCGAACTTATCGCCTTTATCTTCAACGAATGATTGCTTTAATGGTAAGTAAGTCGGAAAACTCGTCAAACCAAGGAAGTAAGGTGCTGGAGCTTCGAGTTGTACTTCAAGTGTCTGATCATCGATTTTCTTGACACCGAGTTCATCAAGTTCAGCTTTGCCTGCCATAATTTTATTGGCATTTTTCAAGTCCTGTAAAATGTATGCGTATTCTGCTGCTGTCTTTGGATCAAGTGCACGTTTCCAAGCATAGATGAAATCATCTGCTGTGACGGCTGATCCATCCGACCACTTCGCATCTTTACGCAATTTGAATGTATATGTCTTTTTATCTTTTGACACTTCGACATTTTCTGCGATTCCAGGTGTCGGCTTGTTATCACCATCGAGTCGATAAAGTCCTTCAAAGACGTTGTTCGTAACAATGATGGAAGTCGAGTCCGTCGTTTTCGTCGGATCAAGCTGAGGTACATCTGTCGTCGAAACGAGCGTGACTTCCTTTTTCTTGTTTTTTGAATCAGATCCGCTTGTGTTTTCATCATTTCCTTGCCCGCATGCAGCGACAGCAAGTAGTGCGATGCTAGATAGTCCAGCAAACGCAATTTTCGATGTTTTATTCATGGAACGATGACCCCCCGAGAGTTAGAGTTAAATATTTCAGAAAAATGTGAACATATTGTTAATTTAAGTGAAAGTGATTAAAAATGCAACATAAATTTTCAGATAATTCTCACTGATCAAGGTCTATATCCTTAATTCCGAGTGATTTTAAATAGTCATAAAGTAGGAATATGGTCAGTTTATGCGGAGAATACATTCGTAATGTCAACCGAACCGGATCTCCTCGCATGCGCATATTCGTAATATGAACACCTTTTCGTTCAAGAGCGAAGATGATTTCAGATGGGTCCAGATCAGCAGGAAGGAGCAAGTGTGCGACAAGGACGTTCGCTTCGAATCGACTGTTATTAATGCGGCGCATTCCTCGAGTCAATCCCTCTAATAAGAAGAACAAAAATAAAACAAGAAAAACCGATTCCCATATAAATCCTGCACCGACAGCAATTCCAATTCCACTTGAACTCCATATAATGGCGGCCGTCGTCAATCCACTGACGATATCGTGAGGACGACGCAAAATGACACCAGCACCAATGAAGCCGATACCGGCAATGATTTGTGCGACAAGGCGCATCGGATCCATTTGAACATTCGTCGCCATATCGTGATAGAGTGAAACGGATTTGATGGATACGATGGTTAAAAGACAGCTGATGAGGGTAATTACGAGGCTAGTGCGTATACCGACCGGTTTATTTTTAATTTCACGCTCGAATCCCATGAAAATTCCAAGGGCAGCAGCCAACAGGAGTTTAAAGAGATCCTCGAGCTGAAATACATGAATCCAGTTCATTCGTCTCAAATCCTTTCTTTACTTTAAAAGGTGATTTGTTATAATGACTTTTGTGTCTTTCGAATGAATATACGTAAGATGTAATAGATATACGGAAAAAGGAAGTGTCTCATCATGAATCAACAAAAAATCGGTTTCTTTGCTCTCGCAGCAATGGTTATCGGTTCGATGGTCGGTGGAGGTGCCTTTAACCTTCCCGGTGCAATGGCCCAAAGTGCAAGTGCAGGACCTATTCTCATCGGATGGAGTATTACAGGAATTGGAATGATCATGCTCGCGCTCGTCTTCCAGCACCTTGCAAACAGTAAACCCGAACTTGAAGGTGGTATTTATGCCTATGCACGTGAAGGGTTCGGACGTTTCGTCGGTTTCAACAGTGCTTGGGGATACTGGGTATCTGCATGGATTGGAACGGTTGCGAACATCACACTCGTCTTCAATGCGATTAGTTATTTCTTCCCGATTTTCGCGGCAGAGAATCGGATATTCCTTCTCTTGATGAGTATGGTAGTCATTTGGGGATTATTCTGGCTTGTCTCAAGCGGGATCAAGGAAGCGACCCTCGTCAATCTGATTACAACGATTGCAAAGCTCGTTCCAATCTTGATTTTCGTTCTATTGGTTGGGATCGCCTTTAATATCAAAACGTTCAATTTAGACATCTGGGGAGATGGGACAGAACTCGGTTCAATCTTCGATCAAGTAAAAGGAACGATGCTCGTCACGCTTTGGGCGTTCGTTGGAATTGAAGGGGCAGTCGTTTTATCGAGTCGTGCTAAAAATCGAAGTGATGTCGGAAAAGCGACCGTAACGGGACTCGTTGGTGTTTTGGTCATCTATATCTTGATTTCGGTCTTATCACTTGGCGTCCTTAGTCAAGAAAAACTGGCTGGATTAAAGGAACCGACGATGGCGTATGTATTAGAGGCAGCAATCGGACCAGTCGGCGCGACGATCATCATGATTGGTTTAATCATCTCTCTATCCGGAGCGCTTCTTGGATGGACGATTTTAGCATCAGAGATTTCATATTTGGTTGCGAAAGATGGTGCGTTCCCGAAAGCATTCGCTAAGACGAATCGAAAAGGGGCACCAGTCGGAGCGCTATTAATTACACAGATTGCCACACAAATTGTTGCTGGGATTGCGCTATTCTCTGCACAGACGTATCTCGTTCTATCAAGTATTGCCGGGATTTGTGCGCTCTTACCATATCTGTTATCAGCCTTGTACAGCATCCGGACTTCACGGGAAGAGCGGAATCGGAAAATGTTACTCTTCTCGGTCATCGCATCCGCGTACTCTATTTGGCTCGTCTATGCGTCGGGCGTTTGGTATATCGTCATTGCGGCATTAGTTTATGCGCCAGGCATTTTAGCATATGCGTTAGCAGAACGAGAACAGCAACGGACAGGCATGTCACGCTACGAGTGGATTGCTAGCATGATTCTTGTTGTCTTAGCCGGAGTGGCTGTTTACGGAATGGTCGTAGGAGAAATTCAATTGTAAGAAACGATATGCAAAAGAAGTCACGGTGGATAAAAATCACCGTGACTTCTTTTTTTATTAAGGGGTTAAGAATCTTTTTTCGACATCCTGTACGGACAGTGGTTCAGAGAAAATGAACCCTTGCATGTACTGGCAATCTGTCGTTTTCAAGTAAGTCAAGGCATGTTCTGTCTCGACACCCTCAGCGACGAGGTTCAACTCTAGATTGCGACCCAGTTGAATGATAGAATCCAGCAAAGCATGATCGTTCTTTGCTAGTCCATCAATGAACACTTTATCGATTTTTAATTCATCAATTGGAAACGCGCTGAGATACTGTAAAGAAGAGTAGCCGGTTCCAAAATCATCAATCGATAAGCGGAAACCGAGTGACTTAATGAGGTGCATGCGTTCGACGGTTCGTTGTGTCTGTAAGATAGCAATATTCTCTGTCATCTCGAGCGTGACGGAAGATGGCGAAACGAGTCGCTCCGTTACGACATGTTGCAACGTTCGAATAAAGGAGTCACTTTGGAATTGGTGCGGTGAAATGTTGATCGCCATCGTCAATTCAGGATCAATCGTTTGTTGCCACTTCGCGAGCTGTTCGCATGCTTCGATGATGACCCAGTTGTTGATTGTTGTGATTAGAGAAGCTTCTTCGGCGAGTGGAATGAACTCATCCGGCGGAATATTTCCGAGCGCCGTATGATTCCAGCGTAATAACGCTTCGAATCCTTTGACGGCTTGTGATTGAAGCTCGATGATCGGTTGATAAGCAAGGTAGAGCGACTGATCTTCGAGTGCCGTGAAGAGAGAACGTTCGAGTTGGATTTTACGTGTGAATTGTGTGTCCATCTCGTGTGTTAAGTACTGAATCGTTCCCGTACCAATTGATTTTCCCGCATAGAGAGCAGTTTCAGAGCGGCGGTATAAATCTTCAAGTGTTTTCGCTTCAGACGGATAGACAGTGATACCGAATGTGCAAGAAACGATGAGTGAATGACCGTTAATGTAATAAGGACGTTGTAACGCTTGTTGTAATTTTCGAGCATATTGAAAGAGTAGATTACTCGAGGGTGCAGGTAATAGGACACCGAATAAATCACTCGTCGGATGAAAAGCAAGGACACCCGTCGTATGTTCCAAAAGCCGTGTTGCCATTGCTTGAAGGAGTTGATCCCCGACATGTGTTCCAAACGAATCGTTTATGACTTTGAAACGATCGATATCGAACAAAATGAGTGCAATGGGTTCATGTGATGCAGCAGACTGGAACAATGCTTCCCCTTCGCGTAAAAATCCACGTTTATTTAATAAATGCGTCATCTCATGGTGATGCACTAAAAAATCAAGTTCTTCTTCAAGCACAGTTGTTTCCGTAATGTCGTTACCGATGAACAGATGCTGAAAACGAACGCCGTTTGCATCATAAATCGGAATCAATGTCGCTTGGAGATGTTTTCGTTCACCCGTATGTGAAGTGAGACTAAGACGACCAGACCACGCTTTGCGTTCACGGAGTTGTGTTCGGATTTCTGAGACAGTCGCACTAGTTTGATCGAGAATTACGGACCATGGCTGACCAATAAGCATTTCAGGACAGTAACCTGTTACATCCATAAGTTGGTCGTTTATATACGTAATTGCACCACGCGCGTCAAATACAGCGACACTGGCGATTTGATCGAACGCCTGACGTAAATCCATCAAACCTTGAAATAATGGTTTTGTTGTAATCGGTTGTTGAGCAGACGGAATACAGCAAACGAAAGCAGCAATGGCATTGCCTACTTCATCAAGTAGAGGAGACAGTAGCAACGTTGAGGTCATGGGAGTACCAGACTTATGGAATAAGGAGGCATTCGGCAATTGGACCGATTGACGACGTTCCAGAAAGGAATGCCAAATCTGATGGCTGAATGCCATATCTTCCTGGTCAAGTAAAGGAACGATTTGTCCGACGATTTCCTGTTGTGTCCAGCCCCAATGCTGTTCTGCTAACTCGTTCCAGGAACGAATGGTCAAATCGATATTTAAGATGAAAGACGGTAGTGGAAACTCTTGAATGACGACTTCATAGGAATCAATGGTCGAACGATCCATTACGTGCGCACGCTCCTTTATGATGAAAAGAGATGACGGTTCACTTGTCTTGTCTTTTCCCAATATATTCAATTCTTACGCATCCCAATCCTCTAGGTTATACATTTTTTAGATGAAGATTATACAAGAAAATCTGCTATAATGATTTTGAAAGCGTTTTCTAAAGAGCTATAAGGGGGAATCTCGATGAATCAAACAGAGAAAATCATTCAACAGACAGAACAGTTCGGAGCACATAACTACCATCCACTCCCGATCGTCATTTCAGAAGCAGAAGGTGTCTTCGTCACGGATCCGGAAGGACGTCGTTATATGGATATGTTGAGTGCTTACTCAGCCGTCAACCAAGGACATCGTCATCCGAAAATCATCGAAGCTCTAAAACGACAGGCGGATAAGATCACTTTGACGTCACGTGCCTTCCACAATGATCAACTGGGCTTTTTCTATGAAAAAGTAGCACAATTGACGGGTAAAGACATGGTATTACCGATGAATACAGGTGCGGAAGCTGTCGAGACGGCAGTGAAAGCAGCACGACGCTGGGCATATGAAGTGAAACAAATCCCAGGTGATGCTGAAATCATCGTTTGTGAAGGAAACTTTCACGGTCGAACGATGACAGCCGTCTCCATGTCGACGGAGGCAGAATATCAACGAGGATTTGGACCGCTTCTTCCTGGAATCAAGACGATTCCATACGGCGATCTGGAGGCACTAAAACAGGCAATCACTGAAAATACAGCGGCATTCATCTTGGAGCCGATTCAAGGCGAAGCAGGAATTTTAATTCCGTATGATGGCTTCCTAAAAGATGCACAAGAAGTTTGTCGTGCGCAGAATGTTTTGCTCGTATCGGACGAGATTCAATCTGGACTTGGTCGTTCCGGTAAATGGTTTGCTTCTGATTGGGATGAGGTAACACCAGACATGTACATTCTTGGGAAAGCACTGGGTGGTGGTGTATTCCCAATCTCGTGTGTTGCCGCGAATAAAGATGTCCTTTCTGTCTTCAATCCAGGTTCGCACGGCTCGACGTTCGGTGGCAATCCACTCGCTTGTGCCGTCTCGATTGCTTCACTTGAAGTATTAGAAGACGAAAAGTTACCGGAACGTTCACTCGAACTCGGTACGTACTTCATGGAGAAATTAAAACAAATTAACAACCCGATGATCAAAGAAGTACGTGGTCGTGGATTGTTCATTGGTGTTGAACTAACAGAAGCAGCTCGACCATATTGCGAAGCGTTGAAAGAGAAAGGCTTACTCTGTAAAGAAACACACGAGACAGTCATTCGCTTTGCACCACCGCTTGTCATCACAAAAGAAGAGTTGGATTGGGCGTTCGAACGGATTGAACAAGTGTTAGGCGTTTCCGTCGCCCAGTAAATGAATAAATTCAAATCGAATAACAGTGAACAAGATGTTCACTGTTATTTTTGTTTGGATGAGTGTCGGTATGGATACAGGAAATGTTTGAAATTCAGTCATACGGGAACATACAACTATCGCAAAAAAAATTTTTAAATGGGGGTAATGGTTATGTCAAATGACAGTGGTCTCAATAAAAAAGCAGATGGTCTTGTTGATAAAGTAGCGGGTAAAGCAAAAGAAGCACTCGGTAAAGCAACAGGAGATAAATCGACAGAGCGCGAAGGTAAAAAAGATCAATTAAAAGGTGACGCAAAGAAAACCGTAGGAAACGTTCAACAAAATTTTGAAGATACAACTCGTCGTTAAGACTGTAAGAATTAAATAGAAAAACCGGACTGGAGGATTACTCTAGTCCGGTTTTTAGTGTTTGCTATAATGAATTTTTATACTAATAAAAAAGATAGTGAATAATTTGTATAAAGGTCTAGTCATTTAGATATTTATATGGAATAATTAAAAACGTAAAAGCGTTTACATTGTTCTGTCATTATCGTTTATTTAGGAAAGGGTGAAAGGTATGTTGCAGTTTCTACAACGAATTGGTAAGGCCTTAATGTTACCAATCGCAGTATTACCAGCTGCCGGAATCGTACTTCGATTAGGTTCGGCGGATATGCTAGATATTCCGTTGATGGTAGCAGCAGGAGGGGCAATTTTTGATAACCTTCCTTTGATATTTGCCATTGGTGTCGCGATCGGTCTATCGATCGATGCGAGTGGGGCAGCGGGTCTTGCCGGAGCCATCGGGTATCTTGTCTTAAAAAATGGCGTCGACTCGATGAACAAGGATTATTCCAGTGCACAGATTCAAGCAAAATATGATGCGATTGCGGCGATCGTCAATGATTCCTCGACCAAGGTCGATGGCGCGACGCTTGGTTCGATTGCGAACCAGGCGACGCTCGGTTCAACCGTCAATATGGCAGTATTCGGTGGGATCATTGCGGGTATCGTTGCCGGTCTTCTATACAATCGCTTCTACAATATTAAGTTACCGGATTGGTTGGCATTCTTCGGAGGCCGTCGTTTTGTTCCAATCATTACCTCAGCTGTCATGCTCGTACTTGCTTTCATCTTTGGTTATGTTTGGCCGTTCATCGAGCAAGGTATCAACGGTGCCGGTGAATGGATGGTCGGTCTTGGCGCAGGAGGCGCTGCTTTGTTTGGATTCTTTAACCGTCTCCTGATTCCTGTCGGCTTGCACCATGTTTTAAATAATATTTTTTGGTTTGTTTTCGGTTCATACGAAAAAGCAGATGGTACGGTAGCGAACGGGGATATTGCGCGTTTCTTCGCTGGAGATCCAACAGCGGGGATTTATCAAGCTGGCTTCTTCCCGATCATGATGTTTGCCTTGCCAGCTGCAGCCTTTGCCATCGTCATGGCTGCGCGTAAGGAAAATCGAAAAGCCGTTGCTGGAGCGATGATTGGTCTTGGACTGACATCCTTCCTGACAGGAATTACGGAACCAATCGAGTTCTCGTTCATGTTCTTGTCACCTGTTTTATACGTCATCCATGCTGTACTAACGGGTCTATCGATGGCCATCGTTAACTTACTCGGTATTTTACATGGCTTCTCCTTCTCGGCTGGTTTCATTGATTACGCCTTGAACTTCGGGATTGCGAAAAAACCATTGTTGATCATCCCGGTTGGTCTCGCGTTCGCGGTCGTCTACTACTTCCTGTTCTACTTCATGATCACAAAATTCGATCTGAAGACACCAGGTCGTGAAGATGAATCGCTCGTTACAGACACGGGAGTCGTTTTGACGGACTCAGACGATAAATATGAACAACAAGCAGCTCAAATTTTTGCTGGATTGAAAGGAACAGAAAATGTCACGTCGATTGACAACTGTGCGACACGTTTACGTCTTCAAGTCAAGGATCCAAGCATCATTGATGAAGCGGCGATTAAAGCGGCTGGAGCAAAAGGTGTCATGAAGATGGGGGCGACTAGTGTTCAAATCATCATTGGCACAGATGTCGAATTCGTTGCAGATGCGATGAAACGACAGAAGTAAAGAAAACGACCTTTCCTGAGCTCAGGAAAGGTCGTTTTGCTGTACGTTCGCAACAGGTGCTGTTTTGCTCGAGCGATAGATCGGATAAAAGATTCCAATCAAGATGATGACGATCCCAATCCATTGAGAGCTCATCAGATGTTCACCTAAAATTAACACGGAACAGATGACCGCTGTCGGTAGTTCAGCTGCTCCAAGCAAAGAAACGCTTGCTGGGGAGAGGTGAGGCGCGCCCGCAGCAAATAAGAGCGGTGGTAAAATTAACGCGAACAGACCGAGCGGAATCGCGTATAACAGAAGTCCATTTTCGAAGTTCGCAGAGGATAAGAACGTCGTCGGTGGATACATCGTCATGACGAAAGCAAGACCACCTGTCATCATGTAAAAACTCTTCTTGATGACGGGTAAATGATTGGCGATGCGTCCACTAGCGAGTAAGAAAATTGAGAAGCTGACAGCCGCTCCAAGACCGAATAATGTTCCACGGAAGTCAAGTGGACTCGAGTAAGCGGCACTCGCAAGAATGGCTCCGCCAATCAACAGAATCGCAGACAGGAAATGCGCGCGAGATGGTAAACGTCTGAATGCGAGCGCATCGATGATGACACCAATCCAAGTGAATTGGAATAAGAGAATGATTGCAACGGATGCCGATACGGTCTGAAGACTTTGATAGTACAGATAACCAGTTGTACCACTAGAGATACCGATCAACATGAGAAGACCAGCTGTCTTAAGATCGAGACGAAGATTTTTCGTAAATAAGGCAAGACTGAAAATCATCAGCCAACCGAAGAAAAATTGACTCCCAGAAACGGCTGCTGAGTTAAATCCAGCTGCATAAGCGAGTTTGACGATCGTTGAGAGGACACCATAACTGATAGCGCCAATGAGAACGAATAAGGTTGCTTTTGAGCGATGCATGAATAATTTCCCTCCATTTTTAGTAAAAACCACACAAAAAAGGTTGCAACGGGGCCTTGTCCAGGTTTTTTGGACAGGGTTTGGTTGCAACCTGTGTGATTTATTGAGTTGATGTGTCGAGCAAACGATACAGCCGGGTTTTCGTTTGGTTGTACTGAACGGTCAGCGTGTTCCACTTCTTTAATGACGCGGTAGCTTTCCGTGTTAAACGATTTAAATCCGCTGTTGACTCATCAATCTTAACGAAATCCGGTTTTTTAGTCAAGCGTGAAAGCACTTTCTTTTCAGCGTCCATCGCTTGTCGATACGTTTTAGAGAACGTTTGAAACGTCTGCTGGCGTTCCTTGATGATTGCCACTAAGGCAGTTCCTTCCGTTTTTGCTTTACCATCAAGTTTGTTTACAGCATCCTTCAATTCTTCAAGATCAAGTTCAGCGTACGTTTCCTTACGTAACGTTTCTTCTTGTTTCAATAAAGAAAGCCGTTCGTCATTTAAGGCTTCTAGTTCCTCCCGTTCATTTTGAGAGCGTTTGATTTCTTCAGCACCTGCATCAAGAACGGCTTGGTACGTATTAACTGAAATTTCGTCCTTACGAGCACGTTGATCAGCTAGCATGAATGCCTTTTCTTCACCTTTGACTTGTTGCTCTAGCTGTTCATGAAGAGAGGCTGGTGAATCGTTGGAGCAGGCAGCGAGTCCGAAGCTCGACAGGAACAGTACTGCTACGAATGATTTTTTCATCTAGATAGTAACTCCTTATAAATTCGAGTATTGCACGAAGTTGTACGGAATATGGAAATCTTCATCATAAATCGCGAACTGATAGCCCTTTTTCTGAAGTCCGGCAACAATGGCCGGAAGGGCCTTGATAGCTTGTGGTTGTTCATGCAAGAGAATGATTTCAAATGGACGCTCTGCTCGCCGAATGACCGTATTAGCCACTTCTTTTGCACTATCTTTGTAATACCAGTCCATTGAATCGATCGACCAGTCCCATACTCGGAAGTCTGCAGCGTGGATGGCAGATGCCATCTTTTTCGTAATGCCAGGATCAGATCCGTAAGGTGGTCGTGTCAAATGTGGTGTCAGTTTTGTTAAATCATAAATTTTTTTCTGAACACTTTTCATTTCTGAGACGTACTGTCCTTTTTTGTACAATGTATCGTAATCGTGTGTTTCACCGTGTAAGCCGATGTAATGTCCGGCTTTCGCAGCAGCTTTAACTTCTTTTGGAAAAACATCTACCTGTGATCCGAGATAAAAGAAAGTAGCGCGAGTATGAAGGTGATCTAATGTTCGAAGTAACTCTGATGTTAATGCGGATGGTCCGTCTTCAAAGGTTAAATAAGCGACTTTTTTTGTCACACCATTCCATTTTTCGACGCGTGCTTTCTCCATGTTGACGACGGGAACTTTGGTAATGGACTTACCGGTAGTGATTGACTGTTGTTCAGGTGTGAAGACGTATCGATAAGCAATATACCCTCCGACTCCAAGAAAAACGAGTATAAGAAGTAAGAAAAATCGAGGGAAGAACTTTCTTTTTTTTGTCCGCGGTCGTGGACCGAGTTCGCTAGCGTGGCTTGAGGTAAATGGATCCATCGTTGTCTGTCGCTCCTTGTGTCAAAAATATCATATACAGATAATGTAACATTTTAATTGTTTCTTTTGTAACAAATAGATGACAAAAAGATGACGGGAGATCGATTTTTCTAAAAATATCAACTTAATTAGAAATAGAGTATATAAAAACAAAAAAACAACCACTAGTTAAGTGATTGTTTTACATGTTATTAGTGTTCTGTTACAGCACATTCAACACATTCTGATTGATAGGATTCACATTGCTCGTCCATTTCTTTCCCACAATGAACGCATGTCTTAACGGGAAGTTCACGATAAAACTCAGCAGACGCTTCTTGGTAAAGGGGTTGTTCCATGTGTTTTTCCTCCTTCAAAATAAACGCAATGTCTTTTTTCTTGTTTTCATTGTATTAGTACAGAGGTTTAATGTCAACATTGTTTTATAACAGATGATTTATTTGGAGTATTGGTAAAGGACAATGAAAAAGAGACATGCTACGATATCTAAGTAATCTGATAATAATAAGGGGGATTTGTACATGACACATGCAACACTGGATACAATGCGTGTCTTAACAGAAAGACGTTCCGTTCGTCATTACGACGAAACGTTCAAACTTTCAAAACAGGAAGTGGAAGAACTATTAGAATGGACGACAGCGGCGCCGAGTGCTTGGAATCTACAACACTGGCATTTCACGGTCTTCCATTCAAAAGAAGCGAAGCAACAGCTTGCACCAATTGCATACAATCAGCCAGCCATCACTTCGGCTTCAGCAATCATTGCGATTCTAGGGGATGTTCAAGCCAATCGAAACTACAATCCGGTTTATGGTCCGGCAGTAGAAGCGGGTGGTATGACAGAAGAATTGTTCGATTCGATCAAAGAACAAGTAGAAGGCGCTTATCAAAGTGAAGCGTATGGTCGCGACGCGGCAATGTCGAATGCGAGTCTTGCTGCGATGCAATTGATGCTTGCGGCAGAAGCGCGTGGATTATCAACACTCGCAATGGGTGGATTTGATCATCAACGTTTTACGGAAACGTTTATTACCGAGTCACGGTATGTACCGGTCATGTTAATTGCTGTCGGTAAAGCGGTCGAAGATGCAAAAAAACGTCCAGCACTCCGTTTACCGATCGATCGAGTATCAACCTTCCTGTAAGTCATTCAAAATGGAGGAAGCGGGGGGCAATTCCTCCATTTTAATTTTTTTATTTTTTTTCGGAAAAAGACTTGTCAGCCTTTTAGTTTCTTGATATATTAATACATGTCCTAGCAAGTACATTACGTACTGCAAACATGATTCTGTAGCTCAGCTGGGAGAGCGCTACCTTGACAGGGTAGAGGTCGCTGGTTCGAGCCCAGTCAGAATCATACCGAAAGCCCGCTTCTCCTTTATAGGAAAAGCGGGCTTTTTTATTATTTCTTTATCTCATCCTCGGTGACCCATTTATGATTTTTCACCATCTCTCCACCGTCCGTTGGTTCATAGTTCACCATGTAGACAGTCGTTTCTTTTACTTCATCAATCGTCGCTTTAGCTCCATCCATACCTTTCATATGATCTGCCTTGACAGTCGTTTCATCACCAACTTGCAGTGGCTTAGTTGGAACTGGATCAAGTTCTTCCTGAATGACCCATTTGTGATTTTTCACCATCTTTCCACCAGTAGTCGGTTTATAACTGATTGCATAGACGACAGTATCATAAGCACCGGCAATCGTTGCTTTTGCTCCGTTCATTCCGTCCATATGATTCGTCGTCAAAGTGACATTACTGCCTCTCGGATAAGTCGGATCACTAGCTTTCTTTAAACCAGACGGTACCTTTCCGTCACTCGAATGCATCATATCTCCATGTGACATGTCGTGTGAGTCACTATTACTTCCATCGTTATTGGCGGATCCACATGCACCGAGCCAAAGCGTAGAACTAAGAGCAAGTACAGTTAACGTCAATGATTTTTTCATATTAAAACCCTCCTGAAGTCATTAGTCTTCTTTACTATACCCAGCGTATGTGCAAATCGTGTGCAGATGAAGTGACAGTTTCGTTTATCGGCATTGATTATGTTTTTTTTCGCTATACTAAAATGGAGAGATAAGGAGGGAAACGTCATGCGTCGTATTTCATACTCGGTCGGAGGAATCGTTCTTGCGGCATTTTTAATTTGTGGCAGTGTATTGTTCGGGACTTTATATTATCAGTTGTCTCAAATACGAACGCAGGAAGTGGTGGATGGTTTGCTGAACCGAGGGAATACCCATCGTGATGTCCTGGTCGATTCCTACGACCAAACGACGATGCGTCATGTCAGTATGATGGAAGCGAACTCATCCTTTACTGTCGTGATCACCGATGCAAGAGGGAAACAACTCGAAGCATCACGTCCTTTGACGAGTGAGATGAGACGTGTATTACAACATACAGATTTTGATTATCGTCAACGAGGAAAAATCGTAACGATGCGTAACTTTTTAATGACGGACAGTCCCATCACCATTGACGAGGAACATCGTGGTCATGTCTTCATGTTCGCTTCTAAAGCAATCGTGGATCACGTACTTGATCCGTTGAAACAGCAGTTTTTCCAAGTTGGTCTGCTTGCACTTTTATTGGCAGGTGCTGCAAGCATTTGGACGACCCGAATCATTTCTCGTCCGTTGATTCAGATGGAAAAAGCGACGGCGCGTCTATTGGATGGGGAAAGTGGAGAGTTGCCAATTGATCGAAAAGACGAACTGGGACAATTGGCGCGTTCGATTCAGCAGTTAAAACAGGATCTCGATTTTTTAAATCGGGAACGATCCGAATTTTTAGCAAGCGTATCTCATGAACTACGAACACCATTGACATATATAAAGGGATATGCGGATATTCTCAAACGCCAAACATTGACACCGGATGAACAACGACGCTACATCACGATCATTCGAGAAGAAAGTCAGCAAATGAATGAATGGATTGAACAACTATTTTGGCTAGCACGAATTGATGCCAATGCTTTTATGATGGAACGAAAACCTGTCGATGTCGAAGACTTGATTCATCAAGTGATACGATTGATGCGTCTAGACATCGAACAAGAAAATATTTCTTTTGAGATAGAAGGTGAGCCATTACAAGTGATGGGTGACGCTCAGCAACTCCGTCAGATGATTGTAAATATCATTGAAAATGCACGTCGACATACGACGTCGGGAACAATCATCGTTCGTTATGGTGTCAACGCAGTAGGGGCTTTCATTCAAATCGAAGATACAGGAGAAGGGATTGCTGCAGACTCTTTACCTCATGTAACGAAACGGCTCTACCGAACGGAAACATCGCGTTCTCGAAAACATGGAGGAACTGGAATCGGACTCTCCATCGTTGAAGCAATTGCGCAGACACATGGAGCTGAATTGAACATCAAGAGTCAACTTGGACATGGAACACAAGTGACACTGCAGTGGAGGGAGAAATAAAATGCCGCATGTATTGATTGTAGATGATGAACCGAGAATGCTTGAACTGTTAAAACTGTATATTCAGCCGTATGGGTACACGTGTCAGCTTGTGGATTCTGCGCAACAAGCTCTTGAGCTCTGCTGTCAGAACGTATTTGATCTTATTTTAATGGATGTCATGATGCCAGATATGGACGGATGGACATGTTGTCGTCTCATTCGAAAACACACTAACATCCCGATATTGATGGTTACGGCACGGAATCAGCGGGAAGACATCATTCGGACACGGGAAGTAGGGGCGAATGATTACATATCAAAGCCGATTCAAGAAGGAGAACTGATCGGACGAATGGAAGTTTTATTACAGCAGCGGCATGCTGGTCTATCCTATGACCGGGAAGGCTATCGTTGTTGTTACCTCCAACAAACGATTTCGTTAACGAAGACGGAGTTTGAATTGTTAGGTGTATTTTTAGATTCTCCACGACGTGTTTGGACGCGGAATCAGCTGACGACGATGTTATGGGGAGCGGAAGCGTCTGTAGACGAGCGGACAATCGACTCGCATATCAGACATTTAAGAGAAAAACTACGTGTTTGCGGTTTTCCAATCGAACAGCATCTGGAAACGGTTCGCGGAATCGGATACCGCTGGATACACTAGTAAGAAGGAGATTCAAACATGACGACACTCTATTTCGTACGGCACGCACATTCGACATACTCACCGGATGAACGGAGACGTCCACTTTCCGATAAAGGACAGGCAGATGCAAGACGTTTACTTGAAACGTTTCAAGAAATTCCAATCGACAGATTCTATAGTAGTCCGTATCAGCGGGCGATCGAGACGGTTGCACCGCTCGCGGAGGCACGTCGACAACCAATTATTGAGGTAGAAGAACTAAGAGAGCGATTACTAGCACCTGGAGAGCTTGACGGTTTTCAGGAGGCGGTTATGTATGTATGGCAACATCCGAACGATAATCCATTCGGGGGCGAAACGAACAAAGAAGCAGCGCAACGCATTCGGCAATTCATCGATGAACTGGTGGAGAAGCATTCCGACGAAATAGTTGTTCTTGGAACACATGGAAACATCATGATGTTACTTCTCGAAACATTCGATCCGACATTTGATTATACATTTTGGAAATCCTTACCGATGCCAGCCGTGTGCCGGTTGGAAGTGAAATCAGGAGGAGAGGTAGATATTCACGTCGTACCACTTTTGACGAATGTAAAGTAAAAAAAGAGGCGGAACTGATGAGTAAATCAGTTTCCGTCTCTTTTGTAATCAAAGAAATCTTAAGGCGTAGGAATAGCACCTTCATGTTTTCGGATCAAATCAGCTGTTAATTGACCGGATAAGGTGACCATTGGCACACCGCCGCCTGGGTGTGTAGAACCACCAACGAAATAAAGTCCTTCGTATAACTCGCTCTTCGATGGAATCTTGAATCCACCATTTTTCTTCCGATCAGCTGCGACACCATAAATCGATCCACCGTTTGGACCATATAAGTCCTTCAGATCTTCTGGGGTGAAGCGATATTCAAACTCGATTGATTCCCGAAGACCGTAAAGTCCCATTCGTTCGAGTTTATCAAGAACAACTTCACGATAAGCATCCCAGTCGACCTCACCTTTTTGGAGTGTTAGAGGAGGGACATGCGTCAAGACGAACAGATTATCTTTTCCATCGGGCGCTTGCGAAGCATCAGATTTCGACGAGACCCCGACATAAATCGTCGGATCCTCAGGAGGCGTTCCTTCTTTGAACATTTGAGCGAATTCGCGCTCTGGATTTTCTGAGAAAAAGAAGTTGTGATGTGCTAGTCCACTATACTCACGGTTCACACCAAGTAATAATACGAGTCCAGAAACAGAGGGAGCAAACGATGCCTGTAATTTTTTTGCCTGCTTCCGGGCTTTTTTCTCAGGTACGATTCGTTCGTAAGTCGGGATGACCTCAAGATTTGAGACGACGATGTCGGCTGCATGGAACGTACCATTCGAAAGGACACCAACTGCTTTTTTATTTTCAAGGACGATTTGTTCAACCGGTGAGTTGAGATGCACCGTGACGCGGAGCTCGTCAAGCAATCGTTTCATAGCACGCGCGATTTGATACATCCCGCCTTTAACATAATAGATGCCAAGCCCCATCTGTACATAAATCATTTGATTGAAGACGGCTGGCGCTTGATAAGGGTTGGAACCGACATACATGACCATGTAGTTGAATAGCTGTTCGAGATACGGATTATTGAGGTGTTTTTTTGTTCCGGTCGCGACGGTGTTCATCGGGTCCATCTTTAATAAATCAGACATCGTATGGTATTTTTTTAAGTCCTTTAAATCTTCGAGACTGTATTTATAAAAGCTGTCGAGACATAAGTCATACATTTGTTTTGAGTACCGGAACAATTCGACGAAATCCGCTCGTGACGAAATTTGCTCGACTTCTTCAAGCATTCCAGGTAAGTCACCTTTGACGTCGATTTTTGTTCCATCTTCAAAAAAAGTACGCCATTGCGGTTCAATGCGTTCGATTTCTAAGTAATCATCTAAGTTACGATGAACACTTGAGAAGAGTTGTTCGAGTACCCAAGGCATCGTTAAAATCGATGGACCAGTATCAAAAGTAAATCCTTTCCCGCTGCGCTGATTTAGTTTCCCACCGACGTTTGCATTTTTTTCAAGCATCGTGACTGCGTAACCATCTCCAGCTAAACGAATGGCAGCAGACATACCGGCAAGACCAGCTCCAATGACGATTGCACGTTTCTTCAAATGGATCACTTCTCCTTTTAATAGATGAATGGAATCAAACGTTTTCGTTTTGCAGCCCACATCGTATAGGCAGGTCCGAAACCTTTTGTCAACATCGCTTCCTCGATCCGGATTCGATAGAGTAGGAAAAAGAACATGAGCACTCCAGCGAAAGCGAATAGGACCATTTGTCCCGTGAACAGAGGAAAGCTGATCGTGATCAACAATAATCCACTGTACAATGGATGGCGCAAGAAACGATAAGGACCACTACTGACAAGCTTGTCATCAGCTGCGACGACGACGTGACGAGTGAATTGTTGTTTTAAGTGGAGAATTCCCCAAAGGCGTAAAGCGACTCCACTCCACAACAGCAGGCAGGAAGTGATGCGCAACCAGGGAGAAACACTTTCGTCCGCAAAGAGGAAAGAGCAGACGATCGTTCCACTCAAGACAAGGAAAATCAAATAAAAACTTACTTGTTCTGCGGCGCCCGACCGGGAATCGGATCGATTCCGAAAACGAATCATTTCACTGATCCAACAGACGCTACCAATGCTGAAGATCCATTCCCACAATGTCACGTACGCTCCTCCTTTCTGTTTCAGAACTTGTTTCGAAAGCGCATTCAACGTTATTTACCCATTGCAATTCACCCTTAAGCTACATTTAGAAAACTTCAGAAATACTTCATTTTCATGACAAGCATTCCGAATGAACCCTGTTTGAAAAAAATAATGGTATTCTAATCTAAAACATGGATGCAGATCCTCATGCATAAAGGAGATACACGATTCATGAAATACATCAAGACACTCATCACGACATTGGCATTGACGGTAGCCTGTACGTCGACTTATATATCAGAAGCTGAGGCGGCGACTTCTTCTTATCGTCAAGCCAAGACATCCCTTCATTTACGTCAAGGGACATCAGTCGAGCAACCGAGTATTGCAGTCATTCCGACAGGGATTTATGTAACAGAACTATCAAAAATCGGTACGTGGTCCAAAATACAGTACGGAACGAAGATTGGCTATGCGAGTACGAAATATCTGTTAACGGATGAACAAATCGGTGGGAAACGTATTGGCAAGACACTCATCGCGAATAAGAACTTAGCACTCCGTTCGACGTACGCTCTTGGAGAGAATCAGCAAGCGCGTGCAGCTTTTGAGAAAATGCGCTTGGCAGCAAAAAAAGAGGGGATTACGCTGGTCGCATTTAGTACATACCGTTCGTACGCTTACCAAAAGGCATTGTTTGATAAATATGTCGCGCGAGATGGATATGAAAAAGCGAGTACTTATAGTGCGGAGCCAGGAAAAAGCGAACATCAGACAGGACTCGCTTTTGATATAGGGGGAGCAGATTCTTCTAAATACGCGATGTTCAGTTTTGCGAAGACGAAAGAGGCGAAATGGCTGTTCGCGAATGCGCACCGGTATGGTTTCCATCTTCGTTATCCATCTGGTAAAGAATCGTGGACAGGTTATACGTATGAAAGCTGGCACTACCGTTATGTAGGGGCGACGCTTGCTGCTCGCCTGAAACTCAGTGGGTTGACAATGGAAGAGTATTTTCATCTTGCTCCTTGGAAACCAGTAAAGACTTCGACATCTTAAAACATGATAAATAGAGGGTGTTGGATTCATCTATTATTCGTCTTGAATGAAAGAGATGGACTGTTTGACAATGACCGGCATGCTGATTGGTAGCTGAACATGACGGTACATTGGAGCAGACGGATGAACCGTTGGAATCATAAGCCTCACACTATAAAAAGCCCATCGCAATCCAAGCGATGGGCTTTTTTGATGTTCACTTAATTGGTTGTTCGTTCTTTTTTCGCTTTTTTGAAGAAGAACAGTTCATAGACGACTGGAACAATGATGAGTGTTAACAACGTAGATGTCGTTAACCCCCCAATAACTGTTAGGGCGAGACCTTTTGAGATCAATGTCCCTGAAGAAGTTGTTAATGCGAGTGGTACCAATGCCATGATCGTTGCGAATGCGGTCATCAGGATTGGACGCAATCGTGTTTTACCCGCTTCAATCAATGATTCGCGAATTGGCATACCACGACCAACGTTTTGACCAATACGGTCGACGAGAACGATGGCATTCGTGGTGACGATACCAATTAACATCAAGAAGCCGATCATGACACTGACCGATAATGGTTCATTTGCAAAGAAGAGCGTGACGAGTGAACCGATTGGAACAAAAATCAGTGAAGACAAGATGATGAACGGAATTCGTGCTTTTCCGAACGTGATCAGCATCGTCAGGTAAACAAGCCCGATTGCAACGACAATCGCGATTCCGAGGGACTGGAAGATTTCGACTGTATCATCATTCCCACCACCACTTGTCAACGAGACACCGTCTGGTAAATTAATTTTTTCGACCTCTGTTTTTACAGCATTAGAAACGTTTTGTACGTCGTCTCCTTTAACTTGTCCGGAAACGCGAGCATATACTTTTCCGTCGAGCTTCTGAATTGATGTGAAGGTCTCAACTTCTTTGACGGTCGCGACATCTTTTAGAGCAACAGGACCGTTTGCTGAGAACAGTTGGACGTCTTCGAGATCTTTCTTCGAAACGAGTCCTTTTTCATAAGACAATTGTACATCTTGATCTTTATTATCAAGATTCAACGTGCCAACAGTAACAGGCTTCGTTTGATCATTGACGGTCCCGAGGATCTGGAAGCCGGATAGTCCACGATCACTTGCTTTTTCAGGATCGATTTCAACGAGGAATTGCTTTTGTTTTTCGCTGAAGTTGTTTGTGATATATTTTAAATCACTATTTTTGGACATATTATCCTCGACTAATTTCGCAGCTTTTTGAAGCGCTTCGAGATCGTTCGAGAACAGGTCGACATCGACGTTGTTGTTCGACGGAGGACCACCTGTTGATAATTCAGCTACGCTGATTTTGACATTGACGTTTTCCTCTTGAGCGATGTCCTCCATCTGTGTCTCAAGTGATTTGATCGTTTTCTCAACGTTCGCGCCGTCCTTCAGGTTCAAGAAATAACTTGCTTTATTATCGAGACGTAAGCCTGTCGTAAAGTCTCGTGCTCCGACAGACGTCGTGACGTCAGCGATTGCTTGTTCTTTATCAAACATCTTTTCCATCTCAAATGAGACGTCGCTCGTTTTCTCGAGCGATGTGGCAGCCGGAAGTTCAAGCGATGCCGTTAGTGTCTTTGAGGCTTCGTTCGGAATGAACGTAAAGCCGAGACGTGGAACGATCGCTAGAGAACCGCCGAGAAGAATGAACGATACAATTAAGATCGTCGCCTTATGCGAGAGTGACTTTTCAATCAGCTTGCCATACCACCGTTGAAGAGCACCTTCTTTTTCTTCTGCTGGAACCTTCTTAAAGGCAAATTTCGCAAGAATCGGTACGATCGTGATCGCAACGAGTAGTGAAGCAAGTAATGAGAAAATAATTGTCAAAGCAAACGGTAAGAAGAACTTACCAGTGATTCCACCGACGAATCCGATTGGCAGGAAGACGACGACGGTCGTTAGCGTCGATGACGTGATTGCTTTTAAAATCTCTTTTGTCGATTGTTCGATGATCTCATCCGTCATACCGGATTCGGATTTTCGAACACGCCGGAAGATGTTCTCGATAACGACGATACTATCATCAACGACACGACCGACCGCAACGGCCATCCCGCCAAGTGTCATGATGTTCAGAGAAATATCTTGCCAGTTCAAGAAGATAGCAGCAATGAGTAACGATAAAGGAATCGAGACGATGGCAATAATCGTTGCGCGAATATTTCGTAAGAACAAGAGTACAGCGAGAGAGGCAAAGAGGGCACCAAGTAATCCTTCTTTGACGAGTGTCGCGACGGATTCCTCGATATCCTTCGCTGAATCGATCCCAATCGTATAGTCGACTTGATCGTCATATTTATTAAGGATCTTCGTGACTTCATCTGCGATTTCGACCGTATTGGCATCTTGTTTTTTCGTGATTGCCATCGATAAGGAATCTTTTAAATCGTAACGTGTTTTTTCGCTTTGTTGCGAGACTGCTTCGATTTTTGCAATATCTTCTAGACGAATCGGTTCTGCAGGTTCAGACGCCTGATCTGTAGCTGCTCCACCTGTTGTACTTGGTGGTCCTTGTGTTGCACCTTGTGGTGGACCGCCAGCAGATGAACCACCTGTTTGATCGCTACTAGCTGAACTAGTCGCACCTGCAACGGGTGTCAATTGTAGATTTTTTAGTTTATCTAGATTTTCTAGTTTTTCCTCAACGCGAATCGGTATTTTTGAATCGTTTTCTGATAGCTGACCAGATGGGAACGAGACATACTTTCCGTTGATTTGTTCCTTGATACTTGAGAGCGAGAGTCCTGCTTCTGTTGCTTTCTGATTATCGACGGTGATTTGAACGAGATCATCTTTGTAGCCACCAACGGAAACGCTATTGATTCCTGGAATCTTATTAAGTTCAGGTTCGATATCGTCCTTGAGGATTTTTTCGATGTCTTTACCATCCTTACTAAAGAAAGAGATATTATAGATTGGGAACGATCCAAAGGACAGACGATTTAATTTCGTTGTTGCTTCCTCTGGTAGATTCGCATCTTGGATTGCAGCATCAATCTGTTGTTCGACTTTATCCATATCAGTATCGAACGGGAATTCGATGTTTAAGATACCGATGCTTTCATAAGAAGAGCTTGTCAGCTTAGTAGCTCCTTCGATTCCTTTCAAAGCAGTTTCAAGCTTCGAGACGACTTGTTTATCGACATCGTCGGGCGAAGCACCAGGATATACTGCTTCAACAGAGATTTGAGGAAATTCGATTTCTGGGAACTGATCGACTTTTAATTTCGAGAAAGAATAGACGCCTCCTAAAACTAAAAGAATGGCGATGATGAAAACAGCCACCGAATTCTTTAAACTGAATCGGGTTAAAAAGTTCATATGAACACTCCTTTCGTTTATATGTGCTTATTTACATAGTAGAGGACACTCATAGAACCCGCAACTTTAAAACTGTTTTATTCAAAAAGATCTTTTTGAAAAAAGATAATTTTTTTTGTTAAAAAGGCTTTACACCTTTCGATATGCTGCTATAATAAAAATATACCCAGTAACAACACAGCATGATTCTGTAGCTCAGCTGGGAGAGCGCTACCTTGACAGGGTAGAGGTCGCTGGTTCGAGCCCAGTCAGAATCATACCGAAATCGTTCCTTTTCGAAGGAACGATTTTTTTTGCATTAAAAAAACTATTCCCGAAATCAATCAGGAATAGTTGGAAGGTAGAGATATTATTTTATTGGATTTCGAGATGAAGATCGCCACGCTTCGTCCAGCCTGCGACAGTCGTCAATCGATAGAAGACGAGTGTCAAGACGCCAGGTAAAACGACACCAGTCAAGAAGAAGATAAGGAACGCCTGAGGACCTTGGTTGACGAAGATATTGAGTGGCGCAATCATCGAATTTAAACCGAGTCCAGCGAGTTCATATGGTACTTTCAAAGAGAGAAGAAGCGTCGCTACAGGAGCTGAAATCATCGCTGCGAGAAACGGTGCAACGACAAGACGTGGATTTTTAACGATATTCGGGAATTGTACTTTAGGTGTGACAAAGAAAGAAGCAATCAAACCACCGGGATCCGTCTGACGATATGCCATCAATGTGAAGCCAACGAATTGAGCGGAACAGCCAATGAGTGCGGCGGCACTTGCTACAGGATCAAGCTGCAAAGCGATAGCGAGTGCAGCGGATGAAGCGGGAGACATCAATAAGACACTAAAGATGAGTGCAATGACAAGAGATGTAGCAATAGGAGACGATTCGACTGAAGCGGTGATCATAGCGCTGAATTTTGTAAGGAGTGGTGTCGTTACGGCAGCAGCACCGATACCAGTGATACCACCGGCAAGCACAGCACTCATTGGGATGACCATCATGTCAAATTTCGTTTTTCCAGTCATGCGTTTTCCGACATATACAGCGACCGCAGCTGCGAGTAATGCACTGATTGGCTGACCGGGGGCAAGAACGAGTCCAGAAGCAGTCGATTGAAGCGCAGCACCACCAATCGTCGCTGCGATCATCGCGCTGAACAGGACAAGTGTGTTTCCTCCGAGCTGAAAGGCGATACCGGCACCGAGTGCAGGAGCAAGCAGTACTTTTGCGACGCCGCCAATCGTCAGTAGCATTTGGATATGTAAAAAATTGCCGAGCGTCTCAATCAGGAGTCCGACACCGAGTGTTACAAGAACGGCATTCGCCATTCCAGCTGATACTTTTACCATTCGATCCATCGCATATTCTTTCAACGTTGTCATCCTCTCTCTATCTATCTCTATTTTTTGCCATGAAAAAAGCCTATCCATTTTTGGGATAGGCGCCACTCATTCTGTGCGGGCGCCTCATTCGATGCATCGAAAGGAGGGCCCAAAAATCATTTCCGTTTCATCATCGGAAAAGTTTTCAGTCCCTCATGCATAGAATAATCAGTCGTCCGGCTTGGTTAAATGGCTGTTGCGTCGGAATCATTCAATCGTGCCCCTCTCTGTGAATTTTTCTAAGCCTAACATGCTTCTGATCAATAATCAATATTTTCTGACAATTTATTTTTTTCTCTAAATCTAATAGGAATTTACGCTATCATCGGGAAATCCTAATGTACTAACAATGGAGGCGTTTACATGAAAGTAATGATTTTTACAGATATTCACGGGAATGCTTCAGCATTGCGTGCCGTGTTGTCCTACCTCGATCAGTCTTCAGACATCGATGCTGTATATTGTCTCGGTGATCTCGTCGGTATCGGACCTGAACATAATGAGGTCATCAATTTGTTAAGGCAGCGGCCTGATATTCAGACGATTTCTGGAAACCATGATGAATGCGTCCTTGCTTTGATTCATGGGGATGTTTATCCCGCTAGTTACCAACATGCGAAAGAGCACCATCAATGGATTGCAGATTCATTGACGCAGGAGAATCAGAGTTATTTGGAGCGTTTACCGCGTGTATTGAATGTCACCCATCAGGAACAAACGATGTATCTGACACATTATGCCTATGCCGATCAGACGAAAAAAATCGGTGAGGAACCCTTAAAGCCAGCAGTGGATGGAACGAAAGAAAACTTACCCGTCCTTTTTTCCGGAAATGAGGCGCGAATCATTGGCTTTGGTCACCACCATCCAGCACAACAAGTTGAGACGGATCAAACGCTGTACATCAACCCTGGAGCGATCGGGTGTCAGGAAACAGCTCTTGCCCCAGTAGCAATCCTCACTTTAGAAAAAGGACAAGTTCGTTCGGAAATCCTGACGATTCCTTACGATGACCGCCCATTTCTAAATGTACTCAATACAACAGAAATGCCGGAACGTGAATTGATGCGACGTCTCTTCTTCGGAAATAGATCATGAAAAAAACCTTCATGAATAGATCATGAAGGAAGTCGATCATGCAGACAGTTTCGTCATGATTGAGATGAGGCAGACGATAATCAGTAACAGGATACCGATATTTCGTTTCAACGAGTGGCGTGACCAGTAGAAGAATAGTGCAAGTACAGGGGCCACGAAAAAGGCAAGAACAAGACTGATCAGTGTTGCAAGAAATAAAACAAATATCCAGAGCTTGCTCGTTGTCCGGTAAACCTGCCACATGTCGTAAAGCGACATAAGTGTATAAGCGAGTAATACAAAGATGATTCCGGTCGATAAACTCAAAACGATCATCACTCCATTCCTTTTTTAGTATAAGGGAAGGAGCAAAGATGACTATATGTCTTGCAGGAAAAAACGTGACGAATCGATGAACGTATAGACTGACCTAGCACTATGAGACACATATAAAACACCTTGATTAGGCTGCCAGTACACCGTATCTTTTCGGTGTCAGGTAGCCTAATTTTTCTTGGATTCGTTCTTCGTTATAGTAGTTTAAGTAATTAATAACGCGTTCAGAGACCTCATGGTCTCTTAGCGAGTTAAATTTGACGTACTGGAACTCCTCGGACTTTAAATTAGAGTGGAACGATTCAATAACTGCGTTGTCCCAACAGTTTCCTCTACGAGACATGCTACTTATTAGGTGATTGCTCTTAACGAATTCTTGAAAGGCATATGACGTATAGACACTGCCTTGGTCCGAATGAAGGATGACCCCTTCGGGATAGTTTCGGTTCTCAAGCGCTATCTTCAACGTATCGATCACAAGAGGCGTTTGTTGATGCTCGTATAACTTGTAGGCGATGATTTCGTTATTGAATAAGTCCATGATAGTTGAAAGATATTTCGTCGTGCTGCCGTATTGGATATAGGTGATATCCGTCACCCACTTCTGATTCGGTTTACTTGCTGTGAAGTCGCGCTTGATGAGATCCGGTGCCGTTACGATGCGCTCACCTTGAGACTTCCATCTTCGTTTCAGCTTGATCCGGCATTGGAGATGGTGTTTTTGCATGATTTTCTGCACGGTATTCCGATTGGCTTTCAACTGATAAATTTGCTGTAATAATGCCTTTATTTTTCGATGTCCGTTCCGATACTTCGTCTGCTTACTTAGTCCAATGATGCTTTTTCGAGCACCGAGGGTGCTTTCACAGATTCTTTAATCCAACGGTAATAGTTTGCTCTCGGTATATTCAAAACGCTAAGAATAGCGGTGATTGTATACTTCCCCGAAGAAACTCTACAATTTTTATGACTACTTCTTTCTCAACTCTCTTTCGATCTCCATGTACTTTTTTAAGATTTCGTTTTCCATCTTTAGATGAGACATTTGTCGTTCTCTCTTATCATCCTCACTTGCAGAATCTGGACCATGTCCATAGGTATATTGTTTTCCAATCGGCTGATCAAATCGATAATGTTCGTTAGCGCGATACCATCTCATCCATGTTTTAATTTGAGATTCATTTTTGATTCCGTACTTCTCCATAATCTCTTTCGTCGTTAACTTACCACTCAGCTTATCTTTTACTACTGCCCATTTCACTTCACTTGAATATACGTTTTTGCCCATGCAAAAACACCTCCGATGTTAGTACTTTTTAAAAGTGTACCACTCCGAAGGTGTTTTATATTGTCTCAAAATTTTAGGTTAGCCCAATCCATTGATCAGCGGTTTTTTATTCACAGAACGCGCAACATGGCACGTCGAATCGTATCGAGTTCAAGTGGACGCGCAATCGATGGCCATTCGGCGATCAACGCGATATACGTTCGAAAGATCAGGAAGGCCGTGACATCGACCGGTATGTCGCGATCGTCTTGACCAAGACGAGTCTCAAGTAATGTCTTGATATATTCGACGACATGTCGTTCAATCCGCATCCGTAATTCCTGCATCTCTTGTAATTTTAAGTTGCGTGTTTCTTCGATGATTTGAAGAATGAATAAGTGTTGTTGCTGATGATAGACGATGGCGTCGATCATTGCTTGTTTATTTTCTTCTACGGTCGCCTGTTCGACGTAAGCGCGTTCTGCTTCTTCTTTCATCTCTTGCAACACACGTGTTACGAGTGATTCAAACAGATTGAGTTTACTTTCGAACAATTGATAGACGGTTGGTTTTCCGACATGAGCGCGTCGGGCGACACGCTCGATCGTCGTTCCCTTATAACCGAGTTCTGAAAAGCAAGCCATTGCTGAGTCGAGTATCAAAGTTTCTTTATCAGACTGTGTCATGTTGTTTTCGTCTCGCTTTCGTTGAGAGTAGAATCCGTTTGGCTCCGAGCCCTCCAACGAAGCTGATGATTAATGCGACGACTAATATGGTCGCAAGGACTTGACTATTGGATACGAGGGCATCCGTCACACCGAGTCCAAGCGCTTCGCGGAATCCACCGACCGAATATGTCATCGGTAAGAAAGCGTGAATCGCTTGGAAGAACCCTGGCGTCATTTCGACAGGGAACGTTCCACCACTACCACCGATTTGAAGAAGGAGTAGTAAGAAGGCAAGGAACTGTCCGACGCGACCGAGTAGCATCGCGAGCGTGAACAGAATGGTAATGAACGTCATACCTGTCAAGGCAGCGAATCCATACAGCGCAGGGACACTCGCGACATCAGCATCCAGCACATAGACGATTGCTGTGGCCGCTGCGACACCTTGTAATGCGCCAATCGGTAAGATAAGTGATAATTTACCGACGAGGAAGCGCCATGTCAGACTCTCACCATGTTCGGGACGAATCTGATAGACCGAAGAGAACATCAAGGCACCTGCGAACAAGGCAATACTAAGGATATAAGCTGATAAACCAGAACCGTAATTGTTGACAGTCGAATAGTCATGTTCTTTTAAGACGACGGGTTCTGCTAGCATATTATCCCGCTCTTTTGTCGGCTTGACCGTCGCGTCTTTAGCTCCTTTGCTGAGCTCATCCTTCAGTGTTTTAGCTCCATCTTCAAGTTTCGTGTTGGCATCCGCGATTTTTGAAGCACCCTCGGTCGTTTTGCCGATACCATCTGTAATCGTAGAAGAACCAGATGCCAATTGTCCTAATCCGTTATTCAACGCGCTAGCCCCAGCTTGAAGTTGATGTGTACCATCTGACAGTTGGTTCGCGCCGTCAGCTAGTTGGGCACCGCCTGTTGCGGCTTTATGCACACCCGCAGTATACTGACCGAGTTTTTCATTGAACGTCTGTTGTCCACTAGCTAATTGTTGTGCGCCAGACTCGACTTGTTTCGCACCATCGACGAGCTTCAATTGTCCAGCGTTTAGTTGCGATACAGCAGACTGGACTTGCTGACCACCTGCGGCGAGTTGACCGATTTTCTTCGTTGCATTTGTTGCTTGAGCAAGACTCTGATCAATTGCACCTTCTTGGGCAGCAAGACTTTGAATATTTTCTTCTAATGAACCAATAGAACCGAGTAATATTTGTTTTTCTTCATCTGATAACTGTTCAGAAGCAGAAATAACTTCTTTTAGTTGAGCGACGTTTGCCTCAAGTGCTTGGCGACGGGCCCGTAAGTCCTGTTTCGCCTGTTCAGCATCTTGATTGAGTTGTGTTAAAAAGGCATTCGCAGCTTGTGCTTTTTCATCCAGTTGATTTAATCCGTTCGTCAACTGAGGAATTTTTTCATTAAGCTGAGCAGTACCCGCAGCCAGTTGTTCTGCCCCTTGGCGTACCTGTGTTGAGCCACCGCTGAGTTTTGTTGCGCCTTCTTGAAGTTGCGCGGCACCTGCCTGTAAATTGCCACCGTTTTCATCGAGTGTGTTCAATCCAGAAGATAGCTCACCCGTTTTTTGAGCGAAGAGGGTGGTCTTTTCGTCGAGTGTCGTGACACCATCACTCAGTTTTTTCGAACCTTGATTCGCTTCCCCGAGTTTTTCGGACAGTGTCAGACTGCCATCTGCGAGTTTTCCAAGATTTGTTGCTAGTGTTCTAGCGCCATCCGCTGTTTTATGGTTACCGTCCTCGAGTTTAGAGGAACCGTCCGACGCTTTTTCCATTCCGTTTGCGATTTTCTTTAACGCACCGAATATAGCACTACTATATTGTTTCGTAACGGATTTTCGGATTTTTTCGTTTAACTGTTTTGCGGCAGTACTCGAAATTTGTGTTCCCGAGTAGTTTTTCGCTGGATTCAAGTAATATTCTAACTCAATCTTCTTCGGGTGATCATCGAGTAGTGTCGTTGCATTTTTAGAAAAATTCTTTGGAATGACAACTGTCATGTAGACTTTTCCGTCACGCAATTCTTTCTCTGCCTTATCCTGAGACAAGAACTGCCAATCAAAATCATCATTTTTTTTGAGTTTATCGACGAATTGATCCCCGATGTCGACTTTCTCTCCTTTAAACTTTGTCGCCTGATCTTCGTTGACGATAGCAACCTTAATATCTTCTGTACGACCGTACGGGTCCCAGAATGCAGATAAGAAGATGGAGTTGTAAAGAAACGGTACGAGGATGAGGGCGAGAATAACGACGATCATCATCGGACTCTTCAATTTCTTCCATTCTGAGCGAAACATAAATACAAATCCCCTTTCTAAAACTCAAAACTAATTTGAGTTTTAGGTTTTGATGAGATTTACTTTACTCTCTTCATTATAAAAAATCAATCGATAATTCCAATTTCACACAAAAAAACGACTCACGGAGAGTCGTCTCTAGAAAATGATTAAGGAATTAACAGTAACTTTCCTGTACTACGTCGGCTTTCTAAAAAGTCATGCGCTGCTTTTCCATCAGATAAAGCAAAAATTGTCGGAGAGGACAGGTTAAGGTGACTAGATAAAATCCAATCAAACAGCTCACCCGATCTGCGGATGCGTTCCTCAGAAGACGTTAACACATTCCAAAGGTCGCCACCTGTTAATGTTTTGGACGTATCCATTAAAAAACGTGGATCGACAGGTGCGGGATCACCGCCTGCCATACCATAGAAGACGACGGTCCCATGTACTTTCGTTACATGGAAACTGTCCATTAGCGTAGAACCGATAGACTCATAAACGACATCGACCCCTCTACCAGAAGTTTGTGTAAGCACTTGCTCGACCCAGTTCTCTGAGTACAAATAGACAGACTCACAACCGGCAGTTTTTGCGATCTGTGCCTTATCGGGAGAAGAAGTTAAGCCAATCGGAGTTGCACCAAGTAAACGAATGAGTTGTGTCAGTAATTGCCCCACGCCACCGGCAGCAGCGTGAACTAAGACGGTATCTCCTGGTTGAACGTGATAACTGTCGCGAGTCAAATAATGTGCCGTCAATCCTTGTAATAAGACAGAAGCTGCTGTTTCGTATGAGATACCGTCAGGAAGCGGAATCAATTTATCAACGGGTGCCGCCACGTACTCAGCGTTCGCAAGCGGAACGTCCGCAAAAGCAATCCGTTGACCTACATGGAACGTTGAAACGGCTGCACCGATTGCGGTGATGACTCCTGCTCCTTCGTAACCTAAAATATAGGGAGGCTGTCCTTCTAAATGATAGTTTCCTTTTCGACGATAAATATCTGCAAAATTCAGACCGATCGCTTTCATTTCAATCAGAACTTCCTGTTCGCTGATTGTTGGCGTTGGCACGTCTTCGAAGCGTAATACATCAGAACCTCCGAATTCGTGGAATGTTAATGCCTTCATCTCAACACATCCTTCTTTTAAATCTGCTTATAGTATAAAGCAGAACATCTGAAAATGATGGACAGATGCGTTACACTAGAAAAAAAGAAGAAAGAAGGGACGTTATGAAACGTGTCTTAATGGGAGGCATTCGCTTTTATCAAAAAGTCATTTCTCCCATGAAACCAGCCACATGTCGATTCTATCCGACGTGTTCCCATTACGGGATGGAGGCAATTGAACGTCATGGTGCAGTAAAAGGGAGTTATTTGACGACACGCCGTTTGCTCCGTTGCCAACCGTTTCATCCAGGAGGTCTCGATTTCGTTCCAGAACCTGATCAGTTTAGTTGGAAAGCGCCGTTACAGCGAGAAAATCCCCGTGAGAAGGTCGAAGTCACTGTGGAATAAGTCATGTTAGGGTTTATGTTAATAGTTTAATGAATGAAGAAAAAGGGGGGTGTGTTACCGGAAATCATCGGTAACACACCCCCTTTAATTGTTTCATTTGTTGAACGCTCATAGTTTACCTGTTAAAAACTGTGCTTCACCGAGACCGAAACTCCAGTCTGCCGCATCATTTTCGACGATTGAAACCATTAAATCAGTCGGAGCAAGTCCACAATTTGCTTCTAATCGTTCAGCGAGCAATTGATAGAGACGTTGCTTCTTCTCTTTCGTCCGCGTTTTACTTGTCACACTGATAAGGACGATATCTTTACTCCGATTAAAACCAAGACCTGTATCTTGAATGACCATTTCGTGGGCTTTGTGCGTATGCACGATTTGATACCGATCACGTTCCGGCACGTCGAATGCTTCGACCATCGCGTCATGTGCAGTGTCGAGTAACACGTTCAACTCTTCTTCAGAACGTCCTTCAATGACGTCGAATCGTAATAATGGCATAACCGTTCAGCTCCTTTTTTAAGTATGTAGAGCAGGGAAGAGTTCCCTGCTCTCGATTATTTATTCAAAGAATGGTTTGTATTGGCGGCGATCATGCATGACGGACAACCATTGTACAGTTGAGAATTCTTCAAGCACCCATTCACCGTTAAAGCGACCAAGTCCTGAATCTTTTTCACCACCAAATGGCATATGTGGCTCATCGTTGACCGATTGGTCGTTGATGTGAATCATACCTGTCTCGACTTCCAGTGCAAAAGCGGTCGCACGTTCAATAGATGAACCGTGCACTGCACCACTCAATCCGTATGGAAGAGAGTTTGCGATTTCAAGTGCCTCTTCATCTGTATCGAATGGGATGATGACGGCAACTGGTCCAAAGATTTCATTTTTAGCAAGCGGCATATCGTTCGTGACGCCTGTGACGACAGTTGGCGCAATGACGTTGTCTTTTGCTTCTCCACCTACACGAACGGTTGCACCGGCAGCTTTTGTTTTTTCAAGATCTTCAAGGATGCGTTCGACTTGTGATTGATTGATGAGTGGTCCGACTTGTGTCCGGTCATGTGATGGATCACCATACTGTAATTCTTTCACACGAGCAACGTATTTTTCGACGAACTCATCATGAATCGAAGAAGCGACAAGAATTCGGTTCGTCGACATACAGATTTGACCTTGATGATAGAACTTGCTGTAGACAGCAGATTCAACCGCACGATCGAGATCAGCATCATCAAGTACGACGAAGACGTTGTTTCCGCCAAGTTCAAGCGCTGTTTTCTTCAGGTGTTTACCGGCAAGTTCTCCGATGTGGCGACCGACTTCAGTTGATCCTGTAAAGGAAATCAAGCGTGGGACAGGGTGTTCGACGATGGCGTCACCGATTTCTGAACCACGACCGACGATAACATTTAAAACACCTTTTGGTAATCCAGCTTTTTCAAACAGGCTAGCGAAAATTAAACCGCCTGAGACAGGTGTGTCTGTTGCCGGTTTAACGACGACTGCATTCCCAATAGCGATAGCAGTAGCGATCGACCGCACAGCTAAGTGGAACGGGAAGTTCCATGGACTGATGACACCGATGACGCCAAGTGCTTTACGATAGATTCGGTTTTCTTTGCCTGGTACGACCGATGGACGAATTTCACCGTGCATCCGTAATGGGAAGGTAGCAGCTTCCTTTACGATCAAGACTGAGGCAAGGAATTCACCTTCCGCTTTAATACGTGTACTTCCTGACTCTTTGATTAGCCAATCGATGATAGTCTCTTTTTCTTCGTACAACACCTTCAGGAAGTTTTCGATGAGACCTTGGCGTTTTAAGGCAGGAACTTTCGCCCAGTCTTTTTGAGCAACTTGAGCCGCTTCATACGCATCATCTAAATCTTGTTGGTTCGCGGCAGAGATCGTAAAGAGCTCTTCTCCAGTGAATGGATTTGTGTTCGTCATGTTGCTGTCACTTGCGCCTGTGCGCCACTGACCGTCAATATAAATCTTCGTAAAATCCGTATGCAATGTAGCTTCGTTTTGTTGAGCCATCTCATTTCATCCTCCATTCGTTATTATAACAATTAAGTTATTCACGTTATGAAAAGAAGTAAAACACATCCATACACTTCTACCAAACATATTGCTCAAAATCAGTCAGTCAAGCGGGTTTTAAAGAACTTTAAACCAGGAATTTAACCAATATAATGCTATAAAAATGAGTGGGATCGTTCTTTTTTAGAAGGACGATTGAAACAAGCGCTTGATGAAACCTTTGCCTCTTCACGTTCGTAATAAAAGCAAGAACTTTAGAAGAAGGGAGGGATGGAAGTGACAATTTTATTATGGAGTCTAATCGTCGTGTGTTTTCTCGTCGCTTTTGCAGGACTCGTATATCCGATCATCCCAAGTGCGCCGATTTTAGTGGTAGGCTTTTTGATTTATGGATTCGGATTCGGTTTCTCTGAATTATCGATTAGTTTTTGGGTGATTCAAGCGATTTTTATCATTCTCTTGTTCACACTGGATTATCTCGTCAGCGCCTACACTGTTGATCGACGGGGAGGATCTCAAGCGGCTAAAATCGCGACGACAGTGGGATTGATTGCTGGACCGTTTATTTTACCAGGAATCGGACTATTGATTTTCCCGTTCGTCTTTGCCATCTTGACGGAAAAAATCATTAGTAAAAAAACATGGCAAACAGCCGTTTCAGTAGGAATCGGTACGGTTCTCGGTATCTTATCAAGTGCGTTGTTAAAGGGAATCGCGATGTTGCTCATGATTGTAATCTTCATCCTATACGTGGTCTGACCGATTGAAATCGTGTCTTCAAGTACACATTTTGCAAAAGTTCCGTTATAGTATGAATATGAAAAAGTAAGGAAGCTTTGAAAGAATAAAGCTTCTTTTTGCTGTAAACGACCAGATGCCTTTGCATCTGGCTTTATATTAATGGAGGTGAATCCCCTTTCTTCGGGGAAACGATTGGACAGTACACACTCAATGGAGACATTCGACACGACGACGATCATTATTCGACTACTCGTCATTGCACTACTCATCATTTTAACCGCTTTTTTTGTTGCCGCCGAATTTTCGGTCGTCAAAATGCGAATGTCTCGAATCGATCAGTTGATTACAGAAGGAAGCAAGACTGCGAAAGTAGCGAAGCGGCTACTTGAGAATTTGGATTATTATTTATCAGCCTGTCAACTTGGAATTACCGTGACAGCGCTTGGTCTCGGGTGGTTAGGAGAATCGACGGTAGGTGCGATTCTCAGTATGTTGTTCGAAGAAATCGACATCCCAAACTCCGTTTCGACGATCATTTCGTTCGTCCTTGCATTCTCAATTGTAACGTTTCTTCATGTCGTGCTTGGAGAACTCGCTCCTAAGTCCTTGGCTATTCAAAAGACGGAAGCCATCACGATGTTACTCGCACCACCGCTTTATTGGTTCGGTAAGGTCATGAAACCTTTCATTTGGACATTGAACGGTTCAGCCCGGGTCATTCTTCGTTTGTTTGGTGTTGAACCTGTTGGTCACGAAGAAGTTCACTCGGAAGAAGAAATTAAAATCATCATGACGCAGAGTTACAAGAGTGGAGAAATCAACCAGACCGAACTTTCCTACATGCAAAATATCTTCTCGTTCGATGAGCGGATCGCGAAAGACATCATGTTACCGCGGACAGATTTAATCACGATTTCGAACGATGCATCGATGGAGGACATTATTCGTCTCGTTGAAGAGTATCAGTTCACACGTTATCCGGTAGCGGAAGAAGGAGATAAGGATAAAATACTTGGCTTCATCAATGCAAAACAATTATTTACGGACCATATGGCGAACAAGGGGAAAGCATTAAGTTATTATATCCACAACTTGCCGATCGTATCCGAGTATTCACCTCTTCAAGACGCGATGCTGAAGATGCAGGTGGAACGGACGCCAATGGCACTCGTCATTGATGAATACGGAGGGACAGCTGGTGTCATCACGATGGAAGACATATTGGAGGAAATCGTCGGAGAAATCCGAGACGAATTCGATAAAGATGAGAAAGCGGATATCGAACAGATTCATGAGCGATTATACCGGATTTCAGGTCGTGTCTTAATTGATGACTTAAATGAACGCTTTAACCTAGGTATTGAAGAAGAAGATATTGATACGATTGGTGGTTGGGTCATGGCACAGGATACAGAAGTATCAAGTGGTCAAGAATTCCGCTATCAAGCGTATACGATCAAGGTCATGGAAGTCGATAACCACCAAGTGAAGTCGATTTATCTTCAATTGCCTGATCAAGAAGAAGTTGCAACAGAGGATATCGGATAGAATAGCAAAATCAAAAGACGATGGACATTAAGTTCATCGTCTTTTTTCGTTATTGAAAGAATGGCAGGGTAAAGGAATTGAACACTCCTTGTGTTTATCTCCGCCAGTGACGGGTATTACTGTTTATGTGGCAAAAAAGTCTTTTTTTAATTCAACAGGAAAAGGGGTTTTCTATCATGTCAAACGTCATTCTTACTTCACGCGCATCTGCAGTCGGTGGTCGCGACGGGAAAGTCGCTTCAGATGATAACGTCATTAATCTTGATTTAGTCATGCCTGGAACAAAAGGCAAAGAAGACATTCCGACATCAAACCCGGAACAGTTATTCGCAGCAGGATATGCCGCTTGTTTTGATGGTGCCTACAATTTGATGGCGCGCCAAGCGAAAAAACGAGTCGAGACGCGGACGAATTCAGAAGTCAGCCTCTTACAGGACGAAGCGGATAACGGTGTGAAAATTGCGGCGAAACTCGTCGTCGAAGTCGTTGGGGTATCGCAAGAAGAAGCAGAAGAACTACTTGAGAAGACACACAATTTCTGCCCGTATTCAAAAGCGACTCGTGGCAACATCGATGTTGACCTTTCTGTTAAAGTCGTCGATTCGTTATAAGAATACATCCTTAAGGAGGGTTTTCGATGGCACCAAAAGAAACCGATCGTCCAAATGAAAAATTGGAAGATGAACGGGATCGTCTGTCTGATAAAGAACGGAAACTGACAGAGGAGCAGCAGAAGGAAATCCTAAAAGGGAAAAACGAGATGCCAGATGATCCGGTTTCTCCACGAGATCGCGGAGAAGATCCGATTTAAATTCAAATAACTTGGGAGATGAATCACATGTCTAAAAAAGTAGCAGTCGTACTCGCCGATCATTTTGAAGATGTAGAATTCACTGGACCGGTTGATGCGTTAAAAGAAGCGGGGCACGACATTACTGTCATTGGTGCCAAAAAAGGTGCAGAGCTTGTTGGTAAACAGGAAGATGCAAAAGTAACCGTTGATCTCTCAATTGATGAGACATCGGCGGCAGACTATGATGCCCTTTTGATACCAGGTGGATTTTCACCAGATTTACTACGCGAAGATGAGCGTTTCGTCTCATTCGTCGAAGAATTCGATATGTCAAAAAAACCGATCTTCTCGATCTGTCATGGACCTCAGTTGATGATTAACGCCAAAATCGTTAAAGGAAGAAAAATGACAGGTTATAAATCAATTCGCATCGACCTAGAAAATGCTGGAGTAGATTTCGCGGACGAAGAAGTCGTCGTTGATGATAATTTTATCTCAAGTCGACAACCGGATGACATTCCTGCATTCAATCGAGAAATCGTTGCAAAACTCGGCTAATCGTATAAAACAAAAATCAGCACTGCGTTGTCGCAGTGCTGATTTTTTTATGAGTTCTCTGGATAATCACAGAGTTCCGTGATAACCCCATGTGAATGACGAGGGTTCATATAAATCAGTCGTCGTCCAAACGGCGTCGTTCGATACGTATCTTCTAAAAATGTTAAGCCTTGTTGTTTTGCTTCGGCGATTGCTTGATCTAAATCATCAACACGGTAGGCAATGTGATGGACTCCTTTTCCACGTTGTTTTAAAAAACGAGCGATTGGACTATCCTGGCTAGTTGGTGTCAACAGCTCGATATGCGCATCATCGAACTCGATGACGGCGATGTTGGAAGCGACACCAGGTGCGGGGTTTGAGTACTCTTTTGTTAATGTTCCACCAAGTACTTTTGTATAAAATGAGATTGCTTCTTGCATATCGCGAACGGCGATGCCGGTATGATCTAGTTTCATCTGATGTTTCCCTCCATTCGCTTCAGTTTCCCAAAAATGAATCAAAGTTGCAATGGGAAGCTGTTTTCCATCATTTTCTATTACATAGAAGAGGAACAATTTATTTAAAATGAAATATCACTGAAATATTATGGAAGAGGAATGAATGCTATAATCAAAAACGTTCCTATAAATAAGAAAAACTATTATAGAATTTAATTTTAACGTAACTGTTATTCCATATAATTCATCGACATACTACTAGAGAAAAAGAGGGAATACTACATGAAAAAAACGTTCGCGTCGCTCATCGTTTCCGCACTAGTTCTTTCATCAGCACCTCATTTTGCAGCAGCTGACGATTTAAGTGAACAGAAAGCTAAAAACGAACAACAGCAACAAGACAATGCTAAAAAACAAAAAAACTTAGAGTCTTCCGTTAATCAGGAGGGTCAAAAAATTTCTAAGACGCAACAAGAAGTCAATCGATTAGACGAAGCCTTGAATGAAAAGATCTTTGCTGTCGAAACGAAAGATCGTCAAATTAAGGCGACGGAACGAGAAATCGTTCAACTTGGAAAGGAAATCGAAAAGTATAAAGCGAAATTAAAACGCCAAGAAAAACTACTTGGGGATCGTCTTCGTGTCATGCAAGAAAATGACGGGAACTCGATTAAATGGGAAGAAGTCATTTTTGGGGCAAAAAACGTCGGTGACCTCGTTAGTCGTGTCATGGCCGGAAAATCGATTTCAAAGCAAGATGATAAAATGATCACGGATTATCAAAATACGCAAAAGCAATTAGCGGATGCACAACAAGAAGTGAAAGACAAGAAAGCACAATTGGTTGTTGAAAAGCAAGAATTGAAACGCCAACAAGCAGAACTTGAATCGCAATTAAAAGAGCGAAACAAACGCTTAAAAGAATTACGTAAGAAAAAAGAGAAATTTGAAACACAATTGATGGATGCAAAAGAAGTCCAGCAAATTCTGATTGCTCAAGAAAAAGCGATTGCAGCTGAAAAGGCAGCACGTGAACGTGAAGCACGTATCGAAAAAGAGCGTCAAGCTCAAGCAGCACGTGAAGCAAAAGCGCGAGCAGAAGCTGAAGCAGCTCAAGCAGCGGCTCAAAAAGAAGCTGAGCAACAAGCAGCTAAAGAAGCAGCGGCTCAGCAGGCAGCACAAGAGAAAGCGTCGCAAGCCGCGAAACCTTCTGGTTCGACGAAACAATCGACTCCAAAAGCATCTACACCTGCGCCAGCACCAGCTGCGCCAACACCGTCAGCACCTGCGACACCTAAACCGTCACCATCATCCGGTGGTCTGTTCATCCATCCAACGGTTGGGGCTGTCACGCAAGGCTATGGCTCAGCAGGTGGAGAAAACGGTTATACGTTCCATAACGGGATCGACTTTGGTGGTCCGGTTGGAACTCCAATCGTTGCAGCTGCAACAGGAACAGTCATTACAGCATCAGGTGGTGGTCCTTACGGAAACCACATCATGATTGCTCACCAATTAAACGGTAAAACGTACACAACATTGTATGCTCATATGAGCGCACTCAATGCTCACGCAGGTCAACGCGTCAGTCAAGGTGAACAAATCGGTTTACGTGGAAGTACTGGGAATTCAACTGGTCCACACTTACACTTTGAAATCCACGTCGGTGGATACAGCTATAGTGCAACTGGTCCAGCTAGCTCAGTGAACCCAATGACGATGTTTTAAACAGTAAAGAATCGTTGCTTATGCAGCGGTTCTTTTTTTGCGATTTTCAAAAAATAAATGATTATATTACAAAAAAACGTTTTCATTTGAAATGTAAATGAAATTTTTTTGAAACGATTAGGGTGCTATAATCTATTTCAGATATGAGAGAAACTTGAATACTATAATAAAATATGAAAAACATAAGTGAGGAAAACGATATATGCTAAAAAAACTAATTTCTACCATTGTTTTAGGAGCATTACTTATAACAGGAACACAACCAATTGCAGCAGCAACGATCAAAGAAAAAAAGGCTGAAAATGCCGCAGAACAACGTAAATTAGAAAAAGCAATTAAAAAACAAGAGTCGAAAATTTCGAAAGAACAACGTCAAATCAATCGAATCGATGCAGCGATCAACGAAAAGATTTTTCAGATTTCCGAAAAAAATAAACAAATCGAGAAATTGAATTTGCGAATCGATGAATTAAAAGCAGACATCGTTCGCTACGAAGAGATGTTGAAAAAACAAGAAGAACTACTCGGTGATCGTCTACGTGTCTTCCAAGAAAACGATGGAAACTCAATCAAATGGGAAGAAGTCATTTTTGGATCGAAGGATTTAGGTGATTTATTTAGTCGTGTCATGGCAGGGAAAAAAATCGCGGAGCAAGATGATAAAATGATTTCGGATTACATCGCAACCCAACAAAAGCTAGCGGAAGCAAAACAAGCGCTCGTTGAAAAAAAGGCGGAGCAGGTTGAAGAGAAGAAAACATTAATCGAACAAAAAAAAGCGTTGAAAGTTCAAATGAAAGAACGCAGTGCTACGCTTAAAAAATTACGAAAAGGTAAGACGAAGTTTACGACAGAACTTCTAGACGCGAAAGAACTACAAGCCACACTTGAAGCTCAAGAACGTGCGATTGCGGCAGCGAAGGCAGCAGCTAAAGCAGCGGCTGAAAGAGCAGCAGCCGAGAAAGCAGCAGCTGAAAAAGCCGCTAAAGCGAATGCTCAAGCAGCAAAACAAGCAGGTAAGAGTTCAGAATCACCTACTTCAGTTGCCCCACCCGTTGTTTCGAGCGGTGGGAAATTCGTTCGTCCATCTTCTGGTGGCGTATCACAAGGGTTTGGACCAGCAAGCGGTGCGAACGGCTATACGTTCCATAATGGTGTCGATTTCAGTGGTTCGGTCGGCTCACCAATCGTCGCAGCAGCAGCTGGAACGGTCATTACAGCTTCAGGTGGTGGGCCTTATGGAAATCACGTCATGATTTCTCACTTCCTTGACGGAAAAGTCTATACGACAGTCTACGCTCATATGAGTTCATTATCTGTTCATGCAGGACAAACAGTTTCTCAAGGTCAGCAAGTTGGAACACTTGGTAGTACTGGGAATTCAACAGGACCACACTTGCATTTCGAACTACATGTCGGAGGCTATCAGTACAGTGCCTCTTCTCCTCTGAATGCAGTTAATCCATTAGCATACCTATAATTCAAAACGAGCTTCGGCTCGTTTTTTTCTTGCCGCTATGCTACAGTTAAGGCGAAATGAATACTTGAGCAACTAGGGGAGCTGGAGGAATCCGGCTGAGAGGAAAACCAATCTGTTTTCGACCCTATTACCTGAACTGGATAATACCAGCGTAGGAAAGTTGAGCCGAACGGATACCGAAATGGTTGGATAACGATTTCGTATAGCGTCGACTGCTTTTTTACAGCGGTCGACGCTTTTTTTGTCGGTAACAACTCCCTTACATTGCTCGATGGAAAGGTGAGAAAAATATGAAACATGTATTGACGATTGCGGGATCTGACTCCGGTGGTGGAGCTGGAATTCAGGCAGATTTAAAGACATTTTCGGCATTGGGCGTTTATGGGATGAGTGTTTTGACGGCGGTAACGGCTCAAAATACACTGGGCGTTCAAGCAGTAGAAGAGTTATCATCGGAAATCGTTGATGCCCAATTAGCTTCAATCTTTTCAGATATTCGTGTGGATGCTATCAAAATCGGTATGGTCTCGAATGCACAAACGATTCACGTCATTGCAACACATCTTCGCAAACAGACAGTTCCGATCATACTAGACCCTGTCATGGTCGCAAAAGGCGGGCATGCCCTATTGCGGACGGAGGCAGAGGAAGCACTAATCGCGGAGTTACTGCCACTTGCGACACTCGTCACACCAAATTTACCGGAAGCAGAGCGCTTAACAGGGCAGTCAGTTACTAATCTAGAGGAGATTCGACTGGCGATGCATCAGTTGGCTATGAAGACTGGAGCCGTCTTGCTAAAAGGTGGACATCTACCGGGAGCTGCCACGGATTTATTATGGGACGGGCAAGAGGAATACCGTTTCACATCAGATCGGTTAGATAATCAACATACTCATGGAACAGGCTGTACCTTATCTGCAGCGATTGCGGCACGGATGGCACTTGGAGAAGCTTTACCGGACAGTGTACGTCAGGCCAAGAAGTATGTTACAGAGGCGATTCGTCATGGATTTGCTCTCGGACAAGGGATTGGACCGACACATCATTTTCATTCACTTTGGAGGGATACACATGTTTACGACCATTCTTAAACACAAACCACTCATTCATCATTTGACGAACACAGTCACGATCAATGATTGCGCCAATGTCACACTCGCCGTTGGCGCATCTCCAGTCATGGCGGAGGATATTCGCGAAGTGGAAGAGATGGTTCGACTTGCGCAAGCTCTTGTCTTGAACATTGGAACAATTGATGCAGACATGCAAGCAGCTCAACGACTCGCCGCAAGCGAAGCGAGACGCTTGAACGTTCCGATCATCCTTGATCCAGTTGGAGCGGGAGCTACATCATTGCGTACGTCCTTTTCAAAAGAATTGAGTAGACTCGGATGTACGGTCGTTAAAGGAAATGCTTCAGAAATCAAGACATTGCTTGGGGAGAATGGACGAACAAAAGGAGTCGATGCTGCTAGTGATGAGATCATGGATCGAGAAATCATTCGTGCATTCGCTCGTAAACAAAAGTCCGTCATTGTCGTCACAGGTCCAATCGACTACATCACGGACGGCATGCGCGAAGTGGAACTACAAGTAGGTACGCCGCGTCTCGGAGACGTCACAGGTACGGGGTGTATGACAGCTTCTTTGATTGCGAGTTTTCTTGGTGCAGGATATTCTGCGTTTGAGGCAGCAGTCCACGGAACATTTATCATGGGAAAAGCAGGAGAACAGGCAGCATCAGAAAAAGGTCTAGGTAATTTCAAACGAGAGTTGTTCAATGCAATCAGTCTGATGACGGAGCAAGATTTGATGGAGGTGGTAGAACATGTCAATTGATTATTCCATTTATGCGGTGACAGATCGTCGATATCATCCGGGAGTCGCAATCGAAACGGTCGTTGAAGAAGCGATTTTAGGTGGTGCAACGATTATACAATTACGGGAAAAAACAGCGCAGGGAAAGGAATTCTTCGAACAGGCAGTCCGGTTAAAGAGATTGACGGATCGTCATGATGTTCCTTTGATTATCAATGACCGAATTGATATTGCGTTACTTGTCGGAGCTGGTTTGCATATCGGACAAGAAGATATTCCTCTAACCGCAGCGCGACGTCTCTTACCGAACACTGTGATCGGCGTATCGGTAGCAACCGTCGCGCAAGCGATTGAAGCAGAACGAGATGGAGCATCTTATTTAGGTGTAGGTTCTCTATTTGCGACGTCATCGAAAGCAGACGCCGACTCGATGTCACACACGATGCTTCAAGCGATTCGCGAAGCCGTGCGCTTACCTTTAATCGGCATTGGTGGAATTACGGCAACGAATGTTGCTTCTCTTCCTATCCCATTAGAAGGATATGCGGTCATCTCGGAAATTTTTGCTAAAGAAGATCGACGACGTGCTGCACAACATATGACAGATGCTGTATGGGAATGGCATCAATCTCTTCAGAACAGGGTATAATCCGTTCAGAGGTGATTGTATTGAAATGGCAGACGATCCGTTTTCGGGGCTATTGGATCCGGTATCGATTGGAACCACAAATCATTCGCGTGGATAATCGGGGGATCTACCATTTGGGGAAAATTTTATTTCCGCGTCCTAATCGTGTATCTTATGAAATGGCTCTCTTGCTGAAGGAAAAGTATGAAAGACGCTACAAACGTCCGTTGTATATCAAGACAAGTTCGATCGCTACAGAAATTTGGGGACACACCCACTTAGACATCTATTATCGAATACTGCTTCGTCTCCCGATTCCTTCTCGATTACGTAAGCGTTATAGGAATCGATTGGAGAGTACGAAGATCATCGATATCGGTGTACGTGCGGTCGATCAAAATCGAATCGTTTGGGATATCGGTGATTACGTAGGGGGATGGTTTGTATTTTGGCTCATTCGTAGGCGGATGCGCTGAACTTGCAAATGTCCTGTTTCTCATGGTGCAATATAGAAATAGAAACGAGGTGACGGACATGGACATTCCCCGTTGTGAAACGATTGCTATTGATGAACAGCGTGCGTCTGAGATTGGACAAGTCGTTGATACGATTCCGACGCTTGAAATCGGAAAATTATTTAAGATCCTTTCAGATGCGACACGACTACGAATCGTTTATGCGTTGACGATCGAAGAGGAATTGTGCGTTTGTGACGTCTCTGCTTCTGTCGACTGCTCGATTGCGACAGCATCTCATCATCTTCGCTCCCTGTTGAAACAAGGGCTCGTCAAGTTTCGTAAAGATGGAAAAGTCGTGTATTATTCTTTAGATGACCATCATGTGTCGTCGCTTGTTCATATGGCGATGGAGCATGTACAAGAGGGAAAAGCAGTATCTGAATAATTTTTAGAGTAAACGAAAAGCGCAGCTTTGGCTGCGCTTTTCGTTTACTCTAAGGACGATTCGTCTGACTTGTTAGGTGCGAACCGGTGGGAAAAAAAGATCGTCGCACTAATTAATAAAAAGGACAGAATAGAGAGACTGAGACACATCCATTTATATGTAGCGACTAAAGTATCTGATTGTTGTAATTTTGCTTGAAGTGTCTTATACAAATCATCTTTCACACGAGATAAGTCCTCGAGAATCGTTTGTGTCGTTTGCGTCGTTTGTTTGGCAAGGCGCTTTGCTGCCGTTGGACTCTGACGCTCATAGACGACGAATACTCGTTCAATCTCGGACTCCCAGACATTATTGCGACGTAGTAAATCCTTGATTGCTCCTGGCGTGGTCGACGATTGATTTAGACTGTTTCGTAAATCATGAATTTTAGAAGTAGAAAAGTAATACTGTTCGAGATAACGACTATCTTCATACAATAAAAGACCACGCACCGCATTGGCACGATCTCGGTTATGTTCAACCAACTGGTCCACTTGATTGATTAACGGTATGTCATGATCCTTCATTTGCTCTGTTATCGTTGCAATCGTCCGATAACCGGATAGTGCGTAAATGATTGGGATAGAAGCGAATAAACTGATCAAAAGGATCAGCAGAATACGCTGACGCCAAAGTGAGTGCATGCAATCATTCCTTTAAATAAATAGACATGTCATAAGCTTAACTACTATCGCAAAAAAAGTGAAGCCTGTCCATTTTTTGAATAGGGAGAAGAAAGTAAAAAAATCAGTATTCCTAATAAAAAAGCAGGAAAGCTGGTGCAATACGAGAAGCTGTTTTAAAGTAAACGAAATAGAAAAAGCACAGCTAGGCTGCGCTTGAGTTTAAAACGAATACGAATGTTCCTTATAATTCCCAAAAACAGTATGGATTTCTGAGAACGTAACGAACGCGTTAGGTTCGACAGAAGAAACGATTTCTTGCAAACGGACGATTTCATTATTTTGAACGACGACATAGACCATTTTCTTCGTTCGGTTGGAGTATCCTCCCCGTGCATCAAGGATCGTCACACCACGACCAAGTTCTTTTGTGATGACTTCATTTATTTCATCCGCCTTTTCGCAAATAATGATACATTGCTTAGAAGCGGAATAAAAACTGTAAACCGTTTGAAGAGCTTTGGCGCGAACGAAGCTCATGATAAGAGCATACATAACGTGTTTCAAATCGAAGACCCACCATACCAAGATATAGATGACAAGATCTTGCATCAGAAATATGCGAGGAAGTGGCCAATTATGAAAACGAGCAAAGAAAAACTTTCCAAGAATATCGAGTCCACCAGTCGATGCGCCACCAAAGAAAATCAATGCCATTGCAAGACCAGAGACTAGACCGGCAAAGATGGAGGCAACAAGCGGATCATTCAACGACTCGGGAACGATCTGAGTCGGAATCCAGTCGATTAAAAAAGAAGAGGCAACGACAATGATGCCAGATAAGAACATGAATCGCTTTCGTAAGAAACGGAAACCTAAAAGGAAAAGGGGAATGTTTAAGAGCAATTGGGTTAATCCGATTGGAGTGTGGAAAAGCTCTTGAATGACAAGCGTGATCCCCATGATACCACCTGATCCGATATCATTTGGAGATAGTAGTAAGCTGATGTACAGGGAATACAGCAACGTACCTATGATTAAAAAACTGATTTTTTCAACTCTCTTTTTCTGTGGGTGTGTTGTAGTCATGGCATTATGATGAGTGACCTCATGCTCCTCCTTCTGTGAGTATCTGCCTGCAAGAGTACGCCCATATGCATAAAATTTCAACCCTTCTTATGAAAAAAGATGAAAAAGGGTAAGTTTTTTTAGGAAGGTGATGAAAATGAAGAAAACATTCTTGATTATAGGCTGTATTTGTTTAGGCGTATTGGTGGGGATTCGTCTTTTTCAACAACCAGACGAAGAAAACCAACGATCTATTTGGCATGATGGTGATCTCGTAGCGAGACAAGTCGGTGCTTCCATGATGAATACGGTAGCTGTTCGCCAATTAGCTGAACAACTCCCGTTTTCATCAGAATTAAAACAGGTAGATGTCGAAGGAGAGTCGTTACGGCTCGCTTATGACGTCACAGGCAAAGAACGGCGTGCTTGGATCGGGACCGATACTGGTACATTACAAATGAATCAGGATTTCTTGAACGCTCGCTTATCAAAAGTACTTATGCATCATACGCTCGTTTTATTTTCGACGATTCCTGACTTGACCAATCTTGAAATTCACTATACCGATCCCTATTCGAAAGCTGATTTTAAGATAGATCGTAGCGCGTTCGACATCTATACACCATCTGACATCGAACGCGCTACGTCATCGTCTGGACGTTTTAATCGTGTCGTCATCGATGGATATGTGCTTGATGCCTCCAGACGACAAACCTTTTTCGAGCGTTTCGCATCAGGATTTTCGATTCAAACTAATTAATTGTATAAAGCAAGAAAAGGCATTTTTCACAATCTCGACACAATGATATCGTTTACATCTCGTTCTTTTATGAAAACGATAAAACAGGTCGATTCAAGACTTGAACATCTCTTAAGATGGAAGTATCATAATAAATGAATAAACATTGTGAAGTGTTGAACAAAAGAAAGAGAGGTTTCTACAATGAACGAGGTAGAAGCATTAGAAGGATTACGGAATAAAGCAATCAAGTCGACACGTATGCTACAACTGCGTCCTCTCGAATACTTAGTTCGTGCCATGTTAGCGGGGATATTCATTGGATTTGCAATCATTTTTACCTTAAAAGCAATTAATGGGCTGTATATGGCAGAATCACCTGTCGCGACACTTGTCGGTGGATTGACGTTCGGAGTGGCACTCGTCTTGATCGTTTATGGCGGTGCAGAACTGTTTACAGGGAATACGATGTATTTCACGACGGCAACGATGCGCGGCTATACAACGAAGATGGATACGATGAAAGTCTGGTTGATTTGTCTGATCGGAAATGGTCTTGGAGGATTAGCATTCGCACTACTCTTCTCTCAAACAGGTATCTTACAGGAACTTGGAATGAACAATTGGTTGTTTGCTGTATCGGAAACAAAAATTCATCATTCGACGTGGGAAATCTTTACTCGGGCAATCTTCTGTAACTGGATGGTCTGTTTAGCAATTTTCATTCCGAAGAACATGAAGAATGAGTTAGCGCAAATCATGATGATGATGGTACTTGTCGCAGTCTTCTTCGCATCAGGATTTGATCATGTCATCGCAAATATGGCATTGTTCTCTATCGCATTAATCGTGCCACATCCGGATACGATTACGTTTGCAGGAGCCATGCACAATCTTTTACCGGCTTTAGCTGGGAATATCATCGGTGGAGCAGTCTTCATGGGAATGATTTATACGTGGTTGAATAAAGAAAAACTAGAAATAGATGAATCACGTCAATCTACGGCACCGGTTCATATCGCTTCTAAACAAAATGCATAATGAAAAAGCAGCTGTCGCGACAGCTGCTTTTTCATTCATTCCATATGTTGAAAGCGATCAACATCTGCGGCGAGTTCTTCGTAAATCGTCTCGACGATTTGTGCGTCATCAAAGAGTCCGAGGACGTTATCGTCCGGTAAGGCGTCAACAGGAGACGTAAAGTACAGAACTGCCGTTAGCAATAATTGTTCTTGCTCCGCATGCATCTCGAATTTTTTCTGATAGAGGGCACGAAGCATTTCGAGTAGTTGTTTTAATTGGAAATAAAGGACGAGTTCTGCCTCGCGTTCGATATCAGAACTTTCCGTAGACGCGATATCTTGTGTCAGATGTGCGAGTCCGATTTCTGCTCGAATCAACAATTCTTGTTGTGCTTTTTCATCACCGACGAGATCGAGTGCCTGTCGGTGAAAATACGTATAAGCTGATTTAAAATCTCCGGGTGTGAATTCCATGATGATGCCTCCTTCTCTTCTCTTTCTAGTTTCGCCTTATTTCTTGCAAAATTGCAACTATTTCGTGAAAATAAAGATACAAGAAAGGGGATTACATAATGCCGACACAAGCAGAATTACAACAGTACGCGTCTTTAGCAGTGCGTACCGGGATCAATCTACAGCCAGGACAACAACTTGAGGTGCGAGCGGGAATCGAGAACTTACCACTTGTTCGCGAAATCACACGTGTAGCATATGAAGTAGGTGCTACGCAAGTATATGTACAATGGTCAGATGATGAGATGACGAAAATCCGTTATTTTGATGCACCAGAAGACTCGTTTGATACATTCCCGGATTGGTTAAAAGCACGTTACGATCAGCTTGCAGAAGAAAAAACAGCATTCTTATCGGTCGTCAGCGAAGATCCAGATTTATTAAATGGTGTTGATTCAAGTCGAATCGCGCGTGCGAATAAAGCAGCTGGTATTGCTCTCGCCAATTGGCGAAAGTTCGTCATGAGTGACAATGTCAGCTGGTGTGTCGTAGCAGCACCTTCTGAAAGCTGGGCGAAGAAAGTATTCCCTGATGCAGAGGAACCGATTGAGGAACTGTGGGCAGCTATTTTGAAGGCAACACGTGCTGATCAAGCGGATCCGGTTGCTGCATGGGCGGATCATGATCATAATCTGCGTTCAAAAGCGAAATTCCTGACAGAGAAGAAATACAAAACATTGCATTATACAGCGCCAGGAACAGAGTTATCAATTGAATTACCAGAACGTCACGTTTGGTTAGGTGGCGGTGGTCCGAATGCAGATGGTGTTGATTTTATCGCGAATCTGCCGACTGAAGAAGTGTTCACATTACCGAAGAAGACAGGTGTTAACGGTCATGTCTCGAGTACGAAACCACTCAGCTACAGTGGTAACTTGATTGATGAATTTACTCTTTGGTTCGAGGACGGAAAAATCGTCAAAGCGGAAGCGAAACAGGGGCAAGAAGCATTGGATGATTTAATTTCACTCGATGAAGGTGCCCGGTATCTCGGAGAAGTCGCGCTCGTACCACATCGTTCTCCGATTTCTGATTCAGGTATTTTATTCTACAATACGTTGTTTGATGAGAATGCTTCGTGCCACTTAGCGATTGGTCGTGCGTACTCGACGTGTCTTGAAAATGGTCCCAGTCTTTCAGCGGAAGAACTAGAAGCACAAGGTGCGAACGACTCGATGACGCATGTCGACTTCATGATTGGATCCGCGGATCTATCAATTGAGGGAGAACTTGCAGACGGGACGCGTGAATCAGTCATGCGTGACGGAAACTGGTCGATCTAAACGAATAAAAAGGTGAGTCCGAATACTGGGCTCACCTTTTCTGATTAGATTATTATCATACTTCTTCCCCAATGATTTTTACTTCTGTCTCAAGTAAAATACCGAATTTTTCTTGGACGGTTTCTTGTACATGGCGAATGAGTGCAATGTAGTCAGATGCTGATGCGTTTTCGACGTTGACGATAAAACCGGCGTGTTTCTTTGATACTTCAGCACCACCGATGCGTGTTCCTTGGAGTTCACTATCTTGAATCAATTTACCCGCAAAATAGCCTTCTGGACGTTTGAAGACACTACCACAAGAAGGATATTCGAGAGGCTGCTTTGTTTCTCGTTTATGCGTTAGATCATCCATGACTTCCTTGATCAATGCTGGATCACCCTCCGTCAAAGCAAATCGTCCTTCGAGAATGATGTATTCTTTCTTTGAGAAACAACTCGTCCGGTATCCCAGTTCGAGTTCATCATGCGAAATGTTCAACAGATCCCCTTGTCGTGTCAAAACAGTGGCGCTATGAAGGCAATCTTTGACTTCTCCACCGTAGGCGCCCGCATTCATGATCAACGCGCCACCAATCGTTCCCGGAATCCCGCAAGCGAATTCAAGACCACTCAGTTGATGCGCATACGCAACACGAGACGCCTCGATGATTGCTGCGCCACTTTGAGCGACGAGTTCATGTCCTTCGACCGAAATGTCGGTTAACTTTTCAAACGAAAGAACGATACCGCGAATACCGCCATCACGTACGACGAGATTCGATCCGTTCCCGAGCAATGTCAAAGGGATGCCTCGTTCGTAAGCATATCTTACGACAAAAGCCGTTTCTTCATAAGACGTTGGGATGATGAAGAGATCAGCGATTCCTCCCATTTTTGTATACGTATGATATTTTAAAGGTTCATTGATCAGTACAGATTCTTTTGAAATGCCTTCATATAGCCCTGTCATTACTTGTTCAGTCATCATGGTCTCAGTCCTTTTCATAAATTCCTATCCAGCGCTTATGCGCTCAAAATATATTTTAACATTAATTGTGCAGTCGTTGTTCAACATACTGTTCCCAAAATACCGACTTATGCCGGGAATTGCAAGCACTAGAGAGTGAATGTCATCGATTAGTAATGAAAAACATCGCACAGGTAGAATAATAGGGAAGAGGAATGAAGGGAAAAGAACTCGGGAAAAGAAACATATAGAAGGAGGCGATGAGGATGGAAAGTGAACGATTATGGATGCGACCATTCGAAGAAGCGGATTTCAGCTTTTACAAGTCACTTGTTCAAAATGAGCAAGTCATGCGCTATATCAATGGTGGCGTTGCTCTGAGTGAAGATGAGGCACGAGAATGGTTCGATCGACAATTGGAACGATACTCGGATGAACGACAAACTGGTTTTTTGCTGTTATTCAAAAAAGAAACGAATGAACCAATCGGTTTCGCTGGATTATTGATGCAGGAAGTGGATGGAAAAGAAGAATTAGAAGTCGGTTATTGGCTCGAACCGAAGCACTGGAAAGTCGGTTATGGTCGTGAAGCAGCGAAACGTCTAATGATGGAAGCGTTTAATCGAGGGCATGATCGAATCATCTCGATCATTCATCCCGATAATCGTTCTTCTCAAAATGTCGCTCGCGCAAACGGTCTGAACTGGGAAAAAGATACGATTTTTAAAGACATTCCGGTCACAATCTATGCTGGACAATTATCACGACTTTGTCGTAACTAAAGAGGAGAGTTTTTATGTACGCATTCGCATTTGAGTCTTTTCATCACATGACACCCGATACGTTATATGCATTGTTGAAATTACGAATGGATATTTTCGTCGTTGAGCAGGAGTGTGCATATCCGGAACTAGATGATCAAGATCAACAAGCCACACACCTGATCGTACGTAACGAAAGCGGTCAAATCGTTGGATGTCTTCGGATATACAACCATCCGACAAAAGGATTAGCGATTGGCCGGGTTGCCGTTCATCGTACTCACCGATCAGTTGGATTGGCAAAACAAATGATGGAGAAAGCGATGGATTATTTGCAGGAAAAAGCTACGATCTACTTACAAGCGCAAGCGCACTTAGAAGGGTTTTACGGGTCATTTGGTTTCGAAACTGTATCCGAACCTTATTTAGAGGATGATATTCCACATGTAGATATGCAGTTTTACGCAAAGGATTCTAAAAAAGACTTCACGTCGTCGAAGGATAAACCGATGAATAAGTAGAATGAACTTTTCTCGGAGGTGGATCAGTCATGAAGAAAGTGCTGGTCATTTGCGCGCTTAGTTTAATCGGTATCCTCTCTTTAGGAGTCGGTATTTCGTATGCTCAATTGCAAGGGAATTACCGTGATTCTGAGCAAGAATTGATGACGATTTTAGAGCGACAACATGATTTATCGGCTTCCTCCTTTCTTGAAGTGCATGCCTCCTTTTCTTTACAGCATCGGCAAATCATACACGTCCGCCTTCGTGGCGAGCCTGCCATCACATACGAATTCATCCAACCAAAGGATGAAATCGAATATTATGGATCTGTCGGAACAAGTGTTGAAAAGACAGGGAAGCACGATGACGTCTTTCGAAATGCTCATCTAAAAGTCGGGGAAAAATAAAAAAATGGAGGATCTTCCGGAAACAACGGAAGATCCTCCATTTTTTGCTTTTAAGACGATCGGATATTGCGTACACTACGAAGAGATACTGGAATGAGGAGGTCGAGGGAATTATGTGGAAACCCTTTACGAAAAATCAATCAATTGCTCCGGCGTTGCAAGCCTTTCGGGAACTTGACGTTGAGATGTTTCGGACGCACGTTGCTCAACTGAACGATGCGGAACAACGTGCCTTACAATTCATTAAACGATCGCTAGAGCAGGATTCACCTGCTCATTTAGAACTAGCACTGGAGATGAAACAACCGTTCAGCGAAATCGATCGTCTGTTCCAAACGCTTGTCGCGTGTCAAAATCGTCAGCAGTTACTCGAGATGCTATTAGCGCACGGTCTTGACGTCAATCAAGTCTACACACTTGAGGGTCATCGCTCCATCGTCCGGCAGCCGCTTCACTTTCCTGTAGGTCTTTATGCGGCGCGTCATCCAGAGCTATGGACACTTGTCGCTACAAAATTGGATGTTACCTACACAATGCATCTTCAACGCAGTGATCAATTCATGGAGACGCATGAATTAAATCTGCTTGATCTCGTCTTATTACTTGATATCGAAGAAGAATTGACGATTCGAGTGCTGGATCAGCTGAGCGAATGCAAAGCGACCGTTGGGCTAGCAGAACGATTACAGCGCCCGACTTCACCGTTGTTGTTCAAAACAATTGAGGCAAATGCCTATCTTCCGACGTTCGTTTATGCGAAACATTACTTTCCATTCTATGCGTTGATTGGACGGCAAACGACGCTCTTTCCATCTTTATTAAAACGTGTGATGCAAGAGCCTGTTGCATCTGAAATCTGTAAGGATGCCTTGCTTGCTTTCCATAACCATCACCCTGGACTTGCTATGACAATGGGAGACGTCTATATCGAACAGTTATTCGGGATGGGTCTGGTGCTTCGTGACGTGGGGCACGTTGATTTTAGAAAAATGGATGCGGAGTATGTGTTACCTGAATACAGAGAGGTCGTCGATCGGTTAAACGATTAACGGGGGATGATCTGTACTAAATGTATGCCAATAAGAGGTTAACTGGATATCGCAAAACATCGTGGGACGATATAGTCGTAATACGTCTTGCTGTGTTGAAAGAAAAAAGACTTCAAACGTTTGAATGTTCGAACGTCGTAGTTTTTCCTGAAACGTATGGAGTATGCGACTTCCGTAGCCTTGACGTCTCAGCCCAGGTAGACAGGTGATTTCAAGAAGACGAATGTTCGGACCGAGTTTTTGAAATAAGAGTGTACCAACGATCAATTGCTTATCATAGACTAAATAAGGAACAGCTTTTCGTCTGATTAACTTTTCTAAATCAGCAACACTGTGAGGGAAGAAGTGGGTGGATCCTTTGAGGGCATCGTTACGAAGAGCCAGATACGTATCTTGATTGCGTTCATGAACAGCTTTCAAACGCAATGTGGCAGGTTGTCCGTCTGATAATCCGATCAAACGAAATTGTTCGGCATATAAACTGTAGCCAAGCTCTTTCCAAATCGAGGTTACAGAAAGGTCATGTGGTGGAGAAACTTGTACGTGAATTTGTCGACACCCTTGCCGAAGGGCATGTGTGTGTAATGAAATGGCGAGACGACGGAAGGCTTGAATATCATGAAAAGCTCCGTTCGTTAAACGAACGACATCATGTACGACATGATAGCCAAGTGTCGCCTGGATCTGACCAGACTCGACGTAAATCCATTGACACTCTTCAAGAGGCTGAAAAAATGAAACATCATACGGCTGTTGATGAGAATGTAGAAGTTGATGGACGTGTCGTCTTTGAACATGAGACAATTGACCGTAATACACGATAGGCAAATTAAATTCCTCCTTTAAGAAAGTGAAGATGGTTGCATCTCACTTTTATTTTACAGGAAATAAAAGGTATTTATATCTTTTGTTTCAAATAAAAAGTAGATGGATTCCTGAAGATAAGAAAGAATCGAGGCAAAAATATCATGAAGTATTTTTGGATCATCATTGGGTTATCAGGATTTCTAATCAGTGCGGATACATTGACAGTAGAAGCACGTGATTACGATGAACCGGGCGTGAGTAGTTCGACGACGTATGGTAATTATGGAACGGAAGACCATATCATCGTTGATCGAAAAGAACCAATTTATGAAGGATTCGATTCACCAAACGATATGGCATTTTTATTTGCCTGTATTGCTTTACTGGCAACGGTTGGACTTGGAATCGTTAATGCTTCTGATTGAGATGAATCTGCTCTGAGCCACGAGAATACAAAAAAGCAAGTGACGCTGTCCGTCACTTGCTTTTTTGTATAGTATGAGTGGTTAGGAAGAGAAGGATCCTTAAAAATGAATACGTTTTTTACGTCCGACGCGCTCTATACGATCATGCTCTTGTTCTAGTCCAGCGCGCTCGAGGAGGTCGAGATAATAACGAAAAGGAGTCGAACGATGCGAAAAGTAAGGAATATATTCTGTGAACAGCATTGTCTCCGCTCGTTCTAAGGCTCGTAGTGAAATCAGGGCATGCAACTCTGCAAAGCGAATTTCTTGATAAGTGGATAAAGCATCTGCATCGATTCGGACATGTGACTGTAGTTTTTTTGCATGCACGTTCAAGCAATTGATATAGGCTTCTTGGTGTTCTGCTGTCTCACAGTGGGCAAGTACGGCAAGTAAAAGATCACTGCGTTCGGTATCAACGTCCATTGGAACTTTCAAGGCAGTATAGAGCGCGCGTTCCATCCACTCGATGCCATGACTATCATTTTTATAATAACCGACTAATTCTTGAAAAAAATCGACTTGTGAGACTTTTAATAGTCGAAAAGGATCGTTACTTAAAAATAAAGGTTCTTCTCCGGCAGCTGACGAAAGAAGAAAGAAAAACTCCTCAAAGGCAATCTGGGTTCCATTTTTGCGATGTGCATAATGGCGTAAATGCTTCAGCAAACGTTTTGCGGTAATATACCAATTCTTTTGTTCGCGAAGCGGTACGATTGGGTTTGGCTCAAGGTACTGTAAGTCGTATGCCAATTGGATGAACCGATCTGTCTGTGCGATGGTTTGTTCGACGGTCGGTTGTTCCTGTTCTTTTTGCAAATCCTTATACTTCACGAACTGTGTCAACATGGCGTCAAACTCTTTCTCTTCGATGACTTGTCTCGGAAGTTGACGATAGATTTCGACGATGATATCGCGAAGGGTCGTATCGCCATACTGTTCCAATAAAAGACGTAGTTTCCGTATTCTCATGATCGACCTCCTTCGCCAAAAAAGCACAGTACAACACTATTCATTTCCCGCTTTTTTCATAAACCGAACCTCTTCATTTGCGCTTTTTAGTCAGAGACGACTATCTTAAATAAGAAGACTATTACAGAAGGGGACAATTACTCATGAATGAAACCATTCAACATTTACTCAACCACCGGTCAGTCCGGAAATTTAAACAACATCAATTAGACGAAAAGACAATCGAGACACTTGTTAAAGCAGCGCAGGCTGCATCGACATCTTCTTATCAGCAAGCCTATGCGATTATCGGTGTCGAAGATGAAGAATTGAAACGACAACTAGTCGACGTTGCAAGTGGTCAACAATACGTGGCAGAAAATAGTTATTTCTTTGTATTTTGTATGGATTACCACAAACACATGTTAGCAGCAGAACTAGCAGGGGGGGATGTAAGTCGGACGATCGAGACGACAGAAGCACTTGTTGTGGGGGCTGTTGATGCGGGGCTCGCTGCTCAAAATTTAGTCGTAGCTGCCGAGTCGCTCGGATATGGAACAGTCTATATCGGTTCACTGCGTAATGATGCCCGTCGTGTCAGCGAGCTCTTACAACTTCCTGATCACGTCGTACCATTATTCGGAGTCGCAGTTGGTCTTCCGGATCAGCAACCTGGTAAAAAACCCCGCCTTCCGATGGATGCGGTCTTCCACCGGAATACGTATACTGATGACGATACGATGCGTGACTTACTGGCACAATACGAAGAGTCGACGTCATCGTATTACGGAGAACGGACCGGTGGTCAACGGACAGAAGGGTGGGTCAAACAGATGGCTGCCTCGATGCACGAACCGAAACGGACGTATCTCCGCGAATTCTTGAAAGAGAAACAAATCGCAAAAGATTGATACGGAGGTATCTGAATGGCAGAACATCAACCACAGCGCTCCCGCTTGGAGCGACGACGCTTAGAACTAGAAGAGCAAGCAAAAGAAGAGGCATTTTCGTCGGAAGAGTCGATTGCTCATGAACCACTTAAGGGACAGCAGGGAACAGAAACGTACCATCGATATGTTGAAGAGCAACGACGGGACCCAAAAAGTACATCGCGTCGTTCTAAAAACAGCGTACTGAAACAGGTCGTACAGATGATCGGGAGCGCAGGCTCGCGATTGTTTTCTAATCAAGAACGCTCGAGACGTTCGAGAAAGACTGGGCGATCAGAGCAATCCGTGCAAAAAAAACCTGACGTATCTTCAAAAGAAGCCTATCCTAAAAAAATCAAGAAAAAACGTCGTTTTAAACGAAAGCTTCTTGGATTGTTTTTGCTGTTGCTCATCGCATTCGTTCTTTTTGCCTCACAACCCTTCACGTTTTTGTTGATCGGTAGTGACGCACGACCTGGAGAATCGTTACGCGGGTCACGTTCAGACTCCCTGTCGGTTATGCAATTCATTCCACTTTCTCGAACGATTCAGTTGACATCGATTCCTCGGGACACGTATACACCGATTTCCTGTGAGAATGGAAAGAAAGATAAAATCACACATGCTTTTGCCTTCGGTGGAGAAGAATGTACACAAGATGCCGTTTCTGGTCTACTCGATGAAGACATCGATGGAAAGATCGTCATCTCCTTCGATAGTTTCATCGGATTAGTTGATCAAATCGGCGGAATCGATCTTGTATCGACAGGAACGTTCTCCGAGCAGGATGCGAGTGGGAAAGCAAATCAGTATTCATTCCAGAAAGGAAAGGAATACCATATGGATGGTGCAATGGCACTTGCCTATTCGAGACACCGTAAAACGGACAATGACGGGGCACGCGCCAATCGTCAGTCGGAAGTCATCCAAGGCGTCGCGACGCACTTGTTGAAGCCAACTGGATGGTCGAAAATTCCGGCAGCGCACACGTATATGAAAGAAGAGATGAACCTCGATTTAAGTGTTCGTGAGATGGCAACAGCAGGTTTATCGATCGCCTTGATGTCAGAACGGAAACACTATGAAATTGAAGCCGTCAGTCAGCGATTGAATGGTATTTTCTATGACTTACCGAATGAGAAGGCACTGCAAGAACTACGTGATCGTCTCGATACGACGTTTTATGGTACCTTGAAGAACTAAAGGGGAGGGGTTTCCTTCCGGTCATTGCGGGTATAAATTGATGTACGTTGCTCCTTTGGTGGATCGTGTTAGGTCATCTCCGAAAGTAACGATTTTTGGACATGACATCATGACATTCCACGAAGGTGACTAACTTATCGAGGAGGGACCCCCCATATGAAAGTACTAGTTGTAGGTGCATCCGGTACGATTGGAGCGCGCGTCGTCAAATCGCTTGCCAAGGGTCATCAGGTCACGGTCATCGTTCGTCACGAACATCTGGTGGAACGATTCGAAAAACTCGGTGTCAAGGCACATTACGTCGATATTGAAACAGAACTCGAAAAAGTCATTGAACATGGAGTCGCAGGACAGGATGCAGTCATTTGTGCGGCGACCGCAGGAGTAGACGGCGAAGCAACGGAAATTGAACTGCTGGATCGGACAGTTGCCTTAAAAACGATCGATGCAGCTAAAAAAGCGCGTGTACGTCATTTCGTACTATTAAGTGCGTACGGTGCAGATCGACCTGAGCAATTTAAAAAGGATGTCTATCCGTTCTATGCTGCTAAGAATGCGGCTGAAGAGCAGATTGAACATAGCGGTTTGACGTATACGATCATTTGTCCCGTTGCCATCACGACTGGTGAAGGGCGCGGTTTGATTGAGGCAGATGAAGATTTGAAAGATACAAAGGATGCAACGATTTCGGAAACAGATGTCGCATCGATTCTCGTTGCTTCCGTTGATAATCGGTCAGTATTCAACCGACGTCTAGAAGTCAAGGAAGGGAAGACATCCTTGAATGAGGCCTTAGGCGGAACCGAGGCAGTCGGTAGCGTCAAAGATAACCGTCAAGTCAAAAAACAATTACCACGTTTTAACTAATCATTTAAAGAGCGTATCTAAATAAAATGAGGCGAACTCTTTTCTGTTTACAAAACAGAAGAGTTCGCTTTTTTGTTGATAAAAGAAGACGGTCGAAAAGAGGAAGTCTGCTACACTTAACGAAGAAGGAGGGGATTAGATGTGAAAAAAATGTTGATCTATCTGATCCTAGCGATCGCTATCATCGGCATTGCCTATCAAGGTTATCAAACATACGATGCGAAGCAAAAGAAAGTAGAACAACAACAAAAACAAGCATCACAAGGTGGTCTAGAGGTAGGGATGAAAGCCCCGAATCTATCCTTGCGTCAAGAAGGAAAAACAATCGATCTAGACGAAATTAATCATGATGTCTTTGTTATTAATTTTTGGGCGACGTGGTGTCCACCTTGCAAACAAGAAATTCCAGAACTAAATGCCTTTGCACGACATACGAATATACCTGTTTATGGCATCAACGTCACGACATCGGAGCGGCGTGTTTCAGATGTTGCCGATTTTCTGAAGCAGACACCTGTTGAATATTCTGTGTTGTATGATCGAACAGGAAATTCAGAAGACGCCTATCGTCTCGTAGCAATGCCCGCAACCTACGTATTAGATCGTAAAGGAACGATTCTTGCAAAACATGTCGGTCCTGTGACGGAACAGATGTTAAAAGAGATGGTGAAACGAACAGGAGGATGACAATGGAACTCCTATGCGACAACTGCTCCTTTCAACAAACATTTCAACTCGGTCAACTAGATGGGTGGCCGACGTTTCCTGCTGTCTTGACGCAAGGAGTTGAAGCGTTCATGACAGGTCTGCCGCTTTGGTTCGTACCGTCGATGCATGAACCGGTCTTACAGCGGACGTATGTGGACGACTGGAATCGTTTTCGTCTAATCCAATACTATCAGCTACATCAAGCAGAAGTAGCGGATGATTGGGTACCGTACCAATTAGACTTATATCATTGTCCAACATGTCACCAGTTTTCAAATCGATTTTGGTGTGCTTTATTTTTGCAATTGGATGTCGTACAGCCACAGTATGTGTGTCCAAACGATCAAACAATATTAGAACGAATCGAAATATCTGATGTCCATCAGTACCCTTGTCCGTCGTGTAGTCACCATTCCCTATATGTTCGTCGTTAAAGCGAAAAAGCCATTCGTTTCATGAAGGACTGATGAGAGAAATTTTTCTCTATAGTCGATGCATGATACCGAATGGCTTTTTATCGATCATCAGCCCATTTGCCGAAACGAAAACGTTTGAAAGGAAGAGGGTGATGAATTGCTGACATCTAACGTATAAGTCGTACCGTCAAAAATAATTGTATCGCCTAATCTTGCTTCAGGTGGTAAATAACGTCGTGGAATGAAGCTTGAACCATTTTCCCACAGTAGAACGGCATATTTACCATCAAGTCGCTCCAGCGTACCACGTTTGATCATATTAACTCCTCCCACAATTACATCGAAGTCGTTCCTCGATCGAACAGGAACGTACTCTCTCTCTATCATTCTCTGTAATTTTTATTCTTATGTTTGGTATATTCCCAGTTCGTTTCATCTTTACACATAATTCTTTAAAAAAACGTGATTCCAAGCCGTTTTCGTCGTAATTCGGACGTAATTAACTGGAAATAAAAGCGATAGTGGCAGAAAAAAAGATCCGATATGTCATATCGGACCTCTAATATGAAATAGACTTAAGAAGCGAGGGACTGTTTCGTTTCGACTTTAGTCGGACGAAGAAAAGCAAGTAAGAACGTAAACAATGGTGAAAGAAGTAAAAAGAATGCGAACGGGATGTATTCCGTTACCGGAACACCTAGTGTTGAAGCGAAGAATGCTCCGGAAACTCCCCACGGAATGAGTGGATTGACGAGTGTTCCTCCATCCTCTAGTGAACGAGAAAGGAAACGTGGATCAATCTGACGTTCTTCAAAAACCCGTTTAAATGCTTGTCCTGGCAATAAAATCGACAAGTACTGTTCTCCAGCCATCACGTTGACACCGATGGAAGATAAGGCAACAGCAGAGATGATACTTCCATCGCGTTTGAGTCGTGAAACGGTCCGTTCAATGATGACATCGATGACACCGATGCCGCGTAAAACACCACCGAAAGCGAGTGCGAGCATGACGAGGGAAACGGACCACATCATTGATTGCAAGCCACCCTTACTGATGATTGCTGCGACGGTTTTACTAGAAGATTCTAGTTTTAAACCGTTTTGAATGACGGCCATCCAATTTGAAACGTCCCAATTTCCTTGAACGAGACCTGTTAACAATAGACCACTTAAGACACCAGCTACAAGTGTCGGGATGACCGGCATCTTACGCAATGCTAGAACCATGACAAGTAAAGGAGAAAGTAGCGTCCATGGTGATAGATGGAACAAGCGGGCTAATTCCTCTTGTGTCGTTTGAACAGCAGGTGAATCGACCGTGCCACTGCTACGTCCAAAGATGAAGAACAAAATAAATGTGATCGTGATGGCAGGAATCGTCGTTCCCATCATGAAACGAATATGATCAAATACGGTAACGTTGACGATTCCCGGTGCAAAGTTCGTCGTATCTGACAAAGGTGACATCTTATCTCCAAAACATGCGCCACTGATGATAGCACCTGCTGCAAGTGCGGGATTGACACCTAACGCGATTGCGATTCCCATTAAGGCAACACCAACCGTACCGATCGTCGTAAATGAACTGCCTGTAAAGGTCGAAACGACCATCGCAATGAGAAGGGCGCTCGGTGCGAACCAAGTCGCCGAAAGAGTGGATAAACCAAAATGAAGAAGGGTCGGCACTGCGCCACTCATCATCCAGACTGCGATCGTTATGCCGACGAGTAACATGATTAAGATTGGTTTAATCGCTTCCCGAATACCTTGAATCATATGATGTTCAACGTCTTCGAACTTAAATCCACGATAAACAGCATATCCTGAGACGAAAATAAGACTGGATAAGATGGCAAGATGCGGTTCGGCTTTAGCACCGAATAACGCGGACAATAAGATGATGATGCTGATTCCTAGGATAGCTGCGGATTCACGGAATGACATGCGCATGCTTCCACCTCCTTAAAAGAATATGGATAGATGATAGTCCTCTGTTGCTAACACGCTTTTATGCATGAAAGCAATGAACAAACGTAATCTTAACGAATAATAACGTTGGCGTCAACTATAAGAGATTCGCCAATGAATTAGAAAAGAGTATAAATGTGACGATTTTTTGTCGTAAACGCTTTCCTTTTTTCTTTAAATCTTGCACAATAGGAAGTATCAGATGACATTTTTGTGAACGATGAGGAGGATACATATGTTTACAATGATTTTTGTAGTAGTCGTTGCGATCATGGGTGCAGGCGTATTTGGGATCGATCATCTCGTAGCACAACGTGCTGAAAAGCGTTAAATGAGTGAATATAAAAGAAGTGTTGAAGGGGCTGTCTTATAGAAGACAATCACTTCAACGCTTCTTTTTTGCATAAAAACTAATAAAAATTCAATTGACAGTATAAATATACATATGTTTAAATCGGTATAACATTCTTTGAAGGGGAGCGTACAGTTATGAAATGTACCATCATCGGAGTAACAGGATACACCGGAATTGAGCTATTAAGGCTATTAGAAGCACATCCTTCATTTGAAATCGTTTGTTTGATGAGTGATTCGATGGCAGGACAATCGATGAATGAGTTATTCCCATTCATGAATAAAAAAACGTATTCATTATTATCTTCCTTTTCCGTAGAACATTTAACGGAAACAGAGACAGACATAGTGTTCTTAGCGACACCGAGTGGAGTCTCGAAACAATACTTAGAACAACTTCAAAATTGGTCCGGTTACGTTATCGATTTAAGTGGTGATTTACGACTACCGTCTGAATCGTATGAAGCTTGGTATGATAAGGAACCAATTGATGCCCAGTTACAACAAAAAGCGACGTATGGTTTATCGGAATGGAATCGTCAAGCAATCAAAACGAGCAGATGGATTGCGAATCCCGGTTGTTATGCGACAGCGGTCCTTCTTGGACTAGCACCATTCGTAAAAGAGAAAAAAATCGATCCCTCTCAAATCATCATCCAAGCATCTTCTGGTCTAACGGGAGCAGGAAAGACGTTGACAACACAGACTCATCATGTCCATTCCAGTGAAAACGTTCGTTTATATAAAGTAAATCAACACCAACATATTCCAGAAATTGAACAGGCACTTTTGGAATGGACCGGTTCATCGTATCCGATCACGTTCTCGACGCAATTATTACCGATCAATCGAGGCATCATGGCGATCATGACGGTCCAGCCGTTCCTTGATCAATCAGAAGCAGAATGGCGATCCTGGTTGACGGAACAGTATGCAACGGAACCGTTTATACGTGTACAACACAGCGATCCGGAGATTAAGTCCGTCGTGGGTAGCAACCACTGTGATTTGACCGTCTATAAGGATGAACGGACAGGGCGCGTTACCATCGTTTCGGTCATCGATAATATGCAAAAAGGTGCTGCCGGACAGGCCGTTCAAAATGCCAACATTCTAGCAGGATTTGATGAAATGTCTGGTTTGACCCAACAACCGATCTTTATTTAAACACTTGGAGACGAAAGAGGAGGAACGCCTGTGTGGCAAGTACAAGTAGAGACCCCATTGACGATCACGACACCGAAGGGATTTCAAGCATCAGGGGTACACGTGGGGCTAAAGCGAAAGCGAAAGGATCTTGGTTTGATTTGGTGTGAGGAAGGAGCAAGTGCCGCAGCTGTCTATACGACGAATCAGGTGCAAGCAGCACCGATTACTGTGACGAAGCAAGCGATTCAGGCGTCACAAGGACGCATTCATGCCGTCCTCGTCAACAGCGGGAACGCGAATGCCTGTACGGGAGAACTTGGTCTATCACATGCGTATACATCACAACAAGCGTTAGCGACACATTTCGGGATCGCTCCTGAACAAGTTGTCATCGCTTCGACTGGGATCATCGGTCAACCGTTAGCCATTGATACGTTACTGGCAGGTATTCCACAGCTGATTCCTACAAATGACAAGGATGCCGCGAGTGATTTCGCCCATGCGATCCTGACAACCGATACCGGTACGAAATCAGCTGGTCAACAATACATGCAAGGGGATGTCCAAATTTCAGTATGTGGTGTAGCGAAAGGATCAGGGATGATTCATCCGAACATGGCGACGATGCTTGGGTTCTTGACGACCGATGCAACGATTGAACCGGATGTCTTACAGACACTATTGCGCCGGACGATTCATCGGACGTTTAACTGCATTACCGTAGATGGAGACAGTTCGACAAATGACATGGTCATGATTTTAGCGAGTGGAGCTGCAGGGGGAGCGCCGATCGTTGAAGGTACGGACGAAGCATTCGCATTCGAACAGGCCATCGAAACGGTTTGTCAAGATTTAGCGAAACAAATTGCGCGGGACGGGGAAGGTGCGACGAAGTTAATCGAAGTGACGGTAAAGGGAACACAAACCGATGAAGTAGCGCGGATGGTCGCTAAACAAGTCGTCGGATCGTCTCTCGTCAAAACAGCAATCTTTGGGGAAGATGCGAACTGGGGACGAATCATCGCTGCTGTCGGAAGTATCAAGGAGCCGCTTGATGTATCAAACGTTGATATTAAAATTGGTTCGCAGTGGGTGTTACAACAGAGCATGCCTATTTTATTTGATGAAACAATCGCATCGCAGGACCTTGCGCAACAAGACGTCCGAATTCATATCAATTTGAATGATGGAGTAGGACAAGGACACGCCTATGGTTGTGACCTGACGTACGATTACGTCAAAATCAATGCGAGTTACCGGACATGACGAAACGAAAAGTTATCAAACTGGGTGGTAGTGTATGGGAGCAATTGGATGCGCAGTATTTCGAGGAATGGAAAGCGTGGGTCGAAACCGGTAACGAACTATTGATCGTCCATGGGGGTGGCCCACTTCTATCGAGTTACTGTGAACAAGAGGGAATCAAACCCGTGTTTCGAGATGGTGTCCGTGTGACGACGGATGGTGTGTTACTCGGGGCGCGACGGATCTTAGCAGGGGAAGTCCAATCCGGGATCGTCCAGCAATTGAATCAGGCAGGAATTCCAGCGGTCGGGATGAGCGGGTTAGACGGTGCGAGCGTCCATGGTAAAAAAGTCAAAGGACTCGGGGCAGTTGGTCAAATTACGCACATTCATCCACGATTGTTCACAGTGTTGAGTACGAATGGTTATGTGCCGGTCGTCACATCCCTTGTCACAGGGGAACAAGGTGTGTTGAACAGTAACGGGGATGCGTGTGCCATTGCTGTCGCGAAGGCTTGGTCCGTCGACCGATTTGAATTGTTGACGGATGTCGAAGGTGTAAAAGTAAACGGTGACTATCAATCAGAAATCACGTCTGCAGCTATCGAAGCTGCGATCGCGTCGGGAGAAATTTACGGGGGAATGATTCCGAAGGTCGAAGCGATGATGCAGGCCACTCAGCATGGTATTTCAGAGGTCGTCATTCGATCGGGAAAAAATGCGTTAGCTGCAGGGACACGAATCAAGGAGGAATTACATGAGTGCACTACTACCCACTTATCAACGTACTGATGTGGAATTGGTCAAAGGACAAGGATCGATCGTAGAAGATGCGACAGGAAAGACGTATCTTGATTTCATCATGGGAATCGCTGTATGCAACACAGGGCACCGTCATCCTTATGTTCAGCAACGGCTAGAGGAACAGTTGAACCGAATTTGGCATACGTCAAATCTGTTTCAAATCGCGGCACAAGAGCGGGTCGCCGAGCGACTGACGGAAGACAGTCATCTCAGTCATGCTTTCTTTTGTAACAGTGGTGCTGAAGCAAACGAGGCGGCGTACAAACTCGTTCGAAAATGGACAGGGAAAACAGAAGTTGTCACGTTTAAACAATCTTTCCATGGTCGGACATTTGCGATGATGGGCGCAACAGGACAGGAAAAAATCAAAGCGGGATACGGGGAGATGGTGAATGGATTCAAACATCTACCGTTTAACGAGATGGAAAGCCTATCAGCAATTACGGATCAAACTGCTGCTGTATGGCTCGAAATCATTCAAGGAGAGGGTGGGGTCGTCGTCGCTGACGATGCGTGGCTAGAAGCGTTGATGAAGAAGGCGCAGCAATACGATGTCAAAATCATCGTCGATGAAGTGCAAACCGGAATTGGTCGGACGGGTTCACGTTTTGCATTTGAGCAGACACCACTCGTACCGGATATCATCACCCTTGCGAAAGGACTTGGAAGTGGACTCGCGGTTGGTGCGCTACTCGCAACGGAAGAGGCAGCAGAAGTATTCACGCCCGGATCGCATGGTTCGACATTTGGTGGAAATCCACTCGCGATGACAGCTGCAGAAGCAACACTTGACCTCTTGTTAAGTGACACTGTCATGGCAGACATTCAAGAAAAAGGTGAATATTTACGTCAACAATTAGAAAAAAAATTACCCAATTCGATCGTGAGTTCTATTCGTGGTCGTGGCTTGATGATTGGTATTGAATGTACGATGCCTGTTGCACCGCTGATTGATGCCTTACGTGAGAATGGTCTTCTTGTCGTTTCGGCTGGTCCTCATGTCATTCGCTTGTTGCCATCGTTATTCGTGACGGAACAAGAACTCACGCAAGCCATCGAAAAAATACAACTCGTTTGTCAACAGGAGGTCATCGTATGAAACAATCCGGAAAACTAACGCTTGCGAACGGAACGACGTTTACCGGTTCGTGGCAAGGAACAGTTCCAGTCAAAGGAGAAGTCGTCTTTTTTACTGGGATGACAGGATATCAGGAAGTCTTAACGGATCCATCTTATCAGGGGCAAATTCTTGTCTTCACATATCCGTTGATCGGTCAATACGGTATTCAAGCGGAGGCATCAGAAAGCAACCAGATTCAAGTCGCTGGTGTCATCGTTCAAACTTTGGCTGAGGATGGGCAAGGAACATCACTCGCAAGCTGGCTAGGCGAAGCGAATGTTCCGGTTTTGTCGGGAGTAGATACGCGTTCCCTTGTACATCTATTACGGACAGAGGGCGACCAATTTGGAGACATGATGCAGGAGAATATGACAGTACCGGAGTCAGTAGACGCAGCATACATCGCTTCTGTGTCGACGACTTCAAACGTCGAATACGTTCCGGAAGTCGAAGATGGTCATGTCGTCTGTATCGATTACGGTGTGAAACAATCGATGATCGATGCTTTGATTGAACGGCATATGCGTGTGACGGTCGTGCCATACGATACGACACCGGAACGGATTCAAGCACTGGCACCAGACGGTCTGCTGTTTTCCAATGGACCTGGTGATCCGACGCAACTAGATCCATTCCTTTCAGGAATCCGTGAACTGGCGACGAGCTATCCGACACTTGGTATTTGTATGGGACACCAAGTTCTCGCTCATGCGTTCGGTTGTACCTTATTAAAACAACATCATGGACACCGAGGAGCGAATCATCCTGTACGTCATCTAGCATCCGGACAAGTATTCATGACGTCTCAAAATCATGGTTATGCCGTTGATGTTAAAAGCATCGAAGCGTCTGAGATGGAACTTGCGTATGAACATATCAATGATGGATCCGTTGAAGGATTGATTCATCCGGCTTTACCGATCATGACAGTCCAGTTTCACCCAGAAGCGAGTCCAGGACCGACAGAGGCGATGGTCGTCTTCGATCAATTCGTAAATACCGTATTACATCAGGAGGTAGCATATGTGGGATAAACAGAAAGTACTCGTCATCGGTTCGGGTCCGATCGTCATCGGACAAGCAGCAGAATTTGATTATTCCGGCACACAAGCCTGTCAGGCGCTTCGAGAAGCGGGATGCGAGGTCATCTTAATGAATTCGAATCCGGCTACTATCATGACGGATCCGAGCACGGCAGATCATGTCTACATTGAGGCGATGACTCTTGAAAAAGCAACAGCTATCATCAAACAAGATCGACCGTCCCATCTCCTAGCGACGGTCGGCGGACAAACGGCACTCAATCTTGCAATGTCACTCGAAGAAGCAGGAGTACTTGAGCGATACGGTGTCGAACTCCTAGGGACATCGCTTGAGACGATCCGAGACGGAGAAGATCGCGAACGATTCAAACAAAAGATGATCGAGCTCGCGCAACCGCTCCCGGAAAGTCAAACGATCGAATCGTTAGCAGAGCTTGAAGAATTCATGGCAGTACATGGTGTCCCACTCGTCATCCGACCAGCCTTTACACTCGGGGGAACGGGCGGTGGAATTGCGCTGACAAAGGACGAAGCACGTCTGCTAGCGCAAAACGGCTTACAAGCAAGTCCGATTTCACAGTGTTTGGTTGAAGTGAGTATTGCTGGTTATAAAGAAGTCGAATATGAAGTCATGCGTGACAGTGCAGATACGACGATCATCGTCTGTAACATGGAAAACATTGATCCCGTCGGTGTCCATACCGGAGACTCTGTCGTCTTTGCACCGATTCAATCGATTTCGGATCGAATGAATCAGCAATTGCGGACGGAAGCGCGTAAAATCGTGTCGCACCTCGGTGTCATCGGTGGATGCAACATCCAGTTTGCGATCCACCCGACGGAAGAACGCTACTTCGTCATTGAAGTCAATCCGCGTGTCAGTCGCTCTTCAGCACTTGCTTCCAAAGCGACGGGGTACCCGATTGCGAAATTAGCGACGCGTCTTGCACTCGGTGAGCGACTCGACGACTGTATCAATCCTGTCACGAAGGAGACGATGGCGAGCTTCGAACCGACGATGGATTATATCACGGCAAAAGTGCCTTGTTTCCCGTTCGATCTATTTACTGACAGTAACCGGACACTTGGTACACAAATGAAGGCGACCGGTGAGAGTATGGCGATGGGGAAGACGCTGGAAGAAGCGTTACAAAAGGCGTGGCGTGGTGCAGGAGTCGAGCAATCGCCTCTTTATCCGACATGGATGAAAACAGCGGAGGCTGGCGTATTGTGGAAAGAAATAAAAGTGCCGACGGACCGTCGTCTGCTCGCGATGTTAGCACTACTAGATCGTCAGGAAACGACCGTCGAAGAACTCGTCGAACAGACGAAAGTACAAGCTTTATTCGTCAAAGTACTCCAGCGCCTCGTCGATCAGCAACGAAAAATTGATTTATCGAATGAAAGTTCTTTAAAACAGACAAAAATGATGGGCTTCACGGACGAACAAATTGCCTTTCTGACGGGTGTCGGTGCTGTAGACATCGAGCACTTACGTAAAGAGAAAGGCATCCTTCCTGTCTATCATATGATTGATACATGTGCAGGAGAGTTCAAGAGTGCAACTCCTTACTTCTACGGAAACTGGAGTGGTCAAACGGAAGTCACTACATCGACGAAAAAGAAAGTCGCTGTCATCGGTGCGGGACCCATTCGGATCGGTCAAGGAATCGAATTTGATTATTGTTCCGTTCACGCGGTACGTGCACTACAAGCATCCGGTTATGAAACGATCATGATCAACAATAATCCGGAGACCGTCTCGACCGACTTCGAAGTCGCAGATCGCCTATATGTCGAGCCGCTGACACTCGAAGACGTCATGCATGTCCTAGAAGCAGAGGATTGCCAAGATGTATTAGTCCAGTTCGGAGGACAAACGGGGATTGCGCTTGCATCAGGTTTAGAGACAGCCGGTTATCATCTTCTTGGAACGACGGCAGCTGTCATCGATCAAATGGAAGACCGTGAGCGGTTCTATCAATTTTTAGATGACATCGGGATTGATCGTATTCCAGGACAAGAAGTGGCGACACACGAACAAATGATAGAAGTCGCAACAACGATTGGTTACCCGGTCATGATTCGTCCTTCCTATGTCATCGGAGGTAAGGGGATGCATATCATCCACGATCAAGAGCAATTAGAGACGATCGTTTCCGAATTAGCATTCCCTGTCCTCGTGGATGCCTACCTCCAAGGAAAGGAAATCGAAGTCGATTGCATTACGGATGGAACAACGACGTACGTTCCGATTTTGATGGAGCAATTGGAACGGGCAGGAGTTCACTCTGGAGATTCGACGATGATTCTACCACCTGTATCGCTCAGCGCTACCGTTCAGAGCGAAGTAGAACGAATTGCACAGATGATCGGGCAACGGATGGATTATAAAGGAGCGTACAATATCCAATTCGTCTTGCATGACGATCAGGTCTACGTGCTAGAAATCAATCCGCGTGCCTCCCGCACGTTACCGATCGTCGCCAAAGTAACGGGTCAACCAATCTTGCAGTGGGCAGTCCAAGCTGCTGTCGGTCAAGCGGTCGCACTACCAACAGAACAGACGAAACTTAATTTCCATGCCGTCAAGACCCCTGTTTTTTCAACGCTGAAACTACAAGGAGTCGATCCGAAAACAGGCCCTGTCATGCGTTCGACAGGTGAAACGTTGCAATGGACGACAGACGGACTGGCACTGGAGCGTTTCATTTTCGACGAGACGACGAAACGACATTTGACCGCAAGAGACATCATCGTTGCTGGAGCAGATACCGAGGCATTCGGAACAGGTGTAGCGTTAGATGAAACGATCGACTGGGCACAATGTGCGATTTTCTATTCACACGTGACAGAAGAAAAAACCAGTCGCGAAGCAGCGCTTGCTGCCGGAGTACAAGTTCTGACAGAACCTGAACTAGCACAGTATCATCTACAAGCGGTAGAAAAGTCCTCTTATGCTATTAAGCCACTTCATACATGGACAGAGCCGATCAAGGAGGAAGTAAAATGAAGACGATGCAACACCTAAAACATTTCTTGACGATGGCGGAACTGACGCCGGAAGCATTGACGGAGCTATTGGCACTCGCGAAAGATATCAAGCATCAACCAAGCGTTTACCAAAACGTATTAAGCCATAAAAAAGTTGCCTTATTGTTTGAAAAGGCATCGACGCGGACACGCCTATCATTTGAAGTGGGTGTTGTCGAACTCGGCGGGCATCCAATCGTACTGAGTGGAGCAGATATGCAAATCGGTCGGGGGGAGCCGCTTTCTGATACGATTCAAGTCATGAGCCGTTACGTCGATGCCCTCATGATCCGGACGTTCGGTCATGAGATCGTCGATACACTTGCGGCACATGGCACGATTCCAATCATTAACGGACTGACGGATTTGCATCATCCGTGCCAAGTCCTTGCTGACTTGCTGACGATCGAAGAGACATTCGGAACCCGGGCTGGAAAGATTTTGACATATATCGGGGACGGGAACAATATGGCGCATTCGCTAATGATTGGTGGAGCGCTCAGTGGAATGGAAGTCCGAATTTGTGCGCCAGCAGCCTATGCTCCTGATCCACAAGTCGTTCATGAGGCACAAGCCATCGCGAAAGAAACCGGTGGAAATATCATCGTCATGACGGACCCTAAGGAAGCAGCGAGTGGTGCGGATGTCGTGTATACGGATGTCTTCGCAAGCATGGGGCAAGAGGAAGAAGCGACGATGCGTCTGCAAGCATTTGAAGGATATCAGGTCAATGACGATATCATGAATCAAGCGAATGATGAAGCCATTTTCTTGCACTGCCTGCCGGCACACCGTGGGGAGGAAGTCACGGCAGACGTCATCGATGGCAAGCAATCTGTCATCTTCGATCAAGCCGAGAATCGTCTCCATGCACAAAAAGCGTTACTCGTCACATTACTTGGATAATCATAAAAGACTCGGTCGCGGATTTAGCGACCGAGTCTTTTGGTTGATGAAAGTTAATCGTAGTGACGCCGTGCTAATCGTTCCTCGTGTTCTTGTTTGACTTGTCGCTTATTTTTTTCGTGCAGACGTTTCATGAACGGAGTCGTTTGCCAGGATGGTGCCCAGTCAGATTCTTTTCCGGCACGGAGCGCGAGGATATAATCATAGCTCTGATGAAGTCGTTCAATCATCTCTGTTCGGACATCGCAAATGTGACCGTGTCCGGGAATCAAGAGTTTGACTTCATATTCATAAATGAACGACTCGAGTAGTTCGAGTGTCGTCAAATATTCAGAGGAATCGTGTTCAATCAAAGGGATTTCAACATCGGAAGCATAATCACCGCAGACTAACAAGTGAAGTGGCATGACGATGAAGGAAAGGTGAGTCGCTTCATGACCGGGCGTCATAAAGAAGATCAGCTTCGTCTGTCCAATCGTCAAAATCGTTTCAGACTCATGGATCACATGCGTCACATCTGGAAATAGCACGGGGGAGTCGATGTAAAATTCATCGTTAAAGTCTTGAACGGCTTTGAGCGCTTCTTGTCGATCGACATCGATGAACGGTTTAGAAGCGATGACGATGGCATCCGTAAAGGCGTAAGCACCTAAAATATGATCAAAATGAGCATGCGTATAGACGACATATAATGGTCGTTCACGACGCACGATTTCAACGTCTCGACGAATCGTTGCAATCTCATCAGGAAGCCAGCCAGGATCGACGACAATCAGACAATCAGGCGTCTCGATCAATGTTGAGGTCGTTTTCATAAGTGTACTTTGATAAATCGTCACGCCAGGCATTTTCATCTGAATCATACGAATCCTCCTTTACGAATCTCTATCTATATCGTTGTATACCCATAAATTCGTTGGAATCATCAGCAGAACCAATAAAAAAGACGACTCGCACGCCGCGAGTCGCCTGCCCTCTAGAGGGAAATGGTCCTAGACCTATGTTATGTCATAATTGGAGCGGGTGAAGAGAATCGAACTCTCGTCATCAGCTTGGAAGGCTGAGGTTTTACCATTAAACTACACCCGCGTATTGGCTACATGAAATATAGTAGCATAGCAAAGAGAGCATTTCCATAACTTTTATGAAAAAAGGCAATTTCTTTTGAGATTCAGTGTACAATAATACTAGTTAATCGTTTACACTGGTAATCTTGATTTGTAATATGGGTAAAGTTGGGTAGAGGAGAGAGTGTCTGGTGAATGAAGTAAGAGTTTGGAGCGAACAGCCGATGGGAAAAGGATGGGAAGCAATTTGTCATCACCAATTCGATCGTCATCGCTTATTGATAGGAGAGTGGTTCCATAACGTAGGTGTACTTGCTTTTTCCATCAATCAAGATGCGGATTTGTTACCGGATGTCCTTCCGAACACATTCGATCTGCCGCTCGTCTCGGAACGTGTGCAGCGAGTCATTGCAGCATATGCGCCCTTTTCTGTACAATGTCTCAAGGTACATCTTGAGACGAAGGACGGAGTGGTTCCGTACTATCTTCTCAATCTCTTATCTGTCAGTCGGATCGAACATTTACATACGACGGATGTATTCCGTCCGATTCCGAGACGGCGCGTCTATTTTTTGACAGAGCGACGAATCAGCGATTCGATATGTCCGCATCATCTTATGCGAGATGAGCGAACACATCGCATGTTCGTCTCTGCTCAACTCGCTCGACAATTCGAGCGTATGGCTGTGACGGGTATTCGCTTTGAAGAGATACAACGAATGGAGGAATTCAAATGAAACAGTACACAGTCGATCATTGGATCACGCTAGAATATCCAAAGGTATTTGAATATCAAGAAGAAGAAACATACGTCAGTTTTTATTCAACAGACGAAAATGCAATGGGCACGCTACAATTATCCATTTATGAGTCCGATTCAGAAGAACTGACACCGTATGAAGCGGCAGAACAAGAAATCAATCTGTTGGTAGAAGAGTTCGGCATCGAACTAACGGGAGCACTTGAAGTCCGCCGTAATTCAACAAAAGAAGCATTGCTAGCAGTAGACGGGAAAGAAGAAGATATCTTCTTACGCATCTATGCGTATTCAGACGGGGAACGGCTAGTCCTATTGACATACTCCGCAGAACGCGAGACGCTTGAAATCGAGGAAATCGAAGCGATGATTTCTTCACTAACTTGGATTCAATGAAGTACACAATAGATTGTTCAAAAGGCAGCAGATCCAAGGATCTGCTGCCTTTTTGTATCGATCGATATGACTTAAGAAGAACGAGAAGATGAGCGTGTAGCTGCAGGGTTGACTTGTTTATTCAACCAGCTCGCGATATCTGCGAAAACGCGGATACGTTCGAACTCATGGAAGAGCTCGTGGCGTAACCCTTTATAAATCGTCAGCTGTACGGCATCGACACGGACACGGTTATACATATCGAACAGATGATGGATACCTTTGCCGTCAAATGCGACCGGGTCATCGCCACCCGCGATCAACAAGAGCGGTAAATGTCGCGGATGCTGATAGATGGAGGCAAGTGCGTTGACGAGTTTCGTTGCGTGCAAGAGTTCATGGAAGAACCCGAGTGTGACCGTTTGACCGGATAACGGATCTTCATCATAGCGCATGACGGATTGTGGATCCGAAGAGAGCCAGGCATTTTTCGATAGTGCCGGGAAGAAACGTAGATTATAGCGTCCGAAGACCAGTTGTCCGAAACGTTCAGCAAGATGTGTAGAAGAAAGCTGATTGATTTGGCGTTCGACGAGCTTTTCGCTGATGTTACCGAGTAAACCTGTGCTCGTCGGAGGGCCGCTCGCGATGATTCCTGCTACCGTGTGACCGAGTGTTTGACCAATCCGGCGAGCGATCAACGAACCAAAACTGTGACCGAAAATGAATACTGGTAACGTCGGGTAACGTTCTTTGATGTCAGAGACGAGTTCTTCTGCGTCCTGCATCAATTGATTAAAACCTTGATTCGGTTCAAGATGACCGAGTGTCCCGCGCTGTGCAGCTTGAGTCCCGAAACAGCGCAAATCTGCGATGATCGTGTGGTAATGATGAGCATAGAGGAATTCTGCGAATTCCTCATACCGTGCGCCATGCTCCATCATCCCGTGAAAGACGATCACGACTCCTTTCGAATCATGTGCTTCGAGGCTATGCAATGTCGTAGTATAGCCGTCAGAGGCTATCCAGTGTGAATGATCAATCGTCATGTAACTCATCCTCTCATTAAGAAAGTCCGAATACCTGTCCGTCTTCCGAAACGCCCATATGGAAGGCAGCAGGAACCGCGGGTAATCCCGGCATCGTTAATACATTCCCAGTCAATGCAACGATGAATCCTGCACCAATCGATGGTCGGATTTCACGAACTGTAATCGTGAAGTCTTCGACACGACCATACCGAGCGGGGTCATCGGTTAAAGAAAATGGCGTTTTTGCCATACAAATCGGTAAATGATTCAATCCCATCTCCGTACACCGTTCGAGTTCGCGGAGGGCTTTGTCTTCAAAATGAACGTCGGCTGCGCCATAGACACGTTTTGCGATACGTTCGATCTTTTGACGAAGCGGCAACTCGTCAGGGTACAGTGGACGGAACTGGCTTGGTTCCTCAAGTGCTTGCATGACTTCCGCGACGAGTGCTTCACCGCCGGCACCGCCTTTACTGAAGACTTCGCTTTCCGCCACACGAATATTTCTTTCCTGGCACCATGTCAAAATCATGTTCCGCTCGGCTTCCGTATCGGTGAAGAAACGGTTCAAGGCAACGACGGCAGGGACACCGAACAAGTTCATCGTCTCAACGTGTTTTTCAAGTAAAGCAAGACCATCCGTTAAGGCAGCGAGGTTTTCTTCGCTGAGTTGTGTTCTGTCTACACCACCATGCATCTTCAAGGCACGAACCGTAGCGACGATGACGACGGCATCCGGATGGAGTTTGCCAATCCGAGATTTGATATTGAAGAATTTCTCAGCTCCTAAGTCAGCGCCGAATCCTGCTTCTGTGACAACGTAGTCACTTAACTTCAACGCGGTTTGTGTAGCAATCAAAGAGTTGCAGCCGTGTGCGATGTTCGCGAACGGTCCGCCATGAATCAATGCCGGTGTTCCTTCGACGGTCTGAACGAGGTTTGGGCGGAACGCATCTTTTAGAAGTAACGTTGCAGCTCCTGATGCTTGAATATCCTTGACCGTAACCGGCTGTTGATCGTACGTATACGCAACGACAATGCGGCTCAGGCGTCGTTCGAGATCCGTGATAGAGTCTGATAGACAGAGGACAGCCATGATTTCGGAAGCGACCGTGATATCGAAGCCATCTTGACGCGGAACGCCATGTGCAGGACCGCCGAGACCAATCGTAACTTGGCGCAAGGCACGGTCGTTTAAATCAAGCACACGTTTCCAGACGATACGGCGTGGATCAATGCCAAGAATGTTGCCTTGATGCAGGTGATTGTCGAGCAAGGCACTGATTGTATTATGAGCAGATGTGATCGCATGCATATCACCTGTGAAATGGAGATTGATCTCCTCCATCGGCAGGACTTGGCTATAGCCACCACCACACGCACCACCTTTTAATCCCATCGTCGGACCAAGTGAGGGTTCCCGTAAACAAATCATCGTCTTATGGTTTGCTCGGTGTAGTGCTTGTCCGAGTCCGACAGTGACGGTTGATTTCCCTTCACCGGCAGCCGTCGGATTGATAGCAGTGACAAGAATCAGTTTGCCGTCAGATTTCGTTGCCAACCGGTTCAGCAGCCCGTCTGTCAACTTCGCTTTATACTTTCCGTACGTATCAAAATCTTCTTCTTGCAAACCAATCCGATCCGCGATTTCTCGAATCGGGCGTAAGACAGTTTGTTGTGCGATTTCTAAGTCAGAACGAATGGTCTTTTCCATGGTATCGACTCCCTCTTTGATTGGATCTCTCTTTTTTCTAATAGTAGCCTATCTAGTGTGAACGCGCCAAAAGAAAACGTTCAATATTTTCCACCCAATGGGTCAAATGGTGACGTGTTCAAGTGTAAGTGAAAGACGTACTGTAGAGTGGAGGAGGGATGAAACAATGACATCTGGACAAAAGAAGTGGAAACGCGGTCTTGATTTTTGGCTCTTCGTCGGACCGGTCTTTCTTGTATTCGCAGTGATCGTGCTTGTACCGTTTTTCAATGGCGTCATGTATTCGTTCACGGACTGGAATGGTGTAACAGGAGAATTAAATTGGATCGGCTTTGATAACTATGTCCGTCTCTTTACGAGTGACGAGCAGTTTCAGCAGTCATTTTGGTTGACGACGAAATATACGGTCGTCGCCGTCGTCTTAACGAATGTCGTCGGTTTCATCTTGGCGTTCTTATTGACACAAAATATTCGCACACGTAATTTCTTACGGACAATATTCTTTATGCCGAACTTAATCGGTGGATTGATTCTCGGATTCGTCTGGCAGTTCATCTATGTCAAAGGCTTTGCATCAATCGGTGAATTGACAGGGTGGAGCATATTTGAACTTCCATGGTTAGGAGATGCCCGAACAGGGTTCTGGGGTATCGTCATCGTTTCAATTTGGCAAGGTGGCGGTTACATCATGGTCATCTATATCGCGGCTCTACAAAACGTTCCTCAAGAGCTGATTGAAGCAGCAAAAATCGATGGTGCCAATCGTCTATCGACGTTACGGAACATTACGTTGCCACTGATTATGCCGTCCGTCACGATTTGTCTGTTCTTAACGATTTCGTGGTCCTTCAAGTTATTCGATACGAACTTGTCACTAACGAATGGTGGACCCTTCAAATCGACCGAAATGCTTGCTTTAAACATTTACAAGGAATCGTTTACGAATAATAATCTTGGACTCGGTTCAGCGAAAGCAATCATCTTCTTCGTTGTTGTTGCGGCGATTACAGTCACTCAAGTCTATCTGACGAAAAAACGGGAGGTGGAAGCATGAGTACGGCACAACCGTTACCTACTCCGCAAGAGGAGAAACCAAAGCGCTCTAAAAAGGCGAGAGGTCGTTATTCACTCCGTCTTGGAACGGTCGAACTAGCAGCCTTATTGATGGGGCTTCTGTATATGATTCCGTTTTATTACGTCGTCTCGAATTCATTCAAGACGCAGGGAGATATCTTTACGAACACATCGGGTCTACCAAAGGAATGGATGACTTCCAACTATTCAGAAGCATGGGAAGCCATGAACTTCGGAAAAGTCTTTTTAAACTCCGTCATCATTACAGTCGGTGCTAATGCGGTCATCATCATCTTTTGTTCGATGGCAGCCTGGAAGCTTGTCCGTACGAAAACACGTTTGTCGACGATCATCTTCTTCTTGTTCGTTGCCGCGATGATCATTCCATTCCAATCAATCATGATTCCTTTATCGAAACTGTCTGGGGATCTTGGATTACAGAATAGTTATTGGGGACTGATTTTGATGTACCTTGGTTTTGGTTCTGGACTATCGATCTTCCTGTATCATGGTTTCATGAAGTCGATTCCTGAAGAAATCGAGGAGGCAGCAATCATTGATGGTTGTTCACAATGGGGTGTGTTCTGGCGCATCGTCTTCCCATTGCTCAAGCCGATTACAGTGACGATCATCATCTTGAACACGCTGTGGATTTGGAACGATTTCTTATTACCCTCGCTCATGTTACGAGATGTCGATTTACGGACGATTCCTCTCGCGACGTTTTACTTCTTCGGACAGTATACAAAACAATGGGACTTGGCTCTTGCCGGACTCGTGCTTGGGATCATTCCGTTGTTGCTATTCTTCTTCGCCCTGCAAAAACAGATCATTCAAGGGATTACAAGTGGATCAATCAAATAATTTTTGTAAGCGCGTTCTCGATTCTAGGAGAACGCTTTTTTTATGTTTCATGCATCAGATTAATCTGATAACTTTTATTTTTTTTGAAAAAAAGGCTTTTCAAATACTTGCGACCTGTTGTACGATGTTCTCAATTCAATTGTAACAACGACGTTGAAGGGAAGAGTAACACCTTGTACGACCGTATAGCGAGCTGGGGATGGTGAGAGCCCAGTCGGAAGCAAGATGCGAAGAACCTCCCGGAGTCGCTACCCGAACCCGAATGTCAGTAGGCGTAGCCGGAGTTGCCTGTCCGTTATCATATGGCCGAAGATGAAGTGATTCGTCTTTTGAGTGAGCAACATCGTTGCTAACATGGGTGGTACCGCGGAACCGAGTCTTTCGTCCCATATTCTTGGGAAAGAAGGGCTCTTTTTTATGGCTTCTTTTTCAAAACACAATTGAGGAGGAACATCACCATGACAACACTCGTATCGATGAAACACACACAGGAAGCAATCACACTCGTAAAGAAACGCTTTGAGGAACGCTTTTCGACGACACTCGGATTAACACGTGTTGAAGCACCATTGTTCGTAGAGAGCACACTCGGCGTCAACGACCATCTCAACGGCGTAGAGCGCATCATCCGCTTTGATGCACTAGATCACACGACAGATCTTGAAATCGTCCAATCCCTTGCGAAATGGAAACGTCAAGCGCTTCACACATACGGATTCGAAGCTGGAGAAGGATTATACACATTGATGCATGCGATTCGTCGTGATGAGATACTTGATGCGACACATTCCATCCACGTCGACCAGTGGGATTGGGAACGGGTCATTACGAAAGAACAACGGACGAGTGCCTATCTAAAAGAAACGGTACAAGCGATTTATGCAACGATTCGTCAAGTCGAGCAAGAAGTGGAAGCAGAGTATGGCATTTCAGCGATCTTACCGGAAACGATTCATTTCATGACAACACAGGAACTAGAGGATGCCTATCCAACGCTTTCAACAAAAGAACGTGAAACAGAGGTCACGAAGGCATACGGTGCTGTTTTCTTGATGCAGATTGGTGGCGCGCTTGCTTCGGGAGAGAAGCATGATGGTCGAGCGGCAGATTACGACGATTGGACACTCAACGGTGACATCTTAGTACATCACCCAGAAATCGGAGCATTTGAATTGTCTTCAATGGGAATTCGTGTTGACCGTGAAGCGCTATTAAAACAGACGTCCATCGCTCAAGAAGAGGATAAATTGGCTTTCCCGTTCCATCAAGGTGTGCTCGAAGAGCGTCTGCCGTTAACGATGGGTGGAGGGATTGGTCAATCACGTATGGCGATGTTCTTATTGAAGAAACGTCATATCGGCGAAGTCCAAGCTTCTGTCTGGTCGGAAGAGACTCGTAAAAGTCTTCAAGCTGAAGGTATTCACTTGCTCTAACATATATATATAGTAAGAAAGCGTCAAAGGAATGATATTTTAAGTAACGAAGAGCACACTTCCATTCGGAAGTGTGCTCTTTTTTTAAAGGTCATAAGACCTCAGGCGGAGGAAAAGCGTGTCAATTCTTGATAGAATGGGGATAACAATAAATAAGAAAGAGGTGAAAGCATGTCTTCTCTATTAATCGTCGGAATACTCATCCCCATTTTGTTCATTGCGTTTCTTTGGTTCAACATTAAAGGTTTACGGACAATGTGGCGGGATTATAAACGGACAGGCTCAATCGTTGCACTCGGCTTTTTCATTGTCGGGGTCATCGGAATTTTCACAGGTGTCTGGACAACTCTAGTCGTCATCATTTATTATCTCCTCCGTCCAGCGAGAGGATGAACGGAGGGTTACTCGTATGTTGGAATGGTTATTTTCGGCCGGAGAATCTAATCTCTGGCTGTTTTTAGGAATCATGATCATTGGTCTTGGAACAGAATTGATTCCAGCAGAAGTCGGATTACCGCTACTCGGTTTATATGTATCGAACGGAACAGTCAGTTGGACAATTGCTGTTCTCGTCGGCTTTCTAGGGAGTTTGATGGGGGCGACAGTCTTTTATCTCTTAGGGCGTTACGCAGGTCGTCCAATCCTTATACGATACGGAAAATGGTTACTGATCAAAGAAAAAGAAATTGAGCAGGGTGAGCGAATCGTCGGAAGGTATGGAACATGGTCCGCGTTATTTGGACGATTCTTCCCTGTCGTTCGTTCAGTCGTCTCGATTCCCTGTGGTCTGTTTGGTCTTTCATTCAAGCGCTATCTACTCGCTTCAAGTATTGGATTATTTCCGGTCTCTTTCTTTTACATCTGGGTCGGGGAGCGATTCGGAGTAAAGCGAGCGGAGTCAATGCTTAAAGGGCTAGAGCAGGAGTTATGGTGGATTTTAGGCGGAATCGTCGTAATCCTCGGCGGGTACATCCTGTATCGTCGCTCTAAAGCGAAACAACACGGACAGACGCAAGACGTAAAAACGAAGCAACAGAATAAATGAAGGGGTCGACAAAAAGTCAGTCTCTACAAAGATAAGGGTGGCAGAATGATGATCTGCCACCCTTATCTCATAAAAAAAGGACTCGTCACACGCGACACCTACAGGAAAGGGCGTGAAAAGACGAGTCCTTCTTTTTTTGAGTAAGCCCGGGATTCAAGCAGGAGGAAACAAGAATCGCTTCAGCGACTTAATACGATGTTTAGGCGTCAGCAGTAACAGTTGATCATTGCCTTCAAGAGCAGTGTCGCCACGGGGAGTAATGATATGATCATCGCGAATGATGGCGGTAATCAAAAACTCTTGCGGTAGATCGATTTCTGAAATCGTCGTTCCGATGAACGGATGGGACATCGGTAACGTCAATTCAATGATTTCTGCGTTCGGTTTACCGATCGACATGAACTCAATGACCGTATGGATAGCAGAAGTCTGTGTCTCGTTGAGACGTAACCGTTCGGAAAGGAATGTCAACATACTCCCTTGAATCAGTGTCGATAGTAGAACTGTAAAGAACACGATATTGAAAATCATCGATGCATTCTCGATGTCGGCAACGAGTGGGTATGTCGCAAGAATGATCGGTACCGCTCCTTTTAGACCAGCAAAAGAAATAAAGACCTTCTCTTGCCACGAATAACGAAACGGCAATAAGCTAATCCAAACGGACAGCGGTCGAGCAATGAAAATCAAAATCAACGCAAGGGCAACGGAAGACAGGATAACCCGGATATCGAGCAATTGTTTCGGGAAGACGAGCAACCCGAGAACAATGAACATTCCGATTTGAGCTAGGTGTGCCATACTCATCGTAAAGCGGACGAGCGTCTGACGGTAGACGAGTTCATGATTACTGATATAGATTGCTGTCACATAAACGGCGAGAAATCCACTAGCATGAAATGTATCAGCTAACCCGAAAGACAAGAAAGCAAACGACATGAGTAAAATCGGATAAAAGCTCGAGGAAGATAAGTCAATCCGATTGATCAAGGTTGAAGCTGTCCATCCAATGAATAGACCGATTAAAAGCCCCATCGACATTTCCCAAACGAGTGAACCGAGTCCCATCAAGAGTGATGCTTCTTCAGGATTCGTCACGAATTCAAGGAATAAGACGGTCAAAAAGACAGCCATGGGGTCATTCGTTCCAGATTCAACTTCGAGTGTTGACCCTACCTTACGTCGGATCGGTTGTCCACTTAAGACAGAAAAGATGGCAGCAGCATCCGTCGATCCTACGATTGCGCCAAGTAAAAAGGCATTCGCCCAACTGAAGCCAAGAATGTAATGGGAGGCAACTGCAACGATGGAAGTAGCAATGAAGACTCCGAACGTTGCAAGAGAAAGCGAAGGTGCGAGCTCGTGTCGCACTTCTTTCCACGCTGTTTGCAGACCACCTTCAAACAGAATGATGATCAGAGCGACAGTTCCAAGAAGCTGGGCAAGTTCCGCATCGTCAAAGCGAATGAAACCCGTAATATCACTTCCGGCAATCATACCAAGAGCGATAAAAATCAATAGAGCAGGAATATTCAGACGACTTGATAACTTCGTCGTCCACACAGCGGCGAACAATAGTATACCAATCAATAAAATCGTGAATTGTAAGGACATGGCATCAAGCTCCTATTCAATAAAGAATCTTCTAGTTTCATGATACAACAATCCCGATGAAAAGACTCGGATAATGATTGTTCAATATTTTCCACCACACCGGACAACTTTCTCTCTCTTCATTGCAAGCGTTTTCATTTATTGTGAAGGTGTAGCACGTAAATGAAACGAAATCAGGGAGGGAATCCGAATGCGTAAAAGAAGATGGGCAGCATTACCTGTCGTCACAACGGCGATGGTCGTCGCTTTGGCAGCATGTGGTGGCGGTACATTGAATAGCGATGACTCGAAAGATAGTGGTTCAAAAGATGGTAAGACGCTCAACGTATTCCAATTCAAGGCTGAAATCGCAAAAGACATGGAAAAAATGGCAAAAGCGTATGAGAAGGAGACGGGGACGAAAGTCGTCGTACAAACAGTTGGTGGTGGATCGGATTATGGTGCTGCCTTGAAGTCGCAGTTTGCCTCTGGGAATGAACCGGATGTCTTTAACAACGGTGGCTTTACGGAAGCAAAAACATGGCAGGATAAATTAGAAGATTTGTCAGACGAAAAATGGGTCGGTGATCTAACGGACCTATCAAAAGAGCCGATGACGATTGATGGAAAGTTATACGGCATGCCGATGAACCTTGAAGGATACGGCTTCATCTACAACAAAGATATCTTCAAAAAAGCAGGCATCACAGAGCTTCCAAAAACATTAACGGAATTAACGGATGCATCTAAAAAGTTGAAAGCAGATGGTGTGACGCCGTTTTCGATCGGATATGGAGAGTGGTGGATTCTTGGAAACCACCTAATGAACATTCCGGTCGCACAGCAGGATGATCCAGATCAGTTCATCGCGGACTTGAATGCTGGAAAAGCTAAATTCGAAGATAACAAACAGTTCAAGGAATTCATGAATCTGTTTGATTTGACGATTAAGTACGGGAATAAAAATCCGTTAACGACGGATTACAACACACAAGTTTCTCAGTTCGCTGAAGGTAAGACAGCGATGATTCAACAAGGGAACTGGGCACAGCAATTGATCACAGATGTGAATCCGGATATCAATATGGGCTTCATCCCGATGCCAATCAATGACGATAAAGAAAAAATGGATCGTCTCCCTGTTGGCGTACCAAATAACTGGGTCGTCAATAAAAACTCGAAGAATAAAGCAGAAGCGAAAAAATTCCTCGAGTGGATGGCGACATCTGATACAGGAAAAGACTACATGGTCAACAAATTCAAGTTTATTCCGGCCTTCAAATCAATCGAAGCAAAAGATTTAGGACCGCTTGCAGATGATATCCAAGCGTACTCGAAAGCTGGTAAAACGATCTCATGGAACTGGTTCAAGTATCCGGATGGTGCAGTAAACGAGTTTGGTGCGATCATGCAGGCATACGTCGGTAAGCAAAAAACAGCTGACGAGATGCTACAAGATTTCACGAAAACATGGGACAAAATGAAGAAATAAGAAGTGATTCAAAAAAACATGCCTGTTCCGATCAACTGACGGAACAGGCATGTTTTTTTATTATAGGAAAAATAATTGGATGAAGAAGAGAAGCGCAAATACATAGATGAGTGGATGGACGCGCTCTTTTTGGATGGCTTTCATGATCGGATAAACGATGAAGCCGAATGCGATACCGGTTGCGATGCTACCGGATAACGGCATGATCAAGATGACAAGGAAAGCTGTGAAAGCTTCACTGAAATCATCCCATGGAATCTGTTTGATGTTTTGAATCATAAAGGCACCGACTAGAATCAACGCGGGTGCGGTAATCGCGGGAACACTTGAAATCGATTGAACGAACGGTCCAAAGATGGCAGATAATGCGAAGAGTATCCCGACCGTCACGGACGTGAGTCCAGTCCGACCACCCGCAGCAACACCTGCTGCAGATTCTACATAAGCAGTTGTTGGACTTGTTCCGAACAAGGAACCGGCAACCATCGCAGTCGAATCAGATAATAGTGCGCGTTCACTATTTTTCAATGATCCATCTTCTTCAATCAATCCAGCTTGTTCACCGACAGCGACCATCGTACCTGTCGTGTCAAACATCGTTACGAGCACGAAGGAGAGGACGCCGCTGAATAGCCCGTACTGAAATACGTCCTGAATGGCGTTGAAAGGATTAGTGATGATCAATCCTTCCGGTAACGTTGGTAACGCGACGAAGGAATCTGAGAACTTTAATTCACCTGTCAAAAATGCGATCACACCAGAAAGGATCATGGCGTAAAGGATAGCTCCTGGTACCCGTTTGATCGTCAAGATCGCAGCAACTAATAACCCGATGAGTGTGATCAGCGCTTCTGGTGACGTCAAGGCACCAATCGTGACCAGTGTATCTTCACTACCAATGAGAATTCCTGACATCTTGAGACCAAGTGAAGCGATGAAGAGACCGATTCCACCCGTGATGGCAAGCTTTAAGGTCATCGGAATGATTTCGATCAGTTTCGTACGGATCGGCGAGAGTGACAACAATAAGAAGATGACACCAGCGACGAACACGACTGAAAGTGCTGTTTGATATGGAATTTTTTCACCGACGACAAGTGTATATGTGAAGTACGCGTTGAGTCCCATTCCGGGTGCGACTGCGATCGGTAGATTCGCATAGAACCCCATTAAAAGTGTACCGATCAATGTAGCGATGATCGTCGCAGAAAAAGCTTGGGCTTGAGGGATACCGGCATCTGCTAAAATCGTCGGATTGACGAGCAAAATGTATGCCATCGTAATAAACGTTACAAATCCGGCTTGAATTTCACGTTTTACGGTTGTTTGGTGTGCGGCAAGTTTAAACATGGATAAAAGAACCACCTTCATAACAAATTGATTAAAAGACGAACATTGATGATATTATAGTAAAATTCATTCGGAATCAAGTCGAAAGAAAAAATAATTTATTATTGCAATCCTGAAAGAGAATATCAGGAAATGATGTAAGCGAATTCAAGGTTATGATACGATTGATTACAAGAAAAAGGATGGGGGCGCCTTTTATGAAAAGTATCCGGACACGTTTGATTCGTCTCGTTGTCTTAGCGATCTTAATTCCGACAGCCCTCGCGACTTCGATTTCCTATCTTTATGTACGACACCAGAACATCGAACAGGCAGAACATTCTAGCCTGAACGTGTTGACTCGGGGAAATACACAGGTGACTCATTATATAGAGGATATTCGACGTCTATCAACGAGTTTATATGCGAATCGCTCGTTGATGAACATCATGCGTGTCGGAGCGGATCAGGAACTAGACGAATCCGATGGAGTCGTCTCGCGGGCGATGTTAGGTCTATTTTTATCCCGACAGGATATTGAGCAGTTACATTTCGTCATCTTGAATGGCTATTCAGAGTATTCGGTTTACAATATGAAAACGACGAGTCGAGGAACATTTGATTGGATGCAAGAAACGGATTATTTTCGATTAATGAAACAAAAAAACAGTTGGTTGATTGACGGAGCTCACCCGATCGAACCGTACAATGTGCATACGATGATTCTCGATGAGAAACAAGTCGTCAGTTTTCGTTATCGGATTGATCGTGTCGAGACGGATGAGCCGCTTGGGTTCCTCTCAGTCGATATTCCGGTTCGGGTATTTGAACAGCAATTAAAATTGTTCGAGAATGATCCGGATGAGTCGCTGTGGCTGATGACCGATCAACGTGTTCTGGCACAGACTGGAGCAAAGATGGACCTACCTACCGACCAATTCACTGGACAGAGTGGAAGTCTACGTGTCGGAAAATCGTTCATCGTCTACTCGAAAACGATGACGAACGGAATCCCGTTGACACTGATCAAACGGATTCCTTATGCATCCGTCATCCAAGGGGCAAACGAGACGGCATTGATTCTCGTACTGATTGGTCTCGCTTCTCTTATCGTCATGATTATTGCCGCGAGTCTGGTTGCCATGCAAATCACGAAACCGATTAAACAGTTGACGGCAAACGTCTGGCGAGTCGAACAGGGTGATTTATCGGCACCGTTCGTTGCCACGACGAATGATGAGATTGGATTACTCAATCGTCAGTTCCAACGCATGATTCAACGGATCGATCGTTTGATTAAACGGGAATATCGATTGGCGCTCGAAAATCGGACGAATGAGCTTCGAGCCTTACAATCTCAACTCAATCCTCACTTTTTATTCAACGCCTTGCAATCGATCGGAACGACGACGTTACAAGGGGACCGGAAGATCGCGTACCGCTCCATCACCGGATTATCGCAAATGATGCGTTACTCGATGAACAATGAACAAACGATCGTAACGTTAAAACAAGAAGTCGATCATCTTCAAGCATACATCCGTCTGCAACAGCAACGTTTTCCTGAGCGATTCCGTTATATCGTCGACGTCCCTTGGCACCTCAATGACATTGAAGTACCAAAGATGATCTTACAACCGTTTGCTGAAAACTATTTCAAACACGGCTTCCGTCAACAATTAGCGGCGACAGAAAACTATCTTGCCTACAAAGTACGGACGGATGGTGGACGTCTCATCATTCAAATCGAGAATAGCGGTGCCGTCCTTGAAACAGGACGACTTGAAGAAATTGATCGAAAAATGCGTATGCATCGTAGTCCAGAGGATCTCGAGACGAGCGGGATCGGTCTCCACAATATCTACGAACGTCTCTTGATATTTTACGGGGAGGAAGCAAGTATGACCCTCTCTTCTCCAGTGACGGAGGGAGGATTCAAAATCGTGATTCGGATTCCATATGAAAAGGGGGATTTGGCATGAACGTATTGATCGTAGATGATGAACGACATGTACGAGAAGCGGTCAAACTGCTCGGAGAATGGGACAGATGGCGTGTTTCAAACCTATACGAGGCGGAACATGGGGAAGAGGCAAAACGTTTACTGGATACCGGAACGATCGATTTAATGCTGACCGACGTCGAAATGCCTGGACTGGACGGATTAACGTTACTGGAATGGACAAAAAATCATCATCCAAAGGTCGTCACGATCGTGCTGACAGGGTATGATGATTATACGTATATGCGGCGTGCCATTTTGCATCAATCCTTTGATTATTTATTGAAGCCAGTTGATCCAGATGTACTCAATGATGCCTTGTCCCGCGCGATGGAATGTATCCATCCGGTAGTGGAATCAGGGGAAGCGATTGATCAAATCGCAAAATACATCGAAACGCATTATGCGGAAGAATTGACACTACAATTCATGAGCGAACGGTTTTACTTGAGCCGAGAGTATATATCACGGCGCTTCAAACAGCGTTTTTCTGTTAACTTATCTGATTACATTCAAACAATTCGTTTGAATCGGGCGAAGGAATTGTTGAGCGAGACGGAAGCGCGTATTTATGAAATTGCGCTTGAAGTCGGATATCAGGACGATAAGTATTTTCGGAAAGTGTTCAAAAAACAATTCGGTGTCACACCGAACGAGTTTCGTGAATTGTTGTCGATTTAAACGACTATCGAGGAGGAATCGTACATGAGTGTACACATTAACGCAGCTGAAGGACAAATCGCCGAAACGGTCTTACTTCCAGGAGATCCGCTACGGGCTAAATACATCGCCGAAACGTTTTTAGAGGATGTTGTTCTCTACAATGAAGTTCGAGGAATGTATGGTTTTACAGGTACTTATAAGGGTAAAAAAGTTTCTGTTCAAGGAACAGGTATGGGTGTACCATCGATGTCAATCTATGCGAACGAACTCGTTCAGTCGTATGGTGCGAAAAACTTGATTCGTGTCGGTACTGCTGGTGGCATTACTCCAGACGTTAAAGTCCGCGATGTCGTTATCGCAATGAGTGCTTCACATGACATGGCACAAAACCGCGCTCGTTTTAACGGATTAGACTACGCGCCGACAGCGTCTTTTGATCTGTTGCATAAAGCCTATACAGCCGCAAAAGAACAAGGCATCGATGCAAAAGTCGGTCAAATCTTCACGACGGATCAGTTCTATCAAGATGATTTTCATCATTTCAAAAAATGGGCAGATTTCGGATGCCTCGCAATCGAGATGGAAGCAGCAGGACTGTATACGCTCGCTGCGAAACATAAGGTAAATGCATTGACGATTTTGACGATTTCGGATCATCTGTTGACAGGGGAAGAAACGACATCGGAAGAGCGTCAAACGACATTCAACGACATGATGAAAGTCGCGCTCGAGACAGCGATTCAATTATAAAGAGCAAGACGGAGAATCCTCTCCGTCTTTTTTCATATCGAAAAAGAGATATGGTAAGATGAAGGCAGTGTTATAGACCAGTTAAAGGAGAGATTCTCGGATGGAAACAACGATGACAGAGACAGTTCTTTCAGAACGCTTGCAATTACAACGGCACTTTTTCCGGACAGGGGCAACACGCAGTCTAGCCTTCCGCTTAAGTATGTTAACGTTCTTACGCCAAGCAATCGAAACACATGAAGCGGCGATTTATGAGGCATTAAAACAAGATCTCAATAAAGGACAGCATGATGCGTTCACGACGGAAATCGGATTCGTTTACGGAGAGATTCAACGGATGGAGAGACAACTCCGTCGACTGGCAAGACCAAAACGTGTCACAACACCGCTTCTGCATATCGGGTCGAAAAGTGAAATCCAATACGAACCTTATGGCAATGTGCTTGTGATTGCACCATGGAACTATCCCTTCCAGCTCGCACTTGCTCCTGTCATTGGTGCGATTGCAGCCGGGAATACGGTCGTCCTTAAACCATCCGAGTTGACACCGAATGTCTCTCGCGTATTACGAGAAGTCTTTGAAACGGCATTCCATGAACGATTCGGAATCGTCATAGAAGGGGATGCTGAAGTCAGCAGTGCCTTATTAAACGAGCGTTTTGACTATATCTTCTTTACGGGTTCCACACGCGTCGGAAAAATCGTACATCAGGCTGCGGCGAAGCACCTGACGCCTGTCACGCTTGAACTAGGTGGAAAATCTCCGACGATCGTGCACAAGGATGCAGACCTTCGTCTAGCAGCGAAGCGGATCGCATGGGGAAAATGGTTGAATGCGGGACAGACATGTATCGCTCCGGATTATGTATTGATTCATGAAGACGTCAAAGAACGCTTCTTACAACTGATAGAAGAAGAAGCCTTTAAACAGTACGGAAACGGCGTAGGCGTCTCTTCATACGTTAAAATCGTATCGGACGATCATTTGAATCGTTTAAGCAATTATTTAACGCAAGGAACGATCGAATTCGGTGGACAAGTGGATCCGGAAACACGCAAGATGGCGCCGACCGTCATGACTGGTGTAGTAACGGATGCTCCATTGATGCAAGACGAAATCTTCGGACCGATCCTACCGGTGTTAACATACCGTGAAATCGAAGAAGTTATTACATTCGTCAATGATCGTGATAAGCCGCTTGCGCTTTATCTATTCACAGAGAATAAAGCCATCGAGCATCGCGTCCTTGAGCGAATTTCGTTTGGTGGTGGATGCGTCAATGACACATTGATGCATGTCGCACAGCACCACTTACCATTTGGTGGAGTCGGAGCGAGTGGAATGGGTGGATATCATGGCAAATATAGTTTCGAGACGTTCAGTCATCGGAAAGGAATCGTCAAAAATACGACGGCATTTGATTTACCGTTCCGCTACATGCGAACAAATAGCAATTCCAAATGGATGCGCTTTTTGTTATGATGAGCTGTGATTAATTGACTTAAGAAGGAGCTCTTCACTTGAAAGATCAAGTAAAACAGTGGATGAAACGAACAGGCTTGATTGAACGCGGTCTTCGTACCGTCATGAGAGTCTTTACATGGTTGCCACAAAAACGTAAGCGAATTCTTTTCGAGAGTTTTCTCGGAAAACAATATAGTGACAGTCCGCGTGCCATTTACGAATTGATGCGCGCGATGCATCCGGAGTGTGAGTTGATTTTCAGCAAGCAACGAGGTGTTGCATTTCCACCAAATGTCAAGACAGTAGATCGGTTGACGTTCCGCTGGATTTATTTACTTGCGACGTCACGGGTCTGGGTATCAAACAGTCGGTTACCGGGTTGGTTGATCAAACCGGAAAAAACGTTTTATCTCCAAACTTGGCATGGCACACCGCTCAAGAAACTAGCGCTTGATATGGATGATGTCCAAATGGCGAATACGACAACCGAACGATATAAACAAGGATTTAAGCAGGAAGCAGCAAAATGGTCTAGCTTAGTTTCACCCAATACCTATTCCAGTTCAATATTTAGACGGGCATTTGCATTTGAAGGTGAGATGCTAGAAATTGGGTATCCTCGAAATGATATATTTTATCAAGAGGCGCGACATGCTAAAATCAAAGAAGCAGTATATCGCCACTATGATATTGATCATTCAAAAAAAGTCTTGTTGTATGCACCAACTTGGCGAGATAATGCATTCGAAGGTCAAGGGAAATATTCATTTGAGCTACCTTTTTCGCTAAATGAATTTGAAAAGCGATTTGGGGATGAATACGTTCTGCTTGTCCGAATGCACTATTTAGTCGGAAGTCGTCTCGACGTCACTGCTTATCCATCCGTTCGAAATACATCGGACTACCCGGATATCGCGGAGCTCTATCTGGCGTCGGACGCCTTGATCACGGATTATTCTTCTGTCATGTTTGATTTTGCGCACTTATCTCGTCCGATTTTATTCTATACGTATGATTTAGAACATTATCGAGATCAGTTGCGTGGATTTTACTTCGATTTTGAGCAGGAGGCACCGGGACCATTGTTGTCGACTGAAACAGCACTGTTTGAAGAGCTGAACCAGTTAGATGATTGGCACACACGGTATGCGTCAGCATTTCGAGCGTTCCAAGAGACGTATTGTCAATGGGATGATGGACAGGCTTCAGAACGGGCGATGAAGACGATCATAAAGAGAATTCACGGATAAAAGGGAGAGCAGAATCATGAAGAAGGTTATTACGTACGGAACATTTGATTTATTACACTGGGGTCATATCAACATCTTAAAACGCGCAAAAGCGATGGGAGACTATCTTATCGTTGCGATTTCAACGGACGAATTCAACCGTTTGAAACATAAGCAGTCCTACCATAATTTCGAGAATCGAAAGATGATTCTTGAAGCCATCCGTTATGTGGATGAAGTCATTCCGGAAAACAGCTGGGATCAAAAAGTAGAAGATGTGAAGAAGCATAACGTCGACCTCTTCGTCATGGGTGATGATTGGAAAGGCGAGTTCGATTTCTTAAAAGAGCATTGTGAAGTCGTTTACCTTAGCCGAACTGAGGGTATTTCTACGAGTCAGATTAAAACGGAATTAGCTTCGAAGTGATTGAAGAGGAGACCACACGACGACGTGCGGTCTTTCTTCGTAGAAGGGCAGGATGAAAGTGGTTAGAGAAGGAATCGTATGGGTCTATTTATTGTTGTTTCGTATTTGTTATGGTGTCTTTCGGTTGTTACCGCTTCGCCCCGTCACTTTATTTTGGATGACATACGGGGATAACGCAAAACCTGTTAATGATCGCTTGGCGCAGGAATTGCCAAATGAGAAACGGTATCTTGTATATGATCACCATTTCATGAAGCAGCCAGATTTATGGAAGTCAGACCGAATGCTTCGCTTTCGTCGATTACGGTTCGTCAGACTCGCATATTTACTTGCGACCTCCCGGACGGTTTTCGTCGATAATTATGTTGCGGAATTCAGTGTTGCTAAAACGCGACGTGGAACACGACGTATCCAGCTATGGCATGCCGGCGGAACGTTAAAGCAGTTTGGACTAACTTCTTCGAAAAGCCTGTTCGTATCGGAACGGATACGAAATCGGTTCCGACGTGTCTATCAGGAATATGGTGATTTCATCGTGCCGGGGATGCGTTGTGCGACACAATTCATGGCACCGCATGATTTAAAACGATCTCATTTTAAACCGTTCGGCATGCCGCGGACGGATTATTGGTATGATGAGGTTCAGCGGGAACATCGGGCGCTTGATTTAAAAGAACGTTATGTAAAACCCGACCGCCGGATTCTATTGTATGCCCCGACTTACCGCGAATATAAAGGAACGGAAGATCACACGATTCAACAATTTGAACAACTGGCTAAAACAGGCTGGACGATTCTTGTTAAGTTACATCCGACGATCCGAGCGCTTTCGACCTATCGTTCCGCCCATATACATCTTGTGGATGACACGTATCAGATCAATGATTATTTGCTCATCACGGATGTTCTGGTGACCGACTATTCGTCGATTCCATTTGAAAGCTGTCTTCTTGAGGTTCCAACGTTCTTATACACACCGGACATCGATACATATCGACAACTACCAGGACTTGTCGATCAGTATCCAAAACCATTACCGGTGCGACAGACGGAGCAGATGGCGCAATTGATGGAGTGGATCGTGTCTGACGCGATACTTGAAGAGTGCCGTCAGCACATGCAAGAATTCCAAACAAGTTGGTATGATCACCCACCAGGTCAAGCAGTTGAACGAATCGTTCATCATTATTACGGAACAGGTATGTAATACTATATCTGACGATTGCTTTAGTTTTAGAAAGCGGTCGTCAGATACTTTTTCAAAACTAATGTGAAATATTGAACAAAGTTTGACAATCTTTTGAAAATCCATTCTTTTGAACTGTGATGTTCTATACTAAAAGCAGAAGAAAAGGAGAGGAGAAATGGATATGCTGACTTGTGGAACGACTGAAGCGAATACATTCATCTTATCACCTGAGACAAGAACGTTACTAGAGAGCTTCATGACGGAAACGACGTTCAAAAAGGATTCCATCGTCTGTTGGGAAGGGGAAATGAACGACAAGTTGTTTTATGTGAAACAAGGAGGCGTCAAACTATCGAAGTTGACGAAAAAAGGCAGTCCATTACTCATGTTCTTATATTTCAAAGGGGATCTATTTGGTGAATTTGATGTAGGAGAAGCTTTTCCGAGTTCATACAGTATCGAGACGATGGAGGATAGTATCATCGGTTTCCTCTCAAAAGAAAAATTAGAGGAACTCATGAGAAAGGATGGTACTTTTGCGCTTGAGATCATGCGGTGGCAAACATTGATGCGGAAACAGACGGAGACTAAATTGCGCGACTTGCTATTGTTCGGAAAACCGGGTGCGTTAGCTTCGACGTTACTTCGTCTCATCGCGATGGAAGGGGAACAAGTAGGAGAAACCTACCGTCTTGCAAAACGTCCATCCGATGGGGAGTTTGGTCAATTGATTGGCGCACCGCGTGAAACGGTCAATCGGATGTTCTCCCAGTGGAAAAAAGAAGGTGTCATTTCGATGACGCCAAAAGAAATCATCATTCATGATGCACAATATCTGCGTGATCTGTGTCATTGTGAAGGATGCCCAGCAGGTGTTTGTCGAATTTAATAGATAGTGTACAAACAATTCAAACGTGAAGCAGAATTTTCTGTCTCATGTATGGATTGTTTTTTTTTGTAGATGAGTCGTGCCTCCTTCTCTTGTTCAGATGTGAACTTTTTGTGTGTTTTTAGAAAGAAAAGTGCGGATTCTTCACATTTGAAGTGATATATATCACAGTTTCCGAACTTGCTGAATTCTTACAATAAAGACAAGTTCAAAGCAGGAGAGGAGTAATCACCATGGACCAAAAATCAGAATCAAACCTCAAAGGAACATTTATTGCCGTCCTGATCGTAGCAGGTATCATCATTGGGATGTGGAGCTCAATCTTTCTATTATTCTTATCACGGTAAGGGGGAGTCACAATGCATATTCATCGTCTAGAAAAAATCTGGCTGATTTTTGGAGCAGTGATGCTTGGCGTCTTTTTAACCATCATCGGCGTATCCGCTTTTGCATCCGGAAATCAACCGCCATCCGATGCAACATTGATTGATCCGACGAAAGTTGATCAAACGAAACCATTCGACAAGCCAGGACTAAAAAAAATCGATGACGACCGATACGAAGCGATCATCGTCGCACAAGCGTTCCAATTCACACCAAAAGATATGGTCATTCCCAAAGGGGCAACGGTTGATTTTTTGGTGACATCAAAAGATGTCGTCCATGGCTTTGAAATTGTCAAGACGAATGTCAATATGATGGTCGTTCCTGGTCATATCAATTCCATTGAATATACATTCAAGGAAGCTGGCGAGTATTTGGTCGTCTGTAATGAATACTGTGGATCGGGTCATCATATGATGGCAACCAAAATCAAGGTGGTGGAATAAGATGAATGCCATTTCAAAAAAATTAAGACAGTTCGAGATGGAGCGTGGTCTGCCTGCTACCGTCATCGGAATTAAGGAAGCGAAGCTCGCTTTCGCACATGTTAGTTTTTCACTCGTTGCCTTATTGATTGGTGGTTTATGTGGATTGTTACAAACGATGGTGCGGACAGGTGTCATTCCAGAAATTGCTGGAGTCGGCTACTATGAGCTTCTCACTGCCCACGGGTTAATGCTTGCGATCGTTTTTACGACATTATTCATATTTGGATTACTGTTTTCATTTTTAGGTCAATCCTTTGGACGTTTCGAAGACTTTCCTCGACGTCTCGGGTGGGTTGGATTCTGGTTCATGATCCTTGGTGTCATCCTCGTCACATGGATGGTACTTGCAGGAGAAGCTTCCGTCCTCTATACATTCTATGCACCACTCAAGGCACATCCAGTATTTTATATTGGACTCGTCATCTTCGTCGTCGGAACGTGGATTGCTTCTGGTGCCATGTTCCGTATGTATGCTGATTATAAACGGGAACACCCTGGCGTTCATCCACCACTTCAAGCATACATGAGTATTATGACTGCCTTATTATGGGTGGTTGCGACACTCGGAGTAGCAGCGACGATTCTCTTTCAGCTCCTTCCCTTATCCCTTGGTTGGACGGATAAGGTCGGAATCGAGCTATCCCGGACGCTATTTTGGTATTTTGGTCATCCACTCGTCTATTTCTGGTTGTTACCTGCCTACATCGTCTGGTATACAGTCATCCCGAAAATCGTTGGTGGAAAGGTTTTTTCTGACGCGTTAGCACGTATGTCATTTTTATTGTTCCTCCTCTTTTCGTTCCCGGTTGGTTTTCACCATCAATTGTTAGAGCCGGGGATTTCTGCTTTTTGGAAGTATGTCCAAGTCGTCTTAACGTTCCTCGTCATCATTCCATCATTGATGACAGCCTTCTCGATGTTTGCGACTTTTGAGTTGGCGGGTCGTCGGAAAGGGGCGACCGGGGTATTTGATTGGGTGAAGAAAATGCCGTATCGCGATGTACGTTTTCTTGCACCGTTCATCGGGATGTTGTTCTTCATTCCTGCAGGTGCAGGTGGTGTCATCAACGCATCCCATCAACTAAACATCATCGTTCACAATACGTTATGGGTCACAGGACACTTTCATATCACGGTCGGTGCCGCTGTGGCATTGACGTTCTTTGGAACGGCTTACTGGCTTGTCCCGCTCTTACGTGGTCGAACGTTAACAGCGGCAATGAATCGTCTTGGGCTTATTCAAACGGCTGCCTGGACAATCGGAATGCTCTTCATGTCGACAGCAATGCATATCTCAGGTCTACTCGGTAATCCACGACGGACGGGTCCTGCCGCCTACTTCAAAGATTCGATCGTCGCTGACTGGATTCCATATCATGTCGCCATGGCAATTGGTGGGACGATTTTATTCATCTCGATTCTATTGTTCTTGTATGCGATGTTCCAACTTGCATTTCGTACACCAAAAGGAACGGAAGAATTTCCGATTGCTGAAACGGAAGAAGAGGCGATGGCAACGCCACTCTTCTTTGAAAATTGGAAGCTATGGATTTTTGTAACGTTCGCTTTGATTGCGTTTGCGTACACAGTACCGATTTGGCATATGATTGAAAACGCCCCTCCAGGCGCTCCGGGATGGAAGCTTTGGTAATCGTTTCGTACAACATCAAAACCCCGAACGGTCTCTGACTAAGAGACGATTCGGGGTTTTTGGCATGCGCTTAAAGAATAAGTAATGAAGGGCTAAATCTTATTTGACGAGATTATGCTTGAAGGCATAGACGACAGCTTGTGTACGGTCTACGACATCTAGTTTTGATAAGATGTTCGAGACATGTGTTTTGACGGTTTTTAAGGAAATGAATAATTCGTCCGCAATCTCTTGGTTCGCCATACCACGAGCCATCAATTGAAGAACTTCCTGCTCACGTTCCGTTAAATCATCATGTAAGTGTGTCGTAGGACGACGAAGACGTTCCATCATTTTACCGGTCACTTGTGCTGCCATGACGGATTGACCGTTTGCTGTCTTGCGAATCGCTTCTGCGATGTCAAAGGCGCTAGCTGTCTTTAAAACGTAACTCATCGCACCCGCTTCAATGACAGGATAGACTTTCTCGTCATCAAGAAAACTCGTCACGACGAGAATTTTTGCTTCCGGCCAGTCTTTGCGGATCAACCGGGTTCCTTCGACGCCATCAACTGGCTCCATCACTAAATCCATCAAGATGACATCCGGTCGGTGTTCGAGCGCCAGCAAGGCTCCCGCTTGACCATCCGAAGCTTCAGCGACGACCTCGATGTCTGGTTGTGTGGAAAGGAAAGCAGACACACCGGCCCGGACCATCTCGTGGTCATCTACTAATAATACGCGTATCATACTTGCACCATCCGATCTTTTCTAAGTTTTACTTCGATTTGGGTTCCTTGTCCATGAACACTGACGAGACGAATCGTTCCACCCATCTCAGCCGTTCGTTCTCGCATCGAATTGATGCCATAAGAGGCAAGTTTTTTTTCATCCACAACAAATCCAACACCATCATCATTCATGCTCAGGATAATTGTTTCGTTGAATTGCCGGAGCTCGATATCCATATGGGACGCTTTCGCGTGACGTAAGGCATTCGTTAATCCTTCTTGAACGATCCGGAACAACTCGTTTTCGATTTGTCGTGGGAGTGACATCTCTTCTAACTTCCAACTCAATTGTGTGGACTGCTTTCTAGATAATTCTTCGAGCAGTTGAGAAAGTCCTTGTTGTAACGTCATTCCTTCAAGTTCGACGGGACGAAGTTGAAGTAAGAGCGAACGCATTTCAGACTGTGCCGTTTGTGCCATCGTCTCGACCATTTCGATTTGTTTGGCAGCAGCTTCAGGTTGAGACAAAATCGTCTGTTTGGCTGCTGTCGTCATCATCGAGATGGCATAAAGTTGTTGTGAAACGGAGTCGTGTAAATCACGTGCGAGTCGCTTGCGTTCTTCGGTGACAGCTTGAATCCGTACCTGTTCGACGTGCTGCGGACGCGTGCTGATCTTTTGAACGGTCTCGACTTGCTCGTCAATACGTTTTCCAATTCGTGACAGGCGTGTCAACGTATGAAAATAGGGACCGGGAACAATTGTGACATCTTTTCCTTGCTCCAGTTCGATGATGGCAGTCGTGACACGCTTGAAGTCACGACGCAAGAAAAAATAATGCATGCTACCGATAGCAAGCGGCAGTAGTAATGAGAGTCCGATGACGAGTAAAAGGACAGGAAAGTCTTGCTGACGGACGAAGAGAACATGCCAATCGACTTGGCGTGTACTTAAGAATAACAACGTCGTCATGACGGCTGTCAAGAAGCCCGTCATGACTTGCAGAGCGATGACACCAAGCGGAAATTGATCACGCTTCATATCGAAGACACCTCCACGTTGCCAATACCGAGCATGACATGAATACGAACCTTCCGCGTCGCTTCACCATATTCTGGTGCTCGGAATTGAATGCGTCGATTGAAGAAGGTCGGAATACGGCGGATGTCCGTCTTGACGCTTCCGAAGCCGATCGACGTGTCGAGCGTATAATCATAACCGGACGGTAAAAGAATCCGGACGTCCCCGACGACGCCACTGACGACGATCAATGTTTCACCTTCCGGGACATAGGCATGCGTCAAATCGATTTCTAAATCCTTGACGATGAACTGTTCACTTAAGTCCTGTAAGACATACGGTGCATCGGCCTGGGTCGAGAAGGAGTAAGCTGGTTGAATCTTGATGCCTTCCTCTTCATATTGATGGGGGGCAATCCGTGAAAACAAAAATTCACGGACAGAATGCCGTGTCACAAGAATGATCCCAAGATAGAGCAAAATTCCGGCAATGACAAAACCGATGGCAGCCGAACTGAGGACGACGCCAGCAAGAATGATCGTACCGACGATATAAAAGAGGATCGCTAGTTTTTCATGATTGCGCCGCCGGAAATGAATCCCGACGTAATACAGCAGGAAAGGGAATAAGACACCGAACAATACATTTCCTGCACCGGATAATAGGTCATAGAATAGACCAAGGGCGAACAGGATCGATACGTAACCGACCAGTTGTTTCGTACTTAATCGTCGCACGATCAATCTCCTTTCTAACATGACAAAGGGAGGCATACGCCTCCTTCGTCATGAACTGCTTATTGGTGAATGCGGCGTTCGAGTTCAGCGATACGCGCATCGATATCATCTTCATCAACGGCTGGTTGTTTTGCTTCAGGTTCTTCCGCCGTGAACGGATGTGCTTCTTCTTTTATAGTAGCATTTGGTTCGCGATCTAGCACCTGGTTCATCTTGTTTTTTAAGTTCGAAACGTTTTCGCGCATCATCCATTCGTACCGTTTGTTCTGTAGGTCTTCGAGCTTCAACTTCAATTCGAGGGCTTCACGTTCAAGCTCATTTAACTCGCGTTTCGTTTCAGCGACGAGTTCTTCGAAGAACCGGTATTGCTCTCCGTAATGTTTCGATTCGATGGCAGCACGTTCGGCGAGTTGCTGTTCACCGGCTTCGTTTGCGATTTCAACTTGTTTGAAGCGTTTATCGGCTAAATCCTTCGCTTCTTCCTGCTTTTGAGTCAGTTCCAGCAATAATGTCCGTTGACGCTCAAGTAGTCGATCAATCTCTTTTAAATCAGCTTCTGTAGATCGAATATGACGAACGAGCTTTTTAGCAGGTACTTCGCCCTGTTCAGCGGCTTTTTTGACTTCTGTCATCATTTGTGTCGCAAAATCATTGAGTTGATCAAACACGTTTTTCATGAAAAATTCCTCCTTGAAAGTGGTAAACAGTATGGGTATTATCTTTAAATTTAGAATCGTTTTTCGTCTAAGTCTTTCCAGTCAGCTTCAAAATGTGTTGTTGACGTACGGCGGCGGTTAAAGAGATCTTGAACATTGACACGCTGTAGTTTCATACGCATGTAACCGACGTACAATGCGATGGCTGCTGCGATTCCGATGACTGCCCAGATGTTTGAGAGGGCAAGTCCGATTCCGATGGCTGCTAGAAATCCGAAACCGAGTTTCGCTGGCCATTTGTTCGATTGCATGAACTTACTGATCGAATAGAACGCAAGTAATGCCCCTAAACCAAGTCCGATCATATGTGGTAATGTTCCGATGACAACGGCGAGTAATGCGAGTCCGGCAAGAATCATCACCAATTGTTTTCCTTTCGATTGCTTCATGAGGAAGCCTCCCTTGTGTTGATACCTTTATAATACGGAAGTCCTTCTGTTCGTACGACGCTCTTTGGACCGTATTTGCTCTCGGGCTTAAGGCGGAGAGAAGGTCTGACTTTGAGGGAAGCGCTACCAGAAACATTGATTGATATGATATTCTATAAAGGAATCGAATCGAGAGGAGTGATGTTGATGAGTGCAACAATCAACGCTAAAAAAGTAACATGTGTCGAAAACCAGGGAGGGGTTTCCCTCCCTTAAATCAGAGGAGGAAACCATTTGAACGAATGGGGTACACCACCTGTCTACGAAACGACAGGAACAGAACAACTGGGACGAATCACGGCCGTCTACCAAACGCATTATCGTGTCATGACGGACACAGGAGAATCACTTAGCGAACTGTCTGGTAAGCTGCGTTTTCAATCAGGAACGAAAGCTGAATTGCCAGCGGTTGGAGACTGGATCATTCAAACAGAGCGAGAGCCAGGCAAAGGACGAATCGAACGGGTCTTGCCACGGTCGTCTCAATTTTCCCGAAAAGCGGCAGGGACGGAGACCGAGGAACAAATTATCTGCGCGAATGTCGACGTTGCCTTGCTCGTCATGGCTTTTGGACATGACTTCAACGTCCGTCGACTGGAACGTTATTTAACGGTTGCTTGGGATGCAGGGGTGACACCAATCATCGTCCTGACGAAAAAAAGTTTGATGCCGTCGATCGAAATAGAACTGCAGGCTGTCGAAGCGATTGCGTTCGGAACACCAATCCTTGCCGTTGATTCTTTGACGGGTGACGGATTAGAGGAACTACGTGCCCAGTTACAAGTCAAGCAAACGATCGTGTTAGTCGGATCGTCCGGCGTTGGGAAGTCGACGCTCGTCAACGCTTTAGCTGGAGAACAGCTAATGGAGACGGGTGGCGTACGGGAAGACGATGAACGCGGACGTCACACGACGACACATCGCGAACTGAAACGACTGGCGAACGGTTTATTACTCGTCGATACACCGGGGATGCGAGAATTGGCCTTATGGGATGGAAGTGAAGGTTTATCGTCGACGTTTTCCGATATTGAAGAGCTTGCTGAAAACTGTCGTTTTCGAGACTGTAAACATGAGAAGGAACCAGGATGTGCCGTTCGGACAGCTTTAGAAGATGGAACGCTATCTGCTGAGCGCTGGAACAGCTTCGTCAAGCTAAAACGAGAAATCGCCTATACGGAACGTAAGCAAAACGTGGCGTTGCAGGCGGCGGAGAAAGAAAAGTGGAAAAAAATCCACAAGCAGGCACAAGCGCATACGAAACTGAAGTATCAAAAGCGGTAATACGACTGAAATATGAAAAGCATCTGCAATGGAAACAGGAGTCTCTTTTTCTATGCAGATGCTTTTTTTGTTATTCTTTTGAAAGTGATTCATTTGTTTCTGTATCGAACGGCACATCACCTGTCAAAGCATCAAGACGATGTAGATCGGATTGAGTCGCTTCAGGGTCACTTCGGCGTGCATTTCTTACCACGGCAGTTCCGTCTGGATGATCGTTGAATCCAGTCGTTAAGTCAAACGTCCGGTTCGATAGCCGATCGGTAAAATAACGATCGTGAGAGACGAAGAGGAGCTCACCAGGGAAGACATCGAGGGCGGCTTCGATTTGTTCACGAGTCGCAAGATCCAAATAGTTCGTCGGTTCGTCGAGAATAAGCAAGTGAGCACCAGAGAAATAAAGGCGTAAAAAGGCGATTCGACATTTCTCACCCATACTGGCGTCGGCAATCGACCGGTAAACATCATCACGTCGAAATAAAAAACAGGCGAGTAGTGTCCGGGCATCCGTTTCACTCATCGTGCCGAACTCGAGCAATGCCTCTAACAACGTACCGGATGTCGGTAAATGGGAAAGAGCTTGTGAAAAATAGCCGGTTTTTAATCGAGAATGGCGGATGACTGTCCCTTGATTAGGAGCATATTCGCCCTCAATGAGACGCAGTAAGGTCGTTTTCCCACTTCCATTCGGTCCAATGACAGCAATCCGGTCACCGCGATCGATTGAAAATGAGACATCGTTTAGAATGGTTTTCGTCTCATGCATGAATGAGACACGTTCGAACGAAATCAGTCGTTTCGCACGAATCGCTTCATGTTCGAATGCGACGTGAACAGTCGGTGCAACTTGTGGTTTTTGTACACGATCCTCGAGTAGACGCTCGAGTTGCTGCTCTTTTGCCTTGACCTTCGTCGCATGTTTAGCAGCCTTCTTTTTCGCATACGGATCGCGTTCACTCGCTTGATTCGAGGCTTTTTGATGCCATTGCCGGTATCCTTGAATCATGCGTGTCAGCTCTTTACGGGTGCGTTCTTGTTTTTCGTACGCTCGTTGTTGCGACAGAGCTTGATGTTCCTTTTGTTCTTTATAGGACTGATAGTTTCCGCTGTATCGCGTTGCCCCTGATTCGGATAATTCAATGACGGCATCAGCCGTTGCGTCGATGAAGAATCGTTCGTGTGAGACATAGAGAATCGAGGTCCGTGACATGTTGACCCATTCCGTGAGCCACTCGAGTGTCTCTTGATCCAGATGATTCGTCGGTTCATCGAGAATGATGAAATCAGGTCGTGATAGAAGCAGACAGGCAAGTTGGAGGCGCGTCTGTTCACCACCGCTTAAACTGGATGCTTTGTGTGTCCAGAGTGCTTCCTCTAATTTGACTTCTTTTAAGACGCGTGCTGCATCTGCTTCCAGCGAGAAGGCGTCCTGATCGATTGCTCGTTGATAAATCGTCAAGTCACCATTCATGGCATTAGCGCGAAGTTGATAACGAACCGCATCCGCTCGTTCGACGACATCAAGAACGGTGTGATCGCCCGCTACGAAGTGTTGTGATAGTAGACCGAGTTTTTTGTAATGACGCTTGATCGAACCGTCAGTCGGCTGAAGTTGGTCAGCGATCAAGTGTAACAGTGTCGTTTTTCCGATGCCGTTCGGACCGATTAAGGCGACATGTTCACCGGTATGAATATGAAAAGAAACGTCCGAGAAAAGACGTCGTTCGTCGTAGTCCATCGATAGGTGTTGGATCGTAAGTGTTTCAGTAGGCATAAAAGCAGCTCCTTTAGTGTTCATTTCCGATAAGATGAAATGAAAAACACACCATCCGAAGCGAGCGGATGGTGTGCCGGAGTGTAACTCAAAGAAGGTGCTGGCCAGAGGTTGGTCACACCGAAAAAGAGCAGACTCGTAGCGTCAGACATCCGCAACTGCATTGCGAAAGAGATGATTTCATTCATCAAGCGACCTGTACGAGTGATTGCTTCATTTCGGTGTTGTACCTCCTGTTCATAATCTATGATGTCATTGTAACAAATTGGAAACGTTAACACAAGTACGATTCAAGTAGGGTTTGCGCAGCGTTTGTTTCTTCTCGTGAAGGAGGAAGCACATCAGTTAACGGATAAGCAAGACCAAGGTTTTCCCACTTATAGACTCCGAGTTGATGATACGGCAGTACCTCGACGCGCTCGACGTTTCCGAGCGTCCGGATGAACTCGCCGGTCTGACGGAGGAAATGTTCCGACATCGTGATACCTGGAACTAGGACGTGGCGAATCCAGACGGGAATGTTTCGCTCGGCTAGGCGTTTTGCGAAGGCGAGTGTATTGGCGTTACTCCGTCCAGTCAAGACGCGACAAGCAGCATCGTCGATATGCTTGATATCGAGCAGAACCAAATCCGTCGCATCGAGAATGGCGTCGATGTTTTTTGGGACGACAGATCCAGCGGTATCGATGACCGTATGCAGTCCATGCCGCTTCGCTTCTGTTAAAGCAGCCTCTAGGAACTCTGGCTGAGCGAGCGGTTCACCTCCAGAGAAGGTGATTCCGCCACCCGTCGCCTCGAAAAAGGAGCGATAGCTGATCGCTTCTTTTACGACTTCGTCTGCTGAGACACGCTGTCCGCAACCGAACTCCCATGTATCCACGTTATGACAGTATTGACACCGTAGTGGACATCCTTGCGTAAAGACGATGAATCGAATGCCAGGACCATCGACTGTTCCACATGATTCAACGGAATGGATCATACCATAGGTCATTCTGCTCACTTCCTTTCACATACTACACATCATTTTAGAGAGAACCGTGGAACGTACGATTGATGACATCAATCTGTTGTTCACGCGTCAGTTTAATGAAGTTGACGGCATAACCGGAAACCCGAATCGTTAACTGTGGATACTGTTCTGGATGCTCCATGGCATCGAGTAACGTCTCACGGTCGAAGACGTTGACATTCAAGTGATGACCTTTTGAAGTCGTACCACCCATATATCCGTCAAGTAATCCGACCGTATTGCGAATACGTGTTGCTTCCTCCTTACCAAGTGCTTTTGGAACGATCGAGAACGTGTAGGAGATACCATCGAGCGCATGTTCATATGGTAGTTTCCCGACAGACGTCAGAGCAGCGATAGCACCACGGGTATCACGTCCATGCATCGGGTTAGCACCGGGTGCAAATGGTTCACCCGCACGGCGTCCATCGGGTGTATTTCCTGTCTTCTTACCATAGACAACGTTTGAAGTAATCGTCAGGACAGACTGTGTCGGGAGCGCATTTCGATACGTTGGATGTTTACGGATTTTCTCCATGAACAATGTCACGAGATCAACCGCCATCTGATCGACCCGTTCATCGTTATTCCCGAACTTTGGAAACTCACCTTCGATCTTGAAATCAACTGCAATCCCATCCGCATCTCGGATCGGGCGGACTGTTGCATAACGAATAGCGGATAGACTGTCAGCGACGACCGATAAACCAGCGATGCCGCATGCCATCGTCCGTAAGATTTCCGGATCATGTAAAGCCATTTCAATCCGTTCGTAACTGTACTTATCATGCATGTAGTGGATGACATTCAGTGTGTTGACGTACAGTTCTGCGAGCCAATCGAGTTGACGATCGTAAGCCGCCATGACTGTCTCGTAATCGAGTACTTCGTCGAGCATCAATGGTGTGGCTGGGGCGACTTGAATTTTGAGCTTCTCGTCCATTCCGCCATTGATTGTATAAAGTAATGCTTTTGCAAGGTTTGCTCGAGCACCGAAGAACTGCATCTGTTTCCCGATCCGCATCGCGGAGACACAACAAGCGATGCCGTAATCATCCCCATAAACCGGCAACATCAAATCATCGTTCTCATACTGAATCGAGCTTGATATGATCGACATCTTCGCGCAAAATTCCTTGAATCCGCGTGGAAGCTGAGTGGACCAGAGAACAGTTAGATTTGGTTCAGGTGCCGGACCGAGTGTCGAGAGCGTATGCAGGAACCGGAATGAACTTTTCGTGACATTTGATCGACCATCTTCACTCATCCCGCCAATCGATTCCGTTACCCACGTCGGGTCGCCAGAGAAGAGATCGTTATAGTCCGGTGTTCGTAAGAATTTGACGATCCGAAGTTTCATGACAAAATGATCGACGAGCTCTTGTGCTGTTTCTTCCGTCAAGCGGCCGGTCGCAAGATCACGTTCGACATAAATATCGAGGAACGTCGAGACTCGACCGAGTGACATAGCTGCACCATTTTGTTCTTTGATCGCAGCAAGATAAGCAAGATAGACCCACTGGAATGCTTCTTGTGCTGTTTCTGCAGGGCGGGAGAGATCAAAACCATAGCGAGTTCCAAGCTCGGTCAATTCCGTTAATGCGCGCAATTGTTCATTCATTTCTTCGCGGTCGCGGATCATCGATTCAGAGAGGAAGCCGCCACGTGCCTTCAAGTCTCGCTTACGTTCTTCAATCAAACGTGCTGTTCCGTACAAAGCGACACGACGATAGTCGCCAATGATCCGCCCACGTCCATAGGCGTCTGGTAATCCTGTGATGATACCGGCTTTACGCGCGCCGCGCATCTCTGGAGTATAAGCATCAAAAACCCCTTGGTTGTGTGTTTTTCGGTAATCGCTGAAAATTTTCGTGACGGTCTCGTCTGCTTCAAAGCCATACGCAGCTAAGGCATCATTCACCATCCGAATCCCGCCGTTCGGATGAATTGAACGTTTGAACGGTTCATCCGTCTGTAAGCCGACGATTTTTTCAAGAGAGGGATCAAGATACCCTGCATCATGCGAGAGAATCGTTGATGGTGTCTTGGCATCGACGGCATACACACCACCACGTTGTCGTTCTTCATTCGTCAACTGTAGAATTTGTTGCCAAAGCCGTTGCGTCGCTTGCGTCGGATCGACTAAAAAGTGATCATCACCTGTATATTCCGTGCGATTGAGCCGGATGAAGTCTGCAACATCGATTGTCTTGATCCATTCGCCAGACGTAAAGTTTGCCCAGGCACTCGTTTTTTCTAATAACATGGATACCACTCCTTTAAAATTGAGCTAATGATCAGTTCCTTATGTGAATAGTGTAACAAAAGGAGGTAGAGATTCCCTTTACGTTCATGTGAATATTTTAACAAGTGAACAAACGTTGATATGACGGGCTTTCTTTATTTCTGTACCTATGAAAGAGTGAAGATTAAAAAACAGTTGAAGTCTGGTAAATCAAGATTTTCACGAAACTGTATGAGCTGATTTGAAAAAGATCCACTAGCACAGTTGAAACTGTGAGGAATGTCACGTTACGGTATCTTGTGTTTTTAGGACGTATCGTTGACAATGAAAAAGGGAACATAGAACGTGGAGGTGTGCCAAATGGAGTATGTGTCATTAACGCAACAAGGAGATTATCAGTCGGGAGACTGGGTCTCGCTGAAAATCGGATCGGAAGGTTCGACGCGAACTGGGATGATCACAGAATTTGAAGGTGATGGATTCTGGATTCGGTTTGAAGATGATTTTGATTATGAAGACTTTATCGGCTATGATGAATCGTACTGGATTGCGCTTGTTCGCCGTCCCGTGGACGTAAAAGCGACGTATGCGAGTCTTGCCGTGTATCCGGCACTCGCTGCAGAATTACAGGATCGTGTCATCCAAGGCTTCGAGATTTTAAAGGAAGAAGCTGGTGAAGAAGAAGTCCGGTTCCACATCCGATTGCTCGACGCAGGAAATGAATATACACAGACATTACGGGGATACCGTGATGCATCAGGAGATCATGTCGAATACGTAACGGCATGATGGAATTAAGAGAGTAGGAGAAATCGTTATGAACTTTACAAAACCATTTTTACAGGAAGCATGGGAACGGGCGCGCTTTACAGAGTTGATGCCTGTTCAAGAACAAGCGATTCCGTTGTTGCGCGAAGGAAAAGATGTCCTAGCTGAAGCGCCGACAGGAACAGGGAAGACGCTTGCTTATGTCATTCCAGCTTTAGAAAAGATTGAAGTGGAAGAGCCACACGTGCAAGTCGTCATCACGGCACCAACACGGGAACTCGTCATGCAAATTCATCAAGTCATTCAATTATTTGCTCAAGGAAGTGGTATCAAATCCGGTGCATTCATTGGTGGTGTTGAATTAAAGCGACAATATGAACGATTGAAGAAAAAGCCGCAAATCATCGTCGGAACACCGGGACGTCTCGTCGAGTTGATTGATTCGAAGAAGCTGAAGATGCATAAGGTGAAATTGATCGTTTTAGATGAAGCGGATCAAATTTATGAAAGTGGCATGAGTGACTCGGCGACGCGAATCGCAAATAGTGCGCTACGCGATCGACAACTGGCATTTGTCTCAGCGACATTGCCGGAACGGACAGCAGAATGGGGACGGACGCTTGCGAATGATCCTGAGACGATTCGTGTTGAGCGTGCCGTCAGCACACAAGTGACATTCGGTTATTTGGAGACTTCACGTCGTCAGAAACCGGAATTGTTACGTCGTCTGGCGAACATGCAAGGATCAAAAGTGCTGACATTCATCAACAATCGCTCATTCCTTGGACCATTGAATGGCGAGTTGAGTAAATTCTCACTGAAATACCGGATTTTAGACGCTGAAAAAGGAAAACGAGAGCGGATGGAGACCTTGCGTTCTTATAAAAAGGGAGAGTTTCCTTTACTCGTCACGACAGGTCTTGCGGCGCGTGGGCTTGATATCGAAGCGGTCACACACGTCGTCCATTACGATTTACCGGAGTCGCTTGACGATTTCGTACACCGTTCAGGTCGGACGGGACGCGGAAACGCAAATGGGATGGTACTTGCACTTGTCACGGATCAAGATTTAAAACACTTAAAAACACTTGCAAAGCAAATGGGCGTCGAGATGGAGCCAATGGAAATTTACCGCGGAGAAGTCATTCCGAAACGTGAATTCACAGCTCCTCAGACGATTAAGCGACCGGCTACTCCTCACCGGAAAGGGCGATCGAAATGAAGAACGATCGAAAAGTAATTCCATTTCCGACGACGGTTTCTGAAGCGGAAATGAATGCAGCCTTGAAGAAAATGTATCAGGAAGCAGCAACAGCACGCAGTACGGACTGGGTCGCTTTCATTGAAGAGATTGCGACAGAAGGACGTTGGTATTTAAAAGATGCTGAATTGTTCCGGGACTTATTCGTTGACTGGGCGATCTTCTATGAAACGGATGATCAAGGAAAAACACCGCACGGTCGTTTTCTCGAGCAGATAAAAGACGAGCTATCACCTAGTCTCTATCGCGCCTTGCGTGGATTAGCTGACCCGATGCCGTCGCTGTTTCAAGTCGATGCAGATGGTGTTGTTGATTTAATGTCGAAACAGACGTATCAAACGGATTTGGCTGAGATTGAAGTCGAACCGGGGGATCTGTTGATTGGGAAACTGCTCTATATTTCTGGTAAGTGGCGCTTTGCGATTGCCTACATGAAGGTAGCGCGCGCATTAGTACCAGAAGTCCTCGCTTTGTTGACGGACTTCGTGGATGAAGTGGGAGAAGACGCGTTACTTCGTCAATATCCAGAGTTTTGTGCGGAATTAATCGACTTGCTCCTCGATATCGAAGAAGGTAACATTGCACCAAGACCAGAAGAATAACTCAAAAAACCTAGGACACGTTGACTACAAAAAGTCATATGTCCTAGGTTTTTTCATGGGTCCGCTCGATATAAAGCGACATCATTCTTATCCCGATGTTTCACGCGATACATGGCAAGATCGGCTTGCTTTAAACATGTTTCAAGATCGGCCTCATGACACGCTGTCACTCCGATGCTTGCGGAAACGAATAAAGATTGTCCTTTGTAGACATAGGGACGTCTTAAAAATTGTAAAAAGGATTTACATTTTCGGCGTAAGGAGAGTTCATCATCGGCTTGTAAAAGGATCGCGAATTCATCTCCACCGAGGCGATACACGGATTCCGAAGAACTTGTATGTTCGCTCAATCGCTTCGCAACTTCAATTAATACATAATCTCCTGCCTCGTGACCATACGTATCATTGACTTGCTTAAATCCATCTAAATCGACTAAGGCAAGATAATTCTTATCGGAGAGTCGATTTGAGAAATCTCGTTCTAAGGAACGACGGTTTCCGATATTAGTCAAAGCATCATGATAGGCATGGTATTCGATTCTCTTTTGACGAATTTTGCTTTCCGTGACATCATGTAAAATCGTGAATCGTCCCATCGAGGTAGCGGCAATTTGAATCGGAATATCAATGATTTCATAGCGGCGACTTTGTTCATCCTCATACTCATCAACGTTCGTTTCGAGCATTTCTAACAAATGACGCATCGTACGAGGAACATGTTCAATCGTCATATCTGGCAAATGAAACAGACGTTGGGCAGCTAAATTCGCGTACAGCGCAGTGCCGGACTGATCGAGTCGAATCATCGGATCAGGATGACCGAGGAAGAGTGGAATGACCTGTTGTTCACTATCTTGGATTTGTTGTTTTCGATGTTCAATGCGTGAAACGAGTTGTTCATTTCGTTCGTGTAATTGTGCGACAATCAACCCATGTTGACGGGCAATCAAGATTTGTCGAACGATTAGTAGGAATAAGATGATAAAGATGTCGAGTTTTCCACCTTCTTGTTCCACCATGTAGTGGATGAACAAAGGGATGGCCAGTAAAGGAAGCCACGAACGAGGAATGACCGTCGTTCGAGCAGTTCCTTCTTCAATATGATCAACATGCCATAGAATAGCTGCACTTTGCGCCAAACGAATCAATATCGGGAAGAACACCAGATAATTCGCTGAAAAATCAGGGAAGTAGACACTAGAGACTTCATAGATACCACGAATGAAAATGGATAAGAATAATAGAAATAAGGCCATCCGTGATACCCAATGTGTTTCTTGGATGAACGTAAAATAGAAAAAAACGAACAAACCGAGTGATGTGTTCGTAATGACGATGATGGCATAAGGAACAGTCTGAAGCCCAGGGTTCGTCAGTTCATTGAGGACATGGAATGCGACAAGTCCAATGAAAATGACGATAATCGCGGCATCAACGAAAGCAAGTACATGTTGTCCGAGTGTTCGTTTTGTGATGATTCGGTAAAAAATCGCGTATAAGAATACGTAATGGGATATTGAAAATAAAATCAGGCTATAAATAGATGGAATTGGAAAGTCTGAATAGACAAAACGTAACGTCTCAAAAATGGAACCGATATAGGATAAAACCAGTGATCCTAAAGCAATCAGCCAGAAATTTCGTCTGGGTACGACTAATATTTGTTCCTTACGATAAGCCGTAAGAATGAAGTAAGCGATCAACCCAAGTGATACATACTGAAGTACCTGTTCGACAATCCCATTAGAGATGGAAGGAGTCCATGTAGTAAGGATCATTAGAATAAAAGAGATTACGAGCATGGCAGGGAACCAACGGATGAAGTAGTTTGATTTAAGCACGGGATCCCTCCTAACGTTTGATGTGGACAGCGAACATATAGTTATTTTTCTCGTTCTTCTTGATCTGGTACATGGCTTCGTCTGCCCGAATCAATAACTGTTCTGAACTCTTACCGTCTTCAGGGTATAAGGAAATTCCGATAGATGGTGTGATATGAAGCATATACGTGTTGATATAGAATGGATAATTTAGGATTTCGAGAACGTGTTCGGCAAACTGTCGAGTTTCCGAGGCAGATGCCTGAATGAAGATCAAGAATTCATCTCCACCAAGGCGTGCGACGAGATCAGTTGGCGTCGTCATTGATTGAAGACGCGTTGCTGTTTCTTGTAGCAGTAAATCACCGACATCATGTCCATAGGTGTCATTGATTTGTTTGAATCCGTCCAAATCTATGAATAATAAGGAGCCATAATCTAGCGTTGGCAGAGTTAGATAGAGTTGCTCCTCGAAGTAACGCCGGTTTGGTAAACGAGTGAGTGAGTCATGGTATCCCATACGTTCTAGCCATACTTCCTGTTGATAGTCTTCTGTGACATCCGCTAAGACGACGAAATAGCGTTGCTGATGTGGAATATCGATGATTGTCGTATTCAAAAAGGTTTCTGGATGTTCCTCCGTAGCAGGTACATGTAGGAGGTGAGCAGGATAGGTCGACTGCTTTTGTTGAAGCAACGGGATGAGCCGATCAAGTTGACGGCGTTGACTCGGTCCGAGCGGTAAATCATTCCATCCTGCTTCTGCAGCGGCTGGATTGACGGATCGAATTTGATACATGTCATCGATTTCAAAAACGATTTCTGGATAAGACAAAAAAAGTGACGTCAGTTCTTTTTCACGCAACTGTAGCAACTCTGTTTTTTGATGAACGATGTCTTCTAGATTCGTTTGTAATGCCGTTGTTTCCTGTAACAACCGAAGATTTTCCCGGTATGAAAAAAGCTGCCGTGTTAAAAATAATAAAAACGTAATACCAATAGACAACAAGAAGAAGGTTCGAGAGACAGGATAAAACGTAATATAAAGAATCAGCGCAGATAATAAGATGTAAACCAACAGTGAACGCGTAAGTGTCTCGACTCGAATGAGATTTGCTTGCTCCTCACGACTCATGGGAAGTGTACGTGTGTTCAAAAAGGCGATGAGGAACAGACCGCTAAGTGGATATAGCGGAAGCAATAGACCCGATATTTGCGGTTCACCGTTTAATAACAAGGTATAAAACACAAAGTTCGTCATGCCGAGAATGAATGTTCCGAGGACAAGAAAGATAAATCCTGATCGTGATACGTTCCGTCTTAACCCAGACGCATAGAGTAAAAAAAAGAAAAGCGTCAACAAAATTGTCAAGAAGGCATAAAATGTCCAACTGAGTTGCTCGAGTGTCGTTCGCGTATAAGAGGGAACAAAGCGGAAAATAGCGATATATCCAGCAATCATTGAAACAGCGAATAAAGTCAAGGAATCAAGAATCAATAACTTTTGTTTTTTGAATAATGTCAAATCTAATTGTCGGAAAAAGAAAAGGACCATCATTGTCAAATGAATCGTATAAGGTAAATCCAGCAAGACGTTCAAATTGACATCGTTCCATTGAAAGAAACGTCCAATCATATTCAGGAAATCGCCTAAAAAATAAGAGAAGAAAGCGATGGATAACCACTTGTACGGAAGGGAAGGTTGTTTGAAAGCCGTCGATCGACTAAATAAGAAAATCATGAAAGAACCGCTTAAACTAATAAGTGCCGAGAGTTGTAACGAAAGGTCTTGTGGCAATAGCCAGAGCAGTATGTAAGTAATGACTAAGTAGAATGCGACGATAGGGTAGATGTTTTGAACCATCCGTTTCACTAGAACTCCTCCTTTCGCAAGCCTTCCTCCAAAACGAAATATGCTATAACATTACCCGATATCTAATATGAATTCACATTTATTTTCATAATTAAAAATAAAAGTAATAGATGTTTTCTATTTCATAAAAAAAGCGGAACTCTTCTAAGTGAAGAACTCCGCTTATCGGATTTATTGATGAGATTGGCGATGGTTTTCAAATGCCTCGATTTTTTCAGAAAGATATGTCCAATATTCCATTCGCTCGTCAAGCGTCGCTTTGGTCTTTTCGATGGCTTGATACAATTCATTGACCTTTCCGAGATCACTTCCTGCTGAAGCGAGATCAGCCTCTAATTGCTCTAGTTCAACTTCACTCTCTTCAATTTGTTGCTCAATGATAGCCCAATCTTGTTGTTCCTGATAACTTAGTTTCTTTGGCGTCTCTGTTTTTGGTGCTGTAGCAACCTCTGCCGTTTTTTCAACGACGATTGAGGGAACGGGTGCTGCCATTTGCTCAAGATAGTCTGTATATTGTCCGTAATAAAAAATGATGTTTCCATCTTCAAATGCAATCAGGCGATCGACGACCCGGTCGAGGAAGTAGCGATCATGACTGACTGTGATGACAGTACCTGGGAATGATTCTAAATAATCTTCTAGTACGGATAAGGTCTCGGTATCCAAGTCGTTCGTCGGCTCATCAAGGAAGAGGACGTTCGGTTCTTCCATCAAAATCGTTAACAATTTCAGACGTCGCTTTTCGCCACCAGAAAGCTTGCCGATTTGTTTATATTGTGCTTCCGGTTTAAAGAGAAATTGTTCGAGCATCTGACTTGCTGTGATCTCCTCACCGGCGAGTGTCGTAATGACTTTTGCGATCCGTTCGACCTCATCGATGACGCGGCGTTCGGGATGCGTAAATTCGGCGAATTGACCGTAAAAACCAATCTTCACCGTTTCGCCGTGAATGATCTCACCCGTTGTTGGCTCTAAGCGTTTCGCGAGGATTGAAAGAAGTGTCGATTTTCCACTACCGTTTCGACCAACGATGCCATACCGCTCTTTGCGTCCGATCAGAGCGTCAAACGATTCAAAAAGTGTCCGTTCACCAAATCGGTGCGAGACGTCATATGCTTCAATGACTTTCTTGCCGAGGCGGGTCGAACCGACCTGTACTTCAAGTGTCGCTTCTTCTTCCTCATACGAAAGGTCTTGTAAAGCATCCACGCGCTGGATCCGGGCTTTTTGTTTCGTCGTCCGTGCTTTTGCTCCGCGACGCAACCAAGCGAGTTCGCGACGGAGGATGTTTTGACGTTTTTCCTCCATAGAAGCCGTCCGTTCACGACGTTCGGCACGTTTTTCAAGAAACGATTCATAGTTTCCGACATAGAAATAAGCTGTTCCATTTGCGATCTCCATCATATGATTCGTGACACGATTCAAGAAATAGCGATCATGAGTGATCAGTAGAATCGCACCACGGTATTCCTTGATTTGAGTCTCAAGCCAGCTGATCGTCTCGGCATCAAGTTCGTTCGTCGGCTCATCAAGCAGGAGGAGATCGGCTTCATCGAGTAAGGCTTCAGCGAGTCCGACGCGCTTACGTTGTCCTCCGGAAAGAGAGCCGATCAACGCGTTCAAGTCGAGGATGCCGAGTTTGTTTAAGATCATCTTTAAACGCGATTCCGTGTCCCACGCTTGCGCGGCATCAACCTCGGTTTGCGCCGTGATGAAGCGGTTGAGTAACGTCTCACTTGTCGGATCCTGTTCGAGCGCTAGTCGTGCCGTTTCGTAGTGGCGCAACGCGTTGATCGTTGGTGTGTCACCCGAAAGGAGTACTTCCATGACAGTCCGATCTTCCGGATAATCGGTCGTTTGCGATAGCAAACGGATCCGATAATCATTTGGATGATGGATCGTACCAGCATCTGCTGTTTCTTTGCCTGCTAGAATGTGCAGGAGGGTCGATTTACCGGTACCGTTGACGCCAATGATACCGATCCGGTCACCAGGAGAGACAGAAAACGTGACATCTTCGAAGACAATTTTATCGGCAAATTCTTTTTTGAGATTTTCTACTTTCATTAACATATTAGACACCTTCTACAATCTGTTTGATTTGATGTTCGACCGTCTGGACGAGTTCTTTCTGTGTCATCGTGCTCGGATCAATCGACGGCAAGATCGTGACTTCGACTGTAGCCGGACGGATCTTACCCGTTTCCTCCATGACACGATAACTACCTGAAATCGCGACGGGTACGACGCGTGCGCCACTTGATGTCGCAAGGGTAAAACTTCCTGCTTTGAATTCCGCCATCGGTCCGCCTTTTGAACGTGTTCCTTCTGGGAAGATGATCATTGATTGTCCGTCCTTGATCGTGTCGACACCAGAGCGGATCGCTTTTAGGGACTGGCGTCGGTCTTTTCGGTCAATCATGACACACCCCATCAGATTCATCCAGACATTAACGATTGGAATTTTATTCACTTCGATTTTTGAGATGAATGCTTTTGGTTTATCGATTTTTCCAAGTAGAATCGGAACATCGAAGTTTCCTTGGTGATTCGAGATGAACACGACAGGTTCATTTGCCGGGATATGTTCATGCCCCGTCACATGGACACGAACGCCAGCGAGTCGGAGGAGAGAGTTCGCCCAGGCGCTCGCTACACGCTGAACGAATGCATAGCGCGCGAGATGCGTTCGACGTTTTGCGGTTGGTAAAAACGGTAAGGTACAGGGTAAGACAAGTCCAAAATAAATGAACCAAATGACAGTACGGATCATGGTAAAGTGACAGCTCCTTTTTTTCATTGCTGATGTTATTGTACAAAAAAAGACCAGGTGTCGCACCCGGTCTCCATGATTATTCCCAGTAACGAGGCTCAGATTCCTCTTCGCTTTCTCCAAGTTCGAAAGTGAGGCGACGTGTCGTCGGATCAACGGAGAACGTAGCGTTCGTGTTGTCGATCTGTTTGATTTCCATCGTCTCTTCATCCAAGATGAGAGTCAAGCGGACCTTATCTTCGTGATCTACGAGCAGTACGCCATCTTCCTTCAACCATAAATCGATGACAGGTGAGTAGCGGAGTGTCCAACCGTTTGATAAAGGGATTTCGTTCATAATGAATCTGTTCCTCCTAGGTGATGAAATCGTGTTCTTTATTTATCATGCTGGTCTGTCCCAGAGAATGCAAGTGGTGTACTCGAATCTCGATTAGGATAGGCAATTTGATAAGACTGTTCTCGTTTTTTCATGCGTTCGTACTGTTTTTTGACGCGACGGTATTGAATGTATTCAATGTAAGTCAGATAGGACGTACGGAGTAACTGTCGAATCGATGATAACGATAGGCAAATCGCTAACGTAAAGACGAAAACACCAATCGAACTTGTATAATAACCGGTAACAAAACTTAAGTATGTAGTGATGAGACCCGCAATCGTCGTGAATAAGTAGAAGAGCACGTCCGTTTCCTCCTCGAAATTAAAATATAGGTATGTTCATCTAATTCGAGGTTGAACTTGATTTTCCTTTATCGTCCTGTAAATGTCCGGAAAAAATAAAAAAATCCACACGGAAGGTGTAGATTTTAAGGGCGATCGATTTGCTGAAGCGCTGGTGTCTTCGGAGTCATATCTGTACTGTTTGATCCTTCTGCAAAAACGATTCCAATCGTAGCAAGGAAAGCAAAAAATGCAAAAACCAATGTTTTCGTGAAGCGTCGAGCGAACGAACGCGATTGAATATTATGAAACATTTTTATCCCCCATATTTACCTAAACTAAACCTTCTTTTTCCTGTTATTTAATCATATATCTTTTTTTCAAAAAAATCACGCAAATGTGTTTCGTTCACAAATATGTCACAACTGTCATCGTGTGGTCGATTTCAGAGGTGAACAGAAAAAGAGTATAGTATGGTAGGGAAAGAACAGAAGGATGGTTCGAATGAACTTGAACCAATTCAAATAGAGAGAGGAGATGACCCGAAATGGGATTACGCGCAGGACAGGTTGTCACATTAAAAGTAGAACGTGAAGCAGAGTTCGGAGTGTTTTTGACAGATGGAAATGAAGATGTGTTGTTGCATAACAATGAACAGACACAAAAAGTAGCTCTTGATGATGAAGTAGAAGTCTTCTTGTATCAAGATAATGAAGGACGTTTGGCATCATCGATGACGATTCCAGAAGCTTCATTTGAAGACTACGTCAAGACGACGATCAATGGGACGCGCTATAACACAGGAGTGTTCGCGAATATCGGGATTCAAAAAGATGTTCTTGTCTCACTTGACGATTTGCCGCAACGTCGGATGTTCTGGCCGGAAGAAGGCGATCAACTTTTCATTCGTCTAAAACATGATCAAAAGCTTCGTTTACTCGGAGACCCTGCACCATATGCTTACTTCAACTTACGAGCGAAGCCAGCTCCAGAAGAATGGAACAACATGGACGTCGAAGGTCTCGTCTTCTCACAACGCGAACCAGGCGTCAATGTCTGGGTCAACGATCAGTCAATCGGATTCTTGCATGAACGCGAGATGGAACGTTGGCCGCGTCTTGGAGAAGTCTTGAAATTACGAGTGACAAATGTAAAACCAGATGGTACAGTATTACTTTCAGCACGACCACGTGCCTTTGAAGCCATTGATACAGACGCGGAGTTGATTCTGAACCATCTACTTGAACATGATGGTCAGATGCCGTATGGTGATAAGACAGCTCCCGAGAAGATCGATGAAGTATTCGGTCTCAGTAAGGCAGCATTCAAACGAGCGCTCGGTCGCCTGTTGAAAGATAAAAAAATAGAAAAAAATGAAACGGGTATTCGGTTGACGCAATAATCAAACCGAGTAAGCCTGCGTTTCGAATAGATAGTAAGGAATTCATCATTTTGGTGGTTGCGGCTGGTTTGATTACCGGCGACCATTTACTGAATATACCCCATCACTAGTGGGGGCACGCGATGACGTTCATCGCACGGTCCGGGCACTTCGCCTTTCCCTCGCCCTTATGGCAACGATTATGATGGTGACTTCCCTAAACATTATTATGAGAGAAACCACTCTATCTTTATGGGATAGATTCTGTTATAATAGGTAGTCGATTGTATTCGTTACGGTAGCGTCTGTTTAGTGGCAGACGCTTTTCATATGACAAAGGAGAGTATTTAGCATTGACAACATTTCGTGAATTAAATCTTAGTGAGGCACTTATCAAAGGTGTCCTAAAAATGGGCTTTGAAGAAGCAACACCAATCCAAGCAGAAACAATTCCAGTCGGACTCAGCGGCGTTGACTTAATTGGTCAAGCACAAACAGGTACTGGTAAAACTGCAGCATTCGGTATCCCAACAATCGAGCGTCTTGACGCAAAATCACGCAACATCCAAGCGTTGATCCTTGCTCCGACACGTGAGCTTGCAATCCAAGTAGCTGAAGAATTGAACCGGATCGGTGAAGTAAAACGCGTTCATGCACTTCCTGTTTACGGCGGTCAGCAAATCGATCGTCAAATCCGTGCACTTCGCAAAAATCCACAAATCGTCGTTGCGACACCAGGACGTTTGATGGACCACATGAACCGTAAGACGTTGAACCTCGATCACGTTCAAACGGTCATCCTTGACGAGGCAGATGAGATGTTGAACATGGGATTCGTCGAAGATATCGAGAAAATCCTCGGTGCACTTCCTGAAACACGTCAAACACTCTTGTTCTCAGCAACGATGCCACCACAAATTCGTAAAATCGCAGATCGTTTCATGACGACTCCGACGCACATCAAAGTCAAAGCAAAAGAAATGACAGTTGAAAACATCGACCAGTCATTCATCGAATTGAAAGAAAGCCAAAAATTCGACGTTCTTTGCCGTTTGATCGACACAGATTCTCCAGAACTTTCAATCATCTTCGGTCGTACGAAAAAACGTGTTGACGAGATGACAGAAGGCTTGATCCAACGCGGATACACAGCTGACGGTTTACATGGTGACTTAACACAAGCAAAACGTGACCAAGTCATCCGTCGTTTCAAAAAAGGAACGATCGATATCCTCGTAGCGACAGACGTTGCAGCACGTGGTCTTGACATCTCTGGTGTCACACACGTCTACAACTTCGACGTCCCACAAGATCCAGAAAGCTACGTTCACCGGATCGGTCGTACAGGTCGTGCTGGTAAAACAGGATCGGCTGTCACATTTGTTACACCACGTGAATTCGGTCAAATTAAAACAATCGAACGTGTCACGAACAAAAAAATGTCACGTCGTCATGCACCAACACTTGATGAAATCTTAGAAGGCAACTTGAAGCTTGCTGCACAAGAACTCATTAAACGTGTTGAAGCAAAAGACTCAAAAGAATATACGACACTTGCACAAGAACTCTTAGAAGAGTACGAAGCAGTGGAACTTCTTTCAGCAGCACTTAAAGGATTGACGAAAGAGCCGGATGCAACACCAGTCCAAATCTCTTCAATCGAACCAATCCGCGTGAAACGTTTCGGTAGCAACGGTGGTGGAAACCGTCGTCCTTACGGAAACAAAGGTGGAAGTGGAAGCGGCAACCGCAGTGGCGGATACCGTGGAAACAACCCGCGTGGTGGCGATCGTCGTGAAGGTGGTCGTTCATCTTCTTCATCAGATCGTCGTGAAGGCGGTTATGCTGGACGTAGCAACCGTAGCGAAAGCGATCGTAACCGTGGTGGACGCAAACCACGTTTTGAAAAGTAAACGATTCGAACCGATTTGTCACAGACAAGTCGGTTCTTTTTTATGATTTATCTAAGCGGTCATGATAAAATGAGCCATGAACGATAGGGAGAGGGCTGAATCATTCGTGTATACCATTTATGTAGCAGCATCCGTCTGTCTCGTTGCACTGATCGTCGCGACGAAAAAGATTTGTGAGCGGACGACAAAAGGACATTTTCGTTATATTCCGTTAGCGACCTTATTATTTGGTGGCATCATCTTTCTTGTGCTGGCCATTGGTAAGGGCGGAGCTGTTGGGATTCAATACGGTGTCCTGAGTATCATCTACTTGACGGCGACATTCGGTGTGTATTTGTATATCGCAATGCGGAAAGATACGACGTTATCGTAAAACAGGGGGCTCTCTCGTTACAGAGAGGCTCCTTTTTTGTTAAGATAGAACAAGAGTACAAGGGGGGAATAGAATGGACGCATTAGATGTCATCGTTCATCCCGAAGAGATAGAGGCGTGGTTTCAACCGATCGTAGGCGCTGCCCCTTTTAAGGTGGAAGGGTATGAAATCCAGTCCCATTTTCGTGGAGAACCGTTAAAACCATTTTTTCAGGAAGATGATGTTCCGATCGAGTATCAGCTCGAAGTCATGGGACATGTCGTCCGTCAAGCATTCCAAAAAGTACCCTCCGATACACAAGCGTTCATCCTGATCCGTTGTCGTCCGGCTTGGTTGTTTGAGAACGGTGGGGAAGATTTCTTGCATGTTTTACGTACGGTCGACTCGTCGTTTCCAAAAGAACGGATGTATGTTACTTTGACGGATGTTCAAGTCGATGATTTTGATCGTCTGGGCCGGATCGTCGCGTACTATCAGAATTCTGGACTGAAGGTAGCGCTGGATCGCGCGGAAGCAACGAGTCTCGAACGCGTCTTTTCGATGTCGCCGGATATGTTAATCGTCGATCTATCTTCAATGATTGAGAAAAAGACCGTCTCAGCATCGTATCCGCATCTATTACAGACGATGGAGCACCTTTGTGATCAGCTTGGAGCGCCACTTTTGTATAAAAACATCAGTCATCTTGGTCAACTTCGATATGCGTGGCAGCATGGTGGACGCTATTACATGGGGAATCTTTTAGGAGAGGCTGCGCCGGAATGGGTCATGACTTGTCCTGGAATGGAGGTCTTGATCCATGAAGTCCCGATGTTCTATAAATATGATCGGGAACAGATGAATCGCCTGTTCCAACTGGAGCAAGACTGGACAGTCCGATTTAATGAGTATTGTCAGTCCTTGAAGTCGGAGCAAGATCTCGATCAATGGCTGCTAATGCTCGCCCGGAAGATGGAGCCGGAATTCATCCGGTTTTACATCACGGACGCGAATGGCTTCCAACAGTCTTCGAATGTCAGTAAAAAGAGTGGCGAGTGGAAACTGTATTCCTTCTACAAGGGATACAACTGGAGTTTTCGTCCTTACTTTATCCGGACGACGGTAGCAATGGAGAGACGGCATAACGGATATCTGTCGGAACGGTACGTCGACTTCAGCTCGAGTGAACAAACGCGGACGTTTAGTATGCCGCTCAGCAATGGCATGTTCTTATTTGCGGATATCTCCGCAGATTATCTATATCAAGAACGATTGAGTGAATGAGGAGGAAATGAAAGTGTTAGATTATGATTATGAAGCATTACGAGAAATTGGACGCATCGTCGCGATGGCGCGCGACGAGATGGCGGATGCCGTCAAACCAGGAATCACGACAAAGGAACTTGATGACATCGGAGCACGTATTCTGAAGGAGCAGGGAGCAGAATCTGCCCCGATCGTCATGTATGATTTTCCGGGAGCGACATGTATCAGTGTCAACGATATCGCAGCACACGGTATTCCCGGTAAATATGTCATTCAAGAAGGCGATATTGTTAATGTCGATGTCTCAGCTGTGAAGAATGGCTACTATTCGGATACGGGGAAAACAGTCATCGCAGGAGAAGCAAAACGTCCGGAAGATGTCCGACTCGTTGAAGTATCATTGACGGCGCTTGAAAAAGGACTCGAGAAGGTCAAAGCCGGAACGAAGGTCAATCAGATCGGAAAAGCGATCTATGCTGAAACGCGTAAGAGTGGTTTCACCGTCATCCGTAACTTAGCGGGGCATGGTCTCGGGAAGACACTTCATGGTGAGCCGGAATCCATCTCGAACTACTTCAATCGTGAAGAAAACGATCTGCTGAAGGAAGGGCAAGTCATTGCTGTCGAGACGTTCATTTCAACAGGAGACGAGTTCTGTATCGAAGATGAGCGGGATGGCTGGACGTTATACACACCAAATCGGAGCCTTGTCTCACAGTTTGAGCACACTGTCGTCGTCTTAAAGGACGGGTATGAGATTTTGACGAAAGTCGAAGGCAAAGAATCGTTCTAAAAAAGTTCGCATAATAAAACACAAAAAGAGGCAATGGAAGTCAATCCATTGCCTCTTTTTTGTCGTGGTGTTCTTGTTACAAAGAGATCCGGGAGGTTGCCAATTTGTTTAATTGGGACTCGGATACGGCTGGAGCAAAATAGCGAATGTGTCCGTGTTCGACATGATACGGGGTCTCGAGCAAATCTTCTTCAAAATAATCCGCAGTACTTGCCATATCGATCGGATAAGCGAGCCCTGGAAGTGTCGCGAAAGCAAGGGTCTGACGACGTCCGATGCCGCTCTCAAACATCCCTCCGAGCCAGTAGGGCGCTTTTGTTCGAAGGGAAAAAGCGTTCGTCAGCCCACCGACACGTGCCGGCTTGATATTCAGAATCTGACCAGCGTGAAGCGTCTTCATCAAATCGGCATCCGCTGGAGCGACGATGGATTCATCTAGACAAATCGGTGTCTGCAAGAGTTTAGCGAGACGTTGATGTCCGGACCAATCCGACGCTACGAGAGGTTGTTCCATCATAACGAGACCGAATGAATCCCAATGCTGTAATAAAGGAAAGTCTGCTTCTGTGAAGCTGCCGTTAGCGTCAAACATCAAGGGCGCATCAGGGAAAGCGGCACGTACTTGCTCAAGAACGACGGTATCCGTCGGAGCGAGCTTCAGCTTGATCCGTCCATATCCGGAGGCGATCGCTTGTCCGACGGCTTCGACGGTCTGCGCTGCAGAAGCCCGTCCGAGTGCTTTCCCGCAAGGTACGAGGGATGATTCATCACCTCCGAGATACGTAGCGAGCGATTGTCCGGCAGCTGCTGCGAATAATTCATAAATCGCTCCTTCAAACATCGCTTTTGCCATCGGATTGCCTTGCACGATGCGGAAGCGGTGCGTGACATCTGCTGGATGATGGAGCGGTTGGTCAAGTAACTGGTACAGCAGTGAAGCGATTCCTTGCAAAGAATGTTGTGTTTCGGACGTATACCACGGTGTATCAAACGCGACTCCTTCCCCGTAACCCATTCGTCCTTCCGAATCGGTCAGGCGCAAAATCGTCGTCCTGCGTATCGTTAACGTCGAGAGTGCTGTTTGCATCGGACGACGAAAGACGAGCGGTACATCGAACAATTCGGCAGACCGGAGGGTGATGCTCATAATGACTCCTTCAGTTGTTTCCGCAATAGTTTACCGTTCGCATTGCGTGGCAAAACGCTATGATAGATGTAATCAACCGGACATTTATATTTGGCGAGCAATTGACTGATTTCCGTTCGGATGATGGCTTCATCGAGTGAACTAACGATGAAGGCAACCGGAACTTGTCCCCATTTAGCATCAAATCGTCCGACGACACCTGCTTCTTGAATCCCATCGATCGAGAGAAGTGCTGATTCGACCTCAGCCGGGTAAATATTTTCCCCACCTGAGATGATGAGATCACTTCGACGATCGAGGACATATAGGTATCCATCGGCGTCCAAACGTCCTAAGTCACCAGTCTTGAAAAAACCGTCTGCTGTAAAGGCGTCTGCCGTTTTCTCTTCATCATGAAAATAGCCTTTCATGATTGTCGGTCCTTTGACTTCGATTTCTTGGTGGCGCGTGATGCGGATTTGCGTCGGATAAATGGCTTGTCCAGCTGATCCGATTTTTCGTAAGGCATCCTCAGGCAGAAGAGTCGCGATTTGAGAAGCTGTTTCCGTCATCCCATATGTCTGCATGACAGGAATATTGCGGTCGAGTGCACGCGTCAGAATCGGTAATGGAACAGGACCACCCCCTGTCAGTACGACGCGAAGCGCGTGACGACGTAGTCCGGCGTCGAGCAACCGATCAAGCATGACTGAGACGAGTGAGACATGTGTAATTTTTTCCGTCGTAATCCAGTGTAAGGCGCATTCTGGTGAAAAATGTGGCTCGAGAATGATCGGTACTCCATAGATGACCGCTCGATAGACGATGGCTAACCCACTCATATGAAACAGTGGTGTGACAATCAAAAAACGATCCTCTGGCAGTGATCCGATATGACGAGCGGCATTCGTCGCACTCGAGAAATGATTCAACATCGTTTGTTCCACAGCTTTCGGATGTCCGGTCGTACCACTCGTAAAGAGCATTGATTGGACGTATTGTTTAGGCATATGGCGTATTAACAGATCGGGCACTTCTTTTTCATAAGAAAAAGCTCGACACGGAATCGCTGTATCGAGTATCCGGTCTGTTACGACGAGCCGCACATCTGCCTGTTTGAATTGGCGCAGCACTTCCGTTTGCGTTAGTCGAGTGTTGATCGGGACGACGGTTAATTCAAGCAATTGAGCAGCGTGAAGAGCGACGATATACTGTGCACTGGATGGACCGTAAAGAGCAATCCGGTCTCCGCGTGTCACGATCGTCGCCCACGTACTCGCCAAACGATGCGCGCGTGCATATAGTTCAGACCACGTCCAACGCTCCGTTTCCGTAATGAGCGCGATGTCATCCGGTTGCTCTTTTGCCCGTGTATAGATCCAAGGATACAAAATAGTCACTTCCTTTTTGATGAATATACGAAAAAGGTTCAATGTCATAAGACGATTGAACCTTTTTTTCATTATGGGAAACGCGGAAACTGTCCGAAGTCAGGATTGCGTTTTTCTTTGAACGCATCGCGTCCTTCTTTTGCTTCGTCAGTCGTGTAGTACAGTAATGTTGCATCTCCTGCGAGTTGCTGAATCCCTGCGAGACCATCTGAATCGGCGTTGAATGCCGCTTTGAGGAAACGAAGAGCCGTTGGTGAATGTTGAAGAATTTCAGCACACCATTGAATCGTTTCTTGCTCGAGATCCGCGAGTGGAACGACCGTGTTGACGAGTCCCATATCAAGTGCTTGCTGTGCGTCATATTGACGGCAGAGGTACCAGATTTCACGCGCTTTCTTGTGTCCAACGACGCGCGCGAGGTAACCAGAGCCATAACCAGCATCGAATGAACCGACTTTTGGACCTGTTTGTCCGAAGCGGGCGTTGTCTGCAGCGATCGTCAAGTCACACACGAGGTGAAGGACGTGCCCGCCACCAATCGCATAACCTGCGACCATAGCGATGACTGGTTTCGGGATGACACGAATCAAACGTTGAAGATCAAGGACGTTTAAACGTGGGATTTCATCGTCGCCGACATATCCACCATGTCCGCGTACCTTTTGGTCTCCACCAGAGCAGAATGCGAGATCACCTTCACCTGTTAAGATGATGACGCCGACGTTTTGATCGTCACGTGCACGTGAAAATGCGTCGATGAGTTCATGGACCGTGTGTGGTCGGAACGCATTGCGAACTTCTGGACGGTTGATCGTGATTTTTGCAATCCCGTTCCATTGTTCATATTTGATGTCTTCATAGCTACGGGCTGATACCCATTCCGGAGCGTATTTCATTTGAATTCCCCCAATATGTTAGTGATGAATAAGTAGATTCTTTACCATTGTAACAAACTTTTGCGGTTGGTCGATATGTGGGGCATGCGAAGCATGCAAAATCACGTGAATTTTTTCAGGTGATGCCGCTCGTAAGGCGATGGCGCGGAATTTTTCATCCTCTTCCCCGACGATCCAATCAATCTCTTTCGGAAGGCATGACCAAAGAGAGGGCATGCTTCCTGTACCTTGTGCTCGAAGCGAAGCACTCAGACCTTCAACCGTTTGAGACATACGCTCCTGACGCAGTCGCGTGCGTTGTTGTTCTTTGAGAAGCGCTTGAGGTTTAAATAATCCAAGTGTCTCCCAATGATCAATGAAAGCTTCGAGTCCATCCTTTTCGAGTCGCTCCGCTAACATACGATCGGATGCACGACGTACTTTTCGCTCCACTGCCGTCTTGATACCTGGTGTTGTACTAACAGCGATTGTTCGAGCGATTTGCTCAGAGACGACACTCAACATTAAGGCGATTCGTCCGCCCATCGAATAACCGAGGACAATCCATGGCTCGGATCGTGTAGCGAGCAGCGCCTCAAGATCCTTGACTTGTTGTGTCAAACGCATTCGTTGATTAGACGCTGGTATCGTTTCTCCATGTCCCATCAAATCGAGGCGGTAGACGGTGAAGTGAGTCGATAAATGCTCACTTAGCATGTCCCACGTCGAGAGGGAGCCTGTAAAACCGTGGAGTAATAAGAGCGGTGGACCAGCTCCCTCGATTTTCACATGATAGGGATGACCGCGTAAAATCATCGGAATACCTCGGCTAACGCTTGATTCGTCACGTCCCAAATCGAACGATGCATCTGTACGTTTTCGATTCGTGTTGTCTTGACTTCAAGTATCCGAGTGACATTCGTCTCTTCCGCAAGTGCTTGACGTAACGCAGCAATCGAATCAATCGCCTGATAGGTCACACCGTAGCCGGAGGCGAGGGAGGCGAAGTCGAGATGCTGCGGTGTACCGAATAGTGGCTCGAACACCGCTTGCTCGAGTTGCTGTTGCGGTAAGAAGCTAAAGATGCCGCCACCCGCATTGTTGACGAGAATGATCGTTAACGGAAGCGTGTGCGCTGTCATCAGCCCGTTGATATCATGAATGAATGCCAGGTCACCAACGAGTAAATAGCGGTGTTTGGCATCAAACGTTGCCCCGAGAGCACTCGAGAGGATGCCGTCAATCCCATTTGCTCCACGGTTCGCGAGTAGACGAAGGGGTGTTCCTGTAGGCAAGAACGTATCAATATCTCGGATTGGCATACTGTTCGAAACGAATAGGCTTCCTTCTTGTAACGTCGTTAACGCGCGGACGACGTTATACTCCGTCATCTCCTCTTGATCGATCGTCGTAAAGGCATCGGTGACGCGTCGCTCTGCCTGTTGTAACAGATTGAGGTACGTAGGGTCATGCGGAACGGGCTCATGATGTTCGAGTTGTCGCGCGTGACCAATCACGAAATCCGAATGGAGTTGGGGATCGCGCCAATTCCCTGGATGACCAACGACTGTCGTCGGAATATCCCGAGACCAAAGCAGATAAGGTTTTGACGTCGGCATGGCGCCGAAACGAATGATTCGATCCGGTCGGACGTGCTGAGCGGTGGCCGGATGTTTTAGCCATGTATCGTAGTAGGCAAAGACGTGATCATCATGCGATTGCCGCCCTTGACTGAGTGGATCTGCTAAGACCGGAATCCCTGCTTGTTTTGCATACGAGATGACAATCTGACTGTCCGCGGCAGCAAGTTGTGGTCCAAGTACAAAAAGAAGGCGCTCTTTCTGAAGCACGATCGCTAAGGCGTTATTTACTCCCGATGTCGGTTCAGGTAAAACGCCGACAGGACGACCTGTTCGTAAAAGATCGAGTTCAGGCACGAGTGGTTCACGTAATGGAACGTTGATTTGAACTGGTCCCGCCGGTTCCGTCAGGGAGAGCAGGGTTGCACGTTGTGCGACATGAGCGACGTAAGGAAGACTCGCTTCTTCCGCTAAGGGAAGATCAAATGCATGACGAACCTGCTTGCCGTATAGTCCGACCTGATCGATGGCTTGAGGTGCTCCGACATTACGTAATTCATGAGGTCGATCGGCAGTCAAAACGATCAATGGAAGTTCAAAAATATTAGCTTCGGTTACTGCTGAATAATAGTTCGTCGCAGCGGTACCGCTTGTACAAATTAGCGCAACGGGACGAACACGCTCTTCCGTCCGTGTTAAACCTAAAGCAAAAAAACTAGCCGACCGTTCGTCAACCAGGACGTGGGTACGGCTAGACGGATGCAGAAAAGCTGCAATAGCAAGTGGTGTCGAGCGGGAACCGGGACTGATGACGAAGTCCCGGACACCAGACGCAACGAGCGTATCAATTAACGTGTGCATCCACTTAGTCAACATAAATATCATCCTTTTCAATCGAACCAATGTGTGAAAGAGCTTGTAACATCGGTGATAGTTTAGTTTCCGTCTCTGCTAGCTCGCTGTCGAAATGAGAACCTTCAACAAGACCGCAACCGGCATAAAGAATGACAGCCCGTTCCGTAAATAATCCAGAGCGAATGGCAACAATGAATTCCCCATCATCCTGTCCGTTCATCCAACCGACGGGTGAACCGTACCAACCCCGTTCGAACGTTTCAATCTCTTGGATCGCATCGACCGCTAATTGCTTTGGCTCGCCACCAAGTGCAGGTGTCGGATGAAGTTTCTCAATCAGTTGGAATAACGTGACATCTGCTTTTAAACGCGCTGTGATCGGTGTATAGAGATGTTGGATATGACGATTTTTTAAGAGAATCGGGGTATCCGGACAATCCAGTTGCTCTGAAAAAGCAGATAACGTCCGTTCGATCGAATCAGCGACAATCCCGTGCTCCATTCGGTTCTTTTGATCTTGTAATAACGATTGACCGAGTGCCTCATCCATCTCATCCGTCGCGTGGCGCGGTGCAGAACCGGCGACGGCTGCTGTCTCAAGGCGACGTCCACGTTTTTGGACGAGTCGTTCCGGTGTGGCTCCGATAAAGGCCTCTTCCGGATTCGGCTGGAAGCAGAAGACATAGCTACCGGGCTGCGTATCTTCGAGTTCAGCAACGACGGCGGCTACATCAAGTGGGCGGTCCAGTTCGTAGACGACTTCCCGCGCCAAAACGATTTTTTCAAGTGTTGTCTCCAAGTAATGCATCGCTTGTTGAAACGAGGCTTCAAAGGCTTCATTTCCATCCCGAGATAGACGTAAACGCGTGACGCCTGTCGAAGTCGGTGTTTGCGGTTGATTAACTTTGGCGAAATCAAGTGCGAGCTGATTTAAGATTGAATCGACTTGATCCATCGGTTCAACACGGGCGAAGATCGTCACGCGTGTCTTACCATCTTGCTCTAAGAATAAAAACTTCGGAATCGTCATCGAAGCGTCTCCAAAGGAAGACCAGCGATAATCCGGTTGGTTAAGTTCAGTGAAAGAGAATCCGCTGAACGCAAACAAATCATGACCGACATGGTCGCGATTCACATTTGTCCATTGCGATTGAATTCGTAAAAAACGATCCGTTCCTGAAGCCTGAAGTTGTTGTACGATGCCAAACCCAATGGCCCGCATCGAGCGATCAGGTGTCGCGAAATAAAATCGTTCCTCGATACCCTGTTCGAGAGAACGCATGTCAGTTGCTTCGATTTCCCATGAATACGAAGCAAGTATAGGTCGTTGTGAGGCATTCGCCTGACTGACGGCCTGTTCGATACACTGTTTTAGCTCTTGTTGAGCGTAAGCCATACCGCTCATTGCCCCCTAGTCTGTAGATACTGTGATATGTTTCACTTATTCTAAGTGTAAACTTTTTGCGGACAAAAAAGAAGGAATAAGCTATCTTGGATTGAACATTGACATCAAAAAACGAAACCCGCTACACTTAGACAGGAAAGGGGTTATTATATGAATAAATCAATCGCTGTCTATTGGCGAATGACACGACCGCATACACTGACAGCAAGTTTTGTTCCGGTCGTCGTCGGTACGGCAGTTGTCGCACCACGTGTGGAATCAATACGCTTGGATTTGTTCGTAGCGATGTTAATCGCATCGATGTTGATTCAAATCGCAACGAATCTGTTCAATGAATACTACGATTACAAACGTGGTTTAGATACAGAGGAATCGGTCGGAATCGGTGGATCAATCGTACGTGATGGATTCAAGCCAGGTACGATTCTTGCATTTGCACTTACGTTGTATGGCATTTCCGCACTACTCGGTGTGTATCTATGCATCGAGACTTCGTGGTGGTTGCTTGTCGTAGGACTCATTTCGATGTTCGTCGGATATATTTACACTGGAGGACCACTACCGATCGCGTATACACCGTTTGGGGAAGTGGTTGCTGGCTTTTTCATGGGGTATATCATCATTGCGATCTCCGCCTACTTGCAAATTGGTTATGTACCAACGGAAGCCATTGCGATTTCGATACCTGTTGCCATCTTGATCGGTTCAATCCTGCTTGCAAATAACATTCGGGACTTGGATAATGACAAGGTCAACGGACGAAAAACGATTGCCTGTCTTGTAGGGCATCGCCATGCCGTGTACGTTTTGATCGGATTTTTTGCGGCAGCTGTCCTGTCACTCATCATTGCTGTACTGGCATTCGAAGTCTCTTGGTTTGCCTTACTTGCGTTGTTAAGTATTCCGCTCATGATTAAAACGGTCCGTCTCTTCTGGGAGGACTTGCCACCAGAACAACTGATGCCTGGTATGGCGCAGACTGGTAAAGTAAATACGATTTTCGGATTATTACTCGCAATCAGTCTCGTGATTGCGAACATCTAAATTCAAACAAAGCAGCAGGCGATTCGCTTGCTGTTTTTTTATGAGAAGATAGCGAACAGTTAGAAAAAAAGTGCTTCGGTTGTCACTGATTTAAAATTTTACTATAATTGAAGCAATGTGCCTGAAAGATCAATTCAAGGATCGGGAATCAGGAAATATGGTTAGAGGTGGAACTGGAATGAATAAAATCGCGGTAATCGGAAAAGTATTCGTCGACATAAAAGGAACTTCGTTCGCTCCTTTGCACAAGGATGCGAAAAACGTAGGAGACATCACGTTTTCGAATGGAGGAACAGGACGCAACGTAGCACAAAACTTAGCCGTCCTCGGGAATGAAGTTCGCTTTATCTCGACGGTTACGAATGATCAGATTGGCGTGGGAGTGCTCGATGAGCTGAAATCTTACGGTGCGAATGTGGATCATGTCGAAATGTTAGAAGATCATGGAATGGGTATGTGGCTAGCGGTCATGGATAACGAAGGTGACTTGCAAACCTCAATCTCGAAACAACCGGATGCGAAGTTGCTCGAAGAGGCGATTTTACGTCAATCAATCTATGCGCTCGATGGAGTCGATGCCGTTGCCATCGATCTTGATTTGTCTGTTACAGTCTTGGAACGTTTGATTCATCTATGTCGCAAAATGGAGTTGCCATTGTTTGGTGTTTGTGGTCACTTGAGCGTCATTGAACGGAATCGTCATCTGTTACAAGGATTCACTGGATTCATTTGCAGTCGCGAAGAAGCAGAAATTTTGTCTGATCTGTCAATCGTGACGGTAGAAGATGCGATTCATGTAGCAAATGAGCTAGCGAAAAAAGGTGCTCCATTCACGGTCGTGACGATGAGTGAACTAGGGGCGGTCTACGTCGATCGTCGTACGGCGACGTCAGGTCATGTTGGAACGAAAAAAGTAAAAGTCGTCGACTCAACGGGAGCAGGCGATTCCTTCTTCTCTGCTGTCTTATCTGAATTGACAAAAGAAAAACCAGCAGAAGAGGCATTAAAGCTTGGCATGAAAATCGCGGCAGAAGTCATCGCTTCGACAGAAAACGGATTGGTTCCAGAAATGCTGGATGCCATTCAATGAATTAATTTTGAAAAGGGGTGGCGTCATGCCGATTCAACGAAGTGCGATCATTTTACGAAATGAACAGGATGAAATTGCGTTGATTCGACGGGATAAACCGAACGAAACGTATTATGTCTTTCCAGGCGGTGGAAAAGATGATGGAGAATCACTAGAAGAGACAGCGATTCGTGAAGCACATGAAGAACTTGGTGTCGACGTGGAGTTGAATGGCATTGCTGCCATCGTCCGTTTTAACGGATTCGATAACCCTTATTTTTGGGCGAAAGCAATTGGCGGTCGCTTTGGAACAGGTATGGGTGAAGAATTCGAAGAGGAAGGGTCTGGTTATACACCAGTCTGGATTAAACGATCCGAGTTGCCGTCATTGCCGATTCGTCCACCGTCTCTTGCCAAACAATTGGCAGAAATGACAGAACCGTTCTATAAATTGATTCTTTCTGAAAACGAATGAGGTTTTAGTTGAAATAAAATGGGAAAAGTATATTAAAACAATGAGGTGGTCTTTGACTGCCTCTTTTTCATGAAGGAGAGATGACGATGGCGCATTCACGCGATCCTAAAGGGCTTGCCTTGAACTTAAAGCAGCGAATGTCCGATCACAACATTACGGATTATGCAGGGACACTCGCCTATTACTGGTTTTTATCCATTTTCCCAGGTATCATTTTCGTCATTTCCGTCTTGTCGTTCTTTGATATTGATCGTCAGACACTTGAGTCGCAAATCCGGGACTTAGCACCGGGTGGGGCCGTCAATACATTCACGGATACGATTTTTCAAGCCATCAAGGATCCGCAGGGGGGATTGTTATCGATTGGTGCGATTCTTGCCATCTGGTCCGCTTCAAAAGGTGTCGATCGCTTGATCACGACAGCGAACCATGCCTATGGTGATTTCTCGCCACGTGGTTTTGTCGCAGCACGCGGGATTGCTTTACTACTCACGATTGTTCTCGGAATCGGGATGTTATTATTGATTGTCTTGAACGTTCTTGGTGGTCCAATCATCACGTATCTTGCGAATTTCGTTCTCCCGATCGATATGGGGCAAAAAATCTTATTAACGGTCTTGCGTTACGTCGTTTCAACGATTCTATTGATTGGTATACTGTCGATCTTTTACCGCGTCGCACCAAAGCGCCCGATTACCTTTAAGGAGGCGATCCCAGGAGCCGTCTTTGGTGTCATCGTCTGGCAATTACTATCGGTCGGATTTGGATTCTACGTCTCGAACTTCTCAAACTACAATCAGACGTACGGTTCACTCGGTAGTGTCGTTATCTTGTTATTATGGCTTTATTTCACAGGATTGATCATCTTACTTGGTTCTGAATTGAACGCGTCATGGGAACGATTCATGAAAAAAGCGGATCCGAAGAAGATGGAAGAAAAGCGCTTGAAGGAACAAGCAGAACTCGATTCGATTCCGACGAATACGTTCGGATGAAGAGACGAAAAACGTCTGATTGCCATGCGGCAGTCAGACGTTTTTTTTAATGATTAAGCGGCTAATCGTTTTTCGGATACACGCTGTGGGAGAGTTGGTAAAGCATCCTGTTGAAGAAGACGTAAGCCATTCAGGATGACAAGAATCGTCGATCCTTCGTGTCCGACGACAGCGAACGGCATGATTAGGAACTGTGACAAGTTGGATGCGATCAATAGAAGGATGACACCGATCGCAAGCGTGATGTTTTGTTTGACGATCCGGTTCATCTTCCGGGCTTTATGCACGGCGTAGGCAAGACGACCTAAATCGTTTTTCATCAAGACAACGTCAGCAGTCTCAAGCGCAGCATCCGTTCCTTCACCCATTGCAATCCCGACATGTGCCAGTGCGAGCGCCGGAGCATCATTGATACCATCACCGACCATCGCAACGGTCCGACCTTCTGTTTGGTATTGCTTAATATAGCGCACTTTATCTTCCGGTAAGCATTCAGCGACGAAGTCCGTTAAACCCGCTTCACGCGAGATGGCTGCTGCCGTGACCGGATTATCACCTGTCAACATGATCGTCGCGATGCCGAGATCGTTTAAAGCGGCGATTGCTGTTTTAGCTTCCGGACGAATCGTATCACGTAATGCATAAAGTGCTACGATTTGTGATCCATTGCTGACATAAACGATTGTATGCCCTTGTTCTTTCAGTGACTGTTCAATCGTGACGAATGGATCGTCTAGACCTTCGTGGAATGCTCGCTTGCCAATGCGATACGTGACGCCATCGACAGTTGCTTCAATCCCGTATCCTGTCACATCTTTGAACGTTGACGGTTCGCGAACATCGGTTTTTAAGTGATCAACGATCGCTTGTGCGAGCGGGTGATTCGACTGGGTTTCAATGGAAACAACCGCTTGTTCGACGGCTCGGATATCGATACCTTCCGCGTACCGACTTTCAGTAACGACGGGTTTACCTGTTGTCAGAGTCCCTGTTTTATCGAAGACGATCGTGTCGACTTGTCCGAGTGTCTCGATATGTGCTCCACCTTTGAAGAGAACGCCATTTTTCGCAGATGCGGCGATTGCGGACAAGGCAGCAGGGGTAATCGACGCGACAAGCGCACAAGGCGAAGCAACAACGAGTAAAATCATCGCCCGATAAATGCTTGTCTCGAATGTCCAGCCGACGACGTAATGAGGAAGGACCATCATCAGGGCAACGACGAGGAGGACGATTTTGACATAACGACTTTCAAATCGTTCGATGAACTGAGCAGAGGGAGACTGCTCACTTTGTGCGTTTTGGACCATATGAATGATTTTTTGGAACAATGATTCATCAGCGGCTTTCGTCATTTCAATCGTCAAGACGCCATTCATGTTGACGGTCGAGTTATAGACGGTATCGCCCGTTTGTTTTTCAACAGGAATCGATTCGCCTGTAATCGATGCTTCTTCGATTGCTGCTTGACCACGAACGATGACACCATCGACCGGAATGCGTTCCCCGGGACGAACATAGACGAGGTTACCGATTACTAGTTGCTCGATTCCAACGACTTCAAGTTGTCCGTTTGCATTCAGACGCGTTGCTTCCTCTGGCTGTAAGGACATTAAACTTTGTAACGCCCGTTCATTTTTATTCATCGTATAGGTTTCAAGAGCACCGGATAACGCGAAGATGAAGATAAGGATCGCACCTTCCATCCAGTAGCCGATGGCAGCGGCACCGATGGCAGCTAAAATCATCAACAATTCGACGTTCAACGTTTTTTCTTGATACGTTTCCGTCAAGCCTTCCTTTGCTTTCGCATATCCTCCAATCACATATGCTGATAAGTACAACGTGACATAAACGGCAGACGCCGTATTGAATTTTTCGAGTCCATAAGCAACTAAAATCAATATTCCGCTAAACAATGCTAGAATCAATTCGTGATGCTCATCCCAAGCATGACGGAATACGGAACGCTGTTGAACATCGGTAGTAGTGGAAGTCATCATATTAAAACTCCTTTCAAAATGTAAATGAGAAATGAAATCATTATAGAAAGAGAATGAGAATGTGATATATCAATGAGTTTAACTGATTGATAATGAGTTTCATTGTCTCTAGATTATAATTATTATTATCTGTAGAATTACTATACCATGCTTCAGTGAAAAGGAACAGGAAAGGAACCAGAAAGATGCAAAAAATTTTAACCCATCGGATTGGTCTCGTCGTCTTTGCATTATTGACGACCTTTTTGTGGGGAAGTGCGTTTCCCTTCATTAAGAAAAGTTATGAATTATTACAGATCACGTCTTCTGAATACGGGGAGCAACTATTGTTTGCGAGCTATCGCTTCTTTTTAGCAGGGGTGTTGCTACTTGTCGTCAGTGTATTCGTCTTTAAACAAACGATTACACTGAAGAATCGGACCTATGCCTATAGCCGTCTTGGTTTCTTTTTGACGTTCTTGCAGTATGTCTTTTTCTATATTGGTCTCTCTTTATCAACCGGTGTGCAAGGATCAATCATTGCCGGCTCGACTTCGTTCTTCCAAATGTTACTGGCTCATTTCCGGTACGAAGACGATCGATTGAATCGATTCAAAGGACTTGCCTTATTCCTTGGGTTTACAGGTGTCATCTTGGCCAACTGGCCGCAAGGTGGGCAAGGTGTCTCATTTGGTCTTGGAGAAGGATTATTGATTGCGGCAATGGTTTCCGGAGCATTCGGTAACTTGATCGCGAAAGAATACTCAGCACGTTATCCGGTGGCACCGATGACAGGATGGGCGATGGTCATTGGATCAATCGGTCTCTTCATCGCGGGCGTCGTTCTCGATGGTCACGTTGCACCGTTTACTTTTTCGACTACGAGTGCCTGGATGCTTGTGTATCTTTCCTTTTTATCCGCGACTGGATTTACGCTTTGGAATCTACTGATGAAATATAATCCAGTCAGTAAAGTATCGTTGTTTATGTTCTTCGTACCAATCTATGGTGTCAGTTTATCTGCTTTGATTCTGGGTGAGACGATTCCACCTCAAGCGTTGCTCGGTTTACTCTTCGTCATCGGAGGTATCTTAGTCTCGACATACTTACCAGTGTGGTTTCAAAAGCGAGGTTGACGAAGATTCAGAATCGTGTAAAAATAGTTTCAATTAATGTAACTCCAATCGTTCGTTGCTCAAGCCGACCTGTTCGGCTTTTTTCTGTACGGTCATCAAAAGACCGATTCGGCCTTGTCTGAAAGGCTAGTGCGACTATAAAACGGAAGGAGATGAAAACGAATGGAACGGAATGAGATCGTTCGAAAGATCATTGCCACTCGTCGTCCACGTGATGAGTTTGCTCGGTTCGTCGTGACGTGCGTCAGTCAGCAGTTAAAGGAAACCCACGGAGATGTCGATGTGGAGATCATCGAGGCGGAGAGAGGTTACGATTCAGTGTGGTCAATCAACGGTCGAGAGGTCGTCGTGTTGCTCGAGACAGAAGAGCTGAAGCGTGCAAAGGAGCAACCGTATGCAATCGACGATAAGCTCTGGCGGAGTTTTCGACAAGAAGGAATCGTAAAATAAAAAACGGATCTTGCGCATCGATGGCGCAAGGTCCGTTTTTTTAGATTTCGGGTGTCTCGTGACGTTTTGCATACCGCAATAGAAGCGCAAGCGTCGTTAAGACAAGAACAAATAAACTGAAATACAGCATGGAAGGAAGTGTAACGAACAGACTACCAGCGATCGGTCCGAGAATCGAACCAAGACTGAAGGCAATCCCTGCAAGTAAGTTACCGGTTGGTAAAAGATGACGTGGTAACTGTTCTGTCATATAGGCAACACCGAGCGAATAGGTCGAGCCGAGTGCCATCCCACTGACGGCAAAAATCGCGAACAACCAACCGTAACGTTCGAAGACGAAGCAAGCAGTGAGAAAAGCGACGGAACCAATCGACAGTACAGTGACTAACGTCCGACGTTTTCCGAAGTGATCGGCAAGTCGCCCGAGTGGTAGCTGCATGATTAATGAGCTGACGACAAATGTCGTGATTAAGGTACTTGTCTCGGATAAACCATATCCGTTACGCGTCGCAAAAACGGGAAAACTGGCATTCAGTGTGGCTTCGAGAAAACCGTATGTAAAACCAGGAAGTAATGTAAACCAAGCAGTCGATAGGACGAGTCGATACCGTGAAGCAGCACTTTGTAGTTCCTCTGGCATGACGGACGATGGTTTTTCGTTCGGTATACGGAATAGTAAAATTAGAACGATGACAGTTAAAGTCCCTGTTAACACGAACGGTAACCAATCGATCACATCGACGAGCGGTGCAGCAAGAGGACCTAAGGCAAAACCGAGACCGAATGCCATCCCGTATAACGACATCGTTCGTCCTAACCGTTCGTTTGGTGTAATGGACGTTACCCAGACTTGTGACCCATAATGTAAGGTCTGATCACCGAAACCGACGAGGAAGCGGAGAATTACCCAAGCGATAATGCTTGGGAGTAATGGGAATAAGAAGACAGCCACTGCGACAAGGGCAAGACCGAATGAGATGACAGGAATATAACCACGCCGTCGTAATGGACCTTCCATAAGAGGTGCGGCAACGATGACACCGATATAGAGGACGGCGGCACTGAGTCCATTAATGAAAGCAGATGTCCCTTGACGTTCTAACAAGATGGACAGTAATGGAATCAGTAATCCTTGTGTGAAACCGGAAATGAAGACGATCGATAAGATGAGAGCAAAACGACGTGACACAAGTAACGACGACCTTTCTTTTTTCTTTTAGCATAACACGCCCCGGACTTCGAAAAGGGAGACCGGGGCGTGTTTCATTTATTTTCTTGTTCAAACCGTGTCGGACGAGGCATGTGCAGGAGATGTTCATCCCAATCCGTCTGATCAAAGACTTCATCATGTTCAATGCTATGTGAAGCACGAATACCAACCATCATGATGAACAGAACCATACTGAACGTGCCGATAATTGCGATAATACCTACAAGCCATTCCATCCCGGTCACCCCTTTTTAGAAAACAAAATGTGTCTACTTTGTGACATTTTTCCCGGGATGGCATCGTTCAAAACCTATTTTTCATTTTTAAAGCCGACTAGTTTGTTTTGTGAAATCAATCTCAGGGTAATAAGCATTCTTCACAAGCGCGTTCGGTCCAAGGCACTGCACTGCAGGACAGTGACACGACAAACTTTTATTCAGCTCTGTCTCTTGCCACTGGGCATACGCATCATTGAAGGACGTCTCGTGAATCGTACCGAGCGAAGCAAGTTCGTCACCGAAATCGGTTACGATGATTTCACCGTCGAAGATGTTGATGTTGAGACGGGAACGACCATCTGGGTCATTTCGGACCGATACGTTTTTCTCCTGACGCAAGCGACGATGCAGTTCTAAATCTGCCTCCTCCATTGAACAAGCATAGAAGGGGAGTGTTCCGAACAACATCCAGACGTTCGGATCCCGGACGTCAAGCAAACGATGGATTCCATTGCGAATTTCGGATAAGCTAGCGGCTTCGATCATCGACGCGAAGTCAGCTGGGTACATTGGATGCACTTCGTGACGGACACAGCCCATATCGACGATTTCTTTATGGATCGCTTCAAGATGTGGCAACGTCCGTTTATTGATCATCGTTTCGGCAGACACGATGACACCACGTGCATTCAAGACACGAGCATTCTCTTTCATCGTTTCAAATAGTTTCGTTCGTGCTTCACGTGACGGTTTTCGCTCCATCATCGCAAAGCCACCATCGATGAAATCATCGGCTGTTCCCCAGTTATGTGAGATATGCAAGACATCGAGATAAGGGATAATTAATTCATAACGAGATAATGGAAGTGTTAAATTTGAGTTGATTTGGGTTTTAGCGCCACGTTCGTGGGCATACTTAAGTAAAGGGACGACGTACTCCTTGACGGACTTCATTGAAAGCATCGGTTCGCCGCCTGTAATGGAAAAGGCGCGTAGGTGTTCGATTTCATCCAGACGTTGAATAAGCAGTTCGACAGGGATTTCAGGTGACTCGCTACTGGATAACATGTAACCGACGGCACAATGTTCGCAGCGCATGTTACACAGTTTAGTCGTCGTGACTTCAATGTTCGTCAAACGGACCGTGCCGTATTGCTCAATGTCGCGATAAGCTTCCCACGGATCGTTCGCGATCGTGATGGGTGATGAATGTGACATAGATACTCCTCCTTTTTAGTGCTCCACTTCGTATCGTATGCTAAAATAACGTCGGAATCCAGCGGAAGAAAGGAAGTCTGAATAATGGGAAAAGCAAGAACTGATAAACTTGGTCAAATGAATGTGCTAAAATCAAGAATGCAGCTTCTCTGTCATACAATCGATTCACTCGATGAATCATCAGATATCGAAGATTTGGAACGACTGATCGTATCACTAGATCAACTCAAGGCGAAAGTCGTTCGGTATGCGAAGGATATGAAAGAACAAGAAGAAACGAAAAAAGCGGTAGATTGAGACCGCTTTTTCATTTGCGTAAAGAGAAAGGATGAAATCAATGGCAACAAAAATTAAATTAAAGACTGGTGAGGTCCGTTCAGTCACGTGTCTACGGATGGGAATCAACGGTGAAGGGATCGCGACGCTCGAGCGACAAATCGTCTTCATCCCAGGATTACTCGTCGGGGAAACGGCACAAATCGAAATCACGGAAATTCATGCGAACTATGCGAATGCAAAGATCTTGAAGCGAGACGATCGATCACCAGACCGCGTGACACCGCTTTGCCCGGTCTATAGTGTCTGTGGCGGCTGTCAATTACAACACATGAGTTACGATGGACAATTGCGTTATAAGGAAGAAATGCTTCGCAACGCTTTCTTGAAATCAACGAAGTTGAATGTCGAAAAAGCCGATATCCGTCCGACGATCGGTTCGAAAGAATGGGAATACCGCAACAAGTCACAATTCGTCGTCGGGAAACAAGGGAATGAAATCGTCAGCGGTCTCTATTCTGCGAATTCGAATCGTCTGGTCGCAATCGACGATTGTGTTGTCCAAAATAAGGACACGCTTCGTGTCAACCAAGCTGTCACGAAATTACTCAATGACTATAAAGTACCCGTTTACCATGCAGCGAAACAAGACGGTGTCATGCGCCATATCGTCGTCCGGACAGGAATCAAAACGGGTGAAATTCAAGTCGTGCTGGTTGCCTTTAAAGACGGTTTCCGTGATTTAGAGAGCTTATCGCGCGATATCATGGACATTCCAGGTGTCGTCTCGGTCGCATTGAACATCAATGATAAGTTGACGTCACGTGTCTTTGGAGAAGAAACGGAAGTCTTGCGTGGTGTCGAACGGATCGAGGAAGAAATGGGCGAGTTCACGTATCAATTATCCCCGCGTGCCTTCTTCCAGTTGAACCCCGAACAAGCAGAGCGGATGTATGAAGAGATTGCGCGTGCCGCTGCTTTGACAGGTGAAGAACGAGTCGTTGATGCATACGCAGGTGTCGGTTCGATCGGGCTTTGGATCGCTAAAGGAGCGAAAGAAGTCCGCGGTATGGAAATCATTGAAGAAGCTGTCGAAGATGCCAATGCGCACATGAAGCAATATGGATTCGACCATGCGCATTATGTCGTCGGTAAGGCCGAAGCGTGGATTCCTCGTTGGGTGAAGGAAGGCTGGATTCCAGATGTCTTTATCGTCGACCCACCTCGCTCAGGTTGCGATACACAATTGTTGAACGCGATGATCTCGTCTAAAGCGAAAAAAATCATCTATGTCTCGTGCAACCCGCAGACGCTTGCGCGTGATTGTGATCACTTGATGAAAGCAGGATACAAGGTGTCATACATCCAACCGTACGATATGTTCCCACAAACAGCGCACGTTGAAGCAATCGTCGTGCTCGAAAAGAAGAAAAAGAAAAAGTTCTAAGTAACAAGCCCGTATGCACTCCTTGAACGAGTGGACATACGGGCTTTTTTTATCATGTTTGTGAGGGATAACCGAACGTCGCGTCACACTCAGCAAAGCGTTCCTTCAACCGAGCAACACGGTCAGCGGGGAGTGGACCGCGCTCAATCAGTTGCTGATTCAACGCGAGATGTTCGGATCGAGACGTGCCAATGATGGCCGTCGTGATTCCTGGTTCAAAGACTGTAAAACGAAGCGCAGTTTCAAGCCAACTGGATTCCTCTAGTGGATAAGCGAGTTGTTGCGCACGTTCCCAATATGGTTCGACATACTGTCCGACCGGACGCTCCGTGAAGCGCCACGGGGCGTTGCCGATCGGACGCTTGGCGATGACTCCGTGATCTAGAAGAGTGGGCAGGACTTCATCGACACGTTGATCAAACAGATTGAACGACGTTTGGAAACTGTCGAAGCGGTTCGTTTCGATCGCATATACTAAGTCTTCCCGATCGCCTGAATAGGCGATGACGCGGACTTTTCCAGCTTGTTTTGCTTGTTCAAGCGCGTCGATGACATCTCCTTGGGCGAGGATTTCTTGACTACAAGAATGTAAGTGTACGATGTCGAGATGATCCGTCTGCATCGTCTGTAAGGCTTGATCGATGCCACCACGGACGGCTTCAAAGGTCCAGTCCTGCGCACCGGGAACATCATAGCCGACTTTCGTCGACAGAATGACGTCGTGCCGACGATTCTTTAGAAATTGTCCGACGCGTTGCTCCGATAAGCCGTAGCCGCGTGCCGTATCGATCAGGTTGATGCCGAGATCACGTGCTTGTTCGAGTAAATAAACTGCTTCCCGGTCCGTCATCTGTTCTGCACCGATGTGACCGGCTCCGAATCCAAGCGGGGACACGAATAAATCAGATGTTCCAAAACGTCTTAACTCCACGAACAATACTTCCTTTCAGATGCCTGTAGTTTTAAATCGATGGTGTTCGTTTTTGATGAATACGATAGATCAGATAACCAACGAGTGCCACACCTGCAATCGACCATTGAACGATGGACGAGGATTGCATGAACTGATGGACGGCGAGCACTTCGACTAACATGGCTGGAATTTTTCCGATCGTACTCGCAGTCAGGAAAAGTAGGACGGAGATACTACTAGCAGCACTGATGATGTTGACGATGCCAGACGGGACGAACGGCAACAGCCGTAGTAATATGATCGTCCAAAACGCTTCATGTCCTTGTTGTGCTTGTAGTTTTTGTTGCAAACGAGCGAATCGATCGGGAAGTGGGCGACGAAGGGCATAGCGCAGTCCTTTTCGGTATAGTAGAAACGCACAAACCGCACCTAAGACTTCACCGATGAAGGAGAGCAATGTGCCCATCCATAGACCGAAATAGACGAGATTCGCAGCGGTGACAAACGTACTTGGTAGGACACCAAGCACACTGACGACGACACCGACCAAGACACTAACGAATGGAGCGAACGGTCCGAAGAGTTCAAAGGTTTGGATGACATGTTGTTCCATTATTCGAATTCATCCTCTTCATCCGGAAGAAGCGGTAACTCGATGTGAACAGTCGTTCCTTCTCCAAGAACGGAGTCGAACCGAATCGTCCCATCATGACGATCGATGATGTGTTTTGTGATCGCAAGACCAAGACCGGTTCCGCCATCTTTCCGCGTCCGTGATTTATCGACGCGATAAAAACGTTTCGTCAGTCGATCGAGATGTTCTTCCGGAATGCCTTCTCCTTCGTCCCGGATAAGACAATGCGTCCGATCGCCGATCGTTTCAGTCGATAAGAAGATCTGTTTGCCGGGCGGTGTGTATCGTAAAGCGTTATCGAGTAAATTGCCGAAGACTTGCTCGAGACGGTCTGTATCGCCTAAGACAATTTGATCCGGATCGAGATTCATCACGAACGTGACTCCTTTTGACTGGGCGATCGGTTCCATCCGGTAAATGACATCTTCAAGTACTTGACTGAAGACAAGTGGTTGTTTCGACATCGGATAGGAATCGCGTTCAAGTTGAGCGAGATCGAGCAGATCATTGACGAGACGTTGCAGACGCTCCGTTTCCCGCTCAATGATTTGGTAATACTGCGCACGCTTTTCTTCCTCGAGCGAATCATCCTGCATCATCTCCGTATAGCCACGAATGTAGGAGAGAGGTGTCCGCAATTCATGACTGACGTTTGCGAGGAACTCCTTCCGCTGCTCGTCGACCTCACCGAGCGATTCCGCCATCTTGTTCAATGTTTCTGCGAGTTCTCCGATTTCATCGTCCGATTGAATCGGAATCCGGTAATCAAAGTCACCTTGTGCATAAACAGTCGAGGCGCGCTTCATGTCGATCAACGGACGGATGATCGTATCGATGATTTGTCGTCCGAAGATGACGAGATTCAAGACGATCAGTCCGATCATGAAGAAGATCATCAGGCGGAGTGGGCGGAATGGTTCACTGATTTGACCGAGTTCTAGATACAAGATCAGCGTACCGACCAGTCGATTGTTTTCGATGATCGGAAATCCAGTCATTAGAATGTCCGTTCCTTCTATCGGATGGGTCCGGCTCGAGACGACCGTCTCGCCATTACGAAGCTGTTCGATGTCCACATTCGTCAAAAAACGGAGTCCTGCCGGATTTTTCTTCAGAAAATCGATGAAGAAGACTTTCGATTCCGTCAATTCATTCGTATAAGTCATCCCATCGTAAAAAGCACCAGATAAGCCTTCGGACTTGTAAATGTTGATTAGCTTTTCCCCTCGGTTCAATAAGATATCTTCTTGCGTCTGAAGATAGAACCGGTCGTAGAGATAAAACGTCAGCAGGACGAACAGAATGGCAGAAAAAACGCTCGTGAACCAAATCGTGATCCAAATCCGGCGCCGGATCGTATAGCGCTTAATCATACTTCCTCGAATTTATAACCGATGCCCCAGACGGTTTGAATCGAGCCACCAGCTTCCCCGAGCTTTAAACGAAGTGTTTTGATATGCGTATCGACCGTCCGTAAGTTCCCGATATAATCCGCACCCCAAATTTGATCGAGTAACTGTTCGCGAGAAAAGACCTTATCATTGTTTTGAGCGAACAGATGCAGCAAATCAAATTCCTTGCGCGTCAGACTGACCGGTTTGCCGTTGACGTGGACACTCCGACTTTCCGTGTCGAGTTCAAGCATACCGAGCGTTAAAGTAGCCGATTGATCAACTGTAAAGCGGTGAGAGCGACGAAGCGTCGCTTCGATGCGAGCAAGCAGTTCGCGTGGGCTAAACGGTTTTGTAATATAGTCATCAGCTCCGATTTTCAGACCGTGGATGCGGTCGAGTTCGTCCGAACGTGCCGTCAGCATGATGATCGGAACGTTTGAGAACTCACGGATGCGCATACAGGCTGTCAAGCCGTCCATTTCTGGCATCATGACATCGAGCAGGACGAGGTGGAATGTATTTTGTTGAATGAGATGGATGGCTTCTTGTCCGTTAGAAGCTGTCATCGTCGTGTAGTGTTCTTTTTCGAGATTCGAGACGAGAAGGTCACGCATTTGTGCTTCGTCATCTACTACGAGAATGTTAAACGATTCTGGCATTAGTCTTCGCTCCATTTCCTGTAGAAGAAAAGGTTTCTTCCATAAAGATGAGTTTTCTTATTTATCATACCATTTCAAACTTTAGAAACGCATGCGTGGACACAAAAAAGCATGAGAGACAAGGCCCTCATGCTTCGAGTTGTTGGTGATCGTATAGTGTTTCGAGTTCCCGACCATGAATGTACATGTGGAAACTAGATTTTGAGACTTCATACAGCGTGAACTGTGTTTCGCCAGCATTCAATTGCTCAAGAAGCGCAGGGCGCAACTCATCCGCACAGAACGCATACGGCAATTTTTCAGCTGCTTTTTGTGACCGAATATTGCTTTTGCGAATTTTCATGAAGACACTCTCATATCCGAGCTCGAAGAACAGCTCAGAGAAGAAGGCTTCTTTCGCTAAATGATTGTATCCTTTACCATGATACGGTTTACCTAACCATGTACCGAGAAACCCATATTGTCCTTCGATATCGAGTAAACTAATCGTACCAATCGGTTGATCGAATTCATCTAGGATGGTACGTGATACGATTTCACCACGTTCTTCCTCTTCGATTGCCTGCTTTGTAGTAAACAGAAATTCATCAAAGTACCGTGTTTTTTGGCGGACGTACGGATATACGTCTTGATGCTGCATCAGTTCGAACAAATCAGCGCAGTCGCTCAGCTCCCGTTGCTTGAGCATACTTCCATTCCTCCTTTTAGGACCGCAAGAATGATTGTCGAAAGCTACCTGTCTGACTCGTTTGAACCGCGCATGGTATGCCTTCTTCAGTTGTCGGATAAGATAATATTACCTTCTTTTTTTAAAATTGCAAGAAAATAATTTTTGTGAAAAAAGATACAAAAACAAGATGTTTTCCGTAAGCGTCTAAAACCCCCGAAAGGTGCAAAAAACACCTGGCGGGGGTGGGATTAAGTCAAGTTCAGTTGAGCGTGTTCAAAAATGATTTTTCCATCAATCATCGTCATGAGCGGCTTCGCTAAATAGTCGAGTGGGAAGTGACTCCACAAGACGAGATCCGCGTCTTTTCCGACCTCGATCGATCCGACACGATCGTCCACACCGAGCGAACGGGCTGGATGGATCGTGATCGCGCGTAAGGCGACATCGACCGGTAGACCTTCTCGTGCGGCAAGACCAGCACAGAGGTTCAAGTATTGGACAGGCGTGTATGGATGATCGGTCGTAATCGAAATTTCAAGACCATGTTCGTGAAGAATCCGGTACGTTTCCCATGTCTTATTCTTCAGTTCGATTTTAGACTTTCGCGTAAAGGTTGGTCCAACCGTCACTTTTTCGATCGGTAATTGTTCCATCTCTTTTGCGACGAGATGACCTTCCGTGCAATGTTCGATGCGTAAATCAAGATCAAACTCTTCCGCGAAACGAATGGCGGAAAGGATATCATCTGCTCGATGTGCATGTACACGAAGCGGCATCTTGTGATCGAGGACCCGTTTGATCATTTGATGGGCGAAGGTTTCGGAAACCGGTTGCGTTCGAACTTCAAGAAAGGCTTCGCGCAACATCCCCATGATGCCCATCCGTGTCAGTTCACCGGCACGACCAGCACTATGGACACGCTTCGGGTTTTCACCGAGCGCCACCTTCAGACCCGCATACTTTCGAAGAATCATATCATCGATGAATCGTCCGTGCGTTTTGATGACACTCGTGACGCCACCGATGATGTTCATGCTACCCGGCATGACTTGAACGGTCGTGATTCCGTGTTCGACAGCTTCCTTAAAGCCTTCATCCAGCGGATAGACGCCATCAATGGCACGCAGATGAGGAGTCATCGCGAAAATCGTCTCATTCGCATCATTTCCGACGGTTCCGGTACCTTCGTCATATAATCCGAGATGTGTATGGGCATCGATGAAACCGGGCAATAAAAAGTGACCTTCTGCTTCAATGACTTGATCGTCTTCTAAATGATCCAGTAATTCACCGATTTCAATGATTTTCCCATCACGAATGCGGATGTCCCCGTAAAAACTGTCCGAAGTAATCGGATAGATATGTGCATTTCGAATTAAGATATCCAAGTATCGTCCACCCCTGTACTAGTTTGAATGCTCGATTGCTCGTAATGCATCCTTTAGTTCAGCATACCGAAACTTGTATCCGTTTTCGAGCGCTTTTTTCGGGACGACACGAGCTCCTTCTAGTACAATCGTACTCTTTTCACCGAGTGCGAGTTCTAATGCGAAGCGTGGTGCCGGGAGCCAGTGTGGGCGATGTAAGACTTTTCCGATCGTCTGTCCGAAACGGCGCATCGTCTCCGGGTGAGGCGCAGTGATGTTCAGCGGTCCTTCGACTGTCGGAGTTTCAAGCGCGAATAGGAATAACTCGACTAGATCATCGATGTGGACCCAGGAGACCCATTGTTTACCGTCGCCCATCGTCCCACCGCCAAACAAGACATAAGGGAGACGCATTAACGGATAAGCGCCACCGGCTTTCGTCAAGACGACACCGATTCGTGGATGGACGAGTCGAATGCCAGCGTCAGCAATCGGACGAGCAAGATCTTCCCACGCAACACAGACATGACTTAAGAAGTCAGCGGTCGGTGGAAGGGGTTGATCTTCAGAGAAGGTTTGATGCCGATCTTGTCCGTAAATGCCAACCGCAGAAGCAGACAAAACGACATTTGGTTTTTGATCGAGTGCTTCAACGATTCGCACGAGCTCCTTCGTCGTACTGACGCGGCTGTCGAGAATGACGCGTTTACGTTCATCCGTCCAACGTCCGTCGTTGATCGAAGCACCAGCCAGATGAATGAATGCATCGACGCCCTCTAAGTGCTGTTCCGGTTTTGCGTCTTCTGTCATCCACTTGATATATGTGATATGCGCATCGTTCGCTTTCGGATGACGCGTCAAGATAAAGATGCGATGTCCTTGCTCTAATAAACGCTTCGTCAAGGCTTGACCAATCATACCGGTTCCACCGGTAATCGCAATGTTCATGTAATTCATCCTCCCTGAAATAAGTAAAAGTAGCTTCTTTTCATATGTTCCCATTCCATGGTTTTACTCAAACATAGACCTGCCTGTTCATGATATCGTAGAACTACCGAGTCAGGTCAGAGGAGGGAATGTAATGAAGATCAAACGGATCTCGACACAGAAAAAGAACAGCGAACGATTTAATATCTATGTCGAGCGTGATGGCAAAGAAGAGTATGCCTTTGCCGTAGACGTCGATATTTTAATCAAATACAATCTGCAACGCGATAAAGAACTCGATGATGACTTCGTCAAGGAAGTATTGACGGCTGAAGAACAGCAGAAAGCATATCGTCTCTCATTGAATCATTTATCGTACCGCATGCGGGCGACGAGTGAAGTCGTCGCGTATTTAACAGAGAAAGAGACACCGGAGCATGCGATCAAACATGCAATCGAGCGATTGACAGAGCAACGCTATCTGGATGATCAACAGTTCGCACTTGCTTATACGGCAACGAAAAAAGCGACGACACCACAAGGACCTGGACGGATTCGCCGCGACCTTGAGGCATTGAAGATACCGAAGACAGCGATTGATGAAGCGATCGTGACGTTTACGGATGAAGAGGAATACGAAAAAGTCCTGAAGTTTTTGCGGCAAAAGCAAAAAGAGCTGCAACGGCGTTCCGTGCGGGAACTGACGCAAAAGCTACAGATGACACTCATGCAACGCGGTTTCTCGTCCGACTTGATCAAGGCGGGTATCGAAGAGGTGTTCCGAGCTGAAGAAAGGGACGAAGAAGAACAAGCGGCCCTTTATCAAGCGCGTAAGTATTATCCGAAATATCGACAACTTGAACCGTTCGAGCGTGAACAAAAGGTGAAGCAAGCACTTGTTCGAAAAGGATTTCCATACGGTTTAGCAGCTCAAGTCCTTGAACAAGTCAAAGAAGAAGAAGCAGAATGACGCAATCAAGACGAAAAATTGACAATTATCCGACAATTGTGCTATTCTACGCACAGACTAAGAAAAGGAGGAACCGTCCTATGAAAAAGCCAATTGGTTTCACTCATATCCAACAGCTGAATACGACGGAGACTCTTGAGCGCGTTTAAGTAATTCATTTCATGTGCGAGCAAGGGGATTCGTCTCCCGAGCGCGCAGACGAACAAGAATGGATCATGCCCATTTCAAGGCATACTGATTCTCGGACTGCATCCGGAAATCCGTATGCCTTTTTGCGTGCTCGGAAAAAGTAGTTCATTTCACAGTAAAGGGGGGACCCTCATGCGTTTATTTAAGCAATTGAGTTGGTTTCTTAAAGAACACAAATCATCGTACCTCGTAGCAGTCGTCTTGTTAATCATCACCGGCTTCATCGATTTAACGCCACCGTGGCTGATCGGTAAGGTCATCGACGGTTTACGATCAGGGTCGATGGACCGGACGACACTTTTGCAGTATGTCATCGGATTAACAGCCATTTCCATCGTGTCCTTCCTCTTGACGTATCAATGGTTAGCGAAATTATTCGGAACGGCCTTTTTATTAGAACGGACGCTGCGGAGCCGCTTCTTTACGCACTTATTAAAACTGACGCCGACATTCTATCAAAAGAATCGGACGGGAGACTTGATGGCGCTCGCGACGAACGACTTAAAGGCGGTCGAGCGGACAGCCGGATTTGGTGTCTTGACGCTTGTCGACTCGTTGAACATGACAGCGATCACGCTTGTTGTCATGGGTGTCGCGATCGATTGGAAGCTGACGCTTGCTGCCTTGTTACCGATGCCGCTTCTCGCCTACGCGATGAATAAGCTCGGAAGTCAGATTCACGGGCGTTTCATCACGGCCCAGGATTCGTTCGGAACGATGAATGATCAGGTCGTCGAGTCGATTTCCGGACTGCGTGTCATTCGCTCGTTCGTCCAAGAACCAGTCGACGTTAAACGGTTCGACGATGTCACGACGGATGTTTTTGAGAAAAACATGCATGTCGCAAAAATCGATGTCTTATTTGAACCGATCATCAAGTTGCTCGTCGGGTTTAGTTACTTGATCGGCTTATCGTTCGGGACATATCTCGTCTTTACGAACGACATCACGCTCGGACAATTGGTCGCCTTTAACATCTATCTCGGGATGCTGATCTGGCCGATGTACGCCTTTGGTGAATTGATCAATGTCATCCAGCGCGGAACAGCAAGTCTTGATCGCTTAGAAGCAACGATGCGAGTCAAACCGTTGATTGCTTCGACACCGCGGAAACACGTCGATCGCCCTGAACGGATCGAGATGAACGATTTGACGTTTACGTATCCAGAGACAGCCCATCCGGTCTTACGAGATTTGAATATTTTGATCGAACAAGGAACGACGATCGGGATCGTCGGACCAACGGGATCCGGGAAAACGACGTTCTTGCGTCAATTCTTACGTGAGTATCCAATCGGACGGGACATGTTGACAGTCAACGGCGTACCGTATGAAGATGTTGCGCTAGAGACGGTTCGCGGTTGGACGGGCTATGTGTCACAAGAACATTTACTATTTTCAAAATCTGTTCGGGATAACATTTTGTTTGGTGCAGGTGAAGCGACAGAAGAAGAATTGCAGGAAGCGATTCGTCTCGCATCGTTCGAAAAAGATATCGAGACGCTGGAGCAAGGACTTGAGACGATGGTCGGTGAACGTGGCGTTACGTTGTCGGGAGGACAAAAGCAACGTCTGTCAATCGCGCGGGCGATGTTAAAAAAACCAGAGTTGCTGTTGCTGGATGATTCATTATCAGCGGTAGACGCGAAAACGGAATCACATATCATCGATTCAATTCGATCGAATCGCCACCAATCGACGACATTAATTGTTGCCCATCGCTTATCGGCAGTGGCACATGCGGACGAAATCATCGTCTTGCAAGACGGAATGATTTCTGAACGAGGAACACATGACAGCCTGATGGCACAAAATGGCTGGTACGCTCAACAATTCGAGCGACAAAGTGAAGAAATGTAAGGAGGTGCCTTTGCATGAATGAATTGGAATTATATCAACTCGATCCGGCACGTCGGAAGACGACGATCCGTTCGTTGATCCGCTATGCGATGCATGAGAAACAAGCGATCTTCTTAGGATTGTTTCTACTCGTACTGGCAGTCGGTGCGGAATTGACAGGTCCGTATATCGCGAAAGTCATCATCGATGAACATATCGTAGCGATTGAAAAGGACTGGGTCGAAGTTAAAGCAGACGGTGCGGTCACGTATGACGGTCGTCAGTTCGCCAAAGCACAGGATGTCTCGAAAAGTCAGATCGTTCGATCCGTCTCGATCGTCCAAACGACCAACGGCTACTTTTTCGTACCAAAACAAGTCGTCAGTGGGGGAGAGCGGAAAATCAGTGGAAATACGATGACGGTCACGCGTGGAGACAATGTGTACACGTATGATAATATTCAAAAACTGACACAAGGACAGGTCTATGATTTTTATTCAAAGGACTTAAAAGCAATCGGCTGGTTGTCCTTGATCTATGTTCTTTTGCTACTTGCAGCAGCTGGTTTGAACTGGATTCAACAAATCTTGCTCCAGCGATCTGCTCATAAAATCATCAAACGGATGCGGCTTGATGTCTTTACGCATCTGCAACGGTTACCGGTTCGTTATTTCGACCAGACGCCAATCGGGAAAATCGTTAGTCGCGTCACGAATGATACGGAAACGATTCGCGATTTATATCTCGGTGTGCTCGCACGAGTCTTCTCAGGGATCATCACGATGGCAGGGATTCTCGTCGCGATGTTCTTCCTCGATTATCGCTTAGGACTCGTCTCGCTAATCATTATTCCGATCGTCTATTTCTGGATTCAACTGTTCCAGAAACTCGCGACGAAGAATAACTTCAAGGTCCGTTCACTCGTTGCCGACATGAATGGTCAACTGAATGAGAACATCCAGACGATGCCGATCATTCAGGCTTATGCACGTGAGAAGGAAGTTCTTGCTGAATTCGAACAAAAGAATGAAGAGAACTATCAGACACGGGCAAAGTTGTTACGACTTGATGCCTTGATGTCACACAACTTATCCTACTTTTTGAAAAACTTGACGCTCGCCTTGTTGATTTGGGTCGTCGGCGGAAAAAGTCTGACGAATGGATCGTTTTTATCACTCGGGATCTTATATGCGTATATCGATTACGTGTCCCGTTTATTCGAACCGGTCACTCAAATCATGAATCAGCTGTCACCGCTACAACAAGCGCTCGTGTCAGCGGACCGAATGTTCCAGTTGCTCGACGAAAAGGGCGAGCCGGTCGAACAAGGGCGCGTTGCTCGGTTTAAAGGAGCGGTATCCTTCAAAGACGTCGAATTCAGTTACGAAGCGGGAAATCCCGTATTACGTGAAATTCAAATCGATGCTCGTCCTGGCGCGACGATTGCCCTCGTCGGTCATACGGGTAGCGGGAAAAGTTCAATCATGAATTTATTGATGCGTTTTTATGATCCGTCAAAGGGACAGTTGTTGATTGACGGACAGGACGTGACGACTTTACCGAAACAAGCGGTTCGTGAGCATATGGGGATCGTCTTACAGGATCCGTTCCTCTTCACAGGAACGATTCGCTCGAACATCACACTCGGCAATCCTGATATTTCCGAAGAACGAGTACGACAAGCGATCGAAGCCGTCGGCGCGGATCGGTTCATTGATCGTTTACCGAACGGGCTCGATGAACCAGTCATCGAAAAAGGTGCCACGTTATCAGCGGGGGAACGACAGTTGATCAGTTTTGCCCGTGCGTTAGCGTTTGATCCTGCAATCCTAGTTCTTGACGAAGCGACAGCGAGTGTTGACTCGGAAACGGAAGCGGTCATTCAAGATGCCTTGTTAACGTTAACGAAAGGACGAACGACGTTCATCATCGCCCATCGCTTGTCGACGATCAAGGATGCGGATGAGATTCTTGTTCTCGATCATGGTCGGATCGTCGAGCGAGGATCCCATGATGTGCTCCTTGCAACGTCCGGGATTTATGCGAAAATGTATGCGTTACAAAGTAAGCGGAATCTAGAATTGAAATCAAGCTAATCCATCCAGTTTCTCCTCCTTTTCGTTTATACTGAAAAACGAAGAGGGGGAGTTTTTGTAATGGAGACACGGATGAGTCAATTATCGAAATACGAGCTTGAGATGTTGATTACGAAATTAAGTGAACAAAAACGAAAAGCGGAGCAACACGGGAACGTCAGCGAAGTGGAAGTCGTGACGCGAAAAATCGCCATTGCGAAAAGTTATTTGATTGATCCGGCACGATTCGAACGGGGAGCCTTTTACCGAATCGAAGGAGAAGAGGCGCGATTTGAGTTACACTTCGTCAATGGCGTCATGGGTTGGGGACATTTTGAAGGAACGGCTCAGGAAGTCGCGATTCCGCTCGCGTTATTCACAGGAGAGGGAGAACAGACATGACGAATCGAGAACAAGCCCTTCAGCAACTGGCTGAAGAATTATTACAAGTGAATGAAGTATTAACCCCGGAAGAAGCACTGACGTGGGTCGAAGTGCTGTGGGAAGATTTCGAAGCGACACTCGCGCGCGCAGGTGAGAAATATCAAGGTGAAGCCGTTGCGGTTCATTTTGTCGAGCAGCAGATCAAACAGCACGGGGCAATGTTACACCGGTTTAATACGACGAACGAAAAATTCAAGCATTTGATGACAGGTCGAAACGTCGAATGAAAAAAGCTCCGCACATCGGGATTTCCGTTGCGCGGAGCTTTGTCTTTATAATGCAGGGATGAACAGTTTTTTCTGCAAGGTCCGTTCGCTAAACACCCAGCCGGTATAGGAGCTGACGATCTCTTGTGTGGCAGCGTCGATTCTGACGACGGCAACGAATGGATAGACTTCCTTCGTGAAGTAACGCAGGTTGGTGAAGCGGTATTCGACAATGCCATCCTTTCGTGAGACCGTATACGTATGAATCTTCGAAAACTCAAGAAACGCTTGCAAGTCCGCGTTTTGTTTGACGATTTCGTACAAGGCGTCACCGTGTGGTTCGTCCTTGATCCGGAAGTTTCCGCATTCGACGACGGTTCCACTGTTAATCTTAACGACGGAATACTCATCGCGTAAACGTGCCGCGACATGCCATTCATCCCATTTCATGCCAGGGGAGATGAACAGTTTATGCGCACCGCGATAATAGCGGGCTGCGGTCGCGAGGGCATCGTTTCGTAACTTGAATTGAACAGCGTAGTAGATGATGACGATAGCAATTAAAATCGGGAAGATGACGATCGTCGCTCGCGTTAGTAGCCAAATCCCGAACGCGGCATAATACATCGTGAACAGATATGGATCAAATGTATTGATGACACCCCAACCGATCCAGGATTTTTTGAACGGGTGTAAGGCTTGTGTTCCGTAAGCGTTAAACAGATCGACGAAGACATGAAGAGCGACAGCGATCTGTGCCATCAGCCATAATGAAGTCGGAGGTACACCGAATAACGTGCCGATGACGATCGAAAGTAATAATGGCCAAGCGAGCAAAGCGATCAAACCGTGTGATTTTCCGCGGTGTTGGCGCAAGTAGGCGCTGTTTCCTTTAAATTTAAAGACAGTATCGAAGTCCGGTGCGTGTGAGCCGACGAGCGCTGTCGTCGTCACGGCAGCAAACAGCGTCGTGCTCGCTGCGACGTCAGGGTGTAGCGTCGAGATGGCGGCGAGACAAAGTCCCATGCCAATATGCGTACCAGTATCCAATGCGAATTCGCTCCTTCTATGAAATCGTGATGGTGAATCCATCGTGGTTCTGCCGAGTAATTTTTAATTAATATATCGTATTTAAGAGAAAAGAGGTAACCTTTTGACTGTCGTTCAAGAATATTTCACAAACTTTAATAAAACACAATTTACCACAGAACTGATTGCCTGGTTCCTTCGTGAACAGCGAGATCTCCCGTGGCGAAGAACCAAAAACCCGTATCATATCTGGATTAGTGAAATCATGCTCCAACAAACGCGCGTCGATACAGTCATTCCGTATTATGAGCGCTTCACGAAACGTTTTCCGACACCGCATGATTTAGCAGAAGCGGATCAAAGTGAAGTCCTGAAGCACTGGGAGGGCTTAGGGTACTATTCCCGTGTCAAGAACCTTCAAATCGCGGTTCAGGAAGTTGTTGAAAAATATGATGGAATCGTGCCCGATGAAAAGGAATTGTTCAGTCAACTGAAGGGTGTCGGTCCGTATACGACAGGAGCAGTTCTATCGATTGCTTATGGGCAAGCAGAACCGGCAGTGGACGGGAACGTGATGCGCGTCCTATCGCGTGTACTTGGAATTTATGAAGATATCGCTGCACCGAAGACGCGAAAATTGTTTGAAGCGGCCGTGCATCAATTGATTGATCCAGCTGATCCGTCAAGCTTCAATCAGGGGTTGATGGAACTTGGCGCGATGGTCTGTACGCCGAAGTCACCGATGTGTGGACTTTGTCCTGTTCAAGACGTTTGTTTTGCATATGACCGAAACGCACAGGAAGAACTGCCTGTGAAGACGAAGAAAGGGAAGACGCAAATAATTCCTTATGACGCTCTTGTTTATGAAGCAGACGGAAAAATCGCAATTGAACAACGGGGGGAGACCGGTTTGCTTGCAGGTATGTGGCAATATCCACTTCGAGAAGCGGAAGAAGAGCGTGAGGGAACGCTTGTCGGGCACGTCCGACATATCTTCTCACACCGGATTTGGGAGATCGCCGTCTATCGCGTGACGGAACAGCCGGATCAGACAGTACTCGTCGATCAGGAAACGTATGCGACGCATCCGATATCTGTCGCCCAAATGAAGATTGATCGACTATTAAAGGGGGAGATCTAATGCATACTTTTCGATTTGAGACGCGTGTCGATACATCAAAGAAGCAAGCGTGGGATTTTTTAAGTGATGCCAAGGCATTGAGTCGATTGACGGTATTTCCGCAAGTGAAGACGTCGGGTGATACACGGACGCGAGCCGGGAATACGATTCGTCTACGTGTCGGAGTTTCACCACTATTTGTCTCGTGGACGTCTTGGATTCCTTTCGTAGAAGAATATGTCTTCGTCGATGTTGGTACAAAAGTGCCGTATCCGTTTCGTGCCTGGTGCCACGTGCACCGAGTCGAAGAACGTGAATCTGGCGTCTATTTCATGGATGAAGTGACGTATGCCTCCTTCTTACCAGCCTTCGTCATTGAAGCATTCATCTTGAAACCGATGTTCAAACAGCGAAAAAATGCGATTTTGAATCACTTTCAAGGCTGAATTCCGTCATTTTTCTGAAAAAATACCCTTTCGTTTTTCATGTGTTCTGAAAATGGGTATAATAAGCACGAGAGTATAACAGAATGGAAGAAAAACGCTTTAGAAAGGAGTAGCACATGAGTCGATTCCCAAAAGAAAGTAGCAAGATTGAGATTCAAAGTTTCAAACATAACGGGAGCTTACACAGAGTTTGGGAAGAAACGCTCGTGCTGAAATCGACGGAAGAAGAATTGATTGGGTTCAATGATCGCATCATGGTCAGTGAATCGGATGGTCGTCAGTGGCGAACGCGAGAGCCTGCAATCTGTTATTTTTCAACAGAACTCTGGTTCAATGTCATTTGCATGATTCGGGAGGATGGCATTTATTACTACTGTAACCTCGGATCCCCTTCTACGTTCGATGAGAAAGATCGAGCAGTCAAGTACATTGATTATGATTTAGATATCAAAGTATATCCGGATATGTCCTACATGATCCTTGATGAGGACGAATATGAGAAACATCGCCGCGAGATGAATTATCCGAAGGCGATCGATCGTATTTTGAAAGACAATGTCCAAATCCTGATCCAGTGGATTCGTAGTCGCAAGGGTCCATTTAACCCGGCTTTTGTGGATATGTGGTATCGTGAATATGAAACAAGATATCGGAGATGATGGTTCGCCATCGTCTTTTTTTAGTTGAAGGAAGTGAAACATGTGGCAACACAAGCAAAACGTAAGAAACAAGGCTCGATTCGTCGGTATATGGCGTTCGTCAAGCCGTATCAAAAACAGATCCTCTTGACGGTCTTCGTCGGGATCATCAAGTTCTCGATCCCACTCGGACTTCCATTGTTGTATAAGTACATCATCGACCATATCCTAACTGGGAACACGATGCCGATGGCGGAAAAAAGTAAGCAATTGGCATATTTGATCGGAGCAGGTGTCTTCATCTTCTTGATCGTCAAGCCGCCGCTTGAATACGTTCGCCAATATCTCGCACAATGGTCAGCGTCGAAGATTCTATTTGACGTACGGAACCGATTGTTTGATCATGTTCAGAAATTGTCGCTTCGTTTTTATTCGAATACGAAAACCGGAGAAGTCATTTCGCGGATCATCAATGATGTCGAGCAGACGAAAGACTTCGTCGTCACAGGATTAATGAATCTATGGCTTGATATGATCACGATTTTTATTGCCATTGCCATCATGTGGACGATTGATCCGAAGTTGACGCTTATCGCCATCATTCCTTTACCCTTCTACGCCCTCGCCGTTAAGTTCTTTTACGGTCGCTTACGTGGATTGACACGGGAACGCTCGGCAGCACTTGCGGAGCTACAAGGTCATTTGACGGAGCGGGTCAACGGCATGGCGGTCATCCGTAGTTTTGCACTGGAACCACACGAGAACAAAGCGTTCAAACATCAAAATGATGGGTTCTTAAAAGCAGCGCTTCGTCAAACGAACTGGAATGCGCGGACATACGTCGTCGTCTCGACGATTACGGACTTCGCACCAATCCTGATCTTCGGAACGGCGGCGTTCTTCGTCTTGAACAATCAAGTGACACTTGGGACGATGGTCGCGTTCATTGGTTATATCGACCGTCTGTATGCACCGCTCGGTCGTCTCGTCAACTCCTCAACGACGTTGACACAGTCGATTGCCTCGATGGATCGGATGTTCGAGTTTTTAGATGAGCCGTACGACATCACGGAAAAACCGAATGCGCGTGAACCGAAAGATGTCCGCGGAAACGTTCAATTTGAAAACATCAGTTTCGCTTATGAAGAAGGCGGCGAGCTGGCGATCGATCGCTTGACGCTTGACGTTCAGGCAGGCGAACGGATTGCTTTCGTCGGGATGTCAGGTGGCGGGAAATCAACGCTCGTCAGTTTGATTCCGCGTTTTTATGATGTGTCTGCCGGTCGGATCACGCTTGACGGTGTTGATATTCGTGACTTGAAGTTGCGAGGTCTTCGCGATCAGATCGGGATGGTCATGCAGGAATCGATTCTATTTAGTGAGTCGGTCCAAATGAACATCAAGATGGGGAATCCGGACGCGACGGACGAGGAAGTCATCGCAGCAGCAAAAGCAGCGAATGCCCACGAATTCATCGAACGATTACCGAACGGTTATCATACGCCGGTCGGTGAACGAGGCGTTAAGCTATCGGGTGGTCAAAAACAACGTCTTGCGATTGCGCGGGTCTTCTTGAAGAATCCGCCGATTCTAATCTTGGATGAGGCGACGAGTGCGCTCGATTTAGAGAGCGAAGCGATGATTCAAGATTCGTTAGCGCGTCTTGCAAAAGGGCGGACAACGTTTACTGTCGCGCACCGTTTATCAACGATTACCGATGCCGATAAGATCGTCGTCATTGAAAATGGTCAGATTACGGAAATTGGCACACACGAAGTTCTCATGCAAAAACGAGGCGCTTATTTTGAACTGTATGCCATTCAAAATCTGGAACTCGTCGAATAACAAAAAACAGCGCCCCTTGCGAGGGCGCTGCTTTTTTAGTGAAGAGATTTAAAGTCGAGCAAAGGCACGATTGACTGCTGCGATCGTCTCCTTGATGTCGGCTTCCGTATGTTCTGTCGTCAGGAACCACGCTTCGTATTTCGAAGGAGCGAGGTTGACGCCTTCTTCTAGCATCAATTTGAAGAAACGTCCGAACATCTCGCTATCTGCACGTTCTGCACCATCGTAATCGATGACTGTTTCATCCGTAAAGTAGACCGTCATGGCACCTTTTAGACGGTTGATCGTAATCGTGACGTCATGACGTTTTGCTGCTTCCAGTACACCTTGTTCGAGTAAGGCACCGAGGTAATCAAGTTTTTCATAGACACCAGGCTGCTCAAGTAATTCAAGACAAGCGATACCGGCGGCCATCGATGCTGGGTTACCTGCCATCGTTCCCGCTTGATAAGCCGGACCGAGTGGCGCGACGTGTTCCATGATTTCCTTGCGACCGCCATAAGCACCAATCGGTAAACCACCACCGATGATTTTGCCGAGCGCCGTCATATCGGGGCGGATATCGAGTAACTCTTGTGCACTGCCGTACGTGAAACGGAATGCAGTGATGACTTCATCGTAAATAACAAGTGCACCGTGAGCATGCGTAATTTCGTTGACTGCAGCAAGGAATCCAGGTTGCGGTTCGACGATACCGAAGTTTCCGACGATTGGTTCAACGAGTACACAAGCGACTTGATCGCCCCATTGTTCCATGATTTGACGGTACGATTCAATATCATTGAATGGTGTCGTGATGACTTCTTTTGCCGTCGCTTTCGTGACACCTGCTGAATCGGGAGAACCAAGTGTCGCTGGACCACTTCCTGCTGCGATCAGCATCAAATCCGAGTGACCGTGGTAACAGCCACTGAACTTCACGACAAGCTCACGACCTGTATATGCTCGTGCGACGCGAATCGTCGTCATGACGGCTTCCGTTCCGGAGTTCGTAAAACGTACTTTTTCAAGCGAAGGAATCGCTTTTTGTAGTTTATGTGCAAAGTCGATTTCTAGACGGTGGGGCGTGCCATAAAGAAGACCGTTCTGGGCAGCGTGTGTGATCGCTTCCGTAATGTGGGGGTGACCGTGTCCTGTGATGATCGGACCGTAGGCCGCTAAGTAATCAATGTAGCGATTGCCATCGACATCATAAAAGTAAGCACCTTTTCCGCTTTCCATATAGACAGGTGCACCGCCGCCGACGGCTTTGAATGAACGGGATGGGCTGTTGACGCCACCAACGATACACTCTTGTGCGATTTCATATAACGCCTCTGAAGTAGGGCGAGTAGTGTGAGTAGACATGAGGATTCCTCCAATCGATGATTCGTGAAAAATATCACGATATGATTGTATCATGGACGTCAAATCCGGTGCAGAGCCGTTGACGGAATGACTTTTTGTAGGTAGACTAATTATAAAGATTATAATCTGATAATCAATGAAAGATAGAAATGAGGGGATGGACGTGGCTAACGAAATGCTGGATGACGCCGTGAAGTCGCTTCGGGAATCAGGCGTTCGAATGACACCACAACGTCACGCGATTTTAGAATATCTGACGACGGGACACACACATCCGACAGCGGATGAGATTTATCGTGCACTCGAACATCGATTTCCAAATATGAGTGTGGCGACTGTATATAATAACTTACGCGTTTTTCGAGAAAAGGGAATCGTTGAGGAAATGAACTACGGAGACGCTTCAAGTCGCTTCGATTTCGTTACGACACGCCATTACCACATGATCTGTGAGAACTGCGGAAAGATCGTTGATTTCAATTATCCTGTGCTCGATGATGTCGAAACGGTAGCGGCTCATTTAACAGGTTTCAAAGTCGATCGTCATCGACTAGAGGTGTATGGAACTTGCCCGGACTGTCAATCGAATGTCCAATAAAAAAACGAGCTGCCCTTAGCGGGGAGCTCGTTTATTGTGTTTATTGTACTTTTCGTCAAATTCTTTTCCTTCGAGAGAAGGATCCATCGTCAGTGGTTCGTCACAATGCATACATAAGTCAACGCGACCAAGGACTTTTGTCTCTTTTCCACAATTCGGACAAGTAACGACAGCTGCCTTCGTTGATGTTAGACCAATCAAGAAGTAGAGTGCCGTACTGGCGAGGACCATGACGAAACCGAGAAGCATGAGTAAGACCATGATGATCTCAAATCGTTTAAGTAATAGACCGCCGTACATGACGAGCATACCGCCGAATACGAGGAACATTGCTAAGTTTCGCGCGCGGTTTATTTTATTTTTTCGTTGTTTTTTCAAGTGAATTCCCCCTGTTGTCAGTCTAGCATAAGATGCGGGATTGCCTGAAGAAGGAAAGCTTGTTTTTTTGTCGAAAATGGTAACGACGAGTTCGTATAGAAGGGTGAGAAGTAAATGGAACAAGCAACACGAACGATTTATTCGGAATACGCGGCTTATCGTGAAACTCAAGGAATCATTGCGGTTGAAAAACGACAACCACGGGATTCTCTGACAGATCAATTTGATACACTTCTTGTTGTCATCACAAGAGATCCGGAAGTCGAATGGACGATTAAACATTACCGATTGAATACGTTGAAAGTATCTTTACATCTTGTACACGAGGATGTGTTATCGCGTTGGATTTTATTGAACGCTAATCGACGAGCAATTCATTGGATTGCTGAAGGGACGATCGTATTCGAACGAAACGATTACTTAGTTGACTTAAAAAGACAACTACTCGATTTTCCTGATGAGGAACGACATTTACAGATGACGATTTCCTTTGCTAAATTGTTGCGTCGTTTCCAAGATGGAAGAAACTTGTTTAGTCGCGGACATCATTATGATGCCTATACACATGTCCATCATGCGTTGCATCACCTGGCACGGTTATCCGTCCTCGAAAAAGGAAAACATCCTGAAACGGTCGTTTGGGAACAGGCGCGACTCGATGACCCGGATGTCTATAAACTATACGAGCAATTATTGATGAGTGAAGAGACACTAGATCAACGTATTCATCTTGCTTTGATTGGGCTTGAGCACCTTTTGCAATCCAAGGTTTTATCGGGAGGACGCTATTTATTCGAAATTATGCGTGAACGGACGGATCCTTGGACGATGTATGAATTGATGGAAGAAGAACGATTGCAAGAAGTTAAAGTAGATTTGAGCAGCTTAATCGATTTCTTCATGCGAAAAGGTTTGATTCGTATCTCATATCAAACGACTAAAGGGGCGGGAGTCGAACTCGTGACGTATGAGCCGGTCGTATGACGATCGGCTTTACTTTTTCCTAGAATTGTTTTTGCTATATATAGAAGAAAAAAGATTTCAAAAGTTTTTTTAGAAAAACTATTGACGGTATTATACCGAGATAGTATATTAATACATGTCGACAGGGCAACACGCGCTGGACGGTGACAGGAAAGAAAAAAGATTTCAAAAAAGGATTGACGCTTAAGTTATTCCGTGATATCTTATTAAAGTCGCTGAAAACGACACGACGAACTTTGAAAACTGAACGATGGGGCAAAAATCGTATTCTACGGAATACAAAAACGAATGAAGCGCAAGCTTCGTCAATCGTGACTCCGGTCACAACAACGAGCAAGTCAAACACTTTATGGAGAGTTTGATCCTGGCTCAGGACGAACGCTGGCGGCGTGCCTAATACATGCAAGTCGAGCGCAGGAAACTGACGGAACTCTTCGGAGGGAAGGCAGTGGAATGAGCGGCGGACGGGTGAGTAACACGTAAGGAACCTGCCTCAAGGATTGGGATAACTCCGAGAAATCGGAGCTAATACCGGATAGTTCAACGGACCGCATGGTCCGCTGATGAAAGGCGCTTCGGCGTCACCTTGAGATGGCCTTGCGGTGCATTAGCTAGTTGGTGGGGTAACGGCCCACCAAGGCGACGATGCATAGCCGACCTGAGAGGGTGATCGGCCACACTGGGACTGAGACACGGCCCAGACTCCTAC
>NZ_JFYW01000012.1:0-145730 GCF_000632205.1 Exiguobacterium sp. RIT341
GTCATTGCGTCCTTCATTATAACGCTACTTATCAGTTCTTGCTGTCTTATTTGGAATTGGTGGTGCGGTGAATGATCCTTTCAAAGGCATGGAACAGAGCGGTACCGCTCTGTCTGATGGGAAGGGACCGCAAGCCGTCCTGTTTCCGTACTCTAGCTCGCTCCTCGTCGGCGCAAGGGCCATCAAAAAAAGCCGCTGCCGTTCCTCGTCTTCCTCCGCGTTTTGGCTCAAAGCAAAGCTTTTCGCTCGCGGGCTCCGGAAGCCTTCGTCCCGGTGCGCTGTCCGCTTTTTTTGATCTTTCCCTGCGGTCACCCTTGCGCCGCCTCGCGACGCTCGCTGCGTTCCCGTCAACAGGACGGCACCGTGTCGGACTGCATCCCACTCGCGAAAGGAGCTTTTCCATGAAACTGACTACACTCGTTGAAATCATCCGTATCCGCCAAGAGGTCCGAGAACCGGACGTCGTGCTCGAGACGACGCATATCACATCCCCCGAGGACGCGTTCTGTGTCGCCAAACGCTTCATCCAGGACGATGACCGTGAGGTATTCCTCGTCATCTTACTCAATACGAAGAACCGGGTCATCGCTGTCCATCGGGCGCACGTCGGGAGCATCAACTCGAGCGTCGTCCATCCTCGCGAAATTTTCAAGTCCGCCATCCTCAACAATGCGACGTCGCTCATTGTCAGTCATCAGCATCCGAGCGGTGACCCGCATCCATCACGGGAAGACATCGAGGTGACAGAACGGCTCGTTGAGGTCGGGCGTATCGTCGGTATTCTGTTACTTGACCACATCATCGTCGGTGCCGGAGAAGAATACGTCAGCCTGAAAGCGCAGGGTGTTCTTTAAAGGGGGAATATAGCGTAGACGGACGGGACAACCCCGTCCTATCTGCGCGCGAGAGCATGGACGAAAAACGACGACGTTTTTCTTTTGAGAGAGCGCAAGCGAGTAAGGAATGGATTCGCCCCGAATCCAAGGGCAATGAGAGACCCGCAGTGGACGGATCCACTGCGGGTGAGAAAGTACATCTATTCTTTTCTATATAGATAGAAGGGTGTTATGGAGGATGCAGTAGTGAGACAAGTAGTGGAGTGCATGAAGGTTCGAGGAGAGATAGCTGATTGAAGTGAAATGATCTTTTTATAGATAAGTAGCAATCTTTTTTCTACTTGATGTTGTACAACAGGAGAAGATTTTTCGGGCTCATGCGTGAGGCTGTAAGCTGCACGCAGCAACATCCTCATCGCACCGCTGCCCTCCTGCCAGACCGATAACGAGAGCTGCGATTCGCATACGCGAGGCATCTCTACGTTCCTGTTCCTTACGTCGGAGGACACGGAGCGAAATATATTAAATATTATCTATAGATAAACTAAACATCTCTAATTCAATCAAAAACGTTAATTATCTAGCGATTTGTAAGGGATATGCGGTATAAATTTTCTAACTGAATATCAAAATATGCTTCAATTTCTTTCTTTAAGGTGTAATCAAGATCTAGTAAAGATGAAACTAATACGTCTAAAGGGAAAACATTATAGATATCCTTTTCACCCCAAATCGATTTAATTCGAACTTGATTAGAAAAAAGGGATCATTGAAATGATAGCACCTTCTTCATAATCATCGAATTCTACTGAATAACAATGAAATGCAGGGACTGGTATTGCATTTGATTTTTCTTTCCAGCGATAAAATGATCTATAAAACTCTAAAATAGGTAAGGAAGTTTCAAAATAAATCTCATCATTAAGTGTAATAGTGAACATCGCTTCGATTGAAAGAATGGTTAGGGTGTCTCTTGCAACGCGATTTGAAAGTTCACTTGGTTGATTTATAAATGTGTACGAAAACATTATTTGATCAGGAATGCTGACCATATTTTACCGTCATCGTTACTAATGAACATGAAAAAGATGATTCCTGTAAAATACAAGAATCATCTTTTTGAAGAAGCATAAGTTTTTTACATAAGGTATAGATTATTGTATCTTTCATCCTTTTTGATTATAGTAATGTAACCCAATTTACATGCTAGACGATAGTATACTTGAGTGCCTTATTAACTTTTAGTTTATCTGATTTTCATGGGTGTTCATTCAATATGTTATCTAGATACTCCATATTCTCCACTGCAACAATATCTTTATTAAAATGTTTAAGAGTATTATTAAGAATTTTTTGATTTTCTGCTTGAGGATATCCTAAACAAATGTTTAATATGCTATTAAGTCTTTCTGAATCGCCACCAATAAAGTAATGAGAAATATATTCACTGTCTTCTGAAGAAATTACAACAAAGATTGCAAAATCTAAAACGTCTTCAAAGTCTTCTTCTTCAATTAATTTATCTGAAGAGAAATTTGTTTTAAATTTATAGCTATTAAATGATGTAATTTTTCCACTTAAGACCTCTAATATTGATTTTCGATAGATGCAGTAAATACCGCAAATCGTATTATAAGGCGGTAAAAAAGGATCATCCATTAAATGTCCAATTCTTGTATCGCTTTTTTTTAGTCTAATTGCATGGAAACGATTCATTATCATCTTATCTATAAAATCAATTTTTTTTGGAACAAATTTTTCTGAGTTATATTTATCCAAAATTATATTCATCCTTTCTTGGAAACTCGAAAAGTATAGTTAATTATAATGAATATTTTTTGGTAGTTCAGATAAGGATTTTACCATAGAGTACCTCCTCCATAAAAGGAGTGTCCTCCTCCGTGTTCATAGCGATGATAATGACTAAAAGTTCTTATTCCTTTAGTATATGATTTGTGCGCCTTATGGTAATTATATCTTCCAGTCCGAGAGGCTCCAGTTGCTAATAAGCGAGCATTGACCGATCCAACACTCCAACAATCTAAATTAGAGGCTATTCTATTAATCGCTTTAGTTTTACTTTGCCCTGGTCCTACCCATAACCCTTTAGAATTGAAAGCACGTGAAGCTTTATAATGAACGTATTTTTTGTTTTTTGTATTACTATTTGCAACTTTTCCAGCAACCCAAAGGGATCCGCTAATGATATTAATCAAACCTTGAGATGCAAGATATATTAAGGTAGCGGCTCCTACACTAATTGCTAATGCTTGTAACATTGTATATCCTACATAAACGCCTAAAGCTGGAACCCAAAAAGCTGAAGCTTGAAACTCATTAGAATCAGTATCTATTTCTACAGATTCATTTGAATCAAGATTTGTAAGAGTACCTGTTAATTGTTCTGCTGACAGCTTTTCCGTTTCTAACTCAAAAACTTGGTTATCTTCTGTATCAGCTTCAGTGATGATATCAAAAGAGTTTCCACCAATTTTGAAGCCGATTGCTGTAGTGAACTCCTCTCCTAAATCGTTAATGCCTGAAACCTCAATAAGAACATCATTTTCTTCAACAAAGTTGTCACTAGTTGACTCAATTGCTAACTCTTCCTTAATTTCTTCTACTAATTCGGAATCTTCTACTTCTTCTTGTTTAGTATAGAAAAGCTCATTAAATTCTTTCACATCCTCTTTATCAATACCTTCTACTTCATCATTAATGACATCTTCGTATACTTGATCAATATCATCAGACTTAACTTCTTCTAAAGGCTTTTCAATTACGTCAGCAAATTTTTCTTCATATAATTCTTCAACTTCATCTTCAACTTTTGAACTTTGACTCTCCATAGGAAGCATAACCTTAACTTCGGGATTTGAAATTCCTGAATCTAAGAGGTCACTTTTTAGATTTTCTTCAAAAAGTGTAATATCGTCAGTAGGTAGAGTTTCTGCTTTTGCAGAAGAAGTTACTGTAATGAAAAGCATGCAACAAATTATCAGGTTTATTAATACTTTTTTCATCTTCTTCATATATTCTTTTCCTCCTAATTTTGAATAAAGCCTTGTCCATAAACTTTTTCATCTTTGTCTATGTAAATTGCTTTTTTCTTAAACTCATCATATAAAGTTTTATAATTGTAATTCGACTTGTCTGGATAAGAACTTATCTTATTTAGGTAAACAGCTGTTACAAATGCAGTAGCTGACGAAGTATACCCAAAAAAGCCATATGAGTTTTTAGGTAACGTAGTAAGTATATTCGTTCCAGGTCCTACAAAATCTATCTTTCCTTTGGATGTTCCCGATACTTGCTTTAAATTATAGTTAACTGCACCAACAGAAATTACCTTTTTTGAACTAGCGGGGAACTTGACTTTACCGTCAAAGCTATTTCCAGCAGCAGCAATGATAATGATATTTTTATCTGTTGCTTTTTCAATAAGAGTTGATAATTTTTTTGTATGAACATTTGTTCCTGCACTTAAGTTAATTAAATCTACGTTTTGATTAATTGCCCATTCAAAAGCTTTTTCTAAGTATTTAGCAGTGCTTGTATTGTTTTCAAAAGCTTTAACTGAATAAATGTCTACTACTTTTGACGGAGCTATCCCTTTAATACCATAATCGTTGTCTATTGCTCCAATGATTCCGGCAACAGATGTTCCATGACCACTATCATCAATTATTTTTTTTCCTTCCTCAATAGCGTTGTACTCTTTAGTAACTAATCCAGTCAAATCATTGTGTTGAGTGTCAATTCCGGAATCGATTATTGCTACCTTAACTTTTCTTTTAATATTGTTTTTTGAGGGGTTATGTACTGCTTTCCAACCCCACCCCTCAACTTGTTTTAAATCAGTTTTAGGAACTTTTCTATTAATTTCCCACTCTTCCACTGATATTTGAGAATTATCATCAAGAAAAATAGTAATTGAAATCAATATCATTAAACTTGTTAAAAAAATAACTAATTTCTTCATAATCGCCTCCCTAAACATACGATACAATTTTATTCAACAACATATTGGGTTTTATTTCAATATATAATTATAAATGGAATAATTTTTTTAAAATGGTTTATATATATTAACTTAGTTAATTAAAGGGTAATATTCTCTTGGATTACGCTGATTTTTAGTCTTGTTTTAATAAATGATTATTTGTTTGTCGAGGGACAATTCGAAAACACGTGAAAAGTGGGGTGAAAAGCGAAAGTGAAAAAATATTGATCCTGTATGCTTCGTTCGAGGAAGGACATAAATAAGTTGTGATGGCCATGGAAGAAGAGATCAATGCAATTTTCGACACTAACATCTCATTTTCCTTAGATATTATGAAAGTTATGCATCCCTATACGTAGTCCTTCATACAACAATTCCTTCCGTGTACAGCTACCTGTATCTTACGTTACTGTTCCTTGCGACGGAGGACACGGATAGTTCCATATAATGCTAAAAAAAGAAAAATAAAAAGTTAGGATTTAGTGGGAGGAATGGCATACTAAAGGAAAATTTTTGTCCACGTATTAGATCGTCATTAGCGCTTCGGTAGTAAATGATGTATTTCATGCGAGGATATCTAAAAAAGGAGAAATTACATATAAACTATGGTGGATCGACCAATGTATTCGGTGCAGCACTTACGAACGACAATTTACTCTATCTCGTCCCGACTGCATTCTGACTGTTCCTATTGATTGATTTTTTATTTACAAAAGAAAAGCTTTTAAAGTCGTACCGTTAAGGTATTATTGATTCCAATTATTATGATCGTAGGTATACTTATTTATCTCTATTGATTCGGTGTGCGACAGGATCATATCCATTTTCATGTCTGAAACGATATTAGAAAAGGTCGTTTCTTTTTTTGATTTGCGTGGAAAACAACTGTATGTCGCTTCGTAACAACTCGGTTATCTTACATATCACTTCACTTATCCTATTTAAGGTAATTCGTAAACACTCTCAATCCATCCTATGCTGTGGTCAAGAAAATAGCGAGGAGCGGAGTATATGAATGTATTAGAGATGTTTGAAATGCTTGATCAAAACAAAGGGCAAAAAGAGGCGAAGTTGGGTACGGTGACACTAATTGATGCCCAGATTCGTTTCGTACGAGAAGTAGACGGATCAATCGAGCACGTGACATGGTTTATCGATGTCGATCGACTAACAAATTTCATGCAGAAACACTTTATAAAACAGACCCAATGAGGTCTGTTTTTTTGTGTATCAATCTATACATCGTTTGACCTATTAAGAAAAATGAGTAGGTGGAAAATATGACCAACTATCTACTGGTATTCACTGTATACTAGAGATAACTTACAAATCAGGAATGGAGTGATGGAAGATGAAACGAAAATGGATGGGTGCGAGCTTAGCGCTCGCAAGCATTGGATTACTCGTTGGACCACAGCAAAGTGCAGAGGCAGCGACACCAAAAATCAAAGTTCACTATATTGATGTCGGTCAGGGCGACGCAATCTACATCAAGATGCCGAGCGGTGAAGACATCGTCATCGATGGTGGGAACAAAGGGAAAGGCGATGAACTCGTCACTTATTTGAAGAAACAGAAGGTCGGTGACATCGAAATGTTGATTTCGACGCATCCGGATGCCGATCATATCGGTGGTCTTGATGAAGTCCTTGATTCGTTCAAGGTCAAGAGTGTCTATGCACCAAAGATCAAGCACACGACGCAAGCTTACAAGGACTTCTTGTTGGCGGTCAAACGCGAGAAGCTGACAATCAAGACAGCAAAGGCTGGCGTCTCGCTTCCGGTCAAAGGAGGCGTAAAGGCGCAGTTCGTCGGACCGGTCAAAGACTATGCGAAGAGTGATCTGAACAACTGGAGCGCGGTCTTACACGTCGCTTATAAGAAGAATACGTTCCTGTTCACGGGAGATGCGGAACTGAAGTCGGAACAGGACATGATCGCGAAGAAGAAGACGCTACGGGCAGATGTCCTCAAGGTCGGGCATCATGGGGCGAAGACGTCGACGAGCGCGACGTTCCTCAAATACGTCAAACCGAAGTATGCCGTCATCAGTGTTGGGAAGAATGCCTATGGACATCCAACGAAGGAAGTCGTGACGAACCTGAAGCGCGCGAAGGCGACGATGCTTCGAACCGATAAGAGTGGCACAATCGTTTTCGAAGGGAACGGATCGTCCTACACGATCAAGAAGTCGAAATGACGAAGCGAAAAGGGATCATCGACCGAATTGAAGGAAAGTGGGTCGTCGTCGAGTTCGATGATGGGATGCGCGACATCTTGATTTCTTACTTCCCGATGACGGTAGAATCCGGCGATGTCATCTGGATTGATGAATACGGTCATATCGAGAAGGACGATCGCGAACGGCAACGACTGTCAGACGAAATCGATGAGTTGATGGAAGAACTATGGGAAGACTAAAAAAGAAATGAGCTGAAGCAGATGAATAAGTTAGGAAAAGCGGTCGTCATTATCGGACTAGGGTTATCACTCGTTGGATGCGGCACACAAGAAACGATAGAAAATCCACCTAAAAAACAGCGAATCCGACTGAAAAGGTCAAGGTAGCAGAGCCGAAAAAGGAAGATGTCTATTTCAAAGACGACACGCTAAAGATCGACATGGCGACCGTCAAGATTCTTTCGACAGAAGTACTTGAGCCGAGTAAAGAATACTTCCGCGAAAAGCCCCAACTCGTCTTCACATATGAGACGACGAATGACAGCAAGAAGCCGCTTAATGGAACGAATGTCTGGATTGCATGCTTTGAAGCGACACAAGAAGGAACCGATACAATTAACAAGCTAGAGGTAGGGATGACGCCACAAGAAGAGAAGTATGCCTCTTATTTAGAGCATCAGCTGGATGATATCAAACCGGGTGGTACTGCAAAAGGGATTATGGCTTATGACATTGAGGATCCCAAGGCAGTCGTCACCTTGAAAGCTACTCAAGGATTAGCAGGAAAAGAGCTTGGTGAAAAGAAGATTGAACTACAATAAACTACTTCAAGATGAACTAGTAAAATAATAGGACTCTAGAAACAATTCTTGAATGAAAAGGTAATGATTTTAGCACATATTAGAAAAAGTCTTGATTTAAACTTTGATTTTTTGTCTAATAGTTTTCTGAGCAATATTTAAGTGGAATACAATTAACAATAAAAATCTAATCGATGGGATGTTTTTTAATTGATCAATGGAGCGTTCATTGCGATTTTCTCTAGTTTTATGGGGGCATTTGTTTGTATCATGGTAGCTATTAAGATGAAAAAGGATAAAAAAAATCATTCTAAATAAATTATCTACGAGTAGTCTCTGACTTGCTTAAGAAATTCAGAATGTAAGTGAGAGTAGTATAAAAGAAGAGGAGCGAAGTATCGAATTCGTTCCTCTTTTTTGTGTGGAATGAGACATACTTTTTGATTTGCAGTCTTGATTTTGAAAGAGAATAGTATTTGTTTTTAACGGCTCCGGAAATCTTGTTCTGGTACGTTGAAGTGATGCGTTACGATCTGTCGGACTTTTTCTAAATCACGATCTTCCGTAGAAATCATCTCGTCGTACCATGCTTTTTCGAGTACTTGTTCGGTCTCCTTACTGACGACTTCTGTATTCAGGATGTGATGGTACGGTCCCATCGCATCATCGAGGATGCGGAAGTGTTGGCTGATTGGTTCTTCGCCCGGGATGACGAGCGTGTAGGCGACGGTCTCATGTTCGTCGAAGTCCCGATCGTTGGCTTTTGCGAACGGTTCGAAAAAATCTGTCGCTCCATGGACCAGCATCATTGGTTGTTCGAACGTTGAAAGGTCTTGTTGCGTGTCCTGCTTAGCGATGCTCGTCAGGTAAGCACCGACGTCCTCTGGTGAATGTTGCATGATTCGATCTAGCCGTTCAGCTAACGGTAGTCCGTGTTCTGTGACCTGTGCAGTCTGTTCGATGTACTCAATCATTTTAATAGGTGATGCTTCGCGTTCCAAGATTTGCTCCTGCTCGAGCGCAGAATGGATTTCACGGATGAAATGTCCGTATGTTTGATGGACTTCGTGCAACAGGTCTTCCTTATCACGCAAGTCTCTGCCTTGCGTCCAGTTGGCGAGATACGACAATGAAAACTCGTCCGTCGAAAAACCAAAGTGCGCCGCGACCGTGTAAGCGACCATCTCCGCTTGGAATTCCTTCTCGTGCGGATTCAACTCGATTCCGCGTTCTTCATTTCGTTCTAAGTTATGCAGATTGGCATGCGCGAGTTCATGGATCAGGACGGTCACGTTCTCGATGTCCGAGTTGCGCGGATTGAGGGCGATCGCGTTCAGTTCCGGATAGAAGCATCCTTTCGCGGTACCAAGCTCGCTTAATGGCTGATCGAGTATTTTCACGTCTTGTGTCTCAGCAATCCCGTTCAACGCTCGGCGAAACGATTCCGCCTCGCGAAGCGATCCATTTCGATGATAGGAAGCAAACAGCTCGGAGACTTCAAGTCCCTTTTCCCGTGCATCGGTCTGTGTGTACTCGAAGACATGACCAATCTTGTAGTACATCGCTTTACGCGTCGGAAGAGACCCTTCCTTTGCACGTTTTTGCTCCGTCTTCATGGCGTCCTTCCACGCCACCCACTCCGTCTCTCGTTTGATGAACGTAACGGGGGAGGGAACGAAGATTTTAATCCCTTTCTCACCCTTTTGGACCTGGACACCTTGCTTCTCCCAGTAGGCATAGGAGCCGACGGCACGGGCACCTTGGAACTGCTCCTCAATCAACAGCATGTTCCGCGTCGAGTAGCGATGGAACCGGCTCATGAAGTCGAGGTGTTCCTTGATGCTCTCCTGACTGACGAAGTGGGAGGCGAGCTGCGTCTCCATCTTATCTGTCAACGCTTGCACTTCCTTCTGGTAATCCTCACGCGTTTTCTTCTTATATGCCATACCACTCACGCTCCTTCCGACGAAACGGACGAATCAGCAGCACCTTCAAAATCGTTCAACTCTTCTAATACCATCGGGTCGGTAGCCAGTCGATCGAGTAGTAGATGACGGTGATCACGTGATACCGGGAGTAATACCAAGGGTTCTTCCTGCAAGAGTTGCAGTAGCGCGTGTTCCTCCTGTGAAAGGGGAATGTCATAGCGCGTTTGATGAATCATGACGGCGACATGAGTCTGATGCAGTTCGAGAAGTGTGGCGAGTGTGAAGGCTTCGAGTCGTCTCATTTGTGGATCATCCTTTCTTCGTCTGAATGCTTATATTGCTTTCGTTGGTCGATTCGCTTTCTTACAGCCGTCTCTGCCGTTTCAAGAAACGAGGGACGGTATTCGGTCGTCGGGATGATGTCTTCGATGCTCTCCGTCTGCATCAGGGCTTGTAGCAATTCGATCAATACCTGTGTTTGAAGGTCTGTTTGTTGGACGCTCTTTCGTAACGGAGAGAGACTTTTTGAAATCTGTTCTTCCCAGAACGTCGTCAACTCTTGCTCGATCTGTTTCGAGATGGAACGACTGACATAGTTCAAGTCCCATTGCTTTTTGATCATCTCCTGATAGTCGCGGATGATGCGATCGATGGCCGGACCAATCCCGGACAACCGTTCTCTCTCCCGATATTCCTCTAAAAATTCAACGGTCACGGCACTCATCTTGATCCGGACTTGCTTCGTTTCCTCCATCTGTATTCTCCTTTCATTTACTATTCAACTCTTACAATAGTAAATACTTCCTGATAACATAAATCATGAGTGATACAATGAACATCTAAAAAAAGATTGAGTGAGGTGATATCCATGTCAACATTACATATTTATAAAAGAGTAAAAGTGATAGATGCACCTATCGATAAAGTATTTGATTATCTTTCTAAGATGGAGCATATGCGTAATTGGAGTAATACGATTGAAAATTATACATTTGCTGAAGGAGATCCTGCTGAATATAGTTACGCTGGTCAAGCGTTTCGTGCCGTGCAAAAACACAAAAATAAAACATTTTCTGCTGATGCTTGGGTGGAAGAGATTCGTCCACCTTTTTTCATCGATGTCCGAAATAAAGACGAATTAGGTATATCGATTGGTCAATATGAATTGCATGCGAGGCAGAACCAAACAGAGATACGAATTACTGTATCAGCAGAAATATTCCACTGGTATCATTCGTTCCTTTATAGACTCGCTAAACCAAGTTTGAAAAGGCTCTACAATAAAGAGTTTCGTCAATTAAATGACTACGCTATTAAAATGAGTCATCGATAACACTATGCGTTGTCTGTCATCCTTTTGTTGAAAGGGTGACCTTTTTTATTTACCGATCAGGCTCGATTTCAGATTGAAGCAACTCATACGCTTTTTGATTTTGTATGTGTTCCCACTCATCGTTCATATGTCGTCCGATTCGATAGAGCGTCTCTTGCATGATCCGTTCACGTCGAAACGCTGATCGGATTTTTTGTTTAGGTGAGGATGTCTTCATCTTCGCAAGCTCCTGAGGTGATTTAGACGATTCACGCATCTCGAATAGGATGGCGTTTCCCATTCGTGTATAGAGATCCTGTTCTTTCGTCTTCCGATATGCCGATGCTTGAGATGAAGATCCGTAACTTCGCTCGTAGAATGCGACCTCGTTATCCAGTCGTTGCTTGAACGCGGCGTGTTCTTTCTCGAAGTGTGTCGCAAGGTATGTGTCAGTGAACTGATTGAGTGAAGGACGCAGTTCGTGCATGCTGTTCATGTTGTAATACCATTGCCGCTTGTCGTCCGGTAATTGTTTCTGAATCGCTTTGTACTGCCGAACGAGTTCCGGATGTAGCACGCGATTCGAAACGGATAGTGTTGCGTGATTTCGTTTGTGAGCCAGAACTTCATCACGGATGAAGGTATTCAGTTTTTCTTGTTCACGTGTTCGGTTGGTAAGCGTATGAACGACTTGCGCCTTCATCTTCTCGATTGTTTTCGGTTTCCGTTTGCCACGTTTGCGTGGATGCATCGTCTCGACTGTCGCGACATGGACGTGGATGTTATCCGTGTTGTAATGGATCGCAGCGGTCCATGTCGCATGCAGCATCTGTTCCTTTTCGATCATCAGCGCGGTCGCGTTCCTTGTCGCCTGCATCAACCGCTGTTCATCGATGTAGCGATTTTCTTTGACGCCGACTTCCTGTAACCAGGCTTCATCGAACGAGATGACGTCTTGCCAGAGGATGCTACCGTTCTCTTGTGCCCGTCGGAAGATATCGCGTAACTGCTCTCGTTCATTCGCATTCAATCGGTCTTGCGTTGCCGTGAACAGACCGCTTGATTTCAGTTCATCTTCCATATAGTCGTGATAGTTTTCAAATTGAAACGACCGCGCTTTCGTCTCCGGACGATCGATGTAGCTGAGGTAGGTCGTGTAACGATGCGAACGTCGGGTTGCTTGCGGCAACTTGAACTTCGACTTGATGATGACGCCTGGAATGTTACTCATCCTGCATCACCTCACGGAAGAGTGTAGTCAAGAGTTCGAGTTCGGTTGCACTTCGCTTCAGATGCAAGGTATTCGCTTCAAGCTGTCGTTCGAGGCGTGCGACCTGTGTCGACTGGATGCCGTCCGTGCACCAGGTCGTCAACAATCCTTTCAACAATTCTTGTCGGGAACACATCTGTTTTTCCGCCTGTTCGTCGAGTTGTTTGACGAATATGGGGTCGATGTCACGAATCAAGAGATCCATTCGTCTTCCTCCTTCCATCAGAAAAGTCAGTCTTAATGATTTAAAACAATGAAAAGTTTTCCGAACAATTCACTCGTTCCTCCTGTCATTAGAAGTGAGAAAGGCAATCCTAATTAGACAAAGAACGGAGGAAACACATGCAATCAATCATCGAACACGGTTACGCACTTGGAGAAGCCGTGAGCGTCTCCTTGATCGTGGAACTTTTAAAAGTCCTGTATACGAAGGCACGCACACGTGAATCTCTCTCAGTTGATATGAGTGACGCTTCTAGTGCAAAGAAAGAATCAATCGGTATGAATTAATAAATTTTTCCATTTGCTGAAACCGCACGCTTCCGAATGCTGTATAAGGATGAGAGGAGGGGATGAAAGATGTCGGTTTGGGTGCTCGCGTTGTTCGGATTAGCTTTTAGTTTTGGTTCGTTTTATGTCATGTTGAAAGTATTTGAGTCGTTAAAAAGATAATCCTAGAACACATTCAACGAGCCGCGATGCTCGTTTTTTTATTGGACTCGATAGAAGAACGATCAAGTTCTCCAGCCAAAAATCAGAAGCAGTAAAAAGCAAAATGGATTTAAAATCGTGAAAAAGAGCATAAGGGGAAACTGCTATCACTCAGCGTGCTAGCTTAGGCGGAGCCTAGTATTTCCCTGATATCATCAAAATCGCCAAAAGGTCACACCGCGTGCCACTAAAAACCGCATTTTGGCACGGTGTTTGCCACCTTACCATTTCAGTTCACGTGCTTTAATGCACAGCTGATCTTGTCTTTTTTCTTCTTGCGTGAGTTGTTTTTTCAATTCCGTTTGTCGTAACAGTGCGTCTTCTTTGTCATGCTTCAGATTGAAGATTTCATCCTCACGTTCGACTTGTTCATCGAGTGTCAGGTCGGGTAAGGTGTCTTTTTTTATCTCAATGTCTTGTTCAATCTGTTGGATGAGAGAAGCTTGTTCCGTTAGTTCACGCTTCATGTTCTTGATCCGTTTTTGACTTTGCAGGTGCTCGTCAGCGAGAAAAAGTTGTGCATAATCGTCCGCTTGTTGAATAGAAAGTGACGTCTGTAGTACACGTCGTTGATCCATGTAGAGTGATTCGACGAGCGCGTCTTCTCGCTTCGCAGCACTCAGCTTCTCGAGTGACTGTTCGGAGTTAACGACATACAAGCGGAGTGCTAGCTGATCAAAGTCACGCGGTACATCTTCGATTTCGAAGACGTAGTGCTCGTCCTGGTGATAGACGACGCGGACGCGCTGCTCATCCGTCGGTCGTTCCTTATATGCGATTCGTGCCACAAGCTTTGACGCGTAGTCTTGAGGTTGATTGAACTGGAGACGGACCCGCATTTGCTTCCGCGCCTCATCGTGAGACCAGTCGAGAAGCGTGGCGGTCTGTCCATTCGTCAACCGTTGTTCTTCACCGATGGGTGTCGCATTGATTGGTTGTTCCTCAGCAAAGAAGAGGGAAGAGAAGCCGAAAAACAGAAAGCCAATCAAGAAGAACAGACCTGTTCCGAGGTACAGTCGCGACCAGTCACGGGTCAGCGTCTTTCGCTTTCCTGGATGCATTTAGACACCTCCTGACGTTTGAAGACTCTTCATCTGATTGACGATGTAATGTCCATCGTGATGTGTAAAGGTCAGTTCTACTAACTCATCGGACGTCTCTTCGTAACCATTGGCATCGATTGTCAACGTCCGTTGGAAGCGGACGAGACAATGCTCCGTATTGTCCCGGTTTGGAAAGACTTCGATGTCAAAGACGGAAGCGGTGAACTTGCTATCGCTTCCGCCACTCGCGAATAACGTCCGTTTGATGGACTTCGACATATACTGATCGGCTTGTCGTTTGCGTGTTGTATAGGTCCCATCCTCCCATGTAAAGGCGAACGTGATGAAGCGTTCTGCGTTCTTCGAAATGATTGAATTTTGTTCTTGATCTTGTTCATTAATTGAGATGGGCGGATCTGACACCGTTGTTTTTGGTAACACATGCTTCTCGTTTTTCTCTTCGATTCGATGCGATTCATCTGTTGCCATGGAGCGATATTGATAGACATTGGCACTGATCGATAGCAGCAGACAGAACAACACGAGCCACAGGAAATGACGACTCGTCAATGTCATAATTCATCCCTCCTTATAGTGAAAACAGTGGTGCCGGATCAATGTGTCCGGACCAATCACTCGTCTTGAATTCGATGTGCAGATGATTCCCGGTCGAACGTCCAGTCGAACCGCACATTCCGATCGCCTGCCCAGCTTCGATCTTTTGCCCCGTCTTAACCTGACGTGCGGAAAGGTGGGCGTAAGCGGTAATCCAGTCGCCCTGTTTGATTTGAATCAACTGCCCATACGGTCCGCGTAGACCACTATAGGTGACGGTACCGGAACGGACGGCGTGGACGGTATCGGTATCGTGACAACTGAAATCGATGCCCGTATGAATGTCCGTCTTTCCGAAAACAATCCGTGATCCGAACCCCGACGTCATCTGCAGCGGGATGTCGAGCGGGGCATGGAGTTTTCCTTTGATCGGTCCTGTCTTGCCTTCCGCTAGTACGGTCGGTGTCAGATAACGGAGGACAGCATCGACATACTCGATGTCACCGTAACAGGCTTGATGCTCGATCGCACTCGGACGATGGCACTGATAGATGCCGCTCTTCTTGACGCGTTGGTACATCATCTGGGAAAAGGAGATCGCGAGTTGTTTCGTATAGCGTCCTCCATTTTCCTGGACGTAATCGATGAAGCCACCTCCGAAGTTGTAACTTTGGAGCGTCAGCTTAACATCCTCGTTCGCTTCCCGGAAGACCGACGCGAAGTGTTTCACGCCGTAACGAATGCTCTCGTCAGGAGAGGTGATGCAACCAATCCGTCCACACTTCGATTCACTCGCTTGCATCGGATCGTTCCCGCGTCCGCCGCTTTCCTGCATCATCAACGCAAGGACGACGTTCGTCTGTCCCTCAAGCTGTTCTTTCTTTAATTCACGTGCAATCGCTTCGCGGTATTGTAGGACATCATCACTGACTTGCAGGCTCGCGTCCGAGTAAGCGATCGGCGTCTCCGTTGCTTGTTCGTTCTCGATTCCGGTCAACGTATCGAGAATCCCTGCGACGATGATGATCAACAGGAGGAGTAGGAGCGCAATCCCAAGGGCAATAAAACGGTACTTCAAGGTCAGGAGTCGCCATTTCATCCGGACGGCGACACGTGCCGACTGCCGGACCGTACTCCACATCAGGCACCACCTCCGAACAAGGTCAGCTCCTCGGGTGAGACATCGACATCGAAAATCAGCGTCTTCACACCGGAGATACTGAGGACAATCCGTCCCGTCTCAAGCGACGGGATCAACCGCGTCTCACTCTCCGTCAACTGTCCGTCGAAGACGGTCTGGATTGTCGGGATGCTCTCGGCATCCTGTTCGCCGATGAACTTATACTGCGTCAGCTGGAACAACGTCTTGACGTTCTCTGCGTTCTCCGACTTCGAACCGGTCGGGACGAAGTCCGTAATCAAGTGGGAAGCGAAGAAGATGCCACCGAAGTATTTCCGTGCTTCGCGCATGAATTGTTGTAGGTACAGGATTGCCGGTTGGGCGATATCCCGCGTATTGATTAGATGATGCGCCTCATCGATAACAATCAGATACTTGAAGGCATCTTCGATCAACAGCTCGCCCTGGTTGTAGCTACGGAGTTGTCCGGCACCGTTGAGGATCATCCCGTCCCAGAGCATGTTCATCAGATTGAAGACCTGTGCCTGAAAGATTTCGTCTTTCAGATTGGTCAGGTTGCGTAGTGGAAACGAGACGATTGCTTCCTCGTCAAATCGCTCGATGGAAGAATGCCCGTCGAAGATATTGCCGTAGTTGTGGACAAGGTTCGTGATCGCGAGCTCTATGTTCTCGAGTCGACGGACACGATTTGTACTGATGGTCTCACAAATCGTTGTCCGCGTAATGTCCGCATACAATTCGGAACGGACGAGCGCTAAGAAGTCGGAGAAGACGGGATAGGTGTTCGCTGGGTGCGTCGTGATCGGCGCGTCACCGTCCTCGTTCCACAGTCCCTTCTCAAGATAGAGCTGTCGGAGTAGGATTTCGAACTCGTTCGCTTCTTCCTGCGTCGCTGCAGGATTGATGTAGTGATAGAAAACCGCAATCTTCGACAGGTGTTGCATGAACGAGAGCGCCTCGTCCGCCGAACCGTCGGCGTGCGTCACCGTCTTATAAACATGGAGCGGATTGATGCGACCAGCTGAACCATCGAGCGCAATCTCTTTCCCGCCGAGTTGTCGCACGAGGTCGGAGAATTCACCCGTTACATCCAAGATGCGAACATGATTGCCTTTGATGGCTTGATCGAGGACCGTCTTCTTGAGCAGCGTTGACTTCCCGGAGCCCATCTTTCCAATCATCAAGGCGTTGTAGAACTTCCGTTGCTTGTCCTTATGGAACAAGTCGAAGATGACGCTCCCGTTCGTGTCGGTCGTCCCGTAGTAGGTTCCAGTCGAATCCTGTAGCGACGTGAAGTGGAACGGGTAACCACCTGCGATGGAGAGCGACGGAATCTCTTTCCCGCGACGCCTATTCGGTAGTTTTTGTTGTTGTTCGTAGCTGAGGAAGAGACTCTGCCATTCCCATTCCTGTTCGTTCAGGAAGACGGTTGCACGAAAGTTTCGTGCTTCGAGTTCTTCCATTACGTCCTGTACCTGACGTTCGAGTACGTCGAGTGTCTTCGCTTTAACGTAGAGACGGAGATGCAGGTACTTCATCGTCTCCCCTTGCGTAATCTGTTCGTAGAGTTCATTCAATTCCTTATACGTCTCGCGCGCATCAATCCGGTCGACGTTATCCTTCGCATTCTCGAAGCGCGTATTCTGCTCGGCCATCGATTTATTGATTGTCCGGATCATCTCCCGTTTGTCCGCCGTCCCGATGTCGAGTGTCGTCAGGACACCGGGGAGGTTAAGGATCGGTTCGAGCCAGAAGTCGTAGACGGTCGATTGATATTTGTAGACATGGAGGCAGGCAAGATACCCGTCACCGGTCCGGACATAGTTCGGTTCGAAGCGGAGTCCGCCTTGCGGTTGGATGGTTTGGACGAATGTCGGATTGTAGCCATTCTGTCGTTTGATCGTCTCCGGGTCCTGCTTCCGTAGAAAACGCGTGCGCCACATGACACCATCACTCCTTTCCGTCCTGAGTCGGTTTCGTATTCGGGTTGTGCAGTTGGAACAACACATGGATTTTCTGTTCGAGTGTCAGTTCGACCATCGGGTTGCTGCGTCGAAGCAGTTTCGTCAATTGATGCTTTCGTTCCCGCAGCATTGCTTCATCCGGTGCATAAAAAAAGAGAAGATAATCGCGATTTGTGCGATGCTCCTCAAGATAGTTCAGTTCTTGTTTCTTCTTTTGCAGGAACGGACGATAGGCGGCGTTTTGATTTTGTCGAAGTTGTCGTTCGATTCGCTGTTTCTGTTTCTCCAAATTAAGCGGTGTGTTGAGCGGAATCACCTTCAACGGATGAATGTACGCCTGCAACAGATAGGCGAGGGAGAAGATGTCATGATCCTTCTCCGTCTCGGACAACCCGTAGATATCCTTTGAAGTCAGCTGAATGATGTCGCAGAACGTCCCGTCCTGCATCTCGAATACGTCGAATACTGTCGAATCGACGATCGGTAATAGCGAGGCGACGGATGGTGGGATCCGGACGCGTTTTTCCTTGCGCGTTGGTGGTGTCGTCAACTGAACCTCGTCGAGCCAAGTGATTTCAGAAGTGGGGTCAGTCTTTAATCGTGTGTCTTCCGATAAACTCATCCCATCACGCTCCTTTCGTGTCATCTTTTTGGTCGGTCAAGGCAATATAGGTGTCCTTCTTCTTGATGAGGGCGTAATAGAGCACATGAATCATCCGTTTCTCTGGATTCGTCGTCGGTCGGATGACGAGGAAAAGACCAAACCCGACGAGGAAGAACGTGAACGGCAGATGTAAGGCGTCCGGGATGAACGGAAGAGCAATCAACCGGACGATGATCAAAGCGACGAGAAACAGTAAGTCATAGAGATAGAGCATCTTATTGATCTTCAGCTCGGTCGTGACTTCGTTCGGAATCCGGTACTGGCGCTGTTGCATGTTCTCACTCCTTTTTCGGGTCTAGGCGCGGGACATCCGTCGAGTACATCCGGGACGACTCTGACGTCGCACGTGTCTGTGCTTGTTCGACATGCTTGAGTTCTTTTTGTGTCGTCGTCTCCAGTGTCTGATAGATTGATTTTCGTTGCCTCCGTGTTCCGGATGACGTCTCAGGCGACGACTCACTGATGGACGGTGAGCCATTGGAAGAGCTAGACGACGTGACGTTCGGCGACATATTCTCTGTCGTTTCCACAGAATGAGATGATGTATTAGTCGATTTGTCGAATCGTGTCGAATCTGTTGAAGAAGTAACAGGGTCGCGATGTACTCCGGAAGTCTGCGGAGACGGTGTGACCGGTTGTGATGTCGTTGATGTTTCGGACGCGTCGAGCTCATCAGGTAAGGTGATCGGTTGAGCATTCGATGACGCATTGGACATCTTCGATTGTGTGACCGGTATCGTCGATTGCGAAGTTGATGACACAGGTGTTGATCGTGCGACAGGATCTGCGCGATTCATAGTGGCGGATGCACTTGTTGTTGCTGCAGTATGGTCCTTTTGTGCTGTATGATTGGTTGCCATGTCATTCGACTCGACATGTTGCTGCTCTCGTCCCACTGGGCGTGATGTCGACTCTTGCTCTTGTGTTTGCGAACGGATCGGAACACTTTCTGACGAGCGATCAGGGCGACCCGTTGGTGTGCCACCACCTGATGGAGGATTCGGTGGTAACTTCGTACTGGCAGCTTCCGAGGCGGATGGAGTAGAAGGACGTGATGTCCTCTTCATCGTCTGTCCAGCAATGCGAGCCCCGACTTTTGCCGTACCTTTCCCGACAGCATACGCACCAAGTGCGACACCCCAACCGCGTTTCAGACCCGCATCAATCCCGAATAGACGCTCGACCATGTTCGGTCCATCAATCAAGGCAGCGGAGAAAGCAATCAACGCAATCAAATAGGCGAGACCATCGAGTGTATCAGCAAGATAAGCCGTTCCGATTGTATAGAGCTTGATCGAGACGAAAATCAGGATGATAACGAGGAACGTGTTCAGGATGCTTTGAATGACCTTCTTCGTCTTTTGTCCGCTATGCAGGTCGGCGGGGGCGACTAAAATCGCTAGAACATAATTAAAAGCCAACTCGAACGAAAGTCGAGCCAGCTTGTAGGCAATCGAGAAAAGAGTGAAGCCCATCACGCCAAGGGTGACAAGAATGGTAAGCCAGTTCGGGTGATAGCGATAGTAGTACTGGTTGTTCCATTCAACACCGCTCTGGTCTAACTCGGTTTCGGTCATTTCTTTCCCATTCCAAGCAAGTTTGTTCTGAGAAATATCTTCACCTTCTTTACTCAATCGATACTCATCGCTATCAAATACATCATTGATGTCTATATTCTTGATTTGGCTTGCTGGAATAGAGTTTGGAATTTTAATTTTTGTATCTTTGAAAGCAGTTTTATCGTATTCGACTAAATCATGTACATTTTTTTGGAGCACTGATTGTGATAGAGTATGATCCCGATTTTCATATACTCCATCTTGATTGATGTTTGTAATGGCTTTGTCCGTGAACTCACTTGTCTTTATCATTGTCGGAGATAACAACCCTAAAACTAACAAAGTGATAAACAGATTGATGAGAAATCCTTCTCTATCAAATTTTTTCTGAAAAATCATCAAGTAACCGGTAAATAAAAAGCTCCCAGCTAAAATGACATATAAAAAAGGTTGAATCGTCTGAACGAATTCAACCACTTGAGGATTATTAAAGAATGATTTTATGAGGAGGATTTCAGTTGTAATCTGTTCAAGACCATCGATGATGAAGGAGAGACCTCTAACGAGAAGCCAACCAATAGAACGAAGCGCATCTCTCACTAAATCACTGATGCTCAATAAGTCTTGAAATTCCTCCAGTTTGGATGCTAGATCTCCATTAGCCATGATGGTCCTCCCTTCTATGTCTGCTTTTAATTAATAAAAGAGGTTACTTCATCTTCGATTGCCTTGTCATCTAACGAAGTAAGGTCGAGAGAACGAACTAATTTACCATTCTCTAGTTTGTACAGACGACCACCCTTTAATTCTCCATGTTCATCTGTAGCACGATTTTCTAAATCTTTTCCGTTAGGTTGAAAAGGATTAAACAAGTTTACTTGTACGTCTTCTTTCTCAGCGATATCCTTCACTTTATCTACATAAGGCTCAAATTCTGCTTTACTGTCGCTATCAACAAGTAAGAAATTGCTTTGATCACTATCTTTTAGTTGATCAATTTCTTTTACAGAAACTTGTTTAAGAGACTTTGCTTCACTATTTTCACTACAACCAACTAAAAGTAACGCAGAGGAAATCAATAGTCCGGAGAGTACTCGTTTCGCTTGCATGCCTCCACCCCTTTTCCGTTTATGACACCTGTTCCGGGTCCGTCAGATCGCCATTACTGACATGGACCCGGAAATCGAATGTGTCTATAAGCGTAACAGTTTTTCGGTCGCCTGAGTCTGGGTCTTCTTCCTCAAATATAACGAGGAATCCGTCCCGGGTCTGGATGTTCAAGACTTCTCCACGACGGAGGCGTTTCTTGTTCTCCTTGATGATGGTCGCGATGACGCGGAGTTCGCGCTGGACGCGTTCCGTGCGTGTCAGTTCTGTCATATGATGCCCTCCTTAGACGCCATGACGAAGTTTCTCGAGTCGTTTGCTGATGATCGTCTTCAAAAAGTGACGCTGGTTGTCCGTCACTGGAATCGTCTTGTCAAGGATGCCTTGCTCGAACAAATCAATCGGTAACGTATCGTATTCTGTCGTCTCGAAGATTGAGCGTAGGATTTTCGGCTGCAGGACATCGCAGACGCGCCAATCTGTCGCATCCATCGTCTCCTCATCCTTCTCATCGCTCTTCGATGCAACTGAGGCACCGAGATGGAAGGGGACACGGAGCGTATTCAAGTCAAGATGTGCGTGCGCGCAAGGGATGACGAGGTCATTGATGGAGTAATCCGTATCGAAGTCATCCGCCAGGTATTCATAACGATATTTCATCGCCGTCCGCCCCGTCAGGAAGAGCGGATAGGACTGGATCCGTCTCTGCTGTTTGTCTTGCCGCTTGATGACGCGGATGATCAGCATCTCGCCTTCCTTCAGTCCCATCACCTCGGTTGCCGTCAGCAAGCGCCGACCATCGACACTCTCCGTCTTCGACTTCGAGAGAGAGAACGTCTGTCCGGAACGCGACTTCGTGACGATCGTCTGCTCGCCGAGCTTCTTCGAAATCAGTTCTGCCGTCGACTCGTCCGCCGTCAACAAGTAGTGCGTATTCCCACAGTTCCCGTCGATCGTCTTCCAATCCTCCCCGTAGAGGTTCTCGAGTTGGGCGTAGGACTGGATGACGAGGTTGAAGCGGATGTTCCGGCCGAGACAGACGGTGATGATGTTCGCCATCCCTTCGATCGCTGGCATGTTCCCGAACTCGTCGAGGAGGAAGATGACCTGCCGTCCACATCGTCCGCTCGTCGCTTGTGAGGCGACGCGTGCGAGGGAGGTATAGACCTGTTTGACGTACAGCGAGGCGATGACGTTAAGCGTCGGATCATAATCCGGGACGATCAGGAAGACGGCGACCGGACGCGGATGCTGACGAATCTCCCGTATGTCGATAGGTGCATCCGTCGTCCATTCGAAGAGACCGTCCGTCTCGTCTCTCCAACCCGATAGTGACACGGTGTACTGTTGTCCTTCGCTTTCGACGATGATGTCATCACCGATGACGAGGGGTTCCTCATGATGGAGTCCGAAACTCCCGTCGTCGTCCGTCGTCAAGGCGAGCTGCCTTCCGCTCGGGAAGTGGAACGTCAGCCGTGACAGGGGGAGGGCACGCCCGCGGATCCAGCGATTGAAACCAATCAGTTTCATATCAAGTGAGTTCTGTGCCGTCAAGCGGGCCGTCGCATCGAGCGTGAAGATGCCGAGCTTGGCGTTGGTGTTGGCGAGTATGCTCGCGCGCGTCTGACCACCGGAGAAGTGAAGCGTCGCGTATTGCATGCGTGCCGGATGATTCTCCGGGAAGACGGCGAAGAAGGCGTCGAGCGCCGATTGTTCCCGTCCCATCCCGTCGGTGACCGTCCGTGAGCCGAGGTCGGATAGCATCAGGGCGACGTTATACATCGTGATTTTCTCCGGTTCATGTCTGGATTGTTCACATAACCCGAGGATTAGGGCCGTACAGAGGTCCGTCGAGGAGTTGCTCCAGAACGGGTCCTTCGCCTTCGGGTCATGATAGAGCATGTAGGCGACCGAGCGCGCATATTGCTGAGCGAGCGAATAGTTCTCGTCCAGATAGGCGTCAATCGTCAGTTGCAGCAGGTTGTAGGACATCGACTGGGACGGATTCATCAGGTTCAGTACCTCGACTTGATACCCACGGGCCTCGAGCGTTCTCTTGGAGGCCGCGAACAACTCTCCCTTCGGATCATTGATGATCAGGCTTGCCTGTACTTCCGCACGACTGTAGAGGTCGATCGTCGAGAAGACGAACGTCTCACCCTTCCCTGACCGGGTCGTCCCGATGACGAGGTTGTTGACCGCGCTATCGTCGATGTAGAGACGATCACGATGGCGACCGACAGGGACACCGCCGAGTCCGGGGTACGTCTCCTTACGGTCCGGCACGTCACGATACTGTCGTCTCAACTCCTGGAACGTCGTGAAGCGGGCGCTCCCTTTCTGGGCCTCCTTGAGGTCACGGAAGTTGAGCCAATATTTCAACAAGAGAAATCCACCAAGCAGGAGGCAGCCGCTGAATAGTACGAGTGAGAGGGAAGATGACCAGGCGAGCGTCGTCCACCAATCGGACTCGTACTGCAACGGTGACCCGGTCGTCAACTTCCCGTCACGGAAGAGGTTCTCGACTGTCCGTCTCAAGAACTGGAACGCGACATTGAGTATCAGGAACAATAGAGTGGGGAGCACGACTAAGAAGACGACACAACGCCACAACCAAGGGGATGAAATGGCAGATCGATGAGAGATTATCTTCATTATTTCAATCACCATACTTTCATTAAATAATCATATCCAATTGTCTTTGCTTCGCTTCGAGCGACTCGTTCAGCTTTTCGAGTGCTTCTTTGTCCTCCTTCTCCGATAACTGTCGCTTTTGATCCTCGAGCGCTTTGATTTCTTCATCCAATCGGACGAATGTCGCCACTTGTTCCTTCAGCTTCTCGTCCTGGACCGTCCGGACGCTCTCCTTCGCCTTCGTCACATCCTTCAGTGCGATGTAGGCACGTGTTCTGGATTCCTGACGTACGGTCGTCATCTCGACGTCCGTGAGCGAGACGGCACGTCTATAGTCTTTCTGTAGGATGGCAAGGTCGAACGTCCCTTCGTCCGTCGGATGGACGGCTTGGAAGGCATGCAACGTATCCTGACGATTGGTCGCGAATCGCTTCGACTGCATGATGATCGTCTCCACATCGATTGGATCCTTCGTCACGGAGACCGCTTGGTCGTAGTCCTGTTCTTCGACATAGTGCGTGATCAGGAATTGCTGTTGTTCATCGTTCAACGACTGTCGTTTTTCAAGATTCTCGACGAGTGGACCCGTCTCACCGGTCAGTGCTGCTTCATAAAGAGATTGCCAACCTGACGCTTCAGCTCGGACGCCGCTCGGAGGGTCCGGCTGCACGATCCGGACCACGGTCAGCGCGCCGAGGAGCAGCAGGCTCACACCACTGGCACTATAGACGATGTGACGTTGTCCACGACGTAAGCGGGATATGTGTGTCGCATCCGTGTTATTTCGAGTCGCTGCTTCGGTCACCATCGTCTTGTAAGTCTCTGGCGTCAACCGTTCCAAGTTCTCGAGTAACAGGATTTTTTTCGTCGCATCCTCCTTCCGTATCCGTATGCGTGGAATCCGGTCTTTCAGCTGCAAATAGAGATTCTGATAGGTCGTGTCACCGAACTGGAATGTTCCCTTATAGACGAGCTGGTCGTCATCATCGAAAATCCGGAACTCACTCGCGAATCGTTCGTTCGTTTGTTGTGCCTCTTGATGGATTCGTGTCGATAATAAAAGCGCCTCCTCATACGGGAGACGCTCGTAGTTCGGCAATACTACTTCTTTTGGTACATCCGTGAAACGAACAAAGAGCATGTATTCTCCTCCTTTGAAGCAAGACATCTTAACGAAGACAATAAAAAAAACCATCCATTTTGGAATGACGGTCTGTGAGATCACTTGTTCAGTTAGAATTTGATGTTGTCGTTAACCATCTCCGCCAGCGTGAAGGCACCCATGACGATGATCAGACCGACGGCACCACCGACGAGCCAACCGACCGCTTTCGAGCGTCCGCGATCTCCCCCGAAGATGAAATAGAAGCCACCAACTGCGAAGGCGATTGCTGCCGCGATGACGGCGAGTCCTTGAAAGAACTGGAGTAAGCTGAGTCCTGTCTCATTCAATCCCATCTGTTTTCCTCCTCTCAATCCCGTGACGCAGATGTAGGCGATGTGAAGTTCAGTTTCGAGTCGAGCGCTTCTAAAATCAGTTCCTGGTTCTCCTGGATGACGACTTGATGTTGGGCGTCGAGCCACTCCTCATAGTCTTTCCCTTGGATTCGGAGCAATTTCTCAGCAAAGGTCTTGTTCTGCTTCTGTTCACGTGTCGGCATAACATACACTCCTTCCTTGAGGTCGATGCGCAGCAGCACATCCTTAAGGACAGTCGGAGTCGAGCAGGGCGGTGGGTTTGGAGCACGTTCTCCCACGAACTCTGATGTCCGGTACCGGGCATCTGTCTAGGGTTTTTCGCTGACCCTCAACGAACATGTGACCTGCGGGCGAGTTTTAGGCGACTCTCGCCGAACCATTTCTGCGTATATCCCGCTCACCCGGTCACACGTGAGGGACACGCCGATATATGATTGGAAGGACTGTCCTTAGCGATATGCTGCTACGGTCATCAATTCCTCTTCTTAATTGTTGGTAGGTTTCATAAGTAGATAGATGCACATGGATGTCTCAGTGATGGACCAGTCTGCGACGTGAGACGTGAATCAGTTCGTCATCCGGATGTTTCCGTTTTGCGATGACTCGATTCTCCCCGACGACGGTCCGGATCCGATAATAGAGTTGTGCGATTTCTTGAGTCTCATTGCTTTCTTGTTCGATTGCGATTCGCCCGTGCAGTTGGTATGTCTTGCCATCGAACGTACGGATGGAATCCGCTAGCGGGAGTTCTGCTAGATTGAAACGTTCCTGCTTCAGATGCGACCAGTTCCGTTTCTTCTCCATCCTCAGGTCGAACTCATCCCAAGGGATGGATCCCAGTGTCTGTTCGCAGGCAGTCGCCAAAATCTGGACATCAAGGATGGAAGGAAGTGAACGGTTCCGCTCGTAGGCACTGATGGCCGCCTGCGAGATTTCTCCGTATGTTTTCTCTGCTAACTCTACCTGACTCCAACCATGTTCCAGACGTTCACGTCGTAACCACTCTCCGAATCGGTACATGTACATGCTCCTTTCCTTCGAGAACTTCATTATGACAATGTCTTCCTGGTGATAGTTAGAATATAGCAGATTATTCTGTCAATTCAATCGCTATTTTGATGTGTCAAACATGTTACGAGTGTCGAATTTTGACGATACAGGTGATAGCAACGGCTTCTTGTATTAAGTATATCGACGGAGAGGAATTGTGTCTTCAAACTGTAAACTATCTCATCCAGAAGGTCTTGAAAGGATTTAGTTTCAAGATGAGTCATAAAATTGATTTTTTGCATATGACGAAATCCATATGTTACATTTTGTATATTAACATAATTAATTTCTGTCATAGGTCTGTCTGCATTTTCCATGACTGATAGACGACTCAAACTTTTTCATCGAGGAGGAACGTCCATGCAAAAATTTAAATATTATGCGGTCATCACTCCTGACTTGGAGGATGGAGGCTTTTTAGTCCGATTTCCTGATTTAGAGAATGTTTATACCGAAGGAGAGACACTATTAGAATCCGTCAAACATGCTGAGGAAGTACTCGAGAGCATGCTGGAAGTGATGATTGACTACAATGACGAGTTCAGTCCGCCTAGCCCCGTCTCAGAAATCACGATCGCAGAAGGCGAAAGCCTTGTTGCCGTCGAGGTGAACGTAACGCCAAAGGGGACTACAGGTGACTTCAGAAGATGAGATGAATCGTCGCGTGGTCAATCGAGCAGAATGGTAATTTCAGGTCGAGCAACGATTTACGCGTCGAACGTGGCACGGAACCCGGAAAATATTTATCGAGATACGGCTTGTGATGCGCTTTAATCCAACTAGCACATTCTTCGAGATACCATTCGTTCTGACTTTTCTTCTGCATCGCACATACTTCCCCTCGGTCCTTTTCTTAATTGTACGAGGGAAGTTCGTTCGCTAATGAAGAACTTGTAATTAAGGATACAATTGGTCAACAACATCGATTAATTCCTGACCTTTAGCCTCAAATTTCAATTGAGCTTTTTCGGCTTCTTGTTGTTGTTCTTTCGTGAAACCATCCTCGTGTGACGCCTCTAAGAGATTAAAGTACTTATAGCTTATACCTTCATAATCATCATGGCGTTCGAATACAGAAGTTGTGTCATGTTCAATTTTTGCAGTCATTACAGCGCCCATAATATTCGTGATGTTTATGCCGACGTTATCAATTGGTTGGCGCCCTTCATAGATTTCTTGAGCATTGAATTCGTTCGCTTTCACGACAGCGATTAAATATTCCCTGAACAAATCGATGCGGACATTCGGGTCACTTTCGCCGATTATTTCTTCCTTAAAGCCGTTAGTTTGATATTCTATTGCGCTATCCGCATCACCCTTATCAATCGGGGTTATTTGTAGTTTCAATTGGAGTGGTGGTGTCGCTTGGATACTAGGTTGTTTATAAACGATTAGAAACGTCACGAAAAAGACGAGAAATAGCGAAGCGATTGCGAGAAACCACTTTTGTTTTGAGTTCATGTTCTTTTCTCCTTTGCGTCATGAGAACGATTGCCAAATTGTTTAAAGTGTAAGCAAAGTGCCCATCGCCTCGACAACGAACTGTTTTGCGACGTCGACGGCGTATTCCCCGTCCTTGACGTTCAACTTCGCTTCTTCGAGGTCACCGTTATTTTGTTTAGCGGCAAAATAGGTGTCGATGTTCTTGAGATAGAATTGTTGGTTGGCAGCATAGTTCTCAAGAGATTCGTCGAGTTCGTTGAGGTAGTACATGCGGTCGTCGTTTGCGTCCGCATATTCCATGATTGCGTAGATATAGATGTCTGGGATGTTGATTTCAATTGTACTTTCTGACTGGATGCGGACGTCGACGTTCTCCTCGTTAAAATACAGATACGAATCGACCGCTTGCTTGAGGACTTCAACGAGCAGATAGTAATCGGTCCCGGCAGCACCCGCCTCTTCAAGAGCGCCTTCGTTCAAGTAATCGGCCGCTTCTTGGCGTACGCGGTCGATGTCTGAGTAATCTTCAGGATCCGGAATGACGGCGAGTCCTTCGTCGGTAGTGCTCTCGTCAGTCGTCTCGGTGTCTTCATCGGTGGTCGTTTCATCGGTTGGGACGACTTCTTCGTCCGTATAGGAATCTTCGAAGATTGGAGGGTCTTCTTGAGGGATTTCTTCTTTCTTCACGTCCTTCTCCGCTCCTGCCTCGACCTTAGTTGATGCGACTTCTTGTTTGGCCTTTTGCGACGAGTTGTTCAACAACAAGGCAGTGACGACAGCGAGATTGATGACCAGACCAACACTGATGATACCTAAAATCCATTTCAGTGGTTTGCTCATGATGATAGTCTCCTTTTTTGTCGAGGGGAGCGGCGGACTATGAAGTTGTCAAAATGTCAAAAGTTCAGTTAAAGCATAGGGAAGAATTTATTGAATAATTCGGCCATACCGTCTTCGATGTATGACAGACGATATTCGACATTATCCAGTTCATCTTGAATGTCAGGACGAGCTGCCATGTCAGCAGCACCCCATTCTTTTGCTTGCTCTTCGTATACGGTTTGTTGCTCAGAATATGATGCAAAGTGATCACGAAGCATGTCGACATATTCTTTTTGGCTAGAATTTAACTCGACGCCTTGCAGCATACCGTCAACGTCGCAATCAGGAACCATGATGTTATCTTCACCAAGGCTCTCCATCATCATGCTACGCGATTCTTTGCTTAAATCGAGATAATTGACGGTACATTGTTTAAGGACGTCGATACGGCTATTGAAAGATTCATCATTCGGAATGTAACTTTTATAAGCTGCCTTGATGAAGGTCATTTTTTCTTGGACTTCAGGCGTTTGCTTATCAAAGTTTTCTTTTTCGAAATCTGTCTGTTCTCCGAGTTCGGAATCACGGATATAGCCAGATTTTGTTTCTTTTTTGGAATTGCTTTGATTTGTGCCAGTGTAGATTAGATACGCCCCGCCACCAATCAAGAGGATGGCGAGGATGAACAGAGGAATTAAAATCTTTTTAGCCATTTGTGAATCTCCTTTAAAATCTTTTTATTCGGGTTCGCGACACTTCGGCATGAAGACCGCGACGGCTTTTCCATCCTCATCCCGAAGTGTCGAGACGCTGGAGGCGCTAGGGTCGTGCATGGTGTTGACCAAGCGTCCTGCTGGGAAGTGGGGCTTCGTATCGGTGCCATTGGCACCCTTGAATACGACGGCTTGCTCATAGGTACGGAGGACCTTAATGAGATAGTCGTTCGTCAGGCGTTGTTCCTGTTCGACGACATAGGAAGCGAAGTCGAAGAACCCGACAAGACGGCGGTCTATCGTCGCGTCGAACCCTTCCGGATTGAAGCCGACTCCATAAATCTCGTTCAAGGCAAGGAGATTGCCGTCGAATCGTTTCATGGTGACGGCCGCCTCAGTATGCATGAGGACGAGACTCACGACGATGTTCCTGAACGGTCCGGGCTCTCGTTTCGTGAAGAATGACCATTCCCCCGTCTTCACTTGATTGATAATTCCTTAATGCTGCCAATCAGGCGGACGAAACGGATTGGTGACGACGAGTTGTGAGGAGAACAGGTAAAGTCCCATGCTACACCGCCAACAGCGCTTATAGTCCACGCGGGGAAGGACGTAATGATTGGCTACCAATGATCGTCCCTTCCAGTCTTAAGACACCGAGCTTCTCGTTCGACGTGTTGACACAAATCAAGACCTCGCGATACGGAAATACCTCAAGGATTAAAGCGGATTCAATATAAAACGTACCCGGTTTTTGAGTTGGTAACTCGCCCCCAGCAATCCTTTTATTGTAAACGAAAGGAACATTTTTGATGATCGTCCCACTTTAAAGTTTTAAATCGGCACGTTTGAGAATCGCTCCGGTATTCGTCACGCGGACAATCCGGTCAGATTTCGGGATGGCAGCAATCATTTCGTCAGCCCTTTTATCGTATATATTAAGAAGATTTTGAAGGAAATTAGTTTAAATTTTAGCCATATAATTGATTTTTTGTATACTAGCAATTCTATATTTTACAATTTACAAATAAAATAATTATTTTCAACTTAAATTTGTCTACATGTTTTTAAAATTAAGGGGCGACTCATACATTTCATCGACGAGTAAAATATAAGCAAAGGTTGAAATAATGTGCGGACATCATTCCTGATTTAGAAAATGTTTACACTGAAGGAGAGACCCTTCCAGAAGCATCAAGCATGCTAAAGAAGTATTCAAGAGCATGTCAGAGGTGATGTTCGACTACAATGACAAGTTTAATCCGTCTAACCTTGTTTCATAAATCATGGTCGAAGAAAGCAAGAGTCTTATTGCTGTTAAGGTGATTATGCTGAAGGGAAAAGAAGATATCAGAAAAGGATGAGTAGATGAAATCTATACTGAAGATGAATCATGACGGTCTTTCTACCATTGAATTTCCTAGAATCTCATCAGGTCTGATAAGACGCCAGTCTGCCATTCTCGTTCTTAGAAGATGGTAGACTGGCGTCTTGTATTTTAGGTACTTCAAACTCGTAGCACCGCTCTTGTTTAGCTGAAGTAGACTATATTAGACACTAATCCATCCGAGGCGTATAGATTCTACAACTGCTGCGGTCCGATCAGAAACGCTCATCTTACGCAGAATGGCTGAGACATGGTTTTTCACTGTTTTCTCACTAATGCATAATTCATTGCCGAGCGTTTTATTTGAACAGCCTGAGGCTATTAGTTGCAAAACTTCGTATTCCCTAGATGTTAACGTTTGTTTAGAATTTTTTAATCTTTCTGCTTCTTTCACTTGAGTTTCTAACGCTTGCTTTTGTTTCATTAAACTTCGATATTTTTGTATTAAATTCAAAGTAACTTTCGGGTGAATATATCCACCTTCTTGGTAAACGGATCGAATGGCATTCACGAGCTCGTCCGTTGCCATTTCTTTAAGAAGATAGCCAACTGCTCCGATTTCAAATGCACGCATTACACGCCTTTCATCTTCGTAAAACGATAGAATGACCATTTGAACACCCGGATACGTTTCACTTATATTTTTTATCGCCACCATGCTATCTTCATCGGTTAAATCAATGTCCATCAAAACGATATCTGGTCGATATTTTTCCACAAGATAAGAAATTTCTGATTTAGTTCGTCCCTCTGCTACGACAACAAACTCTTCTTCAAATGCAAGTATACGTTTAACACCTTCTCTGAACAATGGATGATCATCAATGATGAGAATCTTCACTTTCGGATTATTCACAGTTTTCTCCCTTTCAATGTGTGCTCTATAATGTTGAAACTATAGCCCGTTCTCATTTTTAAAACTCTCATTTTTAAAACCAATGTTTTCTAAAAATTGATAATAGTTCAATACCTGTTATTATTTGAACAACATTTCAATAGTAATACTATTGGTAATATAAAAATAGTGTTGAAATAATTTGATTTTTATGGACAATATGGTTTTCTTCATTTTGACTTGTTAACTTTCATTGACTTTCAAGCGAGGGAAGTATGCATATGTTTATTTTGTTAATAGTCGCTTCAGTTATATACGTAAACAGTCTTACACTTAGAATTAAAAATTGATTAAAACTCGATGTAAGGACAATATGTTACACGATTTCAACTAAAAACGTAACTTGGCTCTAATTTATTTTTCTACCGAGCATGCTATTTCTGTTCGAAATTCTTTATTATTTTTTAAGTTAGTTTGCTTGCCATTAATGTACGTATAAATAGAAAAAAGGGAGGAAATGACCTCCCTTTTCATGCCATTAAAGTTGATGAATTAAAATAGATTATTTAAATCTATTCTAATTCATCGATATATCTTCATAATTTAAATTTATTCACTCTATGTGGTTCTAGTATTAAAAATCATTCAGTCTTCTTTCAAATATAGTCGTTTTAAGTCATCTACTGGCAGTTTCCTGAACTTATTAAATTCAACAAAATAATTTAATTGCCATATTCGCATTGCTATTGCTTGTCTACTCGTCGGTTTATCCCAGCCCAGCTCGGATAAATACGCATTGCCACCTTTCCTTTAATCGTCCCTGTCTTAAGGATTTTATGTTGCTTTAGGACTCCCTTCGGAAAAACAAATTGACCAAATCGATTCGAATCATTAAACGTATTCACGACTACCAGATCCGTCGCTGTATCTTCTGAAAATGGCTGATTTTTATTCTGTTCATCCTTATCCCAAATCACTACGAATTGACCGAGTTTAGTGGGAGTCGCTTTAGCAACCCGAAAGCGAATGGACGTTTCTCCAGAACAAAATCGACCCGCTCCATATGCTCCATTCTGAGTTTCTTCTCGAATATCATGTGGCGTCAATCGACACGGCATATAGAGTTGTTCATTGATGTATGCGAAGGCTGTCCAGAAATCATTCATTCTCTTACCATCCTTTATCCCTTTTAATTAATGAATGACCTATATCAAGTCTCGAGCAACTGTTAGTAACAAATTTATCGATGAGAGCTCAAGGGCGTTGACGGAATTCATTCTTAAAATGAAAAACCTTCATTTGTTTCGAGCGATGACATCAGTTGAAAAAAATAGGTAGCATCACATGTTTTATTCAACTGGTACCAAGCTTCAAGCGTATCTGCGTGGAAGACATCCATTGCGCCGATTGTTTCTTTCGCAAACTCGAGCGGAGCCATACCGGAAGCTGTGATCAATCGACCGTCCCTGATGACAGGACCATTTTGATGGAAAGGACTTCCCTTATACGCTGGGCAGATCATTTCAAGGTAGGACTGATCATTACTCGTATGACGAAGGTGATCCAAATAGCCACTATTCGCAAGACCCTGGACTGCGCCACAAATCGCTGCGACGTATGCTCCTCGTTCGAAGACACCTTCAACTTTTTCAAGCATAGGTTCGTGTATTGGCTGCCCCCAGCTTTCTCCACCGGGTAGTACTAAGAGGTCCCGTCCATCCACATTCATTTCTGCAACAGTAATATCAGGCTTGACGCGAAGCCCGCCCATCGTCGTTATCGTTGCTCGACTTACACCGACAGTAGTGACGGGTAGAGAGGACTCATTCGTTTTAAAATATCGACCGGACTTCAATTCAGCCATTAAGTAACCATATTCCCAATCCGAAACCGAATCGAATACATAAAGATATACTTGCCTTATCATTTTGCCACTCTCCTAAGTATGTCATAGGCTTATTTTAGAGTGGTCTCCCTGACAACTACTGTCAGTAAAGATCAAGTTTGGGAATGAAATGCTGCTAGTTCTAGAAGACGCTCGACAATCAGTTGTTTTGCATCCGGAGGGGAGATGACCTGTACTGCCGTTCCATACGTAATGAGTAGACCAGGTATGTATGTCTCTAAGACCGAGGGTTCAATGAGAAAGACAATCTCTTGCCATTCGTGTTGCTTGATACAGTTCTTTAAGTACCAGTGACGGCTCAGCTCTTCAATGGCTGTCTCGCTACCTCTGATGACGAGATCCATTTTCTTCGATTCCTTCGTTTCACTGCTAGGTAAGAGTTCGGTCAGGAAGAGGTCTGATTCTTTGGATGATTCGGGTTGGAGGAAGAGATCCTCAGTCACAGTTAGTTGTTCGATTCGGTTTACTCGAAAGTTACGTATGGCGTTTCTTAGATGACAATGTCCTGTCACATACCAGGCACTTTTCCAATACACAATCTTGTAGGGATCCACCTTGCGCTTCTCAGCTTTTTCAGCGTTAGGGCGTCTATAGGTAATCTCTATGATGAAGCGCTTTAAAATCGCACTCTCGATTAGGGAGAGGTTACGCGCTGCCGAAACAGTTAGCGGCATGTGTTCATGCGCCACTTCAAGTGCGTTAATCGGAAGCTGCAATACATCCGTCTCCTCTACTTTTGAATGCCGATTGATTTTTAAAATGGCATTCTCTAAGCTTGTACTTCCATAATAGCCCGCTTTTTCAGCAAAGACCGCTGCATGGTATAGTGCACTCCGTTCCTGCTGATCAAAGTATAGAGGAGCGTCAACGAAATGGTTCAAGAGGGTGTACCCGCCTTTCACACCGGTTTCAGCCACGATAGGTACTCCACTCATGGAGAGCGTCTCCATATAGCGATAGACGGTCCGTACATTCATTTCGAGCTGTTCAGCGATTTGCTTCGCCGTGATTTTATTCCCTTCTCGTAGTAACCACAAGATAGCTAGTAGGTTATCACTTTTCGCCAAAAACCTCGCCTCTTTTCTGTTGTGTTATCTTTGCCTACATTTGTATTTCATTACGTAGGGTATGTTATGTTTTTTATCGATCCCGTAAATATGTAATTTTGAATTACTTTATTGTTTATTAGATCCTACTTCAATCGATTTACCTCGACTATTTTTGAACTAAAGAAGGTTTTCATGATCTAGCTTAGAAGTACTTTAGAACTAGGCGTAAAAAAGAAATAGATGGGTATTTATTACTTAATATGAATCATTTTCGAAAATCGATGACAGGGATAGGGAGGTTTTAGGGAGAGGGGAGACTTTATTATGATTCATCTGCTAAACGATTTAGTGGTTAATTTAGCCCTTATTACATTGTTTGTACTTATCTCTCTTTTTAGCTATAAACGTCTTACGATTGAGTCTCCTTCTACGAGTATCATAAAGAAATACTTATTCGTAATTATCCTAGCCTTGATTGCCTGTTACTGGGTGACCATTAACGACATATCGTTTCGTGGTTTCACATTCGATTTCTCGATCGTCCTATTGATCATCGCTCTTTACTATAGTGGTACGAGTTACGGCATCATCACTTGATTCATCTTATTGATGTGGCAAGCGATTACATTAACCAATGATGAGTTTTTCCTCTTCCCCTGGATCTTAATTACTTATACGTTCATTTTAAGTATCGTCTTACTGCTGAAGCACTTATTGAGAGACGAGTTCAAAACACTTCCCCTTATCATCACCTGCTGTTTACTCATCCATCTGCCACTTGTCTATATTAGTGAAAATGACATGAAGTCTTTCATGGAAAATGCGCTTTTATTCAGTTTTTATATTGCTTTAGTAGCCGTCCTTATTCATTCGTTCCTTTATTACGTCAAACAACACTACGGGCAAGTCAGACTTCATCAAGAACTCGCACTGACGGACTCCTTGACTGGGCTTCATAATCGTCGCGCCCTTGAGGATCAAGGAGACTACTTCATGATTGCTCATCCTTCGTTTACGGTCATGATGATTGACATTGATCACTTTAAGTTCGTCAACGATAAGTATGGACACGATCAAGGAGATGTTATTCTATCGCAGATTAGTAACTTGCTTGGAGAACATACCCCACACAATGCTGTCATCGGTCGATATGGAGGAGAGGAATTCATGCTCCTCATTCCGGAAACAAATGTATCCTACGTTGAACGACTGGCAGAAGACATCCGCGTATCTTGTGCGACGACTCGCTTTCTTATCCATCATGAAGAGTACATCCATGTGACGCTATCAATCGGTATCTCTTCGTGCGAATCACAGGCATCCATCAGCTTCATGGAAGTGACGAAAAGTGCCGATGCCGCTCTCTACGAGGCGAAGCGTCGCGGACGAAATCAGGTCTTTCAAGCTGCGCGACTTCATCCTTCCGCTCATTGATCGGATCTACATCTTAAAAGACGTGACACAAGAAGCTTTCCATACAAGAACCCTCTACCGAGTGGTGAACTGCCCCATAAAAGTCGGAAATAAAAATCCAACTTTTATGGGGTATTTTTTATGGTCAAATATACGAAGGCGTTTACGACCTTTCTCATTCTATTCCTAGAGGTTGTTAAGATGTTGGTTTATCTGCATTTTCAAATGATCATGATGAATATTAAATAGCGGAACTGTAGGATTAGGAACTTGTCCTTGTTGATCTGGATTTTCAAGGTGGACGAATTCACCTGTTTTTATCCTGTGCTGCTCCTTGTGCCCGATGTCCTCCTTTGGATGCTGTGCCTTCTGAGCAATCCCAAAACTCATAGGCGTGAGGTTGCGCTTCCATGTCATCTTCTGTGGCTGGAACGACGACACCTTTTTTTTTCGAGTTCTTCAATGCAAAAATTTAAATATTACGCGGTCATCACTCCTGACTTGGAGGATGGAGGTTATTTAGTCCGATTTCCTGATTTAGAGGATGTTTATAGAGAAGGAGAGACACTATTAGGATCTTTCAAACATGCTGAAGAAGTACTCGAGAGCATGCTAGAGGTGATGATCGACTACAATGACAAGTTCAATTCGCCTAGCCCCGTCTCAGAGATTACGATTGTAGAAGGCGAAAGCCTTGTTGCCGTCGAGGTGAGCGTGACGCCGAAGGGGACAAAAGGTGATTTCAATAGAGAGCTTGTAAATGAACTCCATATTGAAGACGAAGTCTGACAACCCCTCATCATTGAATTCCTCAGAATCTAACTGTTTTTGATAAGATGCCAGCCTACCACTTTCTCTGACGAAGGGTGGTGGACTGGCCTCTTTGTTTTTTTAGGACTATTCCAAACTCGTGACCTCGCTCTCGTTCAGCTGAAGTCGTCATTTTATTAACTAAAGACTACGAATTCTCGAAAAACCGTTCCCCATATAACCTAAAAACCACCATCTTCATGGTATTAATCGACTAAAATAGATGGATTGGGATATTTATCCTGAATATCATAAAACGAAAGGAATGAGGACCATGAAAAAAGTTGTAGCTGGGCTTGCTCTACTCTTCACTCTAAACTTCACTCATCCCGTCTCAGCAAGTGTCAGTTTTCCGATAATAAGCCAAATCAATGATAGAGTCTATTACAACTATATCGTTCGAGGTAATACTTTTTATTATGCTGATGATGACGGAACCAAACTATACGATTTAAATACTGGAACATTATTGAGAACAGATGATACAGAGAATTACTTACTGGATGTAAGTACAGATGAGAATTGGTCGGTTCAAAAGGATGTATACGGTCAGGTGTTATCCATCCACGATCGTTTTGGAGATAAGGTAGTCGACCTGTATCGTTTGAGCTATAACGATGTTGAATATGAATTTGAATACTATTTAGATGCAAAATTTCTTCCTAATACATCCACACTAGTTATTGCTTCAGAAGATAATCTTATCTTCTATGATGTAGCAAAGGAAAAGGTTACTTTTGTCCGTGGGATTGATACGGACGGTACTCTGAAGGTTTCTAGTCAGTACATAACGATCGGAAACGACTCCTCCATTCGCGTGATGGATCACAAAGGACAGTCAGTCACCGAAATCTTACCTACTGAGCGTATGATTTCTTATGATTTAACAAGCTCGAACGAACTGATTTACAACACCTATAGCGGTCGCATATATCGCTATAAAACGAACCTTGAAGAATCATCTTTAGTTCCTTTCAAGACTAGCGAAGTAATAGACATGAATGAGAGCGGAACAGTTGTAGGAACTCGCGATGGAAGTTTATACGATATGGAAACCTCTAAAAGGATTTTTACCAATCTCCCCCAAGCGCGCATCGCTTTCAACCAAGATACGTCTAAAATCCTAGTCATCGACGGTGCTGTCCGCGTATATAACACGAAGAATCTTAGTAAGCGAATAATTAATATGAAAATTAATCCTAAGCTCTCCTCATTCATCGAAAGAAACGAGGTGACCCCGTCCGTAATCACGACGTCAAAGGATAAAACGTCTTCCACGATTACTTCTAACGTCACTTGGAGAACAGATAACTCACAGGTAGTCTACTTCTCAAAAGGGAAGCTCATCGCAAAGTCCCCGGGAAAAGCAACAATCAAGGCTACCTTCGAAGATTTCACCGCGACCATGAATGTGACCGTTAAAAAGGACCCGCGCCCGTCCAATACGCAATGGCTAAAGAGTCAAAAGAAAATACTTGACCAGAAGGGAAGCTTCTTGAACGCGCCCTTTAAAATCTATGACGCGTACTCCAAAGTAAAAGGGACGAACGGTAAGCTGTATTATAATAGCGAATTGTATGTGAACGGCGTCTTCAAGGATAGCTGGCTCTACGGTACTTATCGAAAGAAGAAGACAATCGATGAGATTATATTGCCATTGAGTTTGGAAAAACGAACCGATGTAACCGAGAAAGAGGTCACGAGCGTTTTTGGCAAGCCAAAAAAGGTGTATAAGTATGAGGATGGATTGACCGCTAAGGTTATTCGAGGAACAAAGACGTTGGATCAAAATAAAGTGAAACGCATCAACCTCTACACCATAAAGAAGAACCACACCCTTCAAGTGACTTATGACGATAAAGGGCATGCTCGTTATATGCACTTATTCTAATCGCCATCAGATTGTTCGAAAATGACTGTTACCTAGAGCACCCATGATGCTCGAAGTCATCCGAATGTTGATATTTCATCTTATTTTTAATCTCAGAAAGACAGCGACTCGAACATGGACATTATATGAAGAACTACGTAATTTTTTATTACTTTTGTAACCACTTAATGTCAAACGGGATTAATCTCTTTCGTCATAAGTCCGGATAAAAAATCATATCGTCGACCTTCATAGTGCCATCACTTGTTGAGTTTCCAAAACTCATGAACATACTAGAAGTTATCTGTTTCTTCACTTATCAAAGAGAGGATTGTAACTATGATGAAAACAATTACTAGCATCGTCTTGGCTGTTTTTCTGCTAGCCTCAACTTCCACGGCTCAAGCATCAGAATATTACAAAGTGGAACCTTCAAAAGGGATCAAAGCGGGTATATATAAGGATGGTAAGCTAATCATATCTGCAGTTGATAAAAAGAGGGATAAAGGTGAAGATCAAGAGCTGATACTTGATGTCAAGAAAGTCAAGGACACAATTTTTTTTACAGAATGTAAAGATTTCAGATCATCCACCTACGGTTTAAAGATGAAGATAGGTAAAAATAAAGTAATCGATTTAAAAGATACAATGCATTCCAGCATGTCGCGGATTGCCACTGACGGCAAATACCTTTACTTCATTTCTGTAAATGATACGAAAAAAGGTGATTTGATTCGTTTATCATCCGAGGGAAAACAAAGAAAGGTCATCGAGAGCGATGTCGAAGATTTTTGGTATGCGAACAACCAGGTGTATTACGTCAAGAAGCATCACGGTTATTCGTTCAATCCTAACTCCTCGAAGAAGATATCACTAGATTTGGGTAGCAGAAAATTGTATTCACCTAGTTATTATAAAATACCGTCAAGGACGTATAATAATTATCGAATATCAAACAATGGAATCATGTACATCGTGAGGAAAACAAAAAAGGATAACTACGTTTTCGATTTCTACTCTTTTAAGACCAAGAAAATCACTCAACATGTAATCGCATCTAGCACTACTCTGTACAACAAGGAAAAGAGTAACATATTATCTCAACTTTACGACCTAAATCCTGTTAATTCAGAATTCATCGAAGAGGGTATCAGTGGGATTGAACTCTTCTCACCCGGGGGACGGACATTGAAAACCGTCCTCACACTCAAGGAGACGGAGAATATGGATTTCCCTTACATCATCAGGTTCCTTCGCGTCGACATAGTCAAACGTGAAATCGTCTTCGTGAAAGGTACACACCTGGTCACCAAGAAGTTCTGATGAGTTTAACTGTTAATTTTCAACAAACGTTTAAATCGAAAATCCATCATCGATATCAAGTCGAAGTGGTTTTTCGGCAACATAGGTGGAGTCGGGGCAAGGAAGTCATATCACGATCAAACAGCTGAGTACTGTTCAGTAGCACATAAGATACGATATAAAAAAGGAGAGATTGCCCTCTCCTTTTTGCTTTACTCTGATTTAAATGGATAGGTGCTAGCAATCTTCCATGTAGAACATTCCAATCCGAGATGTTGTGAATCATCTTGCAGGACCCATTTATCCAATTGTTTCAGAATCGTTTTCGTATCCCGAAATTTTTCTTCTAGTCATGACAAGTTTGATTTTTAATAAACTGCACGATTCATTCACATCATCAACACAAAAGATGACGCATCCAAAAAATAAAGAACAAAGAACATCGACATGATGGACGTTCATGACCGATGACGAACATCAGGAGATGCTCCTCATCGGGATGAAGTCATCAATTCGAATCAAGATGTTGTTTTTAAATCATGTGTTTTCCCGAAGTTTCCATAACTCTTTATGCAATGTTTTAACTTCTTTTTCAGAGAAACCTATATTTCGAGCGGTCTTGTCCCAATCAGACGTCATCATGCGTAAAGGACGTACGATTTGCATCTCGACCGTATTCGACTGACCTCGTAGGGAGTTGCGAAGTGTTCCCGGAACGGGTACGAATACAGCTCCAGCGAACAAGTTTCGCTCAGTCGTGCTATCAGGAATCAACATATATTCTGAAGAAGATTTCACAGCATCGTTGATCACTAGGCAGACCGGCCAACCTTCACAATCAATCTCTGGTTTCTCCATGATTTCATTCAGCACACGAAGCGTCTTAACCGCATCCTTCTCGTTCCCCATCCATAACATCGTCCGGACTTCCTTCATCGTCCCCAAGAGGATGTTCAACCTAGTAGGCTCCCATCCTCCCGACTTCAACACACCCTTCAAGAGGTTCCCGATGAACTCATCGGTTTGATCGAGGGTATAGGAATTCTTGGTCATGACATTCGCGAGGACATGCAGGGAATGACCGACTTCGGAAGAGCTGATCGTTGCAGGCAGGACGAGGCGCGACTCATCGAGACGTGCCCTTTGGCTATTGATTCGCATACGTTCTTGATGAAGCGTAGCTTGGACTTCCGCTCTTCGCCCCACGTTTTGTTCATATCGCTGTGTGCCCAGCTCATCCAACTCTTCCGGCCCGTCGGCTGATCCGATTCTGCCCTCCGAATATCTAGATTTGATCGTCAATTCGTCGAGTTGCTCTTCCTGCAAGAGCCTTCTGACCACGTTAGGATTTTTGGTTCTGTAGTAATTCAAGAGATGTGTCTCGACGTCTCTCGCGATGGAGAAGTTCTTCTCGAAGTAGAGCGTGAACAACCTAAGACAGATTTTCGCTGCACCGATGTCGTTCACGTTCTTCAGGTCGCTGAATCCTTTGAACCCGTACCAGAACTCGCGACCGGCGATTTCCGGCGAAAGCTCCGCAGCCCCGAGGATGTCCTCTCGCAATACCCTGACTTTTTTGTTCGCCTTTATTTGATAAGGGAACAACGCCTCGAAGTCCTTGTTCCCGAACAGGAGTGGGGCGATTTTTTCACCGAGCATGCATTGCAGGAACAACGAATACTCGCCGAGTCGTTCTTCGCCACTCTTATATAGTGTCATCGAGATACGATCGAGAATATGATACTTCGCGACAGGATGGGCCTCCCTCTCCAGGAGTCCACCATACGCGAGAAGTCGCACTCCTAGTGGAAGGAAGCTGATTTCTCGGGATAGCTCCATACGAAATCGTCCGTGATAGTAGGGGACCAACGTGTCCTGGATGCCATCCATCAATTGCTTGTTGTATGTGATGCGCTCGTCAAGACTTTCTCGGATCAACCTCAAGAGATTTCTCTCATGTTCTGCCAGCTTACGCTGCAGCGTCTCTTCCTGATCGGCCATCCGGTTTCTCGAGATGTATCTCAACGTCATGAGGTCGTCGACGAATTCCGGCCCTCCAAGGAGCATCTCATTGATTTTACGGTACAGGAAACGTTTCTTCTCCTTACCTTCCAGTCTGTCTGACATATCCATCACCTTGCCGCCGACTCGTCTGACGAGTTCCGACTGTTCATCGATGTTATTCATGGTTGATCCGTCCCTTCATTTGATTGATGACTTCATCGAATACGATATCGATGTTCTGACCGCTCACTTGTACGATTTTCTCCCTAGACACCTTGCTATCCAGTTTATGCAAGGATTCATGCTTCGCTCGTTTACCCATATAGATGAAGAGATCATGATTGGCACTGAACGGACTTGCAGAGAGAGTGGAATACTGTGTGATCCTATCGAGATGGTATTTCTTCATGTACCTTTCGAGATCTTTCTCCTCGAATTCTTCTGCCAAGAATATCGCTATTCTTTTACCGAGGAACCATGCCTTCATACGGGTCTCTTCATCCACCTCCAACAATCGTGATAGACTGTCCGAAAGTCGTTCTTCTTCCGGCTGACTCGTAGAGGTGATGATTGTATAATCTGTCTTTTTGCTCCGCTTTTTAAGTTCTTCCCATTCCTTCTCGTCCACTAGGATTCTCTCCTCGCCACGGATTTCCCTAAGGAGGTGTAGACCTCCCGTAATCAGGCAATGTACCCATGTGTGTATTGGTCGCTCCGCATCGCGAGCTCGAAGCTTCTCGACTGTCGAAGATGAACGATAGTCTTCGACGAACGTCCCGTACCATTCTTCGAGCGCATCGTAGACACGTGCCCAAAGAGAGGGGGTTTCTTCGATGAGATTGACTAGACGATTGAAGTATTCATCCATAGACATCCTAAAGCTCTTCTTTTGTATCTCATCCAGATGTCTTCCTCCCGATCCTTCCTCGATGATGTACCTGATTGAATCCAGAGCACACCGTCTATCGCCGGGAGACAGCTCGATGAGATTTATGAACATGTTATGTTCCGTCATCAATTTATCCTCCCTAGAAAACAGATATTTTCACGAAAATACATTTGGTCCCAAAAATGATTACTTATAACTAGTATTATTTAATATAATTTACTTATATACAACTTATTAACAAAAAATCCTGCCTTCGATTAATCCTTTCTAAGTATCATCTTTCTTTTCTACTACGGGGTAGAAACTATGGATAGAACTTTCCGATTGATTTGAAGCGGCGTATCTATCTGCGGCTCAATAGTGACGTCAAAGGATACTATTCCTAGTACCGTCATTCTTGCTCGGACTGACTTGATTTCTTCGTTCGATTCAGGGCAACATGATTGGAGTGAAGGAATCAGAATTTAGATAGCCATACTCTTTCGAGCACTAATGGGTGAATCTTTGAGGTATGCAAAAAAATCATTTTTGAAAAGAAAGAGGTCAGGAAGATGCAACGAATCGAATTTGAGAGAACGATTCTCGAAGAACTTCTGAACACTGCGAGAGGCAAGACACTCGGTGAGATTGACACCGCAGATGTTTTCCGTCGGACGGAGGTCGCGAAAAAAATTACAGGGATAGCAGGCGACGTCATCGAGCAGTCGTTGCTCGGGTTCCCCTCAAATCCAAGTCGTGACCCCGATATCATCGTCGACGGGGTGGAGGTCGAGCTCAAGACGACGGGTCTTCGTCGGCCAAAGCGACGTACGGATGTACATTATGAGGCAAAGGAACCTTTGACAATCACGGCCGTCAGTCCAGCTACCATAACGGATGAGACTTTCCTGGCTTCTCATTTCTGGAGGAAGGTGGAGCATCTGCTCCTCGTCTATTATGAGTATGTATCACCGACCACGGTGCCAGCCTCCGCCTATCGGGATTTCCCGCTGGTCGGATATGATTTCCATCACTTCAACGAAGAGGAGGTCGAGACGCTACAGGCCGACTGGGAGATCATCCGCGATTACATCCAGCAATTGAAGAACACACACGACAATCCAGAGGAGTACTATCACACTCTGTCCTCCGCACTCAGGGAAAGACTGATGTTCCTCGACACCTCCCCGAAGTGGCCTCATAAACCACGCTTCCGGATCAAGCGAGCGGTACTCACGAACATCGTCAACAAGTCGATGGGACGACAATACGAGTCGATTCCAAGTAGCATCACGACCATGGCCGAGTTCAACGACGAGCTCAGACGCCTCACACGTAATTACAAAGGAAGGACCGTCCGCCAGCTGATGACCGACCTCGGCTTGACGGGCGGTAGTGGCTCAAAGTCCTTGACGGAGTCGATAGTCGTCCGCATGTTCGGAGCGAAAGGGCGACGCGTCGGTAACGTCGACCTGTTCTCCAAGCTCAACCTCGTCGTGAAGTCTACCCGTCTGACAGAGCAAGGGGCGAACGTCGAGGACACGAAGCTATTCCCGATCGACCTCGTCCAAACGGGCGAGGAGACGTGTTTCGAGGAATCCGCGATTCATGCCGAGATGAGCGAGATACACTTTCTGTTCGCCATCTTCGAGACGCGGATTGGGGCCAGCCGGACTGACGACGTGTTTATCGGGTTCAAGCACCTGATGTTGTCGGAAGAACTGCTTGAAGTCGAGATGCGCCGGACATGGCAGGAGGTACATGATCTCATGGCAGAGGGTCGTCTCCTCGTGACGATTGATCTCGACAAGAACGGGGCGGTGAGGTATACGAAGCAGACGAACGTTCCACGTACCCGAACTAACCTACCCAAGTCTCGCCAATACCCGTTCTTCCTACGCGGGAGCGGTCGTGATGCCAAGGACAAGGTCTTGTCCATCAATGGATTGTCACTCTATCGACAGGACCTCTGGATCAAGGGGACGTTAATCTCGCGTCTTTTGAACGAAGAACAGTATGTCTGATTAGCATCTTTCTGTGCATGACGCAAAAAGATTATCGCTACATGATTAACTTCTCATGATGAAAGACTAAAGGGGAGCGACGCGATGTCCGCTCCCCTGTCCCGATTATATTCAGTCGCTCTCATCGCAAGTTTTCGTATGGTTGCCTCCCATCAGATGTCTGATATGCCATTGTGGTTCGTATCGATGAAGGAATCGATTTGATCCGAGATGCCATCATGGTCGATATCGAGAGACATGTCCATCGCATCGACGATTCCGTTGTGGTTCATGTCTATGAAGTTATCGTTCACATCAGGTACATGGTCGTGGTCTAAGTCCAGGAACGCATCCGTTCTGTCATCGATACCATTTTGGTTCGAGTCTAACATCGAATCATTCATATCAGGAACATGATCTTGATCCAAATCTAGAAATGGATCTTTGATTGTCGCGCCTAGTGGTCTGAGTGGGTCTTTAAACATTTACTTTTCCTCCTTAATTTAAGAACAGGGATTCAATGCTTCCATTCTGCATTGACGGTTTTTCGAGTATCGATGTGATGATTTGCTGAGGCATCAACTTCTGATTGAAATCGGCCGGTAAGCTAGTTTTAGTGTATAAATGGACAGACTGTCGCAGCATGATTTGTTTTTGCACATGATCCGGATTTAGGTTCATGATTTCACGGGCTTCGAGCTGTAGATTCTCGAATGTGAACTGATTAAGAACATCGACATGATAGTTGATGGTAAAGGAGTCCATATGTCTGATGAGATCTAACGCTTTCTTGAACAAGAATTCATTTTTTTGGAACTCTTTTTCTTTTTGAATTTCATTGAGTTCATTTCTTTGTTTCGTATTTGCCCATTCCGAGAACAAAGTCATCGCAGGGAGTATCAATCCGACTCCTCCAGTCAAAACTGTGACGCCGATTCCAGCAACGATTGCTCCTCCCGCCTTCTTCAAACTACCTTCTCTATAGGCCTGTTCAATTCTTTTTTGATATTCTCCGTTATGAAAATGAACGTACGTTATCTGAGAGAGTAAGTTCTCCAGTTCGATGAACTGTGACTTCAACTGTGCAGATAATTGGAACAACTGTCGTTGTTGCTTCTGGTAAATATGAATACTATTATCGCCGGTTCCAATCTCATTCGATAACATCAACATGAACTGAGGGAACCTACTCGATATTTCTTCCATTCTTTTTCTTTGTTGATATATGGCTTGATACATGAATAGACCATAGTTCTTGATTTCTTCTTCTGAAAATTCATCTTGATCCATAAAGGACGACATGTAATCCAATAGTATCTGCCATTGACCGAAGAATTCATACATCAGCACATCGCTCAGGTTCCGTGCCCTCGATGTCATCAATGCAGTGACAGAAGCACCCGAGAGTGAGGGGGTCTTTAAATCAAGAAGGCTTTGCGTGTAGGTACCTTTGTACATCTGGAGAGGCATTTCCACCTCCATCTCATCCAGCTGGACTATGACGTCATCGCCAACCTGATGAGTCTTCGCATCATAGAAGGCTTTCACAGGACTTTCCCACAGAATCTTTCCTGGAATCGATATACGAATCGCACTTGGGTACAAGCGCTCGAAAAACAGTGGATAACCAGTGGTCGTCATCAAAATCTTAAGTGTCTCTGCCGCTTCTAGAAAATCGGCAGCGGAACCTGAAGACAGTAACCCATCCTCCAAAATGACGACCCGGGGGTTTTCTTTGCTCATACGAATCTTTTGGTTTCCAGCCCTTTTAACCAATTTTTCCTTGGTCGGGTTGAACATCGTCCATTCATCATCTTCACGCCATAACAATAGTTCCCTATACTTCGTCTGTTTTTTATGTGTGATGAGCCTGGCGTTAGATAGTGCATACAACCTGGTAGGAATGACGCCAGTCTGCATACAGAGTAATTTGGCATGCTGATTGCTCGCACACACGATATCATCTCCATGCTTCAAGACCACATGATGCGACCCCAAATAAATCTTCAGCTTCCTGAGTGAGAACGCGTGCTTTAAATTAAGACTCTTCAGCTCGTAAATCCTGAGATTCTCGTCTTTAACGTATGCAAAGAATTCACCGACTTTGCCTTTCAAGGTGATTTGATCGGACATTTTTCCGAGCTCGTGTAGCCGTCCGATGATTTCCTGTACATGGTCCAATAGTTGCCTGATTTGTGAAGAACACATGAGCTCGTAAGTCCTAGTCGACGTTCGTATATAACTGAGACAATTCCCGTTATTTAGTATCTCTTGGACATCGGACAGGCGAATCTCCAGTCGATTATGAGGATCCGATACAAGATGAATAGACGCATTGTCGTGACTTACTTCCACGAAAGAGACCTCTTCCCCGACCTTCATCAGGGTGTACGGTCCTCCTTCATCGTCGCTGATGTCCGAAAACATCATGAAGTCGTGATAATAATCACACACGGATAAAAGTTTGAACATGAATTCCATACCACTAGAGAATGAGAACAGTTTTTCTCCCTCAGCCGTCCTGCCAGTAGCGGACAGCCTGTCCGTAAACAGTCGTGAAATCGAGATTTGATGTAATTCTTTCTTGTAGGACAGTTCGGTGGCAGATGCGTCGACGAAAAGTCCGCCCATGTCGGTCATCATCACCTTATCCTTTCTAAATATGAGGGTGTGCTCGCCAATCTTCGAGGCATTTGTGATCATGCCCTTACCTATTATAGTTCTCTCCATTTTAGTCTCCTTACCAACCTTGTAATGGTGATATCTTACCTAACAACGACCCATTACATAATATGGAATTAGGAAATCTAGTCAATGTTTTTCCAGAAAACCATTTTTTTGTGAACGAAACCAGTCCACAGAGTTTCAGGAGTCGACTTTTGCGTAAAGGACTTGACGATTGGCCCACGTAACCATTTAGTACAAAAAATCAATAATCGTGATATGTAAACCAATATCAAATACATCCAACTACTTGTGATAATTAGCTGTTATCACAAGTAGTTGAATGTTATAATGTATTCATGGATTATCTGTAATACATTATATATCCGATTCATAATCGTTGATTACGTACATATAACAGACGTAATCTGACATAATACACTCACACACACCCGATTATGCGGAAATCATGAAAAAAGGTGGCCGAAAGAGGAAGCGTCGGACGCCAAGACAAGGAGGAGGACGGGACGATGGAGGAAGAAATGAGGAACGAGGTCGAGATCAGGGAGGCGGCGGCGCTCGCGTTCGCCGACAGCCGGGAGAGGCTGCTCGCGGTGCTCGAGGACGACCACCTGAACATGGAGGCGCTGAGCGACCTCGAGATCTTCGAGCTGTTCTGGGCGACGGAGCTGTTCCCGATCTACAGCCAGAAGAGCCCGCACACGAAGCGGGCCTACAAGCAGGACCTCGACTACATCCTGCGCTTCTTCGTGACGAAGACCCAGGGCGTCAAGCAGCTGACGATCCTCAACCTGCACGAGTACCTGAAGGACGTCCACGACCAGTACGCCCCGCGGACCGTCAAGCGACGCAACGCCATGCTGCGGCGCTTCCTGCGCTTCCTCCACGTCAACGATTATCATGCGCGCGACCTGTCGCTGCAGGTGAAGGACCAGATGAAGCCGGAGCCGCTCCGTCGCGAGATCGACTTCGACGAGATGGAGGCGATCGCCCTCGCCTTCCGCCACACGGTGAAGCAAAAAAAGAACCGCGAGCTGTTGCAGCTGCGGAACGAGACGATGGGCTATCTGTTGTTGACGACTGGAATGCGTGCTTCTGAACTATTGTCTTTACAATTCAACCAGATTTATCAATCAAAAGAATTTAATTATATTGAGATAAAGGGTAAAAGAGAAAAATGGCGTCGTATTCCTCTAAGTGAAAAAACTTATTATTTGTTAAAGTATTTAAACGAAAAGTTGATTTCTGAAAACATCTTAAATCCTTATGTCTGCTTCAATATTAATTCTACTTTCTCTTCAATTACTTATGAGACTCTTAGATTAATAACACACGAAGCTGCAAAAGTAATGGGTTCAGAAGGAAATACACCTCATTGGTTCCGTCGATCGTTCATTACAAAAATGCTTACAAACAATTCGCCTTTAATAGAGGTAATGAAGCTTTCAGGACATGAATCAATAACCACTACTAATAAATACCTACAGGATTTAAAAAATGAAAGAACAATTAATTTACCTTATAATTAACTTAGTATTTAACCATCACTTCAGACGCGTTCAAAAAATTTCTTATACATCTCCTATGAAGTTTATCAAATACCTGCATATTTGTTCATTAATTATTATTTTTTGATAAATATTAGGAAATATTTTGATATAATAGATATTATTTAATTAATGAAGGGAACTAAAAAATGATAAAAAGCTTGAAAATAGACAAGTTTAGAAACTTTGAAGATTTACCTCCCATTCCATTTGGGAGCGAATTAACATTAATTTCTGGGGGGAATGGATTAGGAAAAACTACTTTATTAGGCTTGATAGCCTCAGCAAGTGGTACAAAAAACTTTGTGGGAATGAATGGAAACCGATTATATGCAGAATTTCATAAATACTTTATTCTATCTAAGGATGAACATATAACTATCCCATCGGAACATTCAAAGAAATATAAAGTAATCTCTAGGCATTCGTTAAAGGATTCAAGCAATAAAAATGTTGAGATCTATAAATTACTTTCAACGTCACATCCTAAAGCTCCCAGATTAAAAATTGTTCCAAGAACAACTGATGAAGATGGTGTACAAAAAAAAGATGTCCAAGCTGCAGTAAAAAGAAGTACAGGTGTAACCCCAGATGCAATGATCCCTATTCCAACTATATTTCTAACTCCTTCTAGAATTCTTCCTTTTGGTGAGACTAAAATCACAAATGAAGATATCAAAAAAGTCAATTTCAGAAAAAACTTAAAAAATCCACAAGAAATCGCTAATCTTTATGTCAATTTATATAATGAAGTTTTACCAGGAACTTTTCCAAATCCCAGTGAAGATTATGAATACGAACTTTATGAAGTAAAAAAACCAGAAATATCTCAGCCAGAATTTTATGTCAGACCAAAAAACTACGAAATAACAAATTTATCAGTGGGACAAGATAGTATCAGTAAAATTGTTAATGCATTATTATCTTTTGCAATAAATCATAATTCAGAAAACTATCCTGGAGGAATACTAATCATCGATGAATTAGATCTATCACTTCATCCAGATGCTCAACTCAGGGTATTAAATTTGCTCAGAAAAAAGTCTAGAGAATATAAAATTCAAGTCATATTTACTTCTCATTCACTAACAATTGTAAAAGAAATGATCAGATTGAAAAACAAAGACCAAGAGCTTTACAGGACAATCTATTTTACAAATAAAACTAATCCTAGATTTTCTACAGATAATTCTTATGAAAAAATTAAGTCGGATTTATTTCAAAATGTTCATTTTTCTCTACCGAAAGTAAAAATATATTTTGAAGACAATGAAGCTACTCATTTCTTTGGGAAAGTAATTAAATATGGCTTTGCCAATAACTTTTTAGATATGGAATTTCAAAAAAAATATGATGCAAACTCAGAACTAATTGCATCAGAAATTAATTGCGATACTTTAGAAAAATTACCTGAAAAAGACGCCTATTTTGCAAAAAAAGTTCTCATTATACTTGATGGCGATGCTTCATATTCTAAAAAAAGACAAATAAAAGAAGATTTTATAAATACACCTTTAGAAATAATTAAAGAATATACTAAAAGAGAACCCAAAAATAAAAACGTAATGTTTTTGCCTAGTCATTTTTCACCTGAACAATCAATAATTTGGGCTATCTATAATGAGATTGCCAAGAATGAAATTAAGCATACAACTTTTTGGGATGGTATAGACTCTGATAACTTTAACTACTATCCAAGTATTGCGATTAATCAAATAGATACATTGATATCGAATAATGAATTGAAACGTGATGGATTAAAAAAATGGTATAATGACAACTTAAAAATTATAGATGAGACTGATCTTATTGAATATTACTTAGAAACATGTGTAGACAAAGAAATATTGTCTGATTTCTATTCTGAGTTTCAAAAAAAATTTATGGCTTTACATCACTCTATAATTGCAAATAAGTTCTAAGAAACATTTTTTAAAGAGGTGAAAATTAAATTGCCCACAACTGATTCTCCATTTCGATATCCTGGAGGAAAATCGCAATTAAAAAAATTTATAGTAGAATTATTTGAGTATAATGATTTGAATGAGATGACATATATTGAACCTTTCGCTGGTGGAGGGGGATTGGCGCTTTCGTTATTATATTCCGGCAATGTGAACAACATTATAATAAATGATTATGACATAGCAATTTGGTCCGTATGGAAATCAATACTTTTCTATCCTAAAGATTTCATAAGATTAATTGACTCTACTGAAATCACAGTAGAAGAATGGAAAAAACAAAAACAAATTTATACCCAGATGAAACAAGGTAGAATTGATAAGAGAGTAAAGATACAAGTGTTAACTTTAGCATTTGCAACATTTTTCTTGAATAGAACAAATAGATCCGGAATAATTAAAGGTGGAATGATTGGAGGAATTGAACAAAATTCTAAAGATAAAATTGATTGTAGATTTAATAAAAAAAAATTAATATCTAAAATAAAAAAGATATCATCTTATTCTAATTCAATACGCTTATATAATCTTGATGCAGAAATTTTTATAAAAAAAGTAATCATGTCAGAAAATCCAAAAAATACTTTTGTTTTTTTTGATCCGCCATATTATAAAAAAGGTCCTAATCTGTATTCTGATTTTTATAACCCAAGAGATCACCAATCTCTCGGGAAAAAGGTTCAATCAAATAAACTAACATGCAGTTGGATTACTACTTATGATTGTTGTGATGAGATTAAACGAATATATTCTAACTCATACGGTCTTGAATATAAGCTCAATTACAGTTTAGCCACTAAAAAAAGAGCAAAAGAATTAATATACTTCAGTAAAAACTTGAGAACGTGCAAAAAGTATGTGAATCTAGACGTTACCGTTTATGATTGATGGGACATTCATTATTTTAATTAGTTAAGTATACAAGAAGCCTTTATTTCTATTTTGATTTAAAGGCCTTTTGTATACGCAGGTTTTGACAATTTTCTTAAGTTAAATTATTGTCTTTCATCTAAAATTAATTATTGTAGCATTGTGGATTAAGAATACTAATGATGTGAGGAGGTCTTACAACTCTTGTACTTTATTAGATTTTTTAATGTATTTTAAATATTCCTCAAAAATATCTAGAAGAAATTCACTATATTTATCAATATGATAAACATCTTCATCAAAAAAGTCTGTAAAATCATCGTCTGATGTATGTGCTAATATATTTCGATAATCTAATATTAAATTAATTAACTCCACTTTATTATTTTCATTATTAAAGATAAACATATTCATCATTCGATATCTTACAATCATATTCTGAGGATTCTTAAACTTAAAATATTTATAGCAAAGTGCTGTTGAAAATTTTTTAAATATTTCTGTGATGATAAAAAATTTATATCTGATAGCGTCTTCCATCGGTGAGTTTATTTCTAAAGGTAATTTTGTAACCACATATTCTTTATAGTCTTTATTCTCTAGTTGTTTAGTCATTAATTTAATATTTTGTACATTGTACTTAAATTTGTTAAAAATTAATATTCTATTACTAATTATTTCATCAAATTCTTTTTCTTTCTTTTTATTAGGTTTTCTTTTCATACAACTCTTCTCCTACCTTCTCTTAATGTCATCTTTAAATTGATAAAAGAATAAATTAACATATAAATTTATTCTCCTATTTAAATACCTATTCCAAATTTATCTGCGTATTGATCTACTGGTGTAAAAATAATTTCATATCTGTTATCTCTAGAATCCTCAGTAGCAAATGTCCATTCATTCGATACATCAATGAAATCGAACTCTAACTCTTGTTCAAAACGTGGAGCTAGTTTTTCGAATACATATTCCGTCATCTCATAGACAGACTCTACGATTGCTTCAATCTCTCCGCGCTCGAATTTATTCCCGTCACTCGACAAGACATAATTCATCATTTGTTTTATGACCATCCCCCTTACTCATAGATACTATCCAGGTATGCATCGTGACTGCAATAGACCTTCCCGAACTCTCTAGAATAATGATGATTACTGCGATTCACGATGGTGATCAAATCATCCTCCGTCGTCTCGATGGCCAGCAGCGCTGATCCTTTCGATTGAAGTCCTTCTATCGACAAGATGCCGTCCTCCCCCATCGACTATTCCATGAACGAGTCCGCATCTGGCTTCTTGAGTGCCTTGATGAATACGTTCGACTTCCCGATGCGTAGACTCTTGAGTACGCCGACACGTAGAAGGATGCTCTCATAGAACAAGTCCTCGAAACCGATATCTTCGAGTGGATAAGTGTGGCCCTCCTTACGCAAATAAACGAGCTTTAAGAAGTCCCCATCAAATACATATGATTCGACCTCTTCCGGGTAATCCGAAATCCCTCTTCGAGACCCCAGCGCGTGAAAGACAGTAATCGATGATGTAAAACTCTTTGGATGTAGAACCCTTTGTCGAGAGGGATTAGTCGTGCTTTTCGTTCCATGTTCTTCAAGAATCGTCCGGCCATGTCCGCGCGGAAGACTCAATATTGCTCGGTGCGTACATAGTCGTTCGAGAAGATGAGTTGCTCGAAGTTTCCCTGCTGCTATATATGTATTAGAGAACATGCACAATATTGTGGAGACTAATTTTGCATAAATGCATCTAACAAAATCAATAATCAACGCTTTTGAAAGCAACATCCTTATTAAATAAATACAACCAAAATATGGATTTCACTTATAGTTTTTTGGTAACATATCTATATCACACTTTAGTAAGGGAGAAAAACATTTATGTATACTAATGTTATTACTAAGAACGTATTAACAATGATATTAGCGTTAATATTATTGTTATCGGTAACATTAACATTACCAAAATCAGCAAGCGCAGCATCAAAAGAGTACGAGATTTATAAGCAGATTAAGACTGGTATGACAGCTACTCAAGTATCCAAACTGATATATGGCAAGAAGTATAAAAAGTATTTAAAGAAAGAATACGGTGTTACGACTTTCAAACATGATCCTCTCTATTTGGGTGGAGATGAAAACAGAATCAATTATGAATTTGGCTTTTTTGAAGATAAGCGTGAAAGCGATAAAGAATTTATTTATCGAATCAGTATTGGTCTGTTTTCGAAACACAAAGGAAAGACTCTGTACGTGGGATTCAAAAATTATAGTGCCGAAAAACCTACCGTAAGCAAGCTTCATAAAAACAAAAAACCAAAAGTAGGAATGAGCATCAACCAGCTTGATAAGATAACGTATGGAAGCGGATTAGGTGTGTTTCGCGACATCACTTATGAGAACTTAACTTTCCTTAAAATTTTAAATGATAAAGGCAAGAATATGTTTCCCACTAAGAAATCTACAATCAGTTATGTTATTAAAAATTATAACGCCAAAAAAGGATATACAATTTATCTTGAATACGACTATAAGAAAAAGAACTATTACGTAGCAGATCAACCATTCTAAACGCTGTGATATGCTCCCCAAAAAGTAGACAGTTGAAATAACAAAAACTGTCTACTTTTTTGAAGGGAGCTTTTTCTATGACTAAATCTAAGTTTTCGTCAGATGAAAAACTACGAATCATTAAGATGTGTGAGGACGGAATCGACTCAATCAAATCGATTGCCTCGCTCTTCGAGCTTTCAGTCAGCACCTTAAATAGATGGAGGACAAAATATCGTACGGGCGGCTCCATGGCACTTCGTAATCGAACGGAGTGGACGCGTTATCCGGAAGAACTGAAGATGAAGGCTATACGTGCAGTACTCGACCAAAAGGAATCGCTTATTAGCGCTACGGCACGGTTTGATATCTCGGATAAAAGCCTACTTGCGAAGTGGATAGAGAAGTATACTAGTCATAGTACTCAAGGGAAACCATTGAAGGAGCAATCCACTATGACTAAAGGTAGAACCACTACATTCGAAGAGCGTGTCCAGGCAGTCATGGACTGTATACAGAACAGAAAAGACTATCAAAGCATCATGAAGACCCATCGGGTCTCGTACCAACAAATCTATAGCTGGGTAAGAAAGTTCGAGAAGGACGGAATCGACGCACTGATGGACCGTCGCGGACGTCAGAAGCCAGTAGAAGAATTGACGGATACAGACCGTTTGGCGTTGGATCTGAAACGACTCGAGAAAGAAAATGAGCGTCTACGCATGGAGAACGATTTTTACATGGCACACACTGTGCCAAAACGCCGTTTTTAGTGGCACGAAGTGTGACCTTTTCGCGATTTTGATGATATCAGGGAAACATTAGGCTCCGACTAAGCTAGAACGCCGAATGATAGCAGTTTCACCTTGTCATCTTCATTATTTTTTTAAAAATGTATTTTATCGCTTTGGTAAAAATCGCTTTGGTAAAAATCACTTTGTATTATTAGGATTTTTTCGATTTTCTATCCCTTCTTTTACTTTTCCAGGTAACAAAGAATAGAGGTCTTCAATCATATCGTCACTACCTAAAGTCTCTGCCACAATGTAATTTGTAATTTTAAATAATGCCAGACTCACTTCTTTATCGTCTCGACCTTCCAGATCAATCACTCCTGGATGTACGGCATCGTTTCCAATAACACGAAGTGCATCCATCGCTTTTTGAACTCTACCTATTGCTTTTCTTTCCTCAACAAGTTGTTGAATCATGGTGTTAATTTTAGCTTTTTCGGCACCTAAGTAAGGCAATAAAATTTCAAGACCTAAACGTAAAAGCGCAGCAGAAGAACGAGGAGAAAGATTCAACACAGATCTTGCTTCGTTGTATATCTCCATTACTTCTAAAGGCATAAGAGGATTAGGGTCATCAATTATACTTTCAAAAGGATAAACCAATTCGTGATCATACCACAATGAAGGTTTTTTACAAGACTGACACATACAAAACGCTAAAGTATTTCTCTGTCTTAAATAATCTCCATCTTGGAAAAACACACCTGAACCTTCTTCAACTTGGTAATATTCATGGAGTTTATTGTAACCAAAATCATCAACAAAATTTTCTCTTTTAAATAAAACTTGATGCCAAACTTGTTGCGCATGAATTGAACAGTGAGGACAAATAAATGCTCTTTCACCATATAAATCCATAAAAAAACCTCCTAAATTAAATGTTCGAGTATATTTATGAAATATGTTTTCTTATTCATCAACACCAAATTTATCAGCTTGTGTTCCTTTAGGAGCAAATATGATTTCGTACTTACTACCCTTTAAGTTTTCTGCAACAAATGTCCACTCATTCGATACATCAATGAAATCGAACTCTAACTCTTGTTCAAAACGTGGAGCTAGTTTTTCGACTACATATTCCGTCATCTCATAAACAGATTCTCCGATTGCTTCAATCTCTCCGCGCTCGAATTCATTCCCGTCACTCGACAAAACATAAGTCATCATTTGTTTCATGACCAATCCCCCTTACTCATAGATACTATCCAGGTATGCATCGTGACTACTGTAGACCTTCTCGAACTCTCTAGAATAATGACGGTTGCTGCGATTCACGATGGTAATCAAATCATCTTCTGCTATCTCGCTCGCTAGAAGCACTGATGCTTTCGATTGAAGTTCTTCTATCGACAATATGCCTTCCTCCCCCATCAACCATTCCATGAACGAATCTGCATCTGGCTTCTTGAGTGACTTGACGAACACATTCGACTTCCCGATGCGTAGACTCTTGAGTACTCCTACACGTAGAAGGATACTCTCATAGAACAGGTCCTCGAAACCAATCTCTTCGAGTGGATGAGTGAAGCCGTCCTTACGCAACGATGCGAGCGTGAAGAACTCATCTTTGGCTACATACGATTCGATCGTCTCTCGATAATCCGAGATGTCCTTCTCCGAGACACCGGCGCGGGAGAGACAGCGGTCCGTGATATAGAATCCTTTGTCGAGGAGGATCAGCCGCGCATGTCGCTCTAGGTTCTTCAACAGTCGTCCGGCAATGTCCGTGCGGAGGACCCGATGCTGCTCGGTGCGGACATAGTCGTTCGCGAAGATGAGCTGCTCAAGGTACGCCGTCGAGTTCGGGTAGCGTAGGCGGACCGCGAGTTGATCATCGACCCGATAACCGAGCAGCTCCGCATCAGCTGCCGTCAGCCGTCGCTTGTCATACGACGGTACCGTCCGACGGATGATGTCCACGAAATCTTCGATGGCATAGCCGTCCTCGGTCAGGTCGGACTGGATTGCTGCCACCTGCCCCGCTTCTAGCTCCGTCCGACTCCCCTCCTTCTTCGTCCGGATGATCGTCTTCCGTCCATGGAGGTCCTTCACCAAGTCCGAGATATAGCTGGCGTTGAACCAGTATCCTTGCTTCGTGATGGCGCGTCCGTCCGGTAGCGAGCACAGGTCCGCAGCGTTCGATGCCTTCGTCTTCGCATGGAGGATCCGGTTCTCATCCTGCTTCGGAAGGTTGTTCTTCACGACCACCTTGGTCTTCTGCTGGACCGGCGTGATGACGATGCCTTCCTCGGTCGTCTCCTTCACCTGTCTCCAGAATCGCTTGACGGAACCTTCCAACTCCTTCTCCGACATCGACCACAACTTATCCCCGATGAAGATCGTCCGTCCTTGCTTGTCCGTCCGGAACGTCAACAGGACGAACACCGTCTCCTTGAATCGACGATATACCTGACTCTCCTCCCAAGGCTTCTCGACCCATTCCAGGAAGTCGATAGTGTCCAGGGACATCAGCTCCTTCGGTCGTCCCTTCTCTGTCAGGTTGATCGTACGGATGGAGAGCTCTGGTTTTCCGGATTCCATCCGGAGACGTTCCACCTCGTCCTTCACCGACTCCACCATACGGCTCGCCACGTTCGTCAGGCGTGCCTTGCTCTTGTTGAGATCCGGGTTCAGTCCGTATGCTCTCGATATTTCCTCTAAATCCATCCCTACGAGTTCGTGGAACAGCAGGTCGTTCTTGTTCTGGTTCATTCCTGATTACATCCTTTCATCGATGGAGGGGTCCCCCTCCCTACTATTTCTCATACATCCATTATATGACTTTATATGAGAAAAGTAACGTTGGTGTCTAGAAAATCCTGTCATCACATTCGGATTCATATGGTCGTCCTTTCGTCCACATTCTATAATCGAGGTATAGGATGAATCGTCTTTAGGTACTTCTTTATGAGGAGGAGGTTGCACATGAACACCCTAGGACACCATGAGAGATGGAGCGAGTACGAACTACTCGGATTGATGCATCGTGAGATGGAATCGATGGGCATCAGCGGCTATACGGTACTCCGTTCCCTAAGCGAGATCGGCGTCAGACTCGATGACATATTGGACCCGGTCATCCGGAGCCACATCCCCGTGTCCCCCGAGAAATCCAAGGTCCTCTTCCGGATGGTCGACGACCTCGGCGCGGAGACGTGCCGCGAGCTATGCCGCAGGGCGAACCTCTATCACCTGACGATATCCCAGATGCATCCCATCCCGTTCGCCGTGATTGAATCGTTGCTCCGGAGACGAGGATTCATGCTCGTCGACTTCTCCTCGATGTCGTTCCTCGAGTTCCGTGAACGGACACGTGGCGAGGGGACGTCCACCCTCTACCGGAACATCATCAGTGCCATCAAGGAGCTCGGTCTGTTCGATGAGAATCGGACATCCTCGATGGATGATGGACGGGACGGGCTCAACGTCATCCCCTTCCCGGGCGAAGGGAAGGATGACGAGCTCTATCCTCTCGATTCCGTCATCCAATGGCACGATTGCGACGACGCCCTGAGCCGATATTTGATCGGAGGAGGACAATCGGGTACCACCTCCCTCGATGTCTTACGCGCACTGATACGGGAATGGCCGAACGAGAAGATTTTAGAGAACCACCTCTTCGGAGAGGTGTTCGCGACATATGCGCTAGACCCTGTCATGTTCCAGACCGTCTTCGAGGTCCCTGATCGCATCGACCGTTACCTCGAGCTCCTCCATGGACGTGGGGTGCAGGAGACGCTCTCCAAGGATTTCGTCGCCGGCCTCGATGCCGGGCAACTGTCCCGTTTCCTTCGCATGCGGGATGCCTATGTCTGCCCCGCCACGGAAATGGTCCGGCACTACGATTTCGAGAACATCCTACTCTCCTTGACGGAGGATAGTCACTCCCCCATCGATGAAGCGGTCATCGCGAGAGACGCGAAGCGGATGTCGACCGTCGTCAATCCACATGGACACATGGACACCCTGGGGATCACGAAGGACCGGGTGAAGGATGCCGTACGGGTCTCTCCTCACCTTCTTCGTGCCGAGGGATATGTCCGGCGTCTGAGAATGCCCTATGATGAAGACGTTCTATCCGGCCTACTATCAGACAAGTTGGATGGATTACGTGGTGTCTTCACGCCCCGGGTCATCTACGACCTATTGTCCCCTGAGATACGTACACTCGACATCCATTCACCGATGGAGCTGAGGCACATGCTCGGACGGAAGCACTCCTCCGACGAACTTCACGTCCTTTCTCGGGAAGAGGTCGCCGTATGCATGAGGACGAGACGTGAGTTCATCGAGGGATTGATCGGACTTCATCCCGAGTTCATATCCGTCCGCGATTTGGCCGAGGAGGCGGCCACGACGAGCGGTCATCGACGGGCGCACTGGGAACACCATCTTCGTTCCCTACTCCTCGATGATGCCTCGTACGTAGAGGTGGAGCCTGACGTCTTTCTCCGTGTGTCCAGATTGTTCGGTTCCGGTCTGTCCCCTTCCGAACTTGAGGGATACGTCTCCTGGCTTCTCGAGAGGTTACCTCATGAGGAGTTCATCAGCTCCTCTATGGCAGCAGGCCTGGGGCGAGGTCATGCGGTCTACGGACTAGGTTTTGATTCCACCTTCTTCGAGAGCGTGTTGCGCAGGAGTCCCTTGCTGCGTACGTTGTACATTCCTGGAGGCGCCGTCTACTATCGGAACCGAAGACGGATCCGTCATTCGGCCGAGGGCTTTTTGTCCTCGCATGTCGAGGATGGAGAACCGATCGATGACTACCTCCATCGCCTGGAGGAGCGCTATGGTTTTCTACCTGTAGAGGAGCAAGTGCTTCGAATCCTCAAGGATACTGGAATATACGTCTCGGACGAACTGGCACGACTATTCTCAGACAAGGATTCCTTCCTCCGACATGTATACGAGGATTGAACGTAAAAAAGTATGCGCCGGCGCATACTTTTTTTCATCCTCATCTTTCTCACTTTCACATGTACGTTCCTGAATGCTCTCTCCCGTTCCATTCCAGACCATAAGAATGAAGCGACGTATAGATATGTCGAGGTCATTAAGATAGTATTCTTTTCAGCAGGGCGAATCGACGAAAAGTATGCGCCGGCGCATACTTTTTACTCAGCATAGAATGTCTCGTATGAAATCCATATGTATCAGTACTTCTCACGTCCTCCCCTCTGACGCCATACCATCGTCCACTTTGATCCACGAGTCCATCCATCTACCAAATCCATCCTCACATCATCCTGGCTTCTGACGAATCGAGGACTCTCGAAGATGTGCATCATCTTGTTTCACGTGAAACATCGTTCGGCGTAATCACTCATTCTTATCCTTCGATTCAATCTCATCGTTCCTGTGACATCCTTCGCCTTGTCAATCTGACTAAGTTTCAGAAATGATTGTTGCCTCCTCCGCCTCCCCCTATCCATTTAGAGGTTCAAAGACATGTTTCTGTCTTTAGTATAGGTATGAGCAATCCCCCGTGACTAATCGAATATTTATTATGAATATGGTACGTGAAATAAGAAAAAGTATGCGCCGGCGCATACTTTTTCTAGTAGTCGCTAAATCTACTCATCCATGCATCCATTTCCGTCTGAGCCAATTCATGATTCCTATTCGGAGTTTTTTTGCTCTACGACATGACCATCGGAGGCCGGACTAGCCCCTCCTCTGATTCTCCGGGTGGACGCAAACATCATTCGTAGACGGATGATTATCTAGGTCAGGTATGATACATGTCTATTTGTCTTATATGAAGAAGTACGGAAAGACCTTGTAAAAAAGTATGCGCCGGCGCATACTTTTTCCCGTCCTCGTCATGCGGGAGAACGTCCATTTTGATGAAGTCGGTCTTCAGTCTTAATTCTTCCCGATATTCATTCATGGCGTCGATCAGGCTGTCTATTTTCTTGCTTATTAAACCCATCGACTTATGTATTCCGATGCCTGTACATTACTGATGATTTCTTCCATCTGTTTCGTCGTTCTGATCACAAAAAAGTATGCGCCGGCGCATACTTTTCTTTAACTTGAATACTTTGTTTCCATGACTGATGCATCGCTCACACTTTTATTTTAGGATTTACTACTTCACAAGTCAGCTCCAAATTCTTTAACTACACCTTCCTAGTCTGTGTTCGTTTCCCTCAAGACGAATGATATCCTCCCACGAAGGTGTCATCCGATTGGCAGAAGCACTATGCCTCTTGGACGGATGGATTGCGAAAAAAGTATGCGCCGGCGCATACTTTTTTCGGAAGAGCAGACAAACAATCATTTCTATAGTAATCAGTAATCGTATCATCACCACTCATCGACTCAAGATGATTGATGGACACCTGCGTATTCTAGTGTTCTAAATACGAACTACAATCCAACAGACCGCAATCCTGATATAGTAATCATCGATACACGTCACATGCTGTTTGCCTCTAAGGATGATGATCGTGCGTCCGGATCCACGATTCTCGATTCCTGTGGTCATGCCTTTTGAACGATTCTGACGTTCCTAAAATGAAATGTCGACTGCAAGACGGCAGTAATCCTGATCCCCCAACGAGTTCTTCCACCGAAAAGTATGCGCCGGCGCATACTTTTTGTCAGGTTTCCCCGTACATCGCATGACATGATATGCTAGATGTATCGAAAAAAGGAGGCGATGTACCATGGACAGTTCTTCATCCGTCCAACACCGACAGCTCGTCGTTTCTCAGGCGGCCAAGACGTTGCTTGAGAACGACGTCACCGAACAACTCGCCTCGATCGACATCGTCGACGTCGAGGCTTACGTCAATCAGCTCTATGAAGAATGTTATGAGTTCCAGAACGAGGAGGACGTCTATACGAAGCTCCGCTACTACTCGTTCAAGAAACTGAAGAGAAGATGGGTCAGATCCGCCATCCGAAACTATGTCGAGAATAAGGGGCCGATGAAAGAGCTTAGGGGATTGCATAAGATGTATCTCGAGTTCTGGGACATTTCAGGAAAGGAAGGCTTCCAACGAAAGTTCTCTGCCGACAGTGTCGAGGACCTCATGAAAGAACATATTCGCGAACTCGAGGAATGGGCCGAGAACAACAACCTCCTCATCCATACGTATCCACATTGGGGGCAGAAGACGAAGAACCAACGGACGAGCACCATGCGGACCGACGTCCTGATGGTCATCGGTGAGGTCGCGAAGGGACTGAAGCGAGTACAACCGAAGGCGCACGTCGCGACATCCACCTCGATCACCGTCCCGTTCTTCGGTCTGGCCGATCGCATGAAGAACACGACGGAGAAGTTCAACCAAGGGGAGGGGACGTTGATGGACCTCTCGCTCGACCTACACGACTATTCTGCCGTCGTACCGAAATACAAGCAGGGCGTACCGAACAATCTATCCGTCCTCGTCAGCAATGAATTCCTGGCAGAACTCGACGGGAAGGTACCTGACCTTGATTCGCGCGATTTCGAGGCATTCAACGAGATACTATCCTATCGCGATATCTCGTTCCAGACGAACCGGAAGATCGTGTTCCCGATTTCGAAGCTCGTCAAGAAGATCTATGGCAACGACAGCGGGAAGAGCTATGCCCTTACGACGCAGCGTCTCGTCAAGCTGGGATACTATCGGGTTGCGGTCCGTAACGAGGAGGGCGACCTCTCCATCTTCGGTCTGTTCTCTTCCGTCAAGATAAGTGGGGCGTCCGCCATACAGCGGGACACACAGATCACCGTGACCGTCTCGGAGGAGGTCTATGACGACCTGCTCAAGCAACAGATTATCAGCATCTACGGGGAACAAATCGAACGACTGAAGGGGACGTTCGCCTATCATCTGTCGTTCGTCCTGCAGAAGGAACGTCTCTCCTCCTTCCAGCTCAAGGAGGAGATGCCGGCGAAGCGGCACTGGCGACAGTTCACCCATTCCATCCGCTTCAACAAGAGTCGGAAGGCCGAGAACCTGAAGGAGCTCGAGACGAACCTCGATCGGATCAAGGAGCTCGACTTCATCATCCAGGACTGGCATCGTTCAGGGGATTACTACTTCCTCTACTTCCATCCGCTCGAGAGATGGGAACTCGATGACCGGAGCAACGTGCTCTTGCTTTGAGTGACTCTTCCTAGCTCGACTGCTAATGATGTTTGCTCCTCTGGGGCAACAAAAACTATCATCTTTCAAGGAGGCATGCCCACATGATCAATCCAGAACACCTCACTCCTCTTCCGTACAAGGAGAGACTCTCGGAAGAAGATGTCCAGATGATCGAAGGACTGCAGGAGAACCGTGCGGCACTACAAGTCATCAACCGACTCACCTTCCGCTTCAGACGACTCAAGGAAAGAGATATCCATTCCGCGACAGTAGATTTCGATGAAGAGTTTCCTCTATTACATGAGAGCTTCGGTGAATCACTCATCCGATACTTCCGCTTGAAGGGAATTTCCGTTACGCGCGTTCCCCGTACAGGAGAAGAAGACCCTCTCAATACATTCGGGTATACTCTTCTCTTCGACTTCTCCTCGCTCTGAGATGATCGTTCATTCGTAGAAACGCTAATCATGAACCCGTCCACCGGGGGACGAGCGTCTACATGATGTATCCTTGTCGTCATTCTTTCTCTACAAAAGGATGACGTGTTCTCTCTTTAGTTCTTTCTTTGATTGTCTCTATAATGAGGGTAATGTCTTATTTTCTAATAGAAGAGCGTACGGATTTCTTCATCCGTACGCTCTTCTTCTATCTCCAAACATCTTATCGTTTTATGTCCGCATCACTACTTGATTCTTATGTACTGCATAGATATCTGTTTTCCTCGAACTTTCGAATATGTCTTCAATCTCTTCATTCATCCGTTCCTCATGTCCACGCTCTTCGTCGATCACTACCTGATTGAATTTCGTCTCGTACTCCATCCTCACTCCATACTTCTCGTCCTCATCCATCTCAGTACTCAGCCATTACAGTCTGATAAGGTTGTCCATGTGACTGGACGTTCCGCATGCTTCTTTTCTGATTTCCTCATTTCTTCTAGACCCAATGATAGTTTTCCCGATTCAATCACCAAGGTGAGGTGAAAGGTGACGCAGGAGAGTAAGAACAATGTTGATTCCAATAAGAACCACCACCTAAGCTTAGATTGAACATCTTCTCCACCTTAGATGTCGTGTTATTGACTGATTCCCATCCGTATGGCATTCGAACTGATGATTTCCTTCATGAAGAACCTCCGTCAGTTTTGATGGTGATTCGTCAGACTGAAGGACTCGTCGACATAAGGCTTATATCGGTCGTATTCACAGACGAAAAGAATCCATGGGAGGGAAATAGACATTTTGGTCGTCACGTACCGTACTCTACTTACCGATTCCGACAGACGATCTTGGTCGTTAGTTTTAAGATGATCATCAAGATAAAAACAAAATAAGAACATAAGTTCTCATTAGATGGAGTTTTAGTCTGATTACGCATCGTAGTCCTCGTAAGAGGTCCATCAGATTGGAATCAATGCATATGTCGAATTATGTCGTAAAACGACCAATTTTTGATTATGGTCGCCCATTCCCGTACCAGAACGACACATATTCAACGATTTCGGATGCCTTTTGTCGTTTTTGACCGTACCGAAACGACACCTTTCATGTTTTGGTCGCTTGTCACCGTACCGGAACGACACTTTTGATAGAATGGTCGCGAATCCCCGTACCAAAACGACATTCCAAAGATTTTCTGAGATTTTTCAAATTTTTTTTAGATCCTCCAACAGCAAGAATTGTCGTCTTTCACCGTACCGGAACGACACTTTTTCTTGTTCTGGTCGTCCAGCGCCGTACCGGAACGACACTTTCGGCGTTCTGGTCGCCTTTCACCGTACCGGAGCGACATCCATCAGTCAGAAAGCCTTGAAAACACTGGCGAAGAGGGGCCGTGGATGGCTTCATGTGGGGATTCCTTCAGTTTTGGTCGTAATCGACCGTACCGAAATGACATCTTTTTGACTCATGAAAATGGCTTCATATCAACGTTCCTGGCGTGTTGGTCGTCTTTCACCGTACCGGAGACGCGTTTTGACAGTTCTCCTCAAGGACAGGATACTAGGCTTAATAGTCCAGAGTAGGGGAGGTGTAGGCAATGTCGATGAATCAGCAGAACAGACATGTATTGGTCGCGAACAAGGTGTTGATCGCCATGAGCGGTCTGACGCGTTGGACGAAACGAGAAGAAGGCTTCATGTATGAACAGCATCACTATAACATCCCGGGACCGTTCCTCGCCCTGAAATGGACGAAGTCGCGAATCCGTCATCTTCTCACGCTTCTCTCGCATTGTGACGACAAGGGCATGTTGTCCCTCGTCGAGAGCGAGACGCTCGCGGACCATGCCCGGACCTCCGTCCGTTCGTTGCACGACAACCTCCGTCTGTTCGAGGAGGCAGGACTCATCCGGTATGACTTCCATTTCACCGGCGTCCTATCGATCGAGCTCGTCGACTACCTCTCCAACTATCGTGACCTCACGGAAGAATCCGGCAGCTTCGCTTCGAAGACGGGATATACCTCCATCTGGTGCGGGATGATCCATCATCTCATGGAGATCGACCACGTCAACATCCTGCGCGTGGCATTGCGTGCCCTCGTACAGGTGGAACGGGACATCCATGTCCAGTCCCAGGAGAAGGCCATCCTCACCTATGATGAGGTGAAGGGCTTCCTCCCTCGCTATTGTGGCCATCGTCTCGCGGTGAAGGGCATGCTAGACCAGCTCTCACGCCTCTTCGACGTGCAACTCGTCGAGGACACGAAGGACTTCTTGTCGGCCGTCAAGGACAACATCTCGCTCAAGCGACGCATACATACCGTCACACGTCCGCTCATGTTCCAGATGAAGATCGGGGAGAAGGTCGACAGCAGACGCATCCGCGAGGCGGAACGCGCGAGCACGCTCATCGGTTGGTTCGACCTTCGTGAGGTGGCTCGTGATTTCGTCGACTTCGACCTGCTCGAGGTGCCGCAGTCCTCCCTCAAGTCGCTCAGCGACACGTACGGGTTCGAGGCCTGTGACGAGGTGCTGCGTTCGATCCGGAACGACTTCCTCCGCTACGGGGAACGCCTGCAGGAGACGGACGTCTACAGTCTTTTCTTCCAATCCCCAGTTTTATATCTGAATGAGCGTCTGCGACGACTCTCGGAAAAATTGGCCATCGCATGATGGTCTATTTGTCATGCCCTTTTCTGAAAAAAATGATGAAAACGAGGCAAATCACCTCTGATATCGGCGTCATCGGTATCGAAAAAGGGGGGCTCCGCATCCAGGATGTCCGTCCAGGCGATTTTTCGAATATGTCATACCATTCAGGAAAAAAAACAAATATACAGGACATAAAAAAAGCTAATGGATGCAGAGAAACGACTCGCATCGAACGAAAACGAGTAATCAGAGCGCATAATCCAGATGAAGGCGAACTTCTCCAAATCATCATGTCTCTTTATCGGACTTCGATTTCGGCAAGGAACGTTGGTATCACGGGCTCCATGATCGGTTCACGTTTTCCAATTCCTTTTAATTCTTTTTTAATCCCTTCAATCTCCTAGAATGTCTGTAATGAAGATAATCTGGTTAGCTCTCATGTCATCATCTTGGAGAGGAGAACCCTCTCTGGTGATTGAAGTTCGGGAAGACAGACGAAACGTTATGTATACATTTCGATGTCGAAACGTATACAACTTAATACTATTGTATACATATAGATATTATAAAAAATCGACACCGAACGATAAAAATGATTGTCTTCAATCCTCTCATATGTGATGATGGAGACAGAAAGGGGAGAGATGATGAACATTCTGACGTTCTACATATCAAAGGGAGGTTCCGGGAAGACGACCTGTTCCCTCAACATGGGGCATGCACTCGGTGAACTGGGTCAACGCACTTTACTCGTAGACCTCGATCCACAAGGTTCCCTCAGCAAGTTGATGCTGAAGGAGTCCGATACGATCAAATACATGACGCTCTTCGACGTCCAGGCGCGCGGACTCGCCATCGAGGAGATTTTGTTCGACGACGAGAAACACAACATCAGCCTTCTCCCCTCGAACGAACGGAACGCCCGACTCATCAACCTGATATCAGAACAGGACAAACTCTTCCTATTGAAGGACCTGCTCGCGCCGCTCGCGGAGGAGTTCGACTGGATCATCCTCGACTCCGTCCCGTCGATCAACGAGCTCTCGAAGGTCGTCCTGTCCTGTGCGGACCATGTCATCGTCCCCTTCATGCCGAAGAAGCTGGTCTTCGATCAACTTGGCAGTACCATCCGGACGATCCGACAGGTGAAGAAGTTCTACAACGGCTCGCTCGAACTGACGGGCATCATGCCGGTCGCACTCGACGTCGGACTGAAGGGTGACCGTGAATATGCGGAGGCCATGGGACGGCTCGCGGAGGAGGAGGGGCTCGCCGTGCTCCCGTCCGTCAGACGTGCAGCCTTCATCGAGAAGGCCGCCGACAACGGGAAGAGCGTGCTGCAGTACAAGTCGAAGGAAGGACAAGAGCTCGCCGCACCATTCAGGGAGCTCGCTCGTCGCATGGTCGAAGGAGGGAAGGACGCATGAAGGCCCGGAACAAGCAAATCCATAAGATCAAGCCTCAGGAGCAACATCCGTATCGGAGCGGGTTGACGGACATCGGCTCCGTCGTCCAGAAGCTCCCCGTGTCGAAGGACCTCGAGAACCTGGCGGTCGAGATCAAGGAGCTCGCGCGCGTCCAGACGATATCGGTCTTCGAGATCGGCAAACGTCTCTCGATAGCGAAGTCGGAGATGCACGACGGCAAGGAATGGCAAGGGTTCCTCGAGACGGTCCAGATGTCGAACTCGCTCGCATCGCGTTACGTCAAGGCCTATGACACGCTCCAACCGTTCGAGGAGTCGCTCGGGAAGCTGCCGGCCTCGAAAATCTTCGAGCTCATGTACGTCGAGGACCCGGAGGACGTCGTGCTCAACGGCCTGCCCGTGGAAGGCGGGCGGAAACCGATAGAGGAGGCGACCGTACGCGAACTCCGGGCTAGCCGCTCCGCGACGTCGGCCGTGAAGGTCAGCGCCTTCCGTCAGAAGAAGACGACGTCGACGGTCCTGTCGGCACGCGTGCCGACGGACACATCGGAACGCCTCCATGCGCTCGCGAGCGCACAAGGGCTCAGCATCAGCGAATATTTGTCACGATTGATAGAGGAATCGCTCGACCACGGCATCGTGGAGGGCTCAGATGAGACGGAAGGGGAAGAGAGACGATGAAGAAAATCGCGTTATACAACCGTAAGGGTGGGGTCGGGAAGTCGACGACGACGATCAACCTCGCGCATGCCTACGCCAGGGAGGGGCTCCGTGTACTCGTGATCGACGCGGACGACCAGGCGTCGACCTCGAACGGTCTTGGGCTGACCGAGGACTATCCAGGGAAGGTGCTGCTCGACTGTCTGATCAACGAGGACGATCCGTACTATGCACCGATCGAGCAGGTCATCGTCAACTGCGAGTACGAGACGGGGACGGTCCATCTCGTACCGACGCGCCGCTCCGCCTCCCCGACCGGCCTGACGAGCCAGATGGGTTACGAGTTCCGCCTGAGGGAGGAGCTCGCACGCGTCGAGGAACTGTTCGACGTCTGCCTCATCGACTGTCCGGGATCGACGTCCGCCCTGAACCCCTATGCCCGCTGCGCCCTGGTCGCACAGGACATCATCGTGATGCCGGTGCAGATGCAGAAGTTCTCGATGGACGCCGTCTACACGGCACCAGAGGAGCTCGAGGAGATCAGACGCTACAAGGAGGACATCCACATCGCGGCATTCGTGCCGACGATGGTCGGTACGCGCTCGCGCGGGGACCTGACGACGGTCGAGGAACTCGTCGACCTCGGACGGGAGGTCGGCATCCCCGTGTTGACGACGATCCCGTACATGGTGAAGGTACAATCGCTCCAGCGTGAGTCCCGTCCGGTCATCGACCACAAGGGTCCGGCGACGGACGCGTACCTGAAGCTCGCGGAGGAGGTGCTCGCCTTATGAGTCGTAAGAAGAACGCACCGAAGTTCTCGAGCTTCCAGGCGAACGGCGCGCTCCCTGAGGCGACGAACCCGAACACGGACGCACGAGGGGAGAAGGTCGACGCCGTCAAGAAGTTCTCCTCGACGACGAGCGTCGTGAACCCGTATCAATCGTTGTCCGCGACCTCGTTGTCCCGTGTCGTGACGAAGAAGCTACCCGAGAACATGGACGGACTGGTCCAGTACTACAACCACATCGATGCCATCCATGCGACGAGCTTCGTCGAGAAGTGCCGCGTGCTCGCGCACGCCAACGCCATCTTCCGCTATGAGGGGACGCGTGACGGCTTCCGGCAGGAGGAGGGCGGATGGCTCGAGTTCGTCGGGCGCATCGGCCTGTCGCAGTCGCAGGTGAGCCGCTTCGTCTCGTTCTGGAACGTGTTCGGCGAGGAGCTGCTCGTCCGCGCGGTCGAGGAGGAGCTGACGGCGTCGAAGCTCGCGGAACTGCTGTCCTGGCCGGAGGACCCGAGGGCTGTCATGCTCGAGGGTCGTACATACCAGGTCGGTGACGGCGAGAAGACCGTCTACGAGATGACGCGGGAGGAACTCCGCGAGGTCAAGCGGATGCTCGGCGACCGCAAGGAACGACGCGTCATCGAACAGCCGTCCGTCAGCCGTCCGGTCAAGCTGCGGATCGACTTCGGGGATGACGATCCGTTGTTGAAGAACCTACAGGAACGGGCGGAAGAGGACGGCAGCAGCCCGGAGGACATCATCCGGCTCGCACTCGAGCAATATCTACGTCGTTGAAGCCATGAATCGGGCACGCTCATCTCCTCGGATGGGCGTGCCCGTCTGTCATGGGGGTCAGTTTAGAAATTCTGACAACTATTTCCGAAAACATACTGTCTTTATTTTCTATAAATGCGTAAAATTTAGTTATGGAGTCGCGTCACCAGCTGGTTGACGCACATGAAATTTGGGAGGAATCACAAGCTATGAACTTCGATAATAAGATTGATTTACAAAAAGAAATCGGTAAGACCATCTCGTTGACGGACGGAACGCGTAAGCTGACGATCAAGGGCCAGACACGCAGCTACCCGGTACACCGCATCCCGCTCGAGCACCTCTTATATAACCGCCAGAACGGACGCATCATCAGCTCGATGAACCGCTATGAATCGGAAGGCAAGGACATCCAGAGCCTCTCGAAGGAGGAGTACAACGACCTCGTCGAGCAGTTCATCGTCGAGTCGAACAGCGCCGCGCTCAACAAGACGAAGCAGAACATCGACCTCTTCGGACAGCGCCTTCCGGGCGTCGTCCTCAACGACGGGACGGTCGTCGACGGGAACCGACGTTATACATGCCTCCGTCAGTTGAAGCGGGAAGGGAAGACGTCGTTCTTCGAGGCGGTCATCCTTGATCCGTCGGAGGGGCTCTCCGCGATCGACATCAAGCGACTCGAGCTCAACCTACAGCACGGCGAGGAGCGGCCGGTCGACTATAACGCCATCGACAACCTGGTCGAGGTCTACAACGACATCGAGAAGAACAAGTACTTCACGGTGAAGGAATATGCGACGAACACGAACAAGACCGAAGGGGACGTCAAGAAGATGCTCAAGAAGGCGAACCTCATGGTCGAGTTCCTCTCGTTCATCAACGCCGAGGGCAAGTACTACGTGGCACGCGACATGGAGCTCGACGGACCGCTCCAGGAGGTCATGCTCATCCTCAACAAGGAGAAGGACGAGGAGGAACATGAACGCGTCAAGAACGCCCTCTTCACGGCGATGACGCTCTCGAAGGACGGCGACCTGACGCGCTACATCCGACGCATCGGGAAGGAAATCATCCAGGCGGGCAACCGAGAACAGTTCCTCGACGAATACGACGACATCGTCGAGGACGTCTACGATGCCTATCAGGAAGAGGCGAGCGTGACCGTGAACACGGTCAAGAAGCTGAACGAGAACCTCAAGAACGTACGCGAGGAGGCGAGCTCGATCGTCAGCAAGCGTGTGGACGAGACGGTGTTGACGCGCGTCAAGATGAAGCCGATCGACTCGCTCAACACGGTCATCCGGACGCTCGACAACGTCGACGCGGACCAGATCGCCCGGATGGATGCCGGCTCGAAGAAGGAGTTCGCCCGTCTCGTCGAACAGATCCGGAAGGAACTCGGGGCCTATGAATCACGACTCTGACTTCCGCGACCTGGTGCTGCGACCGTCCTACTATACGACGGAGCATCAGATCGGCAAGGACTTCTATATGCCCGTCCTCGGACGGGCGGTCGCCTATGACCGGGTCAGCGGCTACTTCAGCTCGAAGGCGCTGGCCTCCTACGGTCAGGGCGTCAAGGGATTGGTCCGCAACGGTGGACGGATGCGGCTCATCGTCTCGGAGGAGCTGAGCGAGGAGGACGTACGGCTGATACGACAAGGCTATGCCTTGCGGGAACAGACCGTCGACGACCTGCTCGGACGACTCGACGAACGGCTCGATAGTCAGGAGATGATGGACTACTGCAACCTCGCCCATCTGATCGCGACCGGCGTCGTCGACATCCGGATCGGCTTCAAGTCGTCCGGGCTGTTCCACTCGAAGTTCGGTCTCGTCGAGGACGAATACGGGAACGTCATCTACTTCACGGGCTCGAACAACGAGACGAGCGCCGCCATCCAGAACAACTTCGAGTCCTTCGACATCACGACGACATGGCTCTCCTCCCCGTTCGACGTCGAGAAAATCCCTCGCGCGCGTCGCGAGTTCGACCTGCTCTGGGCGGACCGGATGCGGGAGGAGAACATCTACGTCAAGCACATCGAGGAACTCATCATCAAGAAGATACTGACATACGACAAGGGGACGATCATATTGGACAAGGAGATGCTACAGGAGGACGCGATGATCCTCACGGTGGACGATGACGGACGATTCGTGATCCACGACAACGTGACACCAGGCAAGATGAAGGAAAACGAGCTCACCATCAAGACGAAGCTGAAGCCCTACTACGCGGATGCAGGATATCCTCACTTCCGCGAGGACCTGACGTACGTCGAAATCCGGAAGGTCATCGAACTCTTCGAGAAGCTAGGCAGACGACGGGACTTCGACGTCGTGGTGACGCGCGCGCTGGCCGAACATCTCGAGCGACAGACCTATCTCATCGAGGAACGATCGAATTACGCGATGTTGCTGAAGACGCAGGACGACCGGATCGAGGACAAGTATGCGAACTTCGCATCGATCGTCGACCGTGAGCTGCACCGGGAACTCCGCGACAAGCAGATGCAGTCCGCCTTCTACATGGCGGAGATGCATCGGGCGGCGAACTTCTCCGTGCCGGGTGCAGGGAAGACCTCGATGGTATACGGCGCCTTCGCCTATCTGTCCTCCCCGGAGGTCGACCGCGTGAACAAGATCATCATGATTGGGCCGAAGAACACGTTCCTCGCCTGGAAGGACGAGTACGTCGAGAACTTCGGGACGAAGCGGAGCCTAAGCCTTCTCAACATCCATGACTCGGACGAGCCGATTCGTCAGCTTCGTCTCGGTGGGGACTCGTTCGACCTCGTCCTCGTCAACTATGAGTCTCTCGGACGATTCGAGGGCGTGCTCAGCGACGTCATCGACGGACGCACGATGCTCATCTTCGACGAGGTCCATAAGATCAAGGGGATGAAGAGCAAACGGGCCCAAATCGCGAAGCGTCTCTCGACGCTGACTTCCTATAAATACGTCCTGACCGGTACGCCGATACCGAACACCTACGAGGACGTCTATAACTTCCTGAACATCCTGTACGGGGAGGACTACAAGAGCTTCTTCAACTTCAAGCCGAGCGAGCTGAAGAATCCTTCCTCGACCCGCATCGAGGAAATCAACGCGAAGCTGCTGCCGTTCTTCTGGCGGACGACGAAGCACGAGCTCCAGGTACCGCAGGCGGAGCCGGACATCCAGTACCACGTGGAGGCGAACGATGCCGAGCAGGCGATCATCGACCTCGTCCATCGCAAGTACCTGGGGAACCCGTTCAGCATGTACATCCGCCTCCTGCAGGCCTCGACCTGCCCGGAGCTCCTGTTGCGGGCGCTCGACTTCCAGGAGATGTATGGAGAGGAGGAGGCGTCCGGCCTCACCTTCGCCGGACAGGAGGACACGCCTCCCGTCACGCTCGACCGCTCGGAGGTCGAACTGTTGCGCCGCGTGCCGACGACACGGAAGTTCCGTGCCGGGGTGGAGCTCGTCTCCGACCTGCATGATGAGGGCAAGACGGCCGTCGTCTGGTGCATGTTCGTCCATACGATCGACAAGTTCCGGGCGGAGCTTCTCGCCCGGGGCATCAAGGCGGAGGCGATCTATGGGAGTACGCCGCTCGAGGAACGCGAACGCATCATCAAGTCGTTCCAGGCGGGCGAGCTCGACGTCATCGTCACGAACCCGCATACCCTTGCCGAGTCGGTATCGCTGCACCATGTCTGTCATGATGCGGTCTACCTGGAATATTCGTTCAACCTGACGCACATGCTACAATCGCGGGACCGCATCCATCGGCTGGGTCTACCTCAGGGACAATACACGCGTTATCACTACATGATGATGCAAGGACAACCGGAGGAACACGGGATGGTCGACGAGAAAATCTATGACCGCCTCAAGATGAAGGAGCAACGCATGCTCGACGCAATCGAGAACGGCGAGCTCCGTCCGGATCCGACGGTCGACTATGAGGAAATCATCGCACTATTCGAGTGACGGTCCGGTCGAACGGAATCGTCTAGAAGCAATCTGGCAGTGCCCAATCAAACCAAAGAGGTGATGATTCAAGTGAGCTTGAAAAGGGTGAAAGACCTTTTACGATTCAATGCATTCATGTTCATACTGCCTTTGATATTCTTCATTCTTCAGAACCCGGTCCATGCGGAAGTGGGACTGACGCCGTTCACTTCGATTGATTCAGAAATCGAAGGGACTGCGGAGGCGGACACCGAAGTGATGATTCTGTTCGCGAACAAATGGTATGCGACGAAGTCGGATGCTGACGGGAAGTTCAAGATGAGATTCGACCAGAAAATCGGTCGAGAGAGCATCGGGATACGTGAAAAACAGATGGACGGCACCTATGGAAGAATCGCCCGCTACTCCGCAGAACAAATGACGGAACCAATCCAGCCACCCAAGTATCTAGGGAAGAACAAGGACGGGGAGTCCCTCTTCTATAGTCCACAGGGTTATGAGACCGTCGTCCTCGCAGGAGAAAGAGTATACAGCGGAACTTCGATTTTGAGAATCAAAAATCTGTTCTATGATAGTGTGAAAGCCTATGTACGTAACGGCGAAATCAAAAGTGAAATAGTCAGCATAGACATCGCTACCCCAGAAAAAATTCCTTTCACCATCTCGAGCAAGGTGGAAGGTGATCAGGTCATCATGACGGGGAAGACATTGCCTTCGATGAAATTCTTTCTCAAGAACAAGATGGACGATGGTACATGGGAAGAAGGTACATTGTTCCGGAGTGACGAGGAAGGATACTTCTCAGAAGCGTTATATGAATTGACCTACTTTGATGAAGGAATTGCCACTTACAGAATCGATATGAGCAATATCGGCGAAGATGTGATGCCGGAGATTTTTAAAAGCCCCCAAAACGTCAATGGCCCGATGATAAGCGCTGATAATCCCCTCATCATAAAGACGGAGCGAATCCGAGAGAATGATTATATTCGAGGTGAAGGAAGACCGGGATACAGGGTGTTCATGAAACGCGATGATATGCTCCAAAGATTAGGCGAAGTTAATGCTTTAGGGAATTTTTCGATATTCGTCCCTCGGAAAATAGATGCTCCCGCCATAACACTCGTGGTGCAAAAAGAGGATGGGACATATTTCGGTCAAGAAACGCATCGACTATATGAAAAAAACTTTGATAGTCATGATTTAGTCCTGGATGATGTGACCTCTGATTCTACGAAGGTGACGGGCAGTGCTCCGAGGTTCATGGACATCCATATCGACTTCATTGGAGTGATGGGAAGTTATCGAATAAATACCACCTCCGATGAAAACGGTCGTTTTTCCGCCTTGTTACCAAACGAGTTCGATGGTACGGTAACCGTGACGGCCAGTTATGGTGGCAGCGTGAGCATGACCAGGAAGACGGAAGTCATCGATTTGCGTCCGAACGAAAAGCCATCATACTATTTTGAGAACGACACGATGAAGGTATCCGTCAGTAACGAAAAATTAATCGACAAATGGATAGAGCTATCGAAGATACATGATGACGGGACCTTCGACGTCAGGAAGTTCCTCCTTTACGATCGCAATCCGTCCGGTGGATATGAGATCGGTATCGAAGATTGGTTGGACGGTGACCGTTTCACTCTACGAGTAGTGGATGAGAACAATGTGAAGTCCGATTCCGTAATCGGAGAATATGTAGAGCTTGATTCTCCACGAATCGATGATTTGGACGATGGCAGTAAGAGCATCGTCGGACGAACGGCTCCGAACCTCAAGGTCTCTGCCATATATTACGATGGACACCTCGAGACCACTTATAGTGACGCGATAGGTAACTTCACCGTGAAGCTTCCGGACGTCAGTCCGGCGCATCGTCCATATAAGATAGTGATTGATGATGAGAAGAATAAAGTGCGTCGGACCGTGGGACTGACCTATCGGGATACGACACCTCCGGCAATCAAAGTGGAACCAATCCAGGATCGAGATGACCAAATCAGAGCAAGTCTCATGCCGGGTGATACGATGAGAATCACGATCGTCTACGACGACGGCGGGACCGAGACGGTCGATGCCATGAGACGATATTGGGATAACGTGGTATACAGTCACCATTCCAGTTTCGGTAGGGTAGCATATTTCGAGTTCGTCAGCACGGACCCGAACGGGAACGAGAGTCGTAAGAAAATCATTCCCATCGATACCGTAAGACCTAGTCTCGATATGTTAGTCACACCTTACGCAGGAGAAGATTCAATCGAAGGGAAGACCGAACCGCAGGCGAATGTGACGGTGAGCATCTCAGGTCGGGAATACACGGCGAAGGCTGACGGAACAGGAAGGTTCTCCATCAAGACTCATGTCTTGAAGGCATCCGAAAAGGTTGATATGGAGATACTCGACAAGGGCGATAACCTGGTCACGCTAAAGGATGCATCTTCCGTATTAGGAATCAACTCGGTGGAGTTGATGAAGGATAGGAAGTCGGTAGTCCTGAAAACGAACATCAAAGGTTCAAGGGTCGATCCATATCTCACACTCGAATACGAAGGTAAAAAAATCACCCAAGGATTTGCTGAGAAGGTCGTGTTCAATCTCGACAAGCCACTCAAGAATCATTCGGAAATCAAGATACATCTCTCACGCAGAAATGCGCCTCAGAAAGTGGTGTACAAAGCGAAGCAATCCGACACCATCGGACCGAGCACGAACGTCGGAATCGATTGGCGAGATGACTGGACCGTCGGTACGAGACTCTATGGTACGAGTGAACCTGGTGCGACCGTCGAAATCTATCAGAAGTCGAAGCGGATCTTCTATGTGAGGACGGCATCAGACGGTAAGTTCGAGTACGTCGTGAACAGAGCGTTCGGTACACGAGAGCAACTGCTCCTACGCGTGACGGATATAGTAGGGAACCGTTCAGAGAAGAAAGTGGTCTTGAAACACGTACCGAGAAAGCCGACCGTGAATCCGGTCTTCGATAACTCGAAGACGATTACCGGGAAAACGGAGCCCGGGCTCACTGTGGAAATCAAGATCAATACCACGAAGTATCTCGTGAAAGCGGATAGTCGCGGTAACTACCGCCTAAGTGGCAAGGGCTGGCCGGTAGGCTCTCGGATAGTCGTCAAGGCGAAGGGGAAGGATGGCATCGATTCTCCTTATGAACGGCGTACCGTGAAAGGCACGATAAAGTATCTAGAGGTCAAGAACGTGACATCTTCCTCACGCTTCGTCGAGGGGAAGACGGAACGGGATTCCTACGTGCAAGTCTTCAAGAATGGCAAGAGCATCTCGAAGAAGGTCCTAGTAGCGAAGGATGGGAAGTTCAAGCTATCCATCCCGAGACAGACGGCGAAGACGAAACTCGTCGTGAAGGTCGAACGCAACAACTTCAAGTCGCTCGAGAAGACGTTGATCGTAGGTAAATGAGCAAGAGAAGGACATCGCCACCGTCATGGGGCAGTGTCCTTCTCTTGTTTTTTCGTATTGATGTCGAAGATGATGGCATGTCGCTCAGCATCCGCTCATAGTGGCGGGGTGATCGTCATACATCACCCGAGTGGGTCCTCGAAGCGTGCGCGATGATGTCGCATGTAGACCTCGCGTCCAGGCCACATCCGGATGGTCATGTCCTCCCGGATGCCGACGAGGCGGAGACTGTTCGCGTCGAGCCGTGAGGTCAAGAGGATTCTCCCCTCCTCATCGAACGAGATGAACCCCTTATCGAACAGGCCGTCATGCATGTCACAGAGGACGAGTCCGTTGTCGGGATCATCCTTCTGTCGGTCATCTGAATGCGCCCAGGGAAGGATGTGGCTCGCGACGAGGAGCTCTCGTACCGCGAGTCCACATAGCTCACAACATGAGCTTCGTCTGAGGAGCGACTCCTGGAAACGCGACTGGGAGAGGCGATACATCGTCATCCTCGCACCTTCGTGGAGGCGCGGTGGTCGGGAAAAATCTTCGACTGCCGGGTCGTCCAAAGCATCGTCATCCGATGATATGATGGAACGATCGTCGCGGAACGCGCGCCAGGCTTCAGGCTCGTTCGGACCACCGATGATTCCCGTCTTCAAGTCGACGAGCCATTCGCCCGAGACGGCGAGCGGGAGGACGGTGAAGCGTGCGACGAGGTTCTCATATGACGCGCCTGCACCCTGATGATGGAATTGCTGACGACGGAGTACCTCGTCACGCGTCATTCCCTCCACATAAGGCAGGGCGATCCCGACATAGCGTACATCGTTGTTGCCGACGCGCTCGAAGTAGAAGAACGGAGCATGATGGCTCTCCTCAACGGAATACGCACGGTCGAAATACTTCAGGAAGGTCTCGTTCCCACGTTGCTTCGTGTCACGGAAGTCCTTGCCAGGGGTCTGGTTATCGCCATAATAGACGAGGATGCCGCTGGTGGGGTCGTATTCGTTCCTCCATTCGGATTGTTTCCCGGTGTCGAGGATGACCGTGAACGCCTCCTCCCGTGGGGCACCATCCCGTCCTTCGACCATCGAACGACGGATGCCCCCTTGGTTGCCGAGTCCGCGGAGTCCGTCCCCGAAACGGAACAGACGGCTCAAGGGTTCGTTCGCGAAGTGGGAGGATGAATCCGTCCCTGCCGGATAGACCTTACCTGGTATGAGGTCCTGAGGGACGATACGGTTCATCGACCGTCCCCTGATTCATCGGCGCGTCGTTCGCGGTCGCGCAGGACGGCGAGCTCGATGCGTTCGGCGATTGCGGCATCCTGTCGCTCCTTCTCGTTTTCGAGCAGCCGGACTTTCATCATCAGCTCGCGATTCTCCTCTTCCAGGCGTTCGGCGTTACGGGAACGATCCTTGTAGTCGTCCGCGACGGCCGTCAGGCTATGGAGCTGATGCTGTAGTCGTTCCTTCTCCTCATCGCCGCGCCGGAGCCGCTCCTCGAGCGAGAAGAGTTCCTTACGCAACGCCTTCACCGTGTCGGCATGCTCCTTCTCGAGACGTGCAAGAGAATCTTCTGCCTTCTTCCGTCCGATCTCCGCCCCTTGTGCTGAAGCGACGAGTTCCTGTTCACGTTCAGCGAGCCGTTCGCCGGCGAGACGTCCCTCCTCCTCGATTCGAGCTCGTTCCTCGATCACCTCGTCCTCGAGCCGGGAGATGGTCTCCTCGTGTCGCGTCTTGATGCCCGCGAGATCCGTCGCCTGACGCTTCAGTCGTAGGGAGCGTTCCTCGAACAGGTTGCCGATTTGGCGTAGCAACAGGGAGAGCTGTTCGTCCTCCTCCGTCAGCAAGGGATCGTGCGAGCGGTTCTCGCTCAACGTGACGAACTCCTCGAACAGTTGGTTCGTCGTCACCTGACGCTCCCGGACCAGCTCGCCGATCCGACGTGTCACCTCCTCCGACAGGCGGAAGGATTTGTTCTTCATCTCGTTCGTATCATTGTTCTGCGGTTCCATGGACATCTCTCCGTATGTATAGATATTTTTGACGCTCATGCCTAGATTATAGCATGCTGCCAAGCGACTGCCGAGCCGGGAGGGAGGCGTCGGGGACGAAGTTGGAATCGAGGAAATTTCGATCTGTTCAAACCTAAAGATATCTGATATAATTGAGAAACTGAAACAGAGCGAAAGGATGTTCGTATTTATGGAAACAAGAAAAAGGCTCAACACAATCGAGCTATTCGCAGGGGTCGGCGGCTTCCGCGTCGGGCTCGAGAAGGCGAACGAGGACCTCTTCAAGGTCGTATGGGGGAACCAGTGGGAGCCCTCACGCAAGGCACAGGATGCCTTCGAGTGCTATGCGTCGAACTTCGATGAAGGGATTCACTCCAACGAGGACATCACGACCGTGACGGACGAGGCGTTCCGTAACCTGGACGCACAGATCGTGGTCGGTGGGTTCCCGTGTCAGGACTACTCGGTCGCACGCAGCCTGTCGGGCGAGAAGGGGATACAAGGGAAGAAGGGTGTCCTCTTCTGGGAAATCAAGCGCATCATCGAGGCGACGGCACCGCGCTATGTCCTCCTCGAGAACGTCGATCGTCTTCTGAAGTCACCGGCGAAACAACGTGGTCGTGACTTCGCAGTCATGCTGGCGACGTTCCGTGACCTCGGATATAAGGTCGAGTGGCGTGTCCTCAACGCCGCAGAATATGGCATGGCGCAACGTCGTAGACGCGTGTTCATCTTCGCGACGCGTGACGACTCTGGGTTCTCCAAGGAACTCGAGTCCTATACGGCGGACGACATCCTGTTCGAGAAGGGCTTCTTCGCACCGGTCTTCCCGGTCAAGCCGGAGGTCATCAAGAACCGCCGACTCGAAGGGATGCTCCCGGAAGACATCGTCGAGATTTCCGACACGTTCTCTGCGAACTTCCACAACTCGGGCTACATGCATGATGGTCGCTTCCACTCCATCCATACGGAGCCGGTCTTCGAGAAGCCGACCCCGCTGCGGGACATCCTGCAGCCGGAGGAGACGGTGCCTGAGAAGTTCTATCTCAAGGACTCCGCAATCGAGAAGTTCAACTTCTTGCGTGGCGCGAAGAAAATCGAGCGGACGTCGGCGGACGGCCACAAGTACATCTACGCCGAGGGTGGCATGTCGGAGATCGATGATCTCGACAAGCCGGGTCGTACGATGCTGACGAGCGAGGGGACGACGAACCGTAGCTCGCACGTGGTCGAGGTCGATGGCCGCCGGCGATTCCTGACACCGCTCGAGTGCGAGCGCCTGAACGGATTCCCGGACAACTGGACGAGCACGATGAGTGACCGGATGCGCTATTTCTGCATGGGGAACGCATTGGTCGTCGGCCTCATCGAACGGATGGGTTGGCGCATCGAGCAGATCGAGGACCGACACCCGGTACCGGTGCCTGCGCAGGAATCCTTCTACATCAACAACAACTAAAGCGCCGTGCGTGACCCGGACGGACATATCGAGGCATCTCCATACGCTATGGAGGTGCCTTTTTGGGTTTCCGGAGGACCCCGGAACGGGAAAAGCGGAGTATGAGGATGACTAGAGGAGGCAAAAATGATGGCGACCAAGAACAAGAACCTCAGCAAGGTCAAGGGGACGGACACGAAGATGGAGGTCAAGGTGCGACATGCACTATGGCATCGAGGACTCAGATATCGTAAGAACTATCGACGACTGCTCGGAACGCCAGACATCGCCTTCCCGGCACAGCGTCTCGTCGTGTTCCTGGATTCGTGCTTCTGGCACGGCTGTCCGGCACATTATAAGGAGCCGAAGAGCAACGTCGAGTTCTGGCGTAACAAGATCAAGCGGAACCGCGAGCGGGACAAGGAGCAGACGGAGCACTATCTTTGTCAAGGATGGACCGTACTGCGTTACTGGGAGCATGAGGTGAACGACGATTTCGACCGGGTAATCGACGAGATTGATAAGACGTATCATGCACTCCTCGGTTCGGGGGCGGATGTCCAGGAGGCAAGACTCGAGACGTACCTCGAGGAAGAGGTGGGCGTGGATGACCCATGTGACTAATTCTGTTATATAATGGAGATATATGAAATATCGTACTGTTAAGGGAGAGATGAGGAGAATTATGGCAGTAGGAGAAGAGTTCGATGGTCTAGATACAAGAATATTAGGTTTGATGGATATCGGAGATAGAAAGGGAATCAGGCTGGAACTGAAGACCGTCATCAGAATCATAAGAAGCGGAATCGAACTGGAAGATTTGACTGACGGAATCACTACTGAAGTTCGAAAGAAAATCGGATTGAATGCAGTCACGCGCGCACAATTGAACTTGTTGATACGTAAAGAGGCGGATGCAGACGATTGGGCATCATTGCGGCAAGACTCCTCTCTCTATCTGCTCTCCTTGTATAACGGCGCATTGACGGAAGAGATAATCCGAAATATCCTTGTACCCTCAGGAATACGGTTGCGTGACATCGGATACATGAGTTATGAGACCTTCAAGGATTCTCTTGGTGGTGCAGAGAGAGTCCGCCTGTTCAAAATCATGAAGGAGACCTTCGTCAAATGTGCGAAGAGAAGGAACTTCCTGATTGTCGAGCCCACTGACGTCGGAGAAAAAAAGACGGTGCCGGCTGAGGCGCCCGTCGTGGTTAAAGAAGAAGCGCAGATACGGACGACTCCATCAGAGGAATCGATACGATTAGAAAAACAAAACGCAGACTTCTTATTGACGTACGTCTATGATGACATGGAAGATGCTGAGTCTTTGGAAGCATGGTTGAACGAATCGACCTTGTCAGCGGAAGAACTTAAGTCTGCCTTATCACGATTAGAGAAGATGAAATACGTCGCAATCGAAAATCAAATCATAAAAAAGGTCACGAGAACGCTTGCCGCATTTGTCCGAAATCAAAAAGAAGGAAATGCTAAGCTACTTCTGATTGATCGTCTGAGTGGTATGAGCATGTCGGATCTCGGTAAAAAATATAACATACAGGGAATCATGATTAACCGTATTGTCGGAAAGATATTTGCTAAAATTCCAATCACCCATATCGATGAGGCGCGAACATACTCCCCGCTGTTCAAAAAATATGATGTAGACGTCGCCTATTTCACGAAGGTGCTCGCGGAAGAAGTAGGCTTATACTATTTTTTGAATGAAAAATGTACTAAAGGGAAAGAGGATAAGTTCGAGTCCCACCCTCTGCTGAGTTTCAAACAAAAGAAGAATCTATTGAGTAATCAGACCGATAGATTGTCGTCAGACTCGTCGCACGTACATAGCGAACGTTCTAAGGAGAAAGAACGGGATTTGATAGTAGAGAAATTCATGACAGGTGTTCTTTTCGAGGATGTTCATCTGGAGGCGGATCTTGTTAGACAGAATCGGTCAATCCAAGATTTTCGATATAAATATTTGAATGAACGGTCATTGAAGGAAAAAGGATATGTTCGGGATGGGCGTTTCTTGGTTAGGCGTGAGATAGGCACTGTCGATAAGTATTTTAAGACTTACTTATTGAAAAATGACTATTTCCAGAGTGACTATTCCGGTGTTCAGGAGACGAGGGAGTTCAAGAAAGTAATCATCAGACTACAAAACAATCTAGAATTGCTCAGGATTGAGGACAACCTTTACATGAACATTTCGGTATTCGAGAGGAATGGAGTGACGAGAGACGAGTTACGTGAGTTCTTGAATCTTGTGGCTGACATGTTCGAGGAAGAAAAGTACTATACCGTTAAAAATCTGCAGAATCATTTTTCGCATAAAGTATTTGATTTAGGTTTCGACGAAATTTTCTATGAGAGACTCTGGCGCACTCATCCGAAAATCCGATACATCGCTTTGAACGGTAAGGATATTTTTTATCAGGGTTCTCGAAAGCGAGCCCTTGTCGACTTCATAAATGACCAAATCGTGGATGACATTGAGCTCGATGATTTCTTATCAATCATCCAGGAGAAATATGGCATAAGTCTCGAACCACGGACGGTCATAGAAAAGGTCAGGACAAGTGGCTTGTATTATGTTCCTGAGACTAGAAAAATTTATATCGATAAAGAAAAGTTCTTCGATGATTTATACGATAATGAAAAATGATTAGCATGCCCATCCCAAGAAGAATCGATGGTGAGACTGATTTCAGGCGGATTCTGTGTATATCGAGATTTCTATAGTTGGACGTTCATCTCAACGATAATCTGTTCAGCATTTTTTTTATTCCATGAGTGGAATGATTTCTTGATGTAGAATCGATTCTTCTCGCGAGAATGGTGACTCATCATCGACACTTGAGGATGAGTGTTCAGGAGACTTCAGTAATGTGATCGTCCTGGACAATTTTAGTGACGAACGAATCATAAGGAAGGAAGAAAGAATAGAACATGTCACAATCACAACATGAGAAAAGAGTCGACGAAAGGTTATTATGTCTCGTCGATTTGGCGGCAGAAAAGAAGCATAACATCAATTTTCGTTCGATATTAAAGATGATGGAGTCGGGAGTAACCCTTGAAGACATCAACCGTAGAAAGACTCCTGACGATATTTGGCCGAACTTCGTAACGAGACGGAAGGTGAAGTCTTTTCTGTATAACATGACGCCACAAGAGATGGATTCTTTGCAAGGCATGACATCACTGTATCATCTCGTATTGATTGATGGAGGAGTGACCGAGCATGTCGTGAAATCGATTTTGATTCCTGCACGGATACGTTTTGTGGACCTGGATGGCATGACATTCGAGGAATTTACGGAACGGGTTGGAGGAGCGTCGAAATTATCAGTCTATAAAAGAGTCATGTTTGCACGTGAGGCCTATATCAGAAGACATAAAGGGCTTCTTGTCGATCAGCCTGATGAATCATCAGATGAAAATCATGCAAAAGCTATGGATGGTAAGGACGATGAGGGTTCGGTAACTACACCGGTAAAACATATAGACGGAAGATTGCTATGCCTTGCCGACTTTGCGGTTGAGAAGGGGCATAATGTAAGCTTCCGATTGCTAGCGAGAATGATGGAGTCAGGCGTCACGCTCGAAGCCATCAACCGTAGGAAAGTACAGAAAGAAATCTGGCCGAACCAAACTATCAGAAAGTCGATTAAGGCTCTCCTGGCTGATTTGAATCCACAAGAGATTGCTTCTTTGGACGATATGACATCGTTGTACCATCTCGTCCTAGCAGAAGGAGGGATGAGTGAGTATATCGTAAAAAATATTTTGATTCCGTCACGGATACGGTTCAAGGATCTCGGTGGTATGTCTTACGAGACATTCAAGAGACTGACTGGAGGAGTAGAGCGGTCGTCAGTCTACAAAAGAGTCATGTGCGCCTACGAGTCCTATGTCGGACACGAACGAAGAGTGGGTGACAGTAAAGTGGTGAAATCATCGGGACGAAACATCCCACCGGATTGTCCTGGCGATAATCACGGTGAAAAAAGGGAAATACCTCTTATGGGACATGGCGGAAAAACCGGGGACAGGATTGATTTGAAGACGATTGTCCGTAGATTGATTTCCGTATACGATCAAATGGAGGAAGAGGACTCTTACCGCTCGTGGTATGATGCAGCGGGTATGACGGCAAAAGAAGTGATGAGGGGGTTACGGCGCCTTGAAAAGTTGAAGTACATCAGCATTTCGAATTTCGATGTGATTAAACGATTCAGATCGCTTGACGAGTTCATGGGAACCATGGAGGAGGGACAGGGAAAACTCTTCCTGAAGAAACGTCTGAGAGGGATGAGTGCTGCTGAAATTGCGAAAGAACAAGGGAAATCTCGTCAGAGGATTAGCCAAGTATTGGATGAGGTATTAGCTGAAATCCCAATCACGCACATCAAGGAAACGCGTCGGACGATTGATATATTCCGAGAATATGCTGTCGACCAGGAATTCTTCACGGAGGTACTCCTAGAGAAGAAAGAGACGTTCCATCTGCTGAAGCTAAAATGTAAAAAAGAACGAATCTGGGATGGCGTCAAGAAGAGTAAGTCGGACTGTCTGAATCAACTACTTCCAGATCAACGCATCAGATATCTTCAAGCCGAGTCGCTCTTCGAGGATGAGAACGGTGACGTAGTGAAGATGACCAAGCGGAATCTCATGAAGAAGTATTTTTTCATGCATGGACGAGATGCTGATTCCACCAAGAACCATCATGTACGATATTCAGAATTCCTCGACGAAGAGCTTCATGGTAAGAAGAGTGTCATCGAAGAGTATAGAATCTCCTTACATAATTTCGAAAGTACCATCGCAGAATCGTCGTATTGCATCCACTCTTATGACCAGAAGGTCCGATATTTCGAGGTCGATCGAATCGTCGAGGAGAAAGCAAATCTCGAAAAGCTCTTCATGCTGCCTGAAGGAATCTACAGTACGAGCTTCGTCTATGAAACGAATGAATCCTATTTCAGGTCGTTAGACATAAAGGACCACCACGAACTGCATAACGTATTGAAACGTATGCTAGACCTTGATTTCATTAAAATCAGACGCATCCCAGAGTTCGCGATAGGCGTCGCCGATAAAATCGAATGGTTCACCCGATTGATCAAGAAGCTATCCCCCATCACTCTGGACGCCTTCATCAATCATCTAGAGCAGAATTTTGGGTTACATGGACCATCCACGCGGACTCGCGTGCTTACTGATTTGCCGGAATACGTCACGCCTGAACGAAAACTAATCCATGCGTCTGCTAAACCAGCGACGATTCATAAGAATTTCCTTAAAAGAATCCTCGTCGACGACATCTATATCGCTCAGGATTTGATTGATGGATTTCCCGTCCTCAAATCTTCAGGAAATATATATCTGAACAAAAAAATGTTGAAAAGCGTTGGTTATGTGTTGAGTGGCGGATTTATCGTCCGAGAAGAGATAGGGAGTGGTGAATGCTATTACCGAAATCTTCTCATGGGAAATCAGTACTTTGTGCTGGATGAATCTCCGTTACTGAAGACACGGTCGTTCCGGAAGACAATATCGGAACTCCAGTCAGGACTCGACCTCCTACAGATAGGGAGAAATCACTACATGAACATCTCCGTACTCGAGAAGATAGGCATCGCAAAATCAGATCTCATCGATTTCCAGAAGATCGTCTCTAGAAGTTTTTCCGACGAGAGATACTTCACCGTCAAGAACATCCACGAACGAGTCCCGCATAAAATCCTTGAACTGGGCTTCGATGACATCTTCTACGAACGACTTTGTCGAGCACATGAAGGGATACGTTATATCCCATCGGCGACGGGCGACATCTTCTATCGAGGTGAACATGTCAGGAATCTCACCGACTTCGTCCGAGACTGTATCATTGACGGCATGTCCGTGGACGAACTCCTATCGTTCGTCACACAGGAGTTCGGAATCTCGCTCGATCCGAACAAGACCATCGAGAAGATACGGATGACTGGTGCTCACTACGTCCCGGAGACAAGACGAATCCATTTCGACAAGAGAGACTTCTTCGAACAGTTATACGCAGGCGTAGAGATAAAATAAAGCCTTTCTTAATCAGAGGTTGCCCGTGCCTTCGCCAACGCGCCCGGCCATGAGCCGAACCGCTTCGTCAATGCGAGGAGCCGCGGTGCGCCATTCTCAATCGCCCAGCGGTCGTATTCGACGGAGTTCAGCGCACCTTCGCGCGCAGAGAGGGCAGTCCTCAAGAAATCAAGGCATTCGTCATCCGTGAAACGGCTATGTGGGGTCAAGCCATGGTGCCTCAAGGTTTCCGCCCAACTGCCATGCTTGTTCACGATGGTCGCTCGGCTCGGCATCTCGGGATGCTCCTTACGTATCCGGTTATAGTCGGAAGTCGAGAGATACTTCCCATGGAGATGACGGCAGATGATGAGACTCTCCTGTATCGTCCATTTCTCCCTCGGCATCCGAAGATGATTGAGGCGCCATATGGCATGTGAATCAAGCTCATCGAGAGAGATGATTCCTGCATGGGCAAGGAGTTGCGTCCACGAACCGAAGACGTCGATGACATCCTTAAGTGGCGGATATGAATCGCGACGAGCCAACTTGTCATACATCGCGGCGTTGATGGTCCTTTTCCTATCCTGTTGAAGATGAAGGACCAGCTCGATGAGTTCCTTTTGTGAATATTTGACTTCCATTTGAATCGACTCCTCCGTGACGGATGATACGCCACGTTATGATGTATATGAAGTAGGGCCGGACGATTAATCCGGTCTTTTTCTAATGATCTACCTCAATACTATAAATCATTCAGGACCCGAACTGTCGAAAAATTGGAAATCGAACCTTCTCGAACACCCTAAAACCCTAATTTAATCCTTAGGGTTTTAGGGTGTTGTAATTTCGTTTTCATTCCGTTATACTATGTTCATGAAGTGGAAATCCTATCTGGAGGAGAAGGAGTGGAATCGATGAGACAGGTGTTTCAGCTCAAGGACAAGCCGCATGGATTTGATCGAGGTAAGCAATTCCTCGACGAAGGATTCGTTTGTATCGGATGGCCGGGAATCGGGAATCTCGAGAATGCTGACAAGAAGGACATACGACGGGAACTCGAACGGGAATACCGGTACGAAGGACAGAGACTCGGGGCCTATACGGGGGTGGTCAACATGTTCGTCAACGTCGTGAAGCCGGGCGACATCATCCTCGTCCCGGATGGCTCCATCGTTCATGTCGGGATTGCCGGACCTTATCAGTATCTTGAAGAGTATGACGACCAGAAGGTTGGAATGTGTCATCGTCGTCGCGTCGAATGGAAAGCGACGGTCGCGAAGGCTAGCATGCAGCAGAAGATCGTAGACTTCGTCAAGAATCGTGGGACGATGACGAAGTTCTCCGGAACATTGGATGATACCGGGCTGCTGGAGTTGATCGAGGAGGATGGGAACAACCCTTTCACCGTCATCGAAGGAAGCATCGAGACATACAAGTCCAAGGGACTGTTCGACGAGGATATAGTAAGTGCCGCGAAAAACGTTCTAATCGAAGCGTTGAATTCCGATGACCTCGATTTACGCATGAAGGCCGCGGTCGAGGTGCTGCGGCTCTCGAAGGACTGAGAATGAAGCAATCGGTGACACGACTCTAATGAATCAGGAAGCGGAGGAGCGAACATGCTAAAGACAATCGACGGAGAATTGATAACGCACGTGGCCTACGAAACACAGTTCAAGAAGCGGATGGAGAGCATCGACCAGAAGGATTATCAAGTCATCATCGAGGAGCTGAACCGGGTCATCGACCGTGGTGACGTCCACACCTCAAGTTGGATCCCGGGTAGCGATTGGAGAGGGACATTGTATGAACCGATTTGGATTGCCTGCCGCAAGAACAACGTTGAGGCGGCGAAGTTTTACGGGCAGATACTATATAAGGTCATGATGGACCGTCCAGAGGAATGGTACTTCGGGAAATATCCACATGCTAGAGGAAAGACCTACTTCAAGATGGAGCATGAAATTGATTGACGATATCGAGCATATATTCGAAGTAGGTAATCGAAACGGAAAGGACGGGACTTCATGGAGGACATGATTGATCGTCTGAAAAGGATGGAAGATGGCGATTTGGTGAGATTGTACGGTGCATGGTATGAAGAGATGAAGACGAGGGGGATCGTCCGCACGCGGAACATCGTAGGTGAGGTCGGAGAATATTATGCAGTAGAGACGTATCGTGACAATCCATCGTTCCCGGACCTCGAAATCTCTCGTGTCAGCATGAAGCACTTCGATGCGACGAGCCAGGATGGTCGGAGATATAGCGTGAAGACGGTCACGAGTACGTCGACCGGTGTGTTCTATGGACTCAATGCACCTGGGGAGGAGAAGGAAGAGGAGCACCTCTTCGACCATCTGATACTCGTGAGGCTGAACAAGGATTATACGTTGGCTGGAGTATACGAAATGGATTGGAGCACCTTCCTGGAGCTGAAGAGTTGGCACTCTCGGATGGGGGCTTGGAAGGTGTCTGTCAACAAGAACGTCTTATCGCGATGTGTCAGAGTTGATATTTTGGAAGGTCATCACGGAGTGAACTAAAAGAATGAAGTGCATGATTGATATTTGAGGAGCGGCTCCGTCTATGACAGGGTCGCCTTTTCGTCTCTTTAGGAATGAGTGGATAAGACATATTGACGGAACGATAAATAGTCCGTATGGACATCCATCAACATGATTCATTTCATTCCATGAAATTCAAATTAGAATCGTTTTATTGAAAATAATAGGATAAAATTGTATTTAGAGATGAAGTCGATTCAATTCATTTAGAAGGCAGTCTCGGTGAACGTCCTCGAGTGAAACGAAGATTGGACGATGATGTTTGCATTAGCGGTCACAACTACTTTAATAGGAGGTATCGATATGATTGATATGAAAGAAGTGCTGGATGTAATCGGTAGCTCTGATAATGTTTACTACGCATTAAGAAGTTCCTACGAAAAACCCTCTCATTCCTATAGATTACGACGGACTGTCAATCGTGGAGCACCGCTCTACACGAGTGAGTTATATCTCATGATTCTTAAAGAGAAAAGAATCCCGTCTGCTGAGGAGTTTAGTGAAGACTTCGTCACATCCTTTTTTCCTAGAGGAGACAGGGATTCTGCGAAGATGCAAGCGAAATACGCCTATAAGGCATTGTTGACGGACATCCATTTCTATTTTCAACTCTTAGAGTCAAAGTTGTTCGATAAGGTGGAGATGAGCTTTTCGCACGATATCTTTGCGAAGAGTGACGTGCTCGTAGTGAAGAATGGCGTCCCGATAGGTCTCCAACTGTTCTCTGGAGACGAAGCTTATGTGAAGACGAAGTCGATATCGCTCGAACGCATCAAGCATCGACTATCCTATCGACTCTACGCCATGCCGTTAAAGTTACGTGAAAATCATCTTGATGCTTCTGATAATCCGATGTCCCTATATGAAAAGGAAGACGTGCAGGAGGTTTTAGGCCTGTTCAGTCGAGAGATGGACATCGTTGAAGAAAAGTTGAAGCCAGAGTCGGACGTTGATCGTTTCGTCATGCTTCCGAGAAGACAAGAGGCCGTTACGGCCATAGAAGAGGCAGGCAAGCCAAGAAAGGTTCTCGCGTCACATTCCGTGATTTTTGGTGGGAAGATGGATTCCGCTGAGTTCGAGTCGCTTCGGAGAGATGGTGTCGAGGTTCATCATATACCAATCGATGTACCAGGAATCACCCCCTTTCGTGTGATAGATGGGGACGCCCTAAGTCTACGTGGGAAGGAAGAGTACCTGAAGAGGCATGGTCATCTGTCGAGTCGATTCAACTACAACCAATATGTCGTAGAACATGCAAATCCTAACCAACATATCGCAATCAACGCAAGTGCGGGAAGTGGTAAGACGACGACACTCATCGCACGTATCATGTACCTTCTCGACATGGGATTGGTGGACGGACTCGATCAGATTGCTATGATTACATTCACGAACGAGGCGGCCAATAACATGGAAGAGTCTCTCGCGAAACGACTCATCCAAAGATTCAAATTGACGGGTAATCCAATATACATGAAGCACATCAATGACCTACGACGGATGGATATATTGACCATCCCCTCATTCGGAAAGAACATTCTGACTCGATTCGGCCAGTACCTTGGTTTTGGATCGGGCTTTCGCGTCTCCAAGATGACGATGGAGCGACGACGAATGATTGAACGGATGTTCGAGGAAGTTCTTCACGAAAAAGCGGTGGAAAATCCGTTCGATGGAATGTGGTATTTCGAGGCTCGGGAATTCTTGGAGAGCGTGTGGGACAAGTTCGAACAAAAGGGTGTCATCTCTGATGATCTCTCCAAAATGAAGATGTGCGAATCGGAATCCGATTTCACGAAATCGGTTATCGAAATACTGAAGAAGTCAGACGAAGAACTATTTCGTTTTAAAATCGAGAATGACACGATCGGGATTTCGGACCTTACCAGATTCATGAAGTTGATCCGAGAGAACGGCGCGCCAATCGCGGAACTATCAGATAGGTATCGCTATCTGTTCGTCGATGAGTTCCAGGACACGGACATCTCACAAATTCAGTCCATCGTAAGCATCATCGCAGCAACGAATATCCGACTTATAGCAGTAGGTGACGTGAAGCAAGGGATTTATCGTTTCAGGGGAGCAGATTCATCTGCATTCAATGTGTTAGATAAAATGATGAACCATCATAGGCTTGATCAGCCCGTTACTTATCGGCTCGATGAGAACTTCAGATCGAGCGAGCGACTCGTAGTACGAATGGAAGACCATTTCTCGGCCTGGAGGAGAAGTCCTTTGAAACTACTCCCTGAAGGAGAGGGTCGCATGGTTTCGAGAAAGAAGACCGACCAATCAGGAGAATGCCTGTTCCTTAAGAACGACCAAATCGACATGGATGAGATCAAGATGAGATTAGATGAGGTCAGCCGAGGAGACGAGAGCAAAGGGAATAAAGTAATGGCGATACTCGTAAGGAGGAATGGAGAAGCCAAAAAAATCGGAGATATGATTAGAGGAGACGGACGCATTAAAAACTTTGAAGTGCGAATGAACGGGACTCTGTTCGAATCCGCTGCCGCCCGTGACCTACTGATCCTTATCAACTCATGGGTGTACCCAGAGCGGCGAGATGCCCTTCATGCTCTGTCGGAGACGGCATATGCGAAAACTGACAATTCTCATCCCCAGATGTTCGAGCTCGTCAACGAGAAGCGTTTGTCTGCGACCAACACGAGCCTTTCCTTACATGAGTCCTGGAGAGAGTCACGAGAACGATTGAAGTTCAGCCCACTGCTCCCTGTCATCGATTCGTTCATCGAGAAGTCGAACTATAAAGCACATCTTCGAGAGAAAGAGGTATCAGAAGTAGACATCACTCAATATGAACTGAACCTCCATAAAATCATGATGTCCATCCACGAGACGTTCGCTGACGAACCGATTGATATCCTGACTCTACATGAATGGTTGGAGATGCAAGTCGCGACGAACAGGGAGGCAGACGAGGCAGAGTTGGATGATGCCAGTTTTGATGGCAACCCTGTACGCGTCCTTACCGTACACAGAGCGAAAGGGCTACAATTCGATACCGTCTTGATTCCTTATACGACCAACGCGATTGTAAGGAGAGATGATGGGGATGTGAATGATACGATCGTACATGTATCATCCACTGGAAAAATCGAGTTTGCATGGAGACGGGTGAAGCATGTAAAGAACAAGAAGGTCATCGATTTTAAGACATCGCAGTACGAAAGTTTGAGAACAGGCGAGAATGAGGAACAACTCCGTGAAGAGACAAGACTTCTTTACGTCGCAATGACGAGAGCGGAAGAACGACTGTTCATTTATGAAATGGATGATAAAAGACAAACGGGCGACGAACCGAACACATGGAAAGATTTATTGAAGATGGCAAGGAGGTCATGACATGCCTTATAAGATAATCACCTATGAGACGACGGAACAATTGATGCATCCGGATTCGACGTTTACTCCATATCGGGATGCCATCCACATCACGGCTACGAATTCCTTGAAGCAAGGCATCATGAACAACAACGATGACTTTTGTAACTGGATAGGGAGAGAGGTCTATTCTTTCTCAGAGTTATCGCAGGTGATAGGGAATGGTTGGTTCTCTGCATCTACAGAGCTTCTTCAATACACAACACTCTCGGAAGTGCTCCGTCAGTATTCGGATAGTCAGAAAGTGAAGCATCATGCGATTCATGGAGCCATCGATAAGAATCAGGAGACCGTGCTATCGACGATGCGTTTCCTACGCGAGAGCGGAATCACTTCGGAAAATTTGAACGAACTCATGGGAGGGACGGACGAGGAGGTTACGTTATACCATGCCATCCGTGGGATGGAACGGATGAAGATGTTCAAAGAATTTGATGATTGGTATCTCGCTTTCTCCGAACGAGCAATCGATGTGTTTGAGAAAGCGTTAGTAAAGCTCATTCATAAGCAGAAAAAGGAAGAGATTGCTCAATGGTCAGAATCAGATGAAAAAGAATCCGAGGACTTCGTCGAGCGTTTCTTTAGAAGAAAAGGTATGCTCGTACTTCATGGATTCTATTTCTTGATGCCGATACAGAAAATGATATTCGATCGGTTGAGTAAGGATATCGAGGTCGTACATGTCGTGAATCATGCAGAAGGATATGCTCGCGGGTTCGAGCCCGTCGAGAAGTTCTTAGACATGGAGAACGTGACATGTATAAAGGCGCTGCACCACAGCTATCCGATCAATGTCCACGCGAAGAGGTTCCTAGATGTCTTGAACGGTACGTTCGGAGAAGAGGTAGAAGGATACATTCATCGATACACCAACCTCTATCAGTTCCGAAAACAAGCTATAAAGGAAGATCACGTGCTGGTATCACCAAGAGCAGGAAAATTGAAAGGGTATATGGAAGATCCGGACAATCCACAGGATTTGCAGCTGTCCCAGTATCCGTTTGGTCGTTTTCTTCTCGATGTCCACCGTCTTAACGTCGGGAGATACGATGTCGTCGAAGGGAGGTACAGAAATGATGATGCGATGACCACGGATCTTCTGCAAAGAATCTTTAATTCCGGCTTCCTCATGGTGAAGGGAGAGTCCACCAACAGATACATGAAGAGCCTCAAAATGCTGTCGCCAGTGTTAGAGGAGAAGAAAACTTTCGAAGGATGGTTTGAGGCGCTTCAACAAATCAAAGAATTAAGGGTTTCTTTGAAAAGAGAATTCAGCAAATCGCCATTCAATAAAGATTCATACAAGGGGAGTAACCTGACTGACCACCTGATGTACAATAACCCATTTGAGGTCGTGGGGCACCTTTCCGTACAGGATGAGGAAATCGATGGCATCATCGAAGGGATAAAGGCGATAAGAACCTTGTACCACAAGCTATTCAAAGAGGAGAAGGTGGACATTAAATCATATGTCAAAATACTCGATGAGCATGTCCAATCCGAGGTCTTACCACACATCAAGAAGGAGGCGGACAAGCAAATCGTCGAGTCCGTCCGTGAGGCCTTGAGTGATCTTGAGGATAGTCCCTTGGAAATTGTCCAACGAGAAGATTTAATCAGGGGATTGAACTTTTTCCTCGGGGGGAGTTCACATGAGGATGAATATGCTGCAGAGATGCGCGATGGACATAGGACCTCCGGAAGCCCTCTCGTCAGTCCTATGTTAAATAGCGACGGTTTGCAGTTCGACATGAATCGGAACATTCATTTTTGTCTGATGGATCAGAAGTCGTTTCCATATGTACAATCACTCAATCTGTGGCCGTTGAAGAAGGTGAGCACTGACAAGCTGTTCGTTGAAAATGTCAACCTCCGACAGTTGAAGATGAAGAAGGACCTGGAGTTTGAGATTGCTTGTTATCTCTTCTATATTCTGATGTGTCAAGCAGTACACATCAAGTTCTCCTTCGTACAAGAATTAGAACAGGAGCAAGGGTTGTCCCCTTCATACTATCTGGAATTGATGGGACTCAAAGTAAGCCGACCTCCGGAACACGAGGAAAAAGACGAAGACTCTCGAGACCAGAGAGATGAGTATATAGACAAAGAACTCGAATATCCTGAACGTATCTATCACTATTTGCAACGTGATACTGCTTTGATATGCAAGAAACGGGCACTCTACAGCTTCTTTTTGAACGACAGACCGGTCTTTGAGTCGAAGTTCCACGGTAGCTTCACTTTCGAGAACCTCCTCCATCACGATATCGCGGGTAAATCAGAAGCGGGGGATGGACGATTTAATTTGATATCGAACGCTTTTCCTCATTTGACGATAGTCGAGAAAAACATGCTCAGACTTCATCATGATGCATACTGGAGAAATAATGAATACCGACCAGCCTATCTATACCTGGATGGAATCAAGTATACGGACGCCCTACAAAGACTGGCTATATTCGGGGAAAGGAATGCGAATACAGTAAATCCCGAAAACATGAACATCGAATCGAGTCCAGGAAATCACTGCAAATATTGTCCCTATCAAATGATTTGTCGAGATGCACACGTCAACACCAGGTGAATTTTTTAACAACCTAGAAGGTATAGAAAGGGTAAAATACATCAAAAGAAGAGTCATCAAATAGATGAAGGTGAAGGTGGTATGTCCATGCGGATGGTAGAGATGTCGCATAACCCCTACGATAGGATTACGAAAATCAACTACATGAGGAGAGACTTGATGAAGGACTCCAAGCTCTCGAGGTTCCAGTTCAAACCGTTCGACGAATGGTACGGAGAAGTGATTGATTATCTCATCGATGAACTGAACGAAGAGACATTCAGTTTACGTTTCCTCGGGAAGAAGACTGACTATGATCATCTGAAAATCATCAGTAATCGATATCAAGGCGTAGACGTCTTTCACGAAGAGATAATGGACGACGATGAGAGGATAATGATGATTCGCGAAATCCTCAATCAACTCAAGGAGGGTCCAGTGGAGTCCTTGCGAATCGACGAGAGCGGGCTAGGCCATGAGAGGGTATCGGATGCAAATCTTCGGACGTTGGTCATCACGAATCTCGACGAGGTGAAGATAGAGCTTTTCAAGTCGTTGTTTGAGACCGCGACGACCGATGAAAGTCATGTACCATACATGACTCCTATGAAGATGAGTATGGACGGTGGATACATCCATTTTAATCATATCCGTTCCATCGACTTGCTCGAATCATGGAACCCAAGAAAGGAGGTTCCACGTCAGGTGATCTACTTCACCGACGAGGAAGCAGAGGATGAGACGTTCGAGGTCGTCTCGAGAAAAATCAATGGCAGAACTGGACGGACGGCGAACAGGGTGGAACGTATCGTCCTCGGGAATGTGAAAATGGAACATCCGGTCGAGAAGCACGAGGGGAACGAAGTCGGAGAAGCCATCGTTGGAAGCACGGAGGTGAACGTGAACAAGAAGGGTGGTCTGTTCTCGAGACTTCTTACAAACATGAACCATCACCGGAAAGATGAGAAGAGTGCCGAGCATTCCCGAACAAAAAAGATGGACGAAGAGGATAGAGATTGGAACATCCGTGATGAATCAATCGATGAGCGAGTCATATTCGCTGCGTTGAAAAGGCACGCTACTCAAGAACGGGATGTCGATTTTTTGAGTTTGTTCAAAACTTTGGAGACAAGACTCCAAATCGCGCATGATGACGTCGAAGAGCGAATTACTGGTATCAAGAAGGATGTCCTCTTCTTCAAAAGTGATGAACGCATCGAGAAGTCGCAGCAGGAAGCCTCCTATGCTCGTGCCATAGAAGGACATCTGAAAGCGATGTTGGACGTCAATCGCCGAGTGGACACAGCGAACCCTTTCGGTTCGAGGATGGCGACCGTATTGCGCAGATATAATAGGAGTATAGAAGACTCCAAACGCGTATCAGAGAATACGAGTGGGTTACAGATGATTAGGTTGATGAAGTGCGCAGATCTTGAAATGCAGAACCTACAACTCGATGCCGTCACGGGCATCGAGTATAAAATCGCATCTTTGTTCCGGGAGCGGTTCGAGCGGGATGTTGAGAAGTATATCCATCTCGTGAACGACCCCCTTGATACTCAACAACTGAATTCGTCGACCCCGACCTGGCGCTCAAGGTTCGAGGTTCCTGAAATCCTGATTGAGGAACACAAAGCAAGCGATGGCATGCCGAGAGCTCGATTACTTCTGAAACCCGCGACTGAAAACGCTTCGTGGAACTTGTTCGGTTCTTGGAGACGACCGTTCGATGAAATATTGGCCTATGAGGGCTCATTGCGTTCGTTCAAGGACGAGTCGTTCAAGACGTATCAAGAGAACGTCGGTAAAAAGGTCCGCGATACGTATGGACAAGCCGCGAGATTAATCGGATCGTTAGAAGATGCATTCAAGACATATTTGATAAGGGAACTACGAAAGGCGGAGGAAGTCGTACAGAGACTCGAGGCCGGTACGAGCTCATCTGAAAAGAAGCGTCAGGAAGACCTTAGAAATATAGAAGAATTGACGAGACAGTTCGAATGGATAGACGTCATGCAGAAGATGCTATCGTCCGTCATCGAGTTGAGACCGAATCTCGCACCAGAGAGAGGAGATGGGACATGAAGAATTTAGTCGTAATGAACGATTCGGCAGAAAACCTATTGGCGATATCGAAGGACGTGATGGACAAGAACTATCTCCACCGCCTCACAGAATTCGATCTGGTCTCGACCACTCACGAGTCTCTCGAAGACACCATGCAGCGGATACGTCTCGTCCGTATCGATAAAATCGTCTACGAGAAGGAAGAGCGCATCCTGGAGAAGCTAATCAATATCTTCAATGCGGTCGGGACCACGAAAGGGAACATCTGCCTAATGATTCATAGCGATGGCCATGAGGTCGAATTCTATATCGGGACGAAGACCGAAGACTTCTCCGCGTCCTCCGTCAAGGACGGATTGCTCAAGAGCATGAAGGGGAACCTCCCCGGTACGAGGACTACTCAAGTACGTAACTCTGAATATCATGAGATGACGCGCAGAATCTTCGATGTAGAGAATTCGAGTAGCTTGACGGTCTCGTGCGTAACAGGCGTCCCCTCCCTGAAGGACCTACGGAACGAACATGACGTAAGAGGACTGGAACGACTCATCAATGCGATGCATGGTGAGGAGTTCAGTGCCATCTTCCTTGCGCAAGCCATCTCAGCCGGGCAAATCCTCGAGATGCGCCAAGGCTTCGAGGAGATGCATACCGCGATATCCGGATTACGGAAGACTACGTATTCGAGTGGAAGGAACGAGAGCCAAGGATTGAGCGAAGGTACGAGCAAGGGGTTGACGGATTCCTTCAGCGTCAGCTTGGCGAAGACCCAATCACATACATCGAGTCAGACTTTAGGAGGAGGGGTTTCTGCAGGAGGTACGGCATCTGCCGGGGTAGGAATCGGAGGTGTGGGAGTGAGTGGCAGCGTGTATGGAGGAGTCAATGTAAGTTATTCGGACACCAGCAGCAATACGGAGGGGACGAGTGAGACTGAAGGATTCTCTAAATCGGAGAGCACCAGTCAATCCAGCAACCAGACCATAACAAGCGGAAACACGATGAGCATCCAGTTCGAGGTCGGGAACAAGCAGGTTGACGAGGTCCTGAAGAAGGCTGACAAGCATCTCGACCGTCTGAACGTCGCCTCCGACATCGGACTATGGAACTTCGCAGCCTATTTCGTGACGAAGGACGAACAGACGGCTAGAATCGTCGCGGCGAACTACCAGTCGCTCGTTAGAGGCGAGGACTCCTCTATAGAGGGATCTGCGATTTCCGTCTGGCCGTCGAACCATCCCGATGCAAGGAACATCATGGGATCGCTCGAGAGACTAGAGCACCCTCTGTTCAAGAGCCCGGATGTCTATCAGCTCAATCTCTCAAGTGGAGCGCTCATCAATACGAAGGAGCTAGCGTTGGCACTCACCCTCCCCCGGAAATCGACGCCTGGCCTCCCGGTCATCGAGATGGCTGAGTTCGGCCGGAACGTATCCTATCTCAACAAGAAGAATCTCGGAAGGAGCATCGACATCGGACACGTCTATCATATGGGTGACGTCTACGAGACCAGTTTATCGCTCGATGTCGAGAGCCTTTCCATGCATACCTTCATCACGGGTTCGACAGGATCTGGTAAGTCGAATACCGTCTACGGATTGCTCGAAAACTTGAAGGAGAGTGATGTGACATACTTGGTCATCGAACCAGCGAAGGGTGAGTACAAGCATATCTTCGGTGACCGAGATGACGTGAATGTCTTCGGTACGAACCAAGCGAATACACCGCTCCTTCGTCTGAATCCATTCTATTTCCCGGAGACGGTACACGTGTTCGAACACATCGACCGACTCGTTGAAATCTTCAACGCTTGTTGGCCGATGTACGACGCGATGCCAGCTATCCTTCGTGAATCGATTGAACGCATCTATGTGGAGAGTGGATGGAACCTTGAACATTCAATCTGTTTTGATAGGAATCCGGTCTTCCCCACTGTCATGGACCTCGTTGAGGCCCTACCGAAGGTCATCGAACGATCACGTTATTCGATTGAGGTGAAGGGAAACTATACCGGAGCGCTCGTCACGCGCGTGAACTCACTTGCGCTCGGACAGCTGGGCAAGATATTGGTTTCGGACGAGGTATCGTCAGAGAAGTTGTTTGATGAGAACTGCATCATCGACTTGAGCATGGTCGGTTCCAGTGAGTCCAAATCACTCTTGATGGGACTACTATTCATACGACTACAAGAGCATCGTCTACACCATTCTAACGTCCTAGGGAATCGATTGCGGCACGTCACGGTACTTGAGGAGGCACACCATCTACTGAGACGAACATCCGTCGAACAGTCGGCCGAAGGGAGTAACGTACAAGGCAAGTCCGTGGAGATGATATCGAACGGCATCGCCGAGATGCGCTCGCTCGGCGAAGGATTCATCCTCGTCGATCAATCACCGAGCCTGCTCGATCCATCAGCGATTCGTAACACCAACACCAAAATCATCATGAGATTGCCGGAGTCGATGGATCGTCAGATCGTCGGCTCCTCGATAGGACTTGACGAACATCAGACGTCAGAAATATCGAAACTAGAGACGGGCGTCGCCGTCGTCTATCAGAACGATTGGCTCGAACCGATACTAGGAAAGATATCTGAGCACGCAATCAAATCCGGGTTCTCCTATGTCTATGACAAACGTGCGAGCCTGTCCCAGAGACGTGAACGCGTGACGAGATTCCTCGAAAATCTCCTGGCGAAGCGTCCTGACCGCCAGTCCTTGCTCGAAGACGTCAACCATGAGATGAACGTACGATCAGGGCTAAAGGAACGATTGATTTCGAAAATACGTACGAATCCGGATGGAAGACTGTTCGAGGATATGGAAGAAGCGTTCGTAGGAGAGGTAATCGCGACGTTCGTACCCCTCGACGAAATCATGACGTATTCCATGGGGGCGGACACGTTCGAACAATTCGACGAGAGGTTCCAGCGAAGCCTGTCCTTCTATGTCAAAGGAGAACGGACCAAGTCCTTGATACAGCAGCCGCTCCTCCTACATTATTGTACCTTGCACGAGGAGCACGTCTCCTTCTATGAAGAATGGTTCTCGTACCTAGAAAGAAAGGACGGGTGAGAAGATGCGATTGAACGAAATCCGATTCGACGAACTGGATTCCTATAGGGAAAAGTCAGGATTCGAGGGAAAAGCAGACCTCCCGAGAACGATGTTCTCGGAGAACGTATACAAGGATTACGATGCGTCGTACATCAAATGTCGGAATGAATCCTTGGCGGGGAAGCTCCATGAAGTCAGTGGTGTACCGTTCGTGAGCAGGAGCATCGAGATGAACGACGGTAGCAAACGAGAGGGAGTATTCCCTAACTTCGAGAGTCATTTCGACGCTAAGCTCGACGAGAGTGGATATCTGTCGAGTGACGCGAGGCAGTTCAAGGAGGCGAACGGACAATTGGCGGAGAAAATCCGGACGAATCCCGAACTGAGTGGACGATTCACGGAAGAGCAGAAGCGACAGATTGCCGCGGGGGATACGCCTGAAGGCATGGTCTGGCATCATGCCGAGAATCCGGGAGTGCTGCAACTCGTCGACCGTACGATACATGAACAGACTGCCCATACCGGTGGACGCTCCATCTGGGGTGGCGGTAAGTTCTATAGATGATAGGAGGTGACATGATGGAATGGATCCTGAGTAAACCATTGGAATCAGAGGAGAACATCCGTGATTATGAGCAAAAGTATGGGATAGAGCTTCCCTCACGTCTGATTGCCTTGATACGCGAGCACAACGGGGGGCGTCCGCGACCCAACGTGTTCGACACGAGGGTGACGAAGGAACGAGTGGCCAAATCGCTACTTTCCTTCAATCCTTCGTCCATCGACAACATATGGGACACGACGGCGAACATGCGCCAGAGGCTACCGCATGACTATTATCCCTTCATGATAGATCAGTTCGGTAACTATATCTGTCTATACTATGATCCGCTACTCGATGTACCGGCCGTCGTGTTCTGGGACGAGGAGGCACAGACCGAGGAAGAAATCACCAGTTCCTTCGATGAGTATCTGGACGTCTTCTACGAACCTGTCATCTAGTCGACGGCCCAAAAGGGAAAAACGTATAGTTCGAATCTTTCAAAGGAAACCAGTAAGGTTCGGATGATTTTTCAGGGACGACCAATGAGGATGTATACTTTCGACGTCGAAAGTATACATCCTCATTTTTTATTCGTACCCTCGTGTGTCACTTGACTGTTCTTTATCAAGTTAAAGTATACTCTAAATCAAAAAATAAAATATTTTGTTAAAAAAGGAAATTTAAAGAAAAAATACTATGATTGATTTTGATGTGTTCCGCATTTTGTCTCTATTTTTTCTGAAGCATCTTACGGCTTTGAAAAGAAGATGGAACGAAGCATTTATTTGAACGAGAAAGGTGAATGAAATCATGAAAAAGATGAATTATATGATCGTCGCATTGGTTCTTTACATATTGACCATATCAATGCCGGATCAAGTAAGGGCAGAACTTAATCATTCGGAAGTGATGGCGGGGGACAGACAAGTCGTCGGGACTGCTGAACCCGGCCAAGAACTGATGCTGCTGCATCGAGGGGCGTGGCTGAGTACGACCGCTAAATCAGATGGTGGCTTCAAGTTTGACCTGCCATCCACTGCTGGTCATGAGGCACTCTTTTTGAAGAGTAAGAAAAAAGATGGTTTTTACGACGCGGGCCAATCGATTGTCCCGAAAGGGAATGCGTTCGCCCCACCACTCTATTTAGGTAGGAACGGGAAGGAATCGCTGTTCCGTTCGGTCTTGCCAGATTCAGAGATACATCTATTAGCTGGTGGTAACCTTTTCGAGGGTATGGGTTCTGTCAGTCTTCCGGAAATGTCTGGCGTGGACAGAGCATACGTGTATTCCTCCTACTTTGGAATCAAGAGCGAGACGAAAGAAATCATATTGGGCGAGAAGCCGGTCATCCCCTTCACCCTGCAGGCGAGTGAAGTCGGGAGATACTATCTGAAAGGAAATACTGTACCCTATACTAAAATCACTGTCACCTATGCGGATGACACTTATCTACCTCGATATCAGACGATATTGAGCGATGAAGATGGAGACTTCGACGCGCGACTTGACTATCCGATTGAATTAATCAATCAACAGAAGAAGGTCACGTTCAACCTGTCTCTTCAAGGCGGTGAAGGTGTAGTGCTGCCTGATGCGCTCAAGAAGACATACGAACTGAAAGTTCCTGTGTTGAGTGGTACGGACCCGTTGATTTTATCGAAAGAGTTCGTCACATCTGACGAACGAGTGACAGGTTACACGATTCCAGGGAACGAAATCGAAATCGTCCAAAATGGAGAAGTCAGAAAGTGTTCTCCTGTTCAAGTCGATGGTCGATTCGATTGTGGAGAATTGGCTGAGGATACGAAAACGGTTGAAATCATGACGAAGAAGAATGCCATAACAGACTATAAGAAAAAGTTTAAAGTCTATCAAGTAAAGGACGAATCAGGAAATCATCAAGTAGAATGGACGAACCCGACGAGCGATTCAGACGTACTGAAGGGAAAAATCGATAGACGATTCGCGGACGTGCAAATCCGATTCTCCTATCCGAGGGACAACTACATTATGCAAACCGAGACGGATGAAGAAGGTCGTTTCGAAGTGAAGTATCCGAAGACAATCGCTGGAACGTTCAGCGTCTTCGTCTCACGGAAGAATGGGACGGCGGACTACGAACACGTTGACACGAAGGAGGTAAAGGATGTACGTAGACCACCTACCCCGACCTATAGCTACCGGTCAGGGAAGTTGTCGGTGTATAAGGGAGATTTCAGCGGGAGTCCTCTTCGTACGCAAGTCACCGTGATGCACCCAGATGGTACTTTCGAATTTTTCAAAGAAGAATATCCTTCGTCTTTCCAATACGATGTGATAGGAATCAAAAAAGAAGATAAGATCATATTAAAAACTATATCACCGACGGGAATCGAGTCTCAGACTGTAGAAGGAACCATTCCTGCTATCGATTTAGATGACCTTACAGAAGAATCGATGAAAGTGACGGGTAGAACGATACCATTAGCAAAAATATTCATAACATCTTATAAAGATCGCGAAATGAAAAATCTTGAGACGACCAGTGATGGCCATGGAAAATTCACAATTGATTATTCAAGCGCATTGGCGGAAGGATTCAGTTTTCCGAATGAGTTGGGTCTAAAAATTAGCGGTAATAATATCATGTATGAAGAATTAAAAATTCGTGATGTAACTCCACCGGATATCTCGATTTTACCTGTTAAGTATGGAGATCGTAGTCTGACGCTTAAGGTATCTAAACTAATCAATAAACCAGAAGACTTGGCAAGAGTAAAAATAAAAATCATATATCGGGATGGACGAACGAGTGAGCAAGAAGAACGAGATGTAGTATCTGATTACGAATCTGTACACGAATTTCGATTAAGAGATATAACTTTTTCTTCTGATATAGTCAAAGTAGAAGTAACGGCAATCGACTATGCAGGTAACGTATCAGAACCATACAGTGTCGTCCCCTTTGACATGAATCCACAAATTGATTCTCCTTTGGTCAATGATACTCATGTAAGGGGGAAGGGACAAATCAATACGAAAGTAATTGTTGAAACAGAAGGGAAAATTTTCTACGGTACGATTAAGGACGATGGTACTTTCGATGTTGGCGTTGATAAAATGAAATTGAACCAGAAGGTCCGAGTAGAAGTACAAGATGGTCAATCAGGTAATAAACCAATCGTTATGGAACGATTGGTTCTGGGAATCCAATCCATCTCCCTGAAAAGCGATCGGAAGACTGTGACCATAAAAACCAATGTAGACAAAAATAATCCTGGTCCCATCAGAATATATATGATTCTGGATAATGTCGAGAGAAAGATTAATCTGAACAGGAGTAGTAAGTCCTACTCTTTGCCGCGTTCGCTGAAAAATCATGAATCGGTCAAATTCCGAGTCGTCTCAGCGAAAGGCGAGAAGATTGAGGACATCGTCAAGAAGTTCTCGGATACGACCCCGCCAGCTAAGCCGGCGAGATTATATTTCGACAATAGCGATCATAGAGTGAAGGATAAATATGTATTCTTTGCTCGGGTCGAGCCTTATGCAAGCTTACAATTGATGAAGAATGGAAAAGTCGTATTCAGAGGTAATACGGATGAGTTCGGAAATATTTACTACCAAGTTGCTGAACCTGTCGACCTCAAAGCCACATGGTCGTTCCGGATAACGGACCTGGTTGGTTTGAGTACGACGGGACGAGTCTATCCGAAGGATGTCATACCACCTAAGAAACCGACAATGACGACGGTCACAACCCAATCAACGACCTTGTCAGGTTCGACCAATGAAGAGTCGAAGATTTATATCGTCATCGGTGAAAAGACACTTACTACGAAGACAGATAAGAATGGGAAATTTTCATTTAAAGTCAAGCCTCTGAAAATCAACACGAAACTCAGTGTGTATGCGAAGGATTCATCTGGGAATCAATCTGACCTTCTCTCAGTACGAGTGAAGGGTGTACAAACATTGAAGGTATCAGAGCTGACGACGAAGTCATCAATCATCACTGGTACCGGGACGCCTGGGGCCGCAATCGTCCTCGAGTCAGTGACGAGACAGACCATCGCGAAGACGACAGTAGATAATAAAGGAAACTTTAAAATGAAAATCCCGCGTCAGAAGAAGGGTGTAGTATTGTATCTAGTATCTACGAAGAGTTCTTATCTGACGAGAGAGACCAAGATTGTAATCAAAAAATAATCTATAGATAAGAGATTGAAAGACGGACGACGCGTGGCATCGTCCGTCTTTTCAATGAGTGGGCATGTTTTGTATGGATGTCAGCGTCTCATCATATGCCTGGGGCAATTCTGGATGCGTGAATCGCGGCGTGGGACGACCATATCTCCTAGTAGCGTTTGCGACGACCACATTTAGAGGGAGTAGTCCAGGATGGCGCGCGGAAATAACTGCCTCTACATAGCGAGTCAAAGGCATGCGGACACCCATGTAGCGATTTCGTGGATAGTTGATGTCCTCCTGAAGGATGAGCCAATAAAGTAAGGTGTTGAATTGTAATCCGTCGAGTAAACGATGATTGATGAGGAAAGGGGAATCGAGGTGGTAGATGTTATCGAGACCTTCCATACTCAGACCTCGTAATGCTCGGTGCATAGAATCGGCATGTCGTTCGTCTTGTTGACAATAATCATGGATGGCTTGGACCATCTCGGCATGTGAAGGATGATATCCATCCAAGCTGAGACGATAGTCACCTCTTACCTGTCCTTGTAGGTTACCCGGGTATTCCAAAACTAGACCTGGAACGATTTCAGTTAAGTCATGGAAATTCGAGTGAGGGGCAGTATCATCCATCGATTCATAAAGGTTTCTCATTAAATTCGCGTTCTCGGTGAATGGCAAGTGATCATCTTCCTTTCTTGTATTTCAAACATATTGTGTAAGTTGAATTATACATGTCATCCTGAAAGCTTTACTTTTTCTTTTTAATATTTAGGTCAGTCAGTTCCTTATGAAAGCATGTACATGGATGAAAAATAATCCAAAACATTGAACCATGATTGCCAGTTGAATGAACAACTTTCAAAAGTCCATAATCTTACGATTTTTCATGAGTGAATTGGTGTTCTGTGGTCATTTAGAAAATGAGCTAATGGTAATTGTGTCTGCTGAGAGATGTCTACTTGAAAATCTCTTCTCTGTTCAATCGGATATAGACCAGGTACTTTTTTTTGATAGCTAAATGGAAAATAAATCTATATAATCCTTTTATAAGCATAAATTGAATGTGTATTTTCAATTATAAGGATTGAAATCAACATTCATTCCATTGTATTCGATGTAGATTTTTTGTCGATTCACGGACGAAGTGGAATGGATTGGAAGGAGCATTGGATGAACGACACAATCGAGACAATCCTCTTGGAACATCTCATGAGAGAAGATGAAATCAGTGGTGAGGAGGCGCTCATTTTACAAGAGTCGGAAAAACGTTTCTATGAGGGCCTGATCATCGATGGGGAAACGATTTTAGACGATATGAATAGACCGGTGAGACGGAGTGGGGTGAGGCTCTGGGGCGTTCTCAAGAAAATAGGATATGAGGAACTACCACACGGCATCCAAGTCGACCTACAAAGAGACGGGGAGAACATAATCGCACGCGTGGTACTCCAGTGTCGATACGCGACAAGGGAGAGAGGACGTCGTCCTTCAAAGGACGACTTGGCAAGACATGCTCATCTATTGGACGCCCCATTCCTGAAAGGGGACGAGTTCAGTTATGTTTCGGACTCGGGAACGGAAAATCCTGAACTATTGAGAGAACGAGTCAATGAAGCGAAAAGTAAGAAGGTGGAACTCGTCTATACGCATGTCTCGAACGCCACCGGAAGGACGACTGATCGAGAACTGTCGGATGTATTGCGTGGTGCGGTCGAACAAATCATGCCGAGTTACGAGGCGATACTCGAAGTGGCGCCGACTCTGCTCGAGGAGCGAGTGACAGCCGAAGTGAAAAATTTTGAAGGGGGAAAAGCAGTGCATCCGAAGAACATGATCCTACAAGGGCCGCCGGGTACCGGAAAGACATATCATACGGTACTATATGCCGTCGCAATCATCGAAGGTAAGACGATGAGTGAAATCAAGACGGAGGGCTACGCAGAGGTGAAAAGAAGATATGCGACATATCGGGACGAGAATCGCATCGCCTTCACGACCTTCCACCAGTCCTATGGCTACGAGGAGTTCATCGAAGGTATCAAGCCGGTCGTGACGGCAGGTTCGAACGAGGTCGGGTTCAACATCGAATCGGGCATCTTCAAGGAGTTCTGTGACCTTGCTTCCGCCGACCATCGTTTCGGAGGACATGATGTCTCGATTGACGCCGATGCGCGTATCTGGAAGGTCTCCTTGGGTGGGTCGGGCGAAAACCCTCTTAAGAAATCGTGCTTCGAAGATGGGATGATGCGAATCGGTTGGGATGGATTCGGTGAAGATCCGTTCAAGAATCCATCTTCCATGAATCCATCCGAGCGCAGCATCCTGAGTTATTTCTACGAGACGATGGAAGTGGGCGATATCGTTCTCTCGTTGAAGGACGAACATCGCATCGATGGCATCGGCATCATCGATGGGGATGTTGAGTGGTTGGGGAATGAAGAGCGATATAAGCGTGGCCGCAAGGTGAACTGGCTAGCCAAGAACATATCGCTCGACATCTACGAAATGAACTTGCGCAAGAAATTGACGCAGAAGACCGTCTATCCCTTGGATCGTCTATCCGTATCCCAGGTCGAGCGCATGCTCGAAGAGGAATCTGGAATCCGGGAAGTGGACGACCGGAGCGAGAGGCCATATGTGTTCATCATCGATGAAATCAACCGCGGGAACATCTCGAAAATCCTTGGTGAGCTCATCACGTTGATCGAGCCCTCGAAACGCCTGGGTGAGGTCGAGGAGACGCTCGTAAAGCTCCCTTATTCGAAGAAGGAGTTCGGCGTACCGAACAACATCTATATCATCGGGACGATGAACACGGCGGATCGTTCCATCGCGTTGATGGACACGGCGCTGCGGAGAAGATTCCGATTCATCGAGATGTCTCCCGATCCTTCGATATTCCAGGGTGTCTCCGTCGGAGGGGTCGACCTAGAGCGCTTGCTCGACGTCATGAACCGTAGAATCGAGGCGTTGTATGACCGGGACCATATGATTGGTCATGCCTATTTCTCTGGATTGTCGTCCGAGGACGATGTGGATGCGCTCAAGGAAATCTTCCTCAAGTCGATCATACCGCTCCTACAGGAGTATTTCTTTGATGACCAGGAGAAAATCAGGGCCGTGCTCGGAGACGACCAAAGGAAGAACGGACCACACATCTTGACGGAACGTCCCGATTCATCCAAGCTGTTCGGTTCGTCCATCTATAGCATGGACCTTGAGAAGACATATCAGATCAACTCCGAGGCGCTCGGCCGTCGAGATGTCTATGAAGCGATTTATGCAGGTCATCATGCGGAAGTCTGATGTCATCGAGGTGATGGAGTATGAAGCCATCGTACGCAGAGGGCCAGGACAGAAAGTCGACAAGGAGACGTTCGAGGAACTCGAGGAGCTCATGCTCGAACTGTCTTCGGAAGGAAGGGACGGACTCGATTTCCTGTCCCTGTCATCACGCAAGGGTATCGGCAAGGTCATCCGTGCAAGGAACTACGTCGGCGTCCTGCAGATGCCGAGTGGTCGACAGCTCCAAATCCTTCCGAAAATCCATGGGGCGAAGGTCGACGCAAGGGCTGCCATGCTCAAGATGTTGAAGACGATGCGCGATTTCCCTAGTAAGTCGTTCGATGCGACGAATCTCGGAAGCTCGGACATGTCTATGTTCGAAATCTATATCAAGCTCTTTTTGAAGGAAGTGTCCCTCCTGGTCAGGAGAGGCTTGAAATCAGACTATCGTCAACTCGAGGAGAACGTGCGTTTCTACAAGGGGAAGATGAACTTCGCACGGCAACTCACGATCAATCACGTGCATAAAGAAAGGTTCTTCGTCACGTACGACGAGTACGGAATCGACTGCGCCGAGAATCGAATTTTGAAGAAGGCCTTAATGAAAGTCATCGGGGTTACGACAGATGCGAAGAATCGTAAAGAGGCGAGACGATTATTGGAGTACTTCGAGGGGACGACCGAGAGCCACGAGGTGGCGAAAGACTTCTCTAGTATCTTTGATAGCCGGAAGAACGGACATTATCAGATTCCGTTAGGGTGGGCGAGACTGCTCTTGAACGACTCCAACGTATCAAATACCACCGGTAGTTTGAATGTACAATCCCTACTATTCTCGATGAATCAACTGTTCGAGAGTTACATCGCAAAAACGATTAAACATCATTTTGATGAGAAGTGGGATATTTCCCTTAAAGGCCCCGTCGAACATCTATTCGATAATGGTTCGTTCAGACTCATCCCTGACATAGTAGTGAAGTATCAAGGCAAGAGGGATGGGAGACTGGGAACACGAATCATCGATACGAAATGGAAGGTTCTTAATCATGGAAACTCCAACTTCGGGATTTCCTCGAGCGACATGTATCAGATGTTCGCGTATGCGAAGAAATATTCCTGCGAACAGGTCGTAATGATTTATCCGCTGGTCGAGAACCTCCCGAATGACATAAGGGATATCCAATACACGGATGGTGACATTACCGTGCATATCTATCTGTTCGATTGCGTGAATGGAGAAGAGGATTTGGTCTGCTTCCTGCAAGGCCTGGATTCATAGGGATGAGTGTTGAGGTGAGATGAGGAGATTTATTAAATGAAACGGACGAGAAGAAAATGTACGAAAGTTTATTTGATTTGTCACAAGATATCATCAAAAAGATAGGAAGAGATGGAGAGCGTCCTAATACCTTGGAGGACATTCTTCTTGAAGAGATGAAGGACATCTATGGAGATGCTGCAAATGATAAGTATGAGCAAATCAAGTTATTCCTAGAGCGCACGGACGCCAACCATCGTGAGATTGCTGAAGGAAGACTGGAGGGTCGTTCGAGCGAAGCATGGCTCAAAGGTCGTTTGACGACTCGAAGTCAGCTGACCTATATGCTAACTACTAAATATGAAAGAAGGTAATCACATGTTCGATCCAAAAAAATTTCTGAATCAAAAGAACTTAAAAAAACAATTTGATAAGTTATCCAAAGTCATCGATGAGACGAAGGAGATTGCAGTGAGCAGGGTGTTCGAGAAGGACATCGAGAAAACGTTAAACGCGAAATCAATCCGTCAGCTCAGACTGGACCTCCTCGCAAGAATAAATGAATTGAAGAAAGACCGAGAATGGGACGATACAACGATGAAGCGGATTCGAGATTTGGAAGGGGTCGTACGAAAGTCCCTGCTGAAGCCTAAATTAGCTATCGTCGGCATGTCTGATGTTGGTAAGAGTCATCTGACCAACGCATTACTCGGTACATCAAAAATTCCCTCTGATTGGTCACCTATGACGTCAATCAACATATATATCAAACATATCGAAGATAGACCTGATTTCTTTTCGGATGAAGTCATTATCTTCTCCGGGGGACAGGATGGTTTTGACGTCAATCGAGTTGATGAACGCGCGTATTCAGAGAACTGCGTGTTGATGAGAGGAGGAGAAGACCTTCTAATCACATACGCGACAAGGATGTCAGAACTTGATGTCGAGGAGAACGAGGCGAAAGCGGCTGTCGTCTATCTAGATAGTCCGATATTGGAGCGCTGTGACATCATTGACGTCCCTGGATTCGGCACGGGAGATCGTGAATCGGATGATCAATATGCTCAGGAATCTCGACAAATCGCTGACCTCGTCCTTTACATGTCGGTATCGAATGCATTCATGAGGGGGACGGATATCTCATTCTTGAAGAGTACCATTGATACCTTACCTTTCATCGAGGGATTAGGTCGTCCTTTGCAGAATCTATTCATTCTTGCTTCGCAGTCCCATATCATCGGTGACGAGGCGAAGGTGAACCAGATTCTTGATGCCGGTATGCGACGTTTCTATCGTTCTGTTCCCGAGGAAGAATGGGCATCTCATTCAAATGCCCGTGGTCTCGAATATTCTGAGGCTAACATCAGAAAACGTTGCCACCCGTACACGACGAATGATGAAGAGACACGTAGAAGTTTCGAAATGGAACTAATCAAAGTACTAGATGTGCTCCCACCTCTGATAGAGGAGCAGACGAGAAACACGCTAAAGGACATGATTGAGGATCAGCGCAGAATGATTGAGAGAGAGATCCGACAACACGAGGCAATCGTTTCTGACCGCAAGGAGTACAGCGAGCGACTATATGTATTAGAGACTGCAGAACCTGGACGTCGTCTGAATGCAAGAAGAGAACGACAAGAAATCCATAGATTCATCGAGGGATTGAAAGAAAAGGACATCTTTCGATTCCGCCAAGAATACGCTGATGTCATGGACACGAAGAAAATTGTGAATCAAATTGATGAGGCAGGTATAAAGAAAGATGAGGAAGGTCAGAACGCACTAGTGAACCTCATCTCGAACGATTTAAGGTTCCGTCTCAACCAAGCCCTAGAGATATCCACCGAAGAGTTCGTCGAGAAAGTTGATGGCTATGTAGCAAATTTTGAGAGTGATATAGAGATCGCATCGATTGGTTCGAATGGATTGAATGTTTCCTTCAACGTCAAAAATGTATTCGTAGGAGGAGCTGTAGGAGCCGTCGCCTTCGGAGGTATGGCTGCCTACGCTGCTGCTATGGGAAACCTTGGCGGATATATTCTCATCGCTAAAGGTGCTGGCATCCTCAGTGCACTGGGTCTCAACGTTGGAATCTTTGGTGGGATGTCGGGCATTATGAGTGGGGTCGCTGCTATAGGTGGTCCAATCACGTTAGGGATTGCGTTGACGGCGGTCATCGGATTCTCGGTTTATATGGCTCTATCAGCTACTGCTTGGAAAGAGAGCATGGCGAAAGGGATACGTAAATCCTTCGATAAGGAAGATGCAGAAAAACAATTCGTCGTTGGTATCACGAAGTATTGGGATGATACGAGAATCGGATTTGATGCAGGTGCGGATGAACTTGAGAAAGAGTGGCGTCTGTACATCGAGAACATGCGAGCTGAGATTGATGGAGCTGAAAACTCAGAAATCGAGAAACAGATTGAAATGTTGTCACGTCATGAGACAAACTTATCCGCTTTAAAAAGTATGCTGTGATTGAGCATACTCATATGCGAATTTCGAAATAAGCTGACTTCAGGAAGAATGATTTTCATAAGCTGATCCAGTTTTCAGGATTTCATTGCCATGTTTTTGGAAAGCGAAGAGCAGTTGAGAAATCTTCATCTGATGAATGGTAGGCGGCCCTATCGACATGAGTCGACGGGCCGCTTTCCTAATCCGTTTTATTTTAAATATTCCTTCCTCTACACCATAACGATACTGACTGGAGTAGGAAAATCGGACGATAGGACGTCGTCTCGAATCGAGAAGGAGCTGGAATGAATCATGTGATGTCCACGTGCATATCTGCGTCCTTGGTTGATCATAGTGCTAGAACGAATTAGGATAGATGATTGTTGAAAACAACTAAAGTGTATACATTTCGACACCGAAATGTATACACTTTAGTTGTTTTTTCTTTCTATTCATCCGGACGTATCATCCGAATGAATAGAGCGATGAAATTCTCTGTATACGATTTCTCCTTTATAAAAGAAAAATATAGAAGATAAAGTAATCTAAAGTAAAAAAATACATTTTTATGGTGCAATCATGTCTATGAAGAAGGATAATGATTTTAGTGATGCTGCGAAAAAATACCGTCATCTCGTGACTCATTCATCAAGTGTGGAGGCGGTACGCAAAGAAATTTCATCTTGGAGGTATTCATGGAAAGGTTCAAGCGATTATTCATCAGTACTAGTCTATTGATTGGCGCGATGCAGACGGGCATGTCCATGCCGGCGAACGCCTTCACACAAAATGAAAAGGTTAGTTCCACGAGTGTTTCTTCTGGAGATATTAGACCTAAAGCGATGCAGGCGAGAGATGCGAGCGACGAATCAGGAGTCGGCGAAAAGGATGCGACACCACCGGCTCCCCCGGTGGTGAACGATATAACGGACCAGACGACGCTCGTAAGCGGGAAGGTAGCGCCTCGCGCGACGGTCATCCTCAAGATAGGGACGAAAAGCTTCGGACCTGTGACGGCGAGCGGGACCGGGGAATTCGAGTTCATCGTCGATAGACAGCAAGCCGGATTGACGGCAATCGTCAAGGTGATGGATGACGAAGGAAAAGTGAGTGGAGAGACGAGGTTGATCGTGAAGGATGTCACCCCGCCAGATGCTCCTCAGGTCGATGATGTGACGGATGCGATTTCCTATGTGACCGGTACGGCTGAACCCGGGACCACGATCACCGTCAAACATCAAACGAGCATCAAGGGGTCATCGGAAGTCGGGGAAGATGGGCGTTTCAAGGTATCGGTCTATTCCCTTGATGCGAACATGAAGTTGACCGTCACTGCGACGGATGCATCGAACCATAGAAGTAAGGAGACCTCGGTGGTCGTCAGGGATGCAAGCCCGCCTTCTGCTCCGACCATCTTCCATGAGGTGACTGATAAGACTACGACCGTAAGAGGAAAGGTACGTGACGGAAACCATGCGGTCATTTTGAAGAACGGAGAAGAGATTGGCTCGTCTTCAGTAGAGTCGGACGGAAACTACGAAGCGTTCATCCCCCTTCAATTAGCAGGTACGAGATTACAGGTCGTCGCAATAGACAACGCGGATAATCATAGTGAGGCGACGGAAATCATCGTCAAGGATGTCACGGCCCCATCCCCGCCGACCGTGAACGACGTCTCGGACCACTCCACCATGGTCAGTGGATGGACGGAACCGGGAGCGAAAGTCAAGGTCCAGGTAGGTAAGAAAATCATCGGGGAGAAAACGGCCGGTAAGGATGGGAAATACGGAATCGTCATCGCGAAACAGAAGTCGGGCACTGAGCTACTTGTCCAGTCAATCGATAAGGCGGGCAATATCGGGAGTGCTAGAAAGATCATCGTCTTGGACAAGACACCACCGCCGGTCCCGACGATGAATCCTGTATCTGACCAGTCGACGACGATCAGCGGCCGTGCCGAAGTCGGTGCGAAGGTGTTCATAAAGATGGGTGACAATGTCATCGGGAGCGTGATTGCTAATAAGGGAGCATACAGCATCAAAATCATTGGATTGGAGGCGGGTACCAAGCTGACCGTCCACGCCGTCGACAGCTCAGGGAATCAAAGCGCTAGGCGACAAGTGACCGTGTCGGATCGTACTCCCCCGATGATATCGAGCGTGAGCAAGCTGAAGCGCACTGACGGATCCGTCAACGGGAAGGCAGAGTCCGACGCCAAGATAACCGTCTTCCGCGGCTCACAGAAAATCGGCGAAGGAAAGGTCGATGGGAAAGGTAGCTTCAAGGTGAAGATAAAAAAACAAAAAGGTGGTTCAGTCCTGATCATCCGAGCTCAAGACAAGTCTGGTAACAGGAGTAAGGACAAGACGATCAGAGTCCTTTGATTGAACCATCCACCCTGACGAAGTAAGGGCATGTAAGCCAAGGATTATCTGACCGATCAACGAGAACATAAATTAACTTAAAGGATATGATGACGTGAAAAGCAATAAGGTGTACAAGATATTTCTGACGGCGGCAATCACGCTTGGATTCGGGTTAGCCGCTTCCCAGACGGTCTCCGCTTCCGAGGGCGCATGCAGCCCGTCGTTCATGGAAAGTGATACCGAAATCAGATTAGACATTAAATCATATCTATCCGATGCGCCTACCGGATCCTATCTAATCGCGGAGTATGAACGTGCTGATGGGGAACGGACAAAGACTACCCTGAGCAACCCGACATATCCGTATCGATTCGATATCTCTAAACAAACCAGATTCCAATTCCAGCTCCTGTCGAGGGACGGACAAGTATTGAAGGAATGGACCCAAGAAGTGTCGCCCATCGTGACTCGAATCAAGGCGATGAAGGGTGGAGATACGACCATCTCCGTCAACACCGAACCGGATGCGTCCATAGAGTACTCTTACGACGGCGAAGGTTGGAACTCGAGACGGTCGCTGACGACCGATGAGACGGGTGACTTCCGTGGAGAGTTCAGCAAGAGAGGGAGTGGTAACTTCTCCATCGACAAGACCATCGGCGAATGGCAAAAGCATCAGCAGGTATCGGTAAGGCATGATGAGATAGATGCAAGTCCACCCGTGATCGTTCGATCAGGACAGCAGGACGTGGACGACGAGGCGAGGGGGATACAGGTCGACATAGACGATTCCGTTCGTAAGATTCAAGTGGAATACCTCGACAAGGACGAAAGAGTGGTCAAGGACTCCGTAATCGAATACAGCGGTGTCGAAGGGATGGATACGACTCCGTACTATATCCGTAACACAGGGGATCACACGTTCAAGGAGGATGGCATCAGATATATCAGACTAAGAGGCACCAACGGTAACGACTGTGAATCGGAATGGAAAGTATTGAGTCTAAACTATGTCACTGGACCGGTCGTCCGGATGGATCCCTCTCTTGAAGGTGATATGTACGTCTCGGGACTGAGCGAACCGGGTTCCCGGATCATCTGGTCACAAGACAAGTCAATCGGGACGTCAAGGGTCGGAAACGATGGCAGGTATAAGATAAATCTTCCGAAAGAAGTCACGAAGAACCCGCCTAAGCTGAAGTTCTACGATGAATCGAACAAGGAGAGCGTCGTCGACATCTACGCCTTGGACAAAATCGATCGCTTCATGGCTACGAAGAGCCGCAATTCCATCTATGTCCTTGCTGCTCCATCGACACCCAACTTCGGGCGCCATGTCATCGAACTGAATGGCAAAAAAACATCTCTCGTCATTTCTGGGAAACAGGTCTATTTTTATGATGGAAGGGAATGGACTAATTTTCCTAAGCTACCTTTCACGATCAAGTATAGCGCCCTGAACGCCGATGGGACTACCAAGTATTCGTTCGAACAGGTCGTGAGTCAGGAGAAGGCGACGAAGGGTTTGGAGAATGTCAGGTACAATCTAGATAAACAAGTTCTTTATGGTGAGTCGAATCTTTTCTATCATACGTCAATATGGGACGAGAAGACTCGTTGGTCATCATCGGCCTATGCATACGAAAAGCAAGTGAGCTTATCTCTGAGTGACAAGAAGGAACTCGTCAAGGTCGGCGATACGGTCTCCATCTACACAAATGCAGGCGGGGGTGGCGTATATTATGCGCAAAGTATCAAAATCAAGCAGACGAAGAAGTTGAAAGCTCCGATAGTGAAGGAAGTCACCGACTTTTCCGACCATATCGAAGGTAGCACGCTCCCTGGTATGACTGTCCAAGTGAAGATGAACGGTAAGACCTATACCGGACAGAGCTCTTCGAAGGGCAAGTTCAAGTTCAAGGCCGCCTCTCCTGTAGCGGGGAAGGAAATTCAAGTCGTAGCTACCGACCGCCTGAATCAAAAAACACCGGTCACCATCTCGAAAGTCTTGAGAGTATTCCCCTACTTCAGCGTCTCCGGTGTGACGACGAAAAGTACAGGGGTGAAAGGCAAGGGTAGTACAGGGGCCGAAGTCAGTGTATTCGTCGGGAAGAAGTTGTTGGGTAAGACGCTCATCGATAAGAAGGAAAACTTCTCAATCAAATTGCCGGAAATGAAGAAGGGGACGACACTGAGAATCGATGTGAAGAAGAAAGATTATCAAACGAGGTCTTTGACGATTAAAGTGTACTGAGAAAGTTTTATCATGACGTCTCTGGCGATAAGCTAAAAGGTCTTTCCTTGATAATTTATTTAAAAGAACTCAAGATAAACTCCGTCAGACTGTTTATCAATCGAAAAAAGAAGCTGATTCTATTCATTATAGATCCAGCTTCTTTTTTTATATTGTTTTTTTAGTTCTATTCAAATCTGCTTCTAAATAAAAATTAATAAAACCTTTGATGATGAAAATGTATTCGATTGTTTCATTTTAGTACAGCCTAATTCAAATCGACTTAGAGAAAGTCTACCCTCATTTCCTGAATATATAATGGTAAATATTTAGCCTTCAATGTCGCGGAGTTGAATTTATGTACAGTTATACTGCTAGGGACGAAAGTGAATTTATCTACTCCTTTACATCTTAATTCTAATAAATATACATCTGGAGAATCATTCTGTCTAAAAATCATGTCGACTTTACGTCTCTCGAAGCCCACATTACTATTTCTTTCGACGAGTTTTATTTCGCATTCGTAGTTATAAAATGAACGATAGAAAAAGGGAAGCATTTTAAACCTGTCTTTATGTTTTTTGAATGCTGTTATGTCGGAAGCTTTTAAAAACTCAAAGTCGATAGTTCCGTCTAGCAGCATTTTATATTGCTTACTAGCTTGTTTTGAAGGTAAATTCCTCCAATATTGTAATCCGATTAGATGAGGTAGGTTTTCTCCTCTCAGCTCTATATTAATTTTTTTGACTTTTCCCTTTGAGTTCACATAAGTATATCTTCTATTAGCAATTTTTTCTTCAAAGAAAAGAGCGAAACGATGTAAATCAAGACTTTCACTTTTAAAAAAATGAGTCGGGGTTTTGAATGAATCTATCGTATACAAAGAAAGCACCCTTTCATAAAAAAATCTGGCTGGTACCTTGAGGGCACTCAGCCAGAACTAATAGTTTAAATGTAATGGTGGCCCGTCTACGCCTTAGGGCGATAGCAGTCGCAGTATTATTTTCCTTCAACTTGAAGCCGCTGCGCCGGAGCAGGTCACCATTACTAACCCGCTAGCTTAGTCTTTGATATTCGCTTTAATCCGATTGATTAAACCTAGGTTGTCCACATAGTTTTTTGCTTAAAAATTCGAGTCGCTACTTTGCCATTAGCAAAAAATGAATTGACTGAAGATTGTCTCCAGTTCTATTGTTTTGTTTTTTAAATCGTATTCAATTTTTTGAAGATCATATTTTGTTTGATGTTAATTTTTTCTCAGATCTACTCCACAAAAAATAGGAACTAACCCTAGGATCGATATTAAAGAATTCTATCAAAGACCGTAAAATGATGTACTATTTTTAATACATCACTTTCCTATTTTATCCCATGCTTCAATCTGAAATCAACAATGTAGTCCCTGATCTTTTTATGAACAACTAAATACATATTCCGAAGAGCATTCCATTTTCCTCTTGATTATTTTTCTTGAAATCTTATGGTGATCAATAATCAATGTTGACTTCGGACTTCTCGGATGAGGATTTTCAGAACTGAAATCTATGCGTGAAATCCCTCATCTGTATATTAAAACGTCTGTAATGATAATCACTCAAAAGTAATTGTTCCATTCTTCAAACTATAGAGTTTGACTACAAATATCATGGGAAAAACAGTAAAATATAGGGAGTGAGAATATACATACAAGTTAAGGGGATACTTCAAAGGATTGCAATATATACGTTCTAGGGCGTGCGCATGAATGAATTGGGGGAGATTTGACGCATGAATGAAGATGAAAGAAACATGATTTTGAAGAGGAGTGATAGTGGAGAGAGTATCTTAGGTATTCTCGACATCTTGGAGCAATATGACATAAAGATTAGTCACTCGAGTGCAATCACTCTTCTCATGAAAGGAATATCCATACAAGAACTGCTCACGAAGGAAGGAAAATCCCTTCCTGGCGTACCAGCATCCGTTCGACGGGCAGTGCTGATTCTTCAATCTGTGATGAGTGATGGAGAAATCCTTGAACATTGCAGGATGAAGACGCTGTATCACTTGCTACTACCCGAAACGTGGATGACTCTCACCGACCTCAATCTCTTGAAGAATGCAAAGGTGAAGTATTCAGACCTCGAGGGGATGACCTTGCCGATGTTTGAAAAGGTTCTTGATGGTGATAGAAGACCCGATGCCTACCATCGCATCATGAATGCATATCGTGAAGTCGAGGGCAGGAAAAAGATGGACGCGATCTCGATGGTAGCGACGACCGTCGAGGTGAAGGAAGAGGATTCCCTACCTATCACGGAGGTCAGACGCAAAATCACGAGAAAGGGACTCGAGCGTACGTTCCGTGAAACGGTCTATGATCGTCTCGAGGATACGTTCTCTCTCGAGGATGCGAAGAAGGAGACGGGTGAAGGGGCTGCCGAGCTCTTGGAACTCCTCGAGGAGTTGTGTCATGCGGACTTGATTGTCCGGACGGAAGATGGTCAGTACAAGAAACGAATACGTACACTACGCGCGATACTATCGTCGATGGGACCAGAAGCGGGGCTGCTCCGCGACAGACTGGAAGAGGGACTCACTTTGCAAGAAATCTCGAAGAAACATGGCATCGAGGCGAGGGAAGTCCAAATACGTCTGAGACAATCACACAACAAGATTCCCGTCACTCATGTGAAGGAGGCGAGGAGGTATCTTCAACGTTTCGAGCGCTTCGACATTCCTGAGTACGTCTTCATGAAGGTGTTCGATGAACCCGCCTCCATCCATCGTTTCCTCTCCGTCCGGGTACAACCGGGTACGGAGGACATCAAGGGACTATACGGGAGGCTGAACGAGCGGCAACGTCAAGCATTCTTGAAATATTTATCACTCATCGTCACTCGTGACGGTGAGGTCATGCAGGTGACGAGGGCGAACGTCTTCGAGCACGTCCTATGGTCGCATGCTGACGAAGCGGCGAGAACGATGGAAGAATGGAAGGTCGTCTATGATCAGTACGTCGAAGAGACCTACAAGATCGGGATGGCTGTACGATTGAAGGCAGAAGCCAGGAAGCTGGCAACAATCGCCACTCAGTCGGAGTCCGTCATCCCGTCTTCGGGAAAACGTTTCCGTTACTATGATCGTTCAAGATTGACGCAGAGACGTCTACAGAGATTGCGCGGCCTACTCCGTATCGAGCCTGGCTTCTACGGTACGAATCATCTCTTCAGGCTCGAACCCTCGCTGATGGAGGAGCTTGATTGTCAGGATCCCGATGAACTGCAATACGTCATCCGTCGATATGTCGAGGCGGCGAACATCGCCGTCGTGAAGCAGTCGGAGATTGTCATCGGATCGATGGATAAGGCCGAATGGTTGAAGAAGTTGATCCGACAGCATGCCCCGATCGGGATGAAGGATTTCCAGTCGCTCGTCGAGGAACGATTCGGACTATCGGGGGCGTCGGTGAGGCAGTCCATCCGCCGGGATCTTCCGGATTACCTCTCGCCTGATGGTACGCTCGGGCAGAGCATGTCCCTCCTCACGAAAAAGGAGGCGACCTGGTTCTCGAGACGTCTCACGAAGGAAATCTATACCTATGAGGAGTTGGAGGAGGCCTTCCCTCACATCGAGCAGTTCAGCTCCCGTTATCTGAACGCAGGTGCCCTCGAAAAGGTCGGCTTCATCAATCAAGGTGGCCTCGTCCTACATGCGGCCCACGGCAATGCAGAGTCCTACTTCGAGTCCATCCTGTCACGGGAGGAGCTCTTCACAATCCCGGATTCTCCCGTATACAAGTCCTCTTCATTCAGACGCATCGTCAAGCGGATGGAGGACAAACATGATCTTTTCCGCTTCGATGCATCCACCTACATCTCGATTGCGCGATTGAGAAAGGTAGGCGTGAACAAGGGTATGATCAAGACTCTCATCAAGCAGATGCTCGAAATCGTCAAACGTTCAGGAGAGGACTATTTCACCTTCTCGTCAATCCGGACAGACCTCGATTCGCCTATCGTCGAACTCGGGATGGAAGACATTTTCTTCGAGGAGTTGATCCGTACACAGAAACGTGTAGGTTCCATCCGGACGGCTCGTGGAGACATCTTCTATATCGGTCGTGACAAGCGGACAATCGGGAGATTCCTTCTTGATCTGCTACCAGAGAGAGGTGGGATTGATATCGACATGATGCGCGAGGACATTTTGAAAAAGTTCCGACTGAACTTAGACCGGACTACCATCATTTCGAATATTCGGGGGAAAGGTGGTTACTTCTCTACTGATACGGAGATGCTCTATAAGCATAAGGAAGGATTTTTGGACAGCATATTCGAGTCATGATGAATCAATCGTAAGACAAAGGTCCATCAAACTAAATTTTTTAAGCGCTCCTTTCGATAATTTTTCTTGTCTAAGGCGTGTTGACCTAACCATAGCGATTCTTCAAGGTCATAATTTGTTTTCTTATGTACAATAAGTATTAAAAGTACCCTAAACATTTTTTTTCTATATCGGTTGTGATAGGTTGGACAAGTTAAATCTTGTATTCCTGTGGATTCCTACTCGTATCAAAAAATTCTAAAAGGAATTAAAGAAATCATCAGCGTGCTTAGTGGTTAAAGTTTGAAGACGAGGTATATACGATTGGATGAGTTGAAAAGAAAATAGAAACGACAATCAACTTTATAGAAGAAACGAAGCAGGAAGCTAGTCATGTCGACCATCTTCCTGCTTTGTAAGTCATATTTCATTTCACTCGTCTTCTCCACCAAAATCAATTTCTAGGTGATCTCCTTCATAGTTCGCTTCGATGCCATCTTCGTCAATAGTTATGCCATCTTTCTTCTCCTCTTGGCATCCTGCTAATGCAATCGTTAGTAGCATTGAGTATGCTATCCAGCTAATCTTTTTTTTGATTAACATTCGAAATCGACTCCTTTGTTTTTAAAAATCATTCTTTCGAAGTATCAATGTACATCCGACTGCTTAAGATGCTTGAATTCCGGATAAGGTCCTGAAGTATCTCCCTCGGTTTCAGCTAAGAAATCAGTGACATAATCGATGAACATATCTTCGAATTTATAAGGATTTTCTTCATCCGAATATAGATGGATTGATTCGATGAACAAAAGATGCATGTCAATGTAATCACGAAGAGCTTGTTGCTCATCCGATTCAAGCGTTGGAAGGACATTGTTCTCTAAATCTTTCAGTTCTTTTTTCATGCCGTAATAAAAGTATTTATCGAAGTCCATCTGAACAAAATTCTTCCAGTAACCTTGTTCTTCTGATGAATCTGAACTAGTGTTTGAATCCTGTTCTGGTTGCAAATTTACTACTTCATCGAGATGTTCTGTCAGTCGTTTCATGTTGACTAACTCGAAGCGTTGTACTTCATTCGAAGCACTCAGTACGTTATTCTCTGAATATACAGCATCGCCTCTCTTGATGAGCCTTTTGATCATTTCAGAGGTTTCTTGGTCGAAGGGTCTGATTGATTGAAGCTTTCCCATAGAATCGATTTCAAATTTTTCATAAGATTTTGGATTGAATCTATCCAAGCCAGTTGACTCTCTATATTGACTAAATACACCCAGAATCGCAGGAATCTGTAATCGTTTCAGATGTATCCGTTGAGCATCGACGTATAGCTTGTGGTAGTCGATATAGGATTGTAGCTGCCCTTGATCCGTGGATGGTAAAGCAGATAGCTTTTCTTCTTCAAGTTTCAATATGGCTTGGTCCATTTCCTTGATGAACGCATCTGAGAATTTTCGGTGAAAAGCATCGGAGTCTCCGACAGTTCTTTCGTTCTGTAAATATGAAATCAACACATCTTTAATCTCGAGCTCGATGTCATAAGGTTCGACCGTGGTGAAATATGAATAGAGGTTGCCTGAATCGAAGTCACCATTCGCAGCTTTTTCTGTCAACGTTCTATAAATAGGAATCCAATCGAGAGACTCCTTTTCTATGGGCTCAAGAGCTGTGGTAGTTGATTGTTCTTTGACTTTGACAGGAGCTCGTTCCTTTTTGTCAGGGCTTGTTCCTTTCGCTTCTTTCGTTTGGCTTGGTTTAGTCTCTGTCTTCTTTTCTTCACTCGACGTACATCCTGCTAGTATCGTCAACAGTAATACAAATATCGTCATGTGCAGTTTTTTCATCTCTATAATAGTCTCCTTATGATCGTATGACTCTGTATTTTGAGGGATATAAACCCTTGTGCTATGACGCTTTATTCTGATATATAGAATTATTTAATATTATTCATTCAATTCAGGTTCTGCCCGAAAAAAATATTCAGACACAAGCAATATCTTAGACAAATCATTTTTTTGTACTTCAAAATACATTTTTCTTTCGGGATCATCGAGCTCGCTAACTTGAATGAAGTCATCTTTTAGCAATTTTTGTGTATAGTACAGCCAAACTCTCTGTATAGTTAAAAAATCCTTTATATACGTATAATCGGAAGCCCAGTTCATACCATCGGCTTCAGGAGATGGTTGTTGGAGCTCTTCCATTAGAATCTTTTCATACTTATCTTCGCCAATTTCTATCAATAGAAGGAAATCATTGAGGAGAAGTTCTAATTTTTTTAACGAAGCGGAATCCTTTTTATCTACTTCAGAAATTGTATTTAATATTTCTTGTCTTGTATCTCGTAAGGAATTCCAATAATTCATCCCGATTCCTGGATGGGATCGGAAGTCTTGATATAATTCTTCTTTCATGTGTATAAGAGTCTGATAATACAACCCGTCTGGGTTGAACAGTGATGCCTGTGATGAGAGTGGGAGTACGTCTTTTTCGAGAAAACTATTTGTTTGATTTCCTTTCGCTATTACCGTCGGTCCCTCAAAATCGAATTGCCTCGTGAAGTGAAATGAAAGAATCAAAAGGATACATATACTGACATGAATAGTAAATCTATATAATGGGAGACACTTTTTTATTTGTCGAAGCATCAATCAACGACCTCGCTTCCCATATCTTCGCTTAGGTGCATTAGATTATCCGAATAAGTGGAGAAATAGACTGCCTCGCTGTTTTTCATACCATTGATTCCTTTTTGTACTGAGTTTTTGGATGATGAATAATTCTCTTCAGCAAATAGTTTCATCTTGAAACCAATCAAAAAGGCCGTATAATTATCAGCTACATTGTGTAATACTAACGATTCTTCATCATATTGATCGATTAGATATTTTTTTCTGAAGTCTACAATTTTGTTATTCAGTGAAGTAAATTTTTTTTCACGAAGATTGGATTTTGATTTTTCCTCCATCAGCTTTTCACGTAATACAGCTAGTTCCTCTACGTCACTGATTGCGTCTGTTGCGCGTAGAACCTCATCAATTTGTTGTAGGCGACTTTCCGGCATCGGAAATTTCTTGCTACTCATCCCTGGATTAAATTCTATGGCTGCTGCAAGCCTGCTAAATAATTGAGTGACATCTGTCTTGAAATCCTTAGAATGCTTTATCTTTTTCATTCCATTATCAAATGCAAAACCAGATTCATTGTCCTTAAAACTTTTCTCACGGTTGAACAACTCGATTACATCATTACTAACGAGTTCGTTATTTTTAATCTTTAATTTGATTTTTTCAGGATATTCATCGCGAGTGGTAGATTTCTTCATAGGTTGCTGTTCACATCCTGAGAATACAAGAATGCCCGACAAAAAAATTGTCGAAATTAGTATTATCTTTTTAATCATGCTCCTCCTCCTAAAGCCTTGTGGAATAAACCGATGAATCCTATGAGGTCAATTTAGTTTTCGCACTCAATCAAACCCAAATTGTTTATCATCATGATTATTCCTTATGATTTCATATATACATTTTACACTATTTTTTCAAATAAATTACTATTTTAGTATTTGTGGGTAATGAGAATTTGATTTTCATTTTTTTGTTCATAAAGCAGAATTCCTAGCTAGCTTCTGCTTTAAATTTGTTCGCATGGATATGATAATTTGATTAAAACGTTAACCTTTTTTAAAAAATAGGTAAAAAAGTGTAATTTTTTCTATATAATAATCTTAATAATCATGTAGGGGGAGTCGTTTATGCCAAGCATTGAAGACTATATCGATAAAAAAAATATTTTGATCACTTATACGAAAAAGTTGTCGTGGCAATCGAAACGTCAGATTACTATCATGGTGGTCCTCATGAGAAAATATACGAAACGATTTATTTGGATGTATATTCGAAGCTGAAAGAGAAGAAGGGTGAGGTCGAAGTGACTGTGACATCACTATATATCGAGTTACACGATACCGTATCAAGACCAGGACTTTTTAGTTCATCCCTTGTTCCTCAAACGATTGATTATGATTTGAATGAGACTGTTTTAATATATGAAGGTGAATGGCTCTTTGAGGAAGACTGGAACATCAACTACGAGGAAGCCTTACTTAAAGCCATTAAAGAAAACATCGTCGTGTACACAGGGTTGAACTCATCCGGAGACGCTAAGAACCATGAATTTAAAGTCAGAGATATATGGATTGTCGAGTAAAAAATTATGGAACTGGAATCATCAATTGCCCGTGAATAATGATTGAAAGGGATGGTATGATGTATCTAAGATATGCTCATATCATTAGAGAGCTTCATGAAGATTTCTCGGCGGTGGTAAATTATGTATACCCAGAAAACATTACTCAAGATGATTTACGACTTAGTGAGAGAGCTAGGCGAAGCATTGGCGAAGGAAATGTCATCCTTCATGAAAAGGGTCTAGATAACGGCTATAAATCGTTCGATATACGTAGAGTGATATATCGAAGCCCGCTTTATGGTGATTTTACGATTCGTTATAAATCTTATAGTGGATTAGTAGCCGGCAATGCTTTGCGTAAATATGAAGACCCTAATTATTTGTATGACAAAAGTAAACTACTGGGCCACGGGATTTTCGATTTTTATCTCGAGGCAGGAGAACGGTACAGAATGCTTTTTCAAGGAAGAGCGACGCATCGGAATGTTTTCCAGGATCTATTCAGTCATGTAACATATGAACAATGTCAGGATGTGTATGAAGGTAGGGAAATCAACCATCGTGACTTGAATGCGAATCAATCAGATGTCCTAGTGGTGCTGTCCTGGTTGTTTTTCGAACAGGAATTGAACTACGGTAGTCAATCGTTTCAACAGTTCAGTCATTTCAAAAAAGAAAACCTCTTCAGACCTAGAGACATGGTCATGGGATTTTTATGTATGATGTATGAAAATACGCCAATTTATAATGAATATCCTCATTGGAATCAGAATCAGACTTCGCCTCATTTCGGACCAGGGGGCTTCCTTGGGTTAGACCATCAACACAAGTGGTATTTTGATCAACTACAAGGGAATTTAAATCTGAGGCCATCGTTGTTTTGTAATGAGAACTTACAACGACTTTTCGAAAACCTTAGCGATTGGACTGGCCCTAACCCTAATGTTTTTAACGCATTTCAGTGATTTTCAAAGGGTGATCCATCCTTTTCTTAGTGATAAATGGTGAAACATTGAGGAGCTATGTGTTTAACATAAGAGACCAAGAAGAAATGATGGATAACTAGATAGACACTCGAAGGAGCCATATCGTCATAATATCGATGAACAGAAACGATCGATGAATGAGCCACGAATAGATGGGCGATGAAGAGCAGTATGAAGGTCTACGATTGAAAGCAGATGCGATTTAGTCTAAAACTACCCTTTATCATTCAAAGAATCATGAAGTCATATCTCTGATTTCATGATTCTTGGTTAATCTAAGATTGATTTTTTTCCGGATTCGATAGTACTACTGAAATGTTATGAAGGACGCGAATCTTATACAGATATATTTTACGAAGCAGATCCATTGAGGTCTGTTTTTTTATATGTTGATGTACATAAAGAATGGTAAATCAATAAATAGAAATTAATGGATTATATGGGGTACTTCACTCTTTTATTCATTGTATACTAGACATAAATTACAAATCGAGTATGAAAGAAGGGTGTAAGAAGGGCTCACAAGCGGATGCTAGCCTGAAACAGATGATTTGCTACATATTATTTTGTTATTTTGGTTTTTCGAAGCTCAAAAGATTGGAGGCATAGATTCAAAGCTAAACACTCTACGTCGTAAAGAAGACACGATTCAAAACTAAGATGATTTTGATCGACACCATGAAACAGGATATCTCGAAGATTAATCATTTCTCTGAAAGTGTTCGAACTATGAAGATGCCAGTCGAATTATTAAAGAGGAGAGAATGAATTCTAGTAAGATTAGTTTCGAACAAAATATGTGATAACAGGGAGGTCTCATGGAAAAACTAACGCGAAAGGTTAGTGAAGGAACTATTTCGACGAAGATTGGATTAGTTCTTGCTGGTGGCGGTGGGAAGGGTGCGTACCATGTTGGTGTCTGGAAGGCGCTGAAAGAGTACGGACTTGATTTGCGAATCATGGCCATATCCGGTACATCTGTCGGAGCGCTGAACGCAGCGCTATTTACATCCACTTCCATCAATGAAGCGGCTAACGTATGGTCGGCTATTTCTCCAGATAAAATCTTATCTTTCAATGTATCTGGAATGAGTCGGACGTTCCATAGACATGGATTCGATTTGCCTTTAAAGATCGTAGAAAGATTTGCTGGAAGAGGTGTATTTTCGAGAGAAGGACTTACTAGAATCATAAAAGATTCCGTAAATCTCTCTGATATCAATAAAGACAGTATGCTATTATACGCGACTGCTTACGACGAAAAATTGAGGCGTCCTCACTATTTTTTACTGAATCAACTCAATGACGAAGATAAACTAAATGCGTTGCTCGCAAGTTCGGCCCTGCCTTTCATCTTTGATCCGGTCAAGATAGACGGACAAACTTACTGGGATGGTGGACTGATTGATAATACTCCAGTGCTCCCGTTATATGATTTAGGGTGTCCGTATATCATTGTAGTTCATTTGAACAGGATGACAGTAATAGATCATTCAAAATATCCTGGCGCGAAGATAATCGAGATTTTCCCTAAGAGTTCACTAGGGGAGTTCGTCGATGGAACATTAGACTTCAACTCATCAAATGCGAATAAAAGAATGATACAAGGATATGCTGATGCGAACGATATCCTTATGCCTATTTTTAGTATGATAGATACCCAGAAAGAAGTTTTAAACAGTGTTTCGAGATATGCTCGTCAGGAAAAAACTACATTTGATGTATTGAAAAGTAGATTGAATGATAGACAACAAATCAAAGAAAATTTAAAAGAGGTGCTCCATGAATCGGAATGAACTATCACTTATTCAGGATGAACAGTTATCGATAGATGAGAAGCAAGAGATCAATACAATGATTGAACAGACGATTTATCAATACAAGGACAACAGTGCTCAGATTGCGAAATATACGATTGATAGCGTTACTGCATTAGCGATTGCCGACTCGCAAACAGATGAACTAGAGAATCAAAGCTTCCTTAAGCGTACGTTCAGAAATCTGACAGGTGGAAATAGGGCGTTAGAAAGGAATATTTCTTATAATCAGAGAAGAGCACAACATGCAGCGCAATATACGCTATCAAAGCTAGCGGACCAGAACTTGTTGACATTCGATCTATTGACTGCGGTAAATAGTAAGTTGAACGCGTACATGGTCAGTAACACCATAGAAATCAATGAGTTGTATTCGATGCTTTTCAAATTCGTAAAAGAGACAAGAGGAAATTTCCTGAAGTCAGAACAACGATTTGACTATTTAGATCAAAGAGTAGAACTCCTGAAGTGGGCTCAGACTGCTGAATATGCAACGTTCGACGGTGACTTTTATTCTGAGTTGGACATCGCTAGTAAAGTCGTATGTCTGACGACGGATTTTTATACTGTCTCCAAAGGAGAGTGGGACACAACGGATTTATTATTGATTAAATCCGTCCTAAAAGATTTAGGGGAAAATCCAAGCCAAGAGATTAGTTCAAGTCTCATTTTGAATAAATTGATTGAAGACACGTCATTGAGAGGGATGATGGGAGAAATCGTTAACTTCGATAGGCTGTCGGGTTTCTCACCGCTAGAGATACCAATACTCCACGGTCTACACAAAGCAACTAACCTGCTGACAGATGAAAAATATTTAGTACGAACGATATTAGATAACTTAGATGCATCTGGTGTTGAAAAGAATGAAGTAGAGCTGACGCGAGAACTTTCCTTGAATTACATCAGTGAGCTAGGCTTAAGAGATTTGAGAATAGAACAACCTATCTTCGAGATAATCAACGAGCTTCTGATGGAAATGAAGATACTTAATGATTATGTCGGTCCATCTGACGAGTTAATGTTATTAGACTCGAATACTTCAGAGGAAAAACACGTTAAGGAGTATGAAGAAGAACTATATGAAGTCATTATATTAGATTATGAGATGGATAAATTTGAATTGACGATGTTATTGACGCGATTATTAGAGATAGATGTGACCGTAGCGAACGATTTGTTAAATAGTGATAACTTAATGCATCGTATTGTTAGCGATATTCCATATGAAGAGGCTCAAGAAATAAATCAAATACTTCTCAGTCATCAAGTATCCTCTGTAGTAAACTTGAGAACGGACCCATTACTCATCGTTTCCTTAGAAATCATGAAAATAAAAGAGGCACTGCTGAAGTATAAAAGCTATCCTTTTAATTTTTCAGAACATATAAAATACGGTTTCGATAATATTGATTTAAAAACTCAACCATCGTTGACACCATACTCTATTATTTCAGGACTTCAAACATCTGCTTACGGAGGATTTGCTTCGACTAGTACGTTAGAAGTATTTGTTGCAAATGTCAATGGAATGGTACTTAAAGTTTTTCAGGATATAAATGAACTAACAATCGAAAAAAGACATGAAAGCGAGCAGAAAATACCACTCTTTTGCATCAAAAGAACGGAAAAACGTTTAGGGAGTAGCTATAGAAATCGATTCTATGCTAGACCTATAATGGAGCAACATAGCATTGGTCTTATACACATTAACGAATTATGCATTGACTCATTTTGAATACTCAAGTCAAAAAATTATGATAAACGAGTGACTATATATGATTATTATATATGGCGCATTGAATATTAATAGAAAAAGATTGTATACATTTCGACATTGAAACGTATACAATCTTTTTCTATTCTCTGATTCATTATCCACTAATCCAGTCAATTTTGAACATCTTCTACGATTGATTAGCCGAGATGAGCAGCACCGATGACCCCTGCACGCCCCTTCAACGTCGCGAGACGTATATCGATGCTCGGACGAAGAGCAGGATAGACGAGCTCTCGGACCCGACACATCAACTCCTCCCAGAAAACATCTGCAGATCCTGTGACTCCCCCTCCTATGATGACGGCCTCAGGGTCGATCGTGTGGATGATGTTCGCGAGCCCTGTCGCCAAGTGGTTGATGAACCGGGTTCGTTCTGAGGGTACGGTGAGCAGCATCTCGATGGACGAGGCTTCCTGCTCCAAGGCACGTGATTGGAGTGCGGTGCCGCTCGCCAACCCCTCGAGGGAGCCGACGTTGAGCACCGGATGGATTGGCCCGGATGAATCGATGATGGTGTTGCCGATTTCTCCCGCATACCCATTGGCCCCGCGAATGAGCTTCTTCTCATGGACATAGCCCCCGCCGATCCCGGTGCTGACCGTCACATAATAGACGGAAGAGGATGTCTGTCCTGCTCCGAACAACGCCTCGCCGAGCGCCGCTGCATTCGCATCGTTCTCGAGATGGGTCGGGAGCCCGAATCGGGAGGCGATGGGGGTGACGAGGTCGACGTCGTCCCAGCCAGGCAGATTCGGTGGGGATAACAGGTGTCCGGTCCTCGCGTCGAGCGGACCAGGCGCGGCGATGCCGATGTTCGTCAGATGGAACTCTTCCGAGAAGTATCGGATGGCATGTTCGATGTGCGAGATGGTCTGCCCAGGGCCGGCGACCGGATTAGTCGGGAAGGAAAACTGCTTGATGACCTTCTCCTGATCGACGACGGCGACGCGTGTCTGCGTACCGCCGAGGTCGACACCAATCCGGAATGGCTTCGTCGTCTTCGGAGCAGGTCCGGTGACCAACATGAGACCGTCCCCGGAGACGACATGCTCGCTACCGGCAGGGAGGAGTGCGGTCGCCCCGACCGCTAACACGACGTCGTCCAATTCGATGGTCCCCTCGACGATGGTGACGATACGGAACGACGGACTCGGATCTAGTGCATGGGTCTGACGGATGGTCCATTCCTCGACGAAGAAATCAGGATTCCGCGTCAGCCGTCTTCTGAATGGAGACAACGGGACGGAAGGCTCTAAGTAATGATAGTGAGGGAACCGTATCACGCGACGGGCCTGTTCGATGTGGAGTGTACGCAGAGTGCCGGTGATTGGATCGAGACGATCATAGTCATGCAGACGATAGGTCGTGTCCGAGTTCTGTTGGATTTCGAGGACGACACATCCTTCCGTCAGGGCATGGACGGTCCCAGCCGGTACATAGAGGAAGTCACCCTTCGATACCGGTACGTGATGCAATGACTGCAACAACGTCCCCCGACGCACGGCCTCGTCGAACTCTTCCGCGGAGGACAAGGAATGACCGTGGATGAGGGAGGCGTCCTCCGGACAATCGATGATGTACCAACATTCGTTCTTTCCGTAAGGTCGTTGCTCATAACGTCTGGCATCGGCGTCGTTCGGATGGACCTGGACGGACAGGTCCGTCGAGGCATCGATCCACTTCAACAGGAGCGGGAAATCGGAATCCGTCTCCATGCCGAAGATTTCAGGGTGATTTGACCACAACTCTTCCAGATCGAGACCGACGAACGGTCCGGATTCGACGCGCGTAGTCCCGTTCGGATGACTCGCGAGTGTCCAGACCTCTCCCGTCGGAACGTCTTCGGGAATGGAAAACCCATACTCGCGAAGTCTCTGTCCGCCCCATATCCGTTCCTTGACGATCGGTTCGAAATAAATCGCTTCCTGCATGCTAACTCCTCCTTCATCCTATTTTCAATTACAACTCTACACTTTTATAAAATAAAAATAAACAAATTAAATATCAAGTATAGACATGAAAGGTAAAACGCGTATAATCATATTTGTAAGCGATTACAAAAAAGGAGGAGATTTCAGATGAAGAAAATCATGCTGGCGTGTAGTTCAGGGATGTCGACGAGCATCCTGGTGTCGAAGATGCAGGAGCATGCGAAGGGCATCGGAGAAGAAGCGAAGATTTGGGCGGTCGGACAGGACCAGGCAATGAAGGAGATGGATGGCGCCGACGTCATATTGATCGGACCACAGATGCGGTTCCTTCTCTCGAAGTTCCAGCAGGCGACGGACAAGCCCGTCGAGGTGATCGACATGATGGCGTACGGCATGGCGGACGGAAAAGCGGCCTATGAACAAGCCGTGAAGTTGATGGGGTGAACGACATGCAGACGAACGAACAGACGATCGAGCAAGTCGCGTTCATGATGATCCTGCACAGCGGGAATGCCAGAAGTACGATTCGTGAGGCGATCGAAGCCTATAAGGAAGGGACGTTCGAGGAGTTCGAGCGGTTGCTGTCAGATGCACGCGCTCAACTACAAGAAGCACATCAGGTCCATTTCGGGCAGGTCCAGAAGGAAGCGAGCGGTGAACCGACGACGCTGTCCCTCCTGTTGCTACACGCGGAGGACCATCTGATGTCGACGCAAACGATGCTGGATCTGACGGCCGGGCTCATCGAGCTCATGGAACATAAGTTCTCTAAAAAATGATAAGGAGTGTTTGAGATGACAGAGAATAGTAAGTGGTTCGACCTGTTGAGCCGTTTCCTGATGCCGATGGCGGCATTCTTGAACAACAGTCGCTACCTGCAGACGTTACGTGACGCATTCATGCTTGCTTTCCCGATTACGATGTTCGGTTCCTTGATCGTCGTCGTCGCCAACCTACCGTTCCTCGACAAGTTCATGTCCCCCGGCGTGCTCGACGCCTTCAAGACGTCGCTCGGGAATGCACCATCCGCGACGATGGGCATCATGTCATTGTTCGTCGTGTTCGGTATCGGCTATTATCTATCCAAGAGTTATGAGGTCGAAGCCGTATTCGGTGGTGTCATCGCCCTCGTCTCGTTCCTATTACTTACTCCGTTCTTCGTCTCGGTCGAAAACGTCACGGATCCGGTGGGTAACGTCATCCCGCTCGACCGACTCGGCGCGAAGGGCATGTTCCTCGCCATGATCACAGGATTCCTGGCAGGAGAGATCTATCGCTTCATCGTCCAGAAGAACTGGACGATCAAGATGCCGGCCGGTGTACCGACCGCGGTCGCCAAATCGTTCTCGGCACTCGTACCGGCATTACTTACGCTCACCGTCTTCCTCGGGATCAACATCGCAGTCACTTCACTTTTGGACACGAACCTACATGACCTCATCTTCAATCTCGTCCAGAAACCACTCGTCAACCTAGGGAACGGTCTCGTCCCGACATTGATCGCCATCTTCTTCGTCCAATTGTTCTGGTTTTTCGGTCTACATGGACAGGTCATCGTCAACTCGGTGATGGACCCGATTTGGAACACGCTGTCCCTCGAGAACCTGAACGCCTATACCGCGAACGGGGAAATCCCGAACATCATCAGCAAGCAGTTCATCGAAATCTACACCGTCGGAATCGGGGGATCCGGTTCGACGCTGGCGGTGGTCGTCGCCATCCTGTTGTTCATGCGCTCCAAGCAATTGAAGCAGATCGGGAAACTATCGATCGGGCCTGGTGTCTTTAACGTCAACGAACCGATGATTTTCGGGCTCCCGATTGTCATGAACCCGTTGATCATGATTCCATGGATCGTCGCACCATTGATCACAGTGACCGTGACATACTTCGCCATGTCGACGGGCATCGTCCCGCCTCCGACCGGCGTAGCCGTGCCGTGGACCGTGCCGATGTTCATCAGCGGCATGATGGCGACCAACTCCCTCGCCGGAGGTCTGTTACAGCTCGTCAACTTCGCCATCATCATGGCGGTATGGTTCCCGTTCCTCGTCTTCATCGATCGACTGAACCTGAAGAAGGAGCGTGAAGAGGCGAACGCCACGCAGGAGAAGAAGGAACAAATCGGCTGAACGACGTCGGTTGAGTGAAAAACAACTATAGATAGGATGTGCATAGGATGAATCAGACAGAGAACACGACCGTGCAGGAGAAGAAGTATACCTTCCCGACCGACTTCTGGTGGGGGACGGCCGCATCCGCGACGCAGATGGAAGGCGCTGCGTATGAGGGAGGGAAAGGACCGAACATCTGGGACTACTGGTACGAGCAGGAGCCGAATCGTTTCTTCGACGGCGTCGGTGCGACGGTGGCGTCCGACTTCTATCACCAGTACGAAGAGGACATCGCCCTGATGAAGGAACTCGGGCACAACTCGTTCCGGATGTCGATTTCCTGGTCCCGTCTGTTCCCGACCGGGGAAGGGGAGGTCAACCCGCTCGCCATCGACTTCTACAATCGCGTGATCGACGAGCTGATCCAGTCCGGCATCGAGCCTTTCGTCAACCTGTACCACTTCGACATGCCGCTCGCGTTGCAGCATCAAGGTGGCTGGGAGAGCCGGGACGTCGTCGCACGTTACGTCGACTATGCCAAGGTCTGCTTCGAGCTGTTCGGGGACCGCGTGACGAAATGGTTCACGCACAACGAACCGATCGTCCCGGTCGAGGGAGGCTATCTGTACGACTTCCATTATCCGAACGTGGTGGATTTCAAGCGCGCCGTCCAGGTCGCCTATCATTCGATCTTGTCGAGTGCCCTTGCCATCGAGGCGTATAAGGAGTCGGGCCAGGCTGGTAAGATTGGCATCATCCTCAACCTGACGCCGTCTTATCCGAGAAGCCGGAACGAGGCGGACCTTCATGCCGCTCATCTGGCGGACATCCTGTTCAACCGTTCCTTCCTGGACCCGTCCGTCCTCGGGACATTCCCGTCAGAGTTGATAGACCTGTTGAAGGAACAGGATGCGCTTCCTCTGATGGAGGAACTGGATCGACAGAAGATCGCGACCCACACGGTCGACCTGCTCGGCATCAACTATTATCAGCCGAGACGGATCAAGGTGAAGGAACATCTTCCGAACCCGAAGGCGCCATTCATGCCGGAGCATCTGTTCGACTACTATGAGATGCCAGGGCGGAAGATGAACCGTCATCGTGGCTGGGAAATCTATGAGAAGGGCGTCTATGACATCCTGACGAACCTTCGTGAGAACTACGGGAACATCGAGTGCTTCATCTCGGAGAACGGGATGGGGGTCGAAGGGGAGGAACGCTATCGTGATGCGGACGGCAGCATCCAGGACGATTACCGGATCGACTTCATCGCGGAGCACCTGAAGTGGGTGCATCTGGCCATGGAGGAAGGTTCGAACGTCAAGGGCTACCACCTCTGGACCTTCATGGACAACTGGTCCTGGAGTAACGCTTACAAGAACCGCTACGGCTTCGTCGGCGTGGACCTTACGAGTCAGGGCCGGACGGTCAAGAAGAGTGGTCACTGGTTCAAGCGCGTGATCGAAGAGAAGGGGTTCGTGAGATGAGGAAGGATGATCAGGGTATATCTAGCCCTGGTCATCCTTTTTTGTTATATTATACGTATATGTCTATACATGGGGTGTAATCATGTCTACTAAAAAGAAACCAAAGTATGAGAAAATCGCAGATGAACTGCGCGGACGAATCCTTAACGGAGGTTATGATGTCGAGGAAGCGATGCCGGACGAGATCCAACTCGCGGAAGAGTTCGCGGTCAGCCGGATGACGATGAAGCGGGCCCTCGAAATCCTGGTGTCGGAAGGCATCATCTATCGCCAGCGAGGACAGGGGACCTTCATCCTGCCTTCGAGCTTCTCACAGGGTAGGATCAACGTGTTGAACAAAGAATCCCAAGGGTTGACGAAGCTTCTCGGTGAACGGGCCGTCAGGAGTGAGGTCCTCCAGTTCGAGGTGCGCTTCCCAGATGCGGAGGTCGCCCGTCATCTGATGATCGAGAAGACCGATCCCGTCTATGAGATCCGGCGTGTCCGTTATGTCGATGACGAACCTTACGTGATTGAGCATACGTTCATGCCTTCCTCGTTGATCACTGGTGTGACGAAGGAGGTCCTCGATAGTTCAATCTACCGATACATCCAGGAAGACCTCGGTTACACGATCACGAGCTCACACAAGATGATCCGGGCGGATAAACCGGACCAGTGGGACCGCGATTATCTCGGTAACGAGGAGACCGATCCAATCATCGAGGTCGAGCAAGTCGTCTTCCTCGGGAACGGGAAGCCGTTCGAGTACTCGTTCTCGAGACACCGTTACGATAAGTTCGTCTTCACTTCCGTCCACATCGGTCGATGAATGATGATGGAGCAAGTGGATGAGCATCTTTCGTTCTGATTGGACTTGAAGATGCTATCAAATGATGCGTTGTGTTTAAATAAGAAAGGCGTATACATTTCGATGTCGAAATGTATACGCCTTTTTCTAAACTCTTTAGAGCTGCTTTTCAAATATTATCGTTGATATCTAGGTAGATGAAGAGAAGTGTGACTTGACTAATATTCATGTTCTGTCGGATAGAACCAATCAAACTCAGAAATGTAAGTCCTTCTGTTATGCACGAATACTTGGTCATCAAAAACACGTTCATAAAAGAGGATTTTAGACATTTGAATACCGCAACTAATCAGCCGTATACATATGTACGAGTGGTTTCTGTTACATACGAAAGAATCGTTTAAAAAATATAAAAGAATACGCATATACTTGCCCATGCATGCGCTCTAATCATCTTATTTATAGGTATCCCGACGATGCCCGATCTCGAGAATCAAAATCACGACTTTTTCATCTTGAATGTCAGCAATCAGACGATAATCACCGATGCGATACCGCCATTCACCCGAGCGATTCGAGACGAGTCCTTTACCGTGACGACGCGGATCATCCGTCCCGACCAGATTCTTCTTGATCCAGGACATGATGATCCGCGCTTGTTGAGGATCCATCTTCTTGAGAGACTTTTGAGCTCCGCGCTCAAACTCTACCGTAAATGCTGTCATTCTAAATCAAGTTCCTTCATCATATCGTCGAAAGAGATCGCTTCTGATTTTTTACGGTGTGCTGCCATCGAATCATGATAGAGTTGTAAATCGATTTCGTCTTCGATGCGGTCGAGGACTGCATCGCGAACGAGTGTAGAAATCGTGATGTTTTTTGCCTTCGCATATTCTTTGATGAGTCGTGTATCCTGGTCATCCAGACGTACGGAAATGGTACTCATGATTATCAGCTCCTTTGTAATACATTGTAATACATATTCCGGTAGTAGTCTAGAAATGGCACCGATTTAAAATAGGATTGAACCTGTTATAACTAGTATGAAAATGATGAATAAGTATGAAAAAAGAAAGGCTGCTGTATCGCATGCCTTTCTTTTTGTATAAGACGTCGCACACGCTGAAATGCTCATGTGGAGGATCATAAATACACGGAAATACTATACAACGCTGCGAAAAATAATGAGATCGAGACGCCTAATCCAAGATAGAGGGTCTTGATGGAGTCTTGGGTTGATCGGATGACGTACACCAACAATCCCACGAAAAGGAGGCTGATTGCCATCAAGAAGAGGGATATCATGGTCGGCTCGAACCGGATATCAGAATAGGTGAAACGCAAGCTAGGGAAAAGAAACCCTGACAGTGGACCAGCCCCGCTGGATTGAAGAGTATCCTTGATCGAGTGAGGGGGTTCCTGTTGACCGAGCCATGCAGTCGCTGTGAAGAGAAGCAGGATCAAGATGCCTTCCATGCGCATCCGCATCCGTCGGACTTCAAACGATCGTTCAGGAGACGCGTAACTCCACTTCCCGTTCATGATACCGATGATCAGCACGGGTAGAATCAGGACGTGTTTCCAGAGTAAGGCTTGTCCATACGGTAAAATCCAGGAATCGGAATACTCCTCTACCTGCACGACGACAGACATCAGATAGATGCCGGAACCGACGATCAGTAAGAAACATAGCGTCACGAGTGGTTTGAACCATTCGAGGAAGATGCCCCAGTTACGGTCTGATGGACTCCAAAAGCCGAGTATGAGCAATCCACCGGTCCAGATGAAGACGGCGAGTGCGTGAATAGAATGTACGAGCATGCCTTCTGCCCCTTTGATGCTAGAGGCGTGCCCGGACCACGCGAACGTAACGACCATCGCCATAACAAGGAATACCCCTAGTTTTATACGTCCAGGACTGAGTGATGCACGATTGATGACGATGAGAAGGAGTACACTCCAGAGAGCCATCAGAATCCAAGCGTTCCCTGCCTCGAATGTAAGTAACACGGATCGCAGTGTTATCCAAAAACCGATCTCTTCTAAATACAGTACGATTCGTAAGACGGACAGGGAAAAGGATAACAGCATCAGCACGATGAGCATGCGAACCCAGCGGATTGAAAGCGATACGTCAGGTCGGTAAGAACGAGGGATGAGCTGGACGGAAAAGAAACCGATCAACAGCGCAAGACAACCGTAGAGGAGCGTATCGCCGATCAGATAGAGCGCGGTCATCGCTTCCGCCCCTTCAGGATAATCTGGTAGAAACCATACAACGCCAAGACGAACAAGCCTCCGGCAATCCAGAAGGGAAATCTGCCATCTTCCGTCGTGCGAGTAGTGACCTGAGAAGGTGCTACTTTTTTCGTTTCCTTTTGAACAGATGATGTCTCCTCTTCTGGTTCGGACGTAGTATTACTTGATACGACAGTGAATGTATATGTACCATTGATCGGATGTCCATCTGTCCCGATGATTTTCCAATCGACCTGGTATTTCCCTGGCGCCATGGGACGGTCAAGTGTCAAAATCATCCGTTCGCTTTCTTGAGTGAACGTCCCCTCAAGGTTGTCGGAAGCATCCACGGCGGATACTTGAAGACTACCGCCAGCCTCGATCTCGGATTCAAAACGGAGGGTCAGTTTGTCAGTTGGTTGAACAGTCTGATTCGCTCCCGGAGTGGAAGATTCCAGCCCGGTATGTGCGGAGGTGTGCAGAGGGAACCACCATAATGCGCCCGTAAGCAACAAAAGGAGAAAGCTTTTTTGATACATCGTGTCAACTCCTTCATGTGTAGGTATGTATGGTCGAAAAGATAAGGAAGAAAATCCAGTCCATTATTTTTTTGATGCTTACATTAGGAAATGCTAATATGATGACAACATATTAGCGGATTCGAATATGAAAAAGGAGTGAACATTTTGGAACAATTACTGGAACCATTGGACTTAAAGGTAAGGGTCGTACATGGTTTTTCTAATAAGACACGATTGCAGATCTTAGAATGTATCCGTGACGGAGAGAAAACCGTCACGGAAATCGTCGAAGCGATTCAAGGAAATCAGTCCAACGTCTCGCAACACTTGGCGTGTCTAAAAGGATGCGGATTGATTCAAAAACGGACACAAGGGAAGTTCGGGTACTACTCGTTGCGAAACGATACCGTACGAGAATTATTGCGACTGTTTGGAGAACTGACGTTAGAAATCGGTCAGGAATCTGCTTGTTGTGAACATCACATCGAGGAGGCGTAAAGATGGCAAGTTCCTGTTGTAACAATGACTCTTCGAAGGAGAGCGCTCCAAAAGAAGGGAAGAACGCTTCTTTACCGACAACGACGTGCTGTACCTCGAGCGCAGACACGCAACGTGGAAAGGCGGATCAGACAAGGTGTTGTACGACCTCCGAATTAGCGGGTACGTCGTTACAAACGGAACCTTCTGAGTCTCCGCCTAACGATACGGAGACATGCTGTAGTAAGGTGCCACTGGAGAAGGTGAATCCGGACGATGCGTCATGTTGCGCCTCGAGTAGCCCTGGATCAGCATCGAACCTCGCTACTCGTGCGACGTATACCTACCGAATAGAAGGGATGGATTGTCCCTCTTGCGCCGCGACGCTAGAGAAGGGGTTGGCGACGATACCGGAGTACCAGCACGTGTCCGTCCAATATGGTGCTGCTCGTCTGAAGATCGACAGTGAAGAAGAACCAGATGATCGTCGTTTAGGGGAGGAAGTCCGAAAATTAGGATTCCATCTCATCCTTCCCGATAAATCAGATCAGCTCGTCCAAACATTCACCGTTTCCGGGATGGACTGTAGTAGCTGTGCTAAGACGATCGAACAACACTTTCAAAAGATGCAAAATGTCCAGACCGTCACAGTTTCGTTTGCCCGTGGGGAGATGGAAATCGACCATCAGCTGGATGCTCGACAAGTCCAAAGCGAGCTGAACAAGATCGGTTTCGATGGATACGTCAAGGGAAAGAAAACGTCCGAGGCACCGGTCCGGTCGTTCGAGGGGATCTCCTTGATCCTGTCCGGGATTTTGATTGGTCTGGGATTGCTCATCCAAACGAGCGGAGTAGCGTATCTTCCGAATGTTTTGTACGGTATCGCCTTGATCCTCAGTGGGGGGAGAGTTTTCCGGAGTGCCTATTATGCCGTCCATGCCCGCTCACTCGACATGAAAGTATTGATGAGCGTAGCATATTGATGAGCGTAGCAGCCATCGGTGCCGCATGTATCGGGGAGTGGCTCGAGGGAGCGACCGTCGTCTTCCTCTTTGCCATCGGCAATTTGCTTCAGAATCGCTCCCTTGCGCGGACGCGCAATTCCATTCAGAAACTGATCGAACTGTCTCCGAAGGAAGCCTTCGTGCTGACGGACGGGGACGTTAGACGTAAACCGGTGGAAGCGGTGCGAGTCGGAGAAATCCTCCGGATTCGACCAGGTGATCAGGTTGCACTGGACGGCACGATCCTGAACGGGACGACGACCATCAATCAAGCACCGATCACGGGCGAATCGATTCCTGTCGATAAGAAGGAAGGCGATCACGTATTTGCCGGAACGCTCAACATGGATCGTTCGTTCGACATGATCGTCGAGAAGACGTATCAAGAGACGACGCTTGCGCACATCATTGAACTGGTCGAGGAAGCGCAGGATAATAAAGCACCGAGTGAAGCGTTCATCGATCGTTTCGCGAAAGTGTATACACCGTTCGTCTTCCTAGGTGCATTGTTGCTGATGATCGTCCCACCTTTACTCCAACTTGGTAGTTGGGGAGAGTGGTTCTATAAGGGGTAGCGTCAGGAAAATGCGGATTTACAATGCTAAGGAAATTCCCATACTAAAAAGCCAAATTTCTCAACATCAATTGAGAAATTTGGCTTTTTCCGTTGCTCAGTTAAAGCGTCCTTTAGTTGTATATTTCCTGTTAATATCCCTTTTGAAGCATAACATTGTTTTCAATGATCGCACCCGATAGTTGACGCCCATTTTAGAACCTATTCTTTGATTTTCAATAAGCGTAAACTGTTTAATGTTACAAGTAAAGTTGCTCCCATATCAGCAAATATAGCTATCCAAAGTGTTAACCAACCGGGCATGACCAAAAGTAATGCCACTAATTTAATCGCCAAAGAGAAGGTAATGTTTTGCTTGATGATTGCTAAAGCCTTACGGCTTAATTTTATTGTGTATGGCAATTTACTCAAATCATCAGACATTAAGGCGATGTCAGCCGTTTCTAAAGCTGTATCATTTCCAGCACCACCCATTGCTACACCAACGGTAGATGCCGCAAGGGCTGGAGCATCATTCACGCCATCTCCGACCATCCCCACACTTTGATGTTTTTCTCGAAGTTCTTTAATAAAATTAAGCTTATCTTCTGGAAGTAAGTCAGCTTTAATATCCGAAACACCAACTTGTTTTCCGATGGCTGTTGCCGTTCTTTGGTTATCGCCTGTTAGCATCACTGTTTCGATTCCCATATTGTTCAACTTGCCGATAACTTCTTTAGACGATTCCCTCATTTCATCGGCTACGGCAATAAACGAAAGAATTTCTTTTTCTGTTCCTAACACCATCACCGTTTTACCTTGAGTTTGCATATCGGCAATTTTTTCTTTCCTATCGCTTGAAATGCTTCCGTGTAATTCCTCAAAAAGATTTGGACTTCCCACATAATACATTTCATTATTTATTTTGGCTTTAACGCCTTTACCTGTAATGGATTGAAAATCCTCTACTGTTACTTCGTTGAATTTTAATCCATTTTCTTCTGCTTTTCGCATAATCGCTGAAGCAAGAGGGTGCTGTGATCCTTTTTCAATGGCTGCTGTTATGGTCATTAATTCATTTTCATTTCTACCATATGTCACAATGTCTGTTACAGCAGGAATCCCTTTGGTTAATGTTCCTGTTTTATCAAAGGCTATCGCTTTTAAGTGTCCTGCTTCTTCTAAATGGATACCACCTTTAATTAAAACACCATTTTTCGCTGCATTTCCTATTGCTGTAACCACAGCAACTGGAGTTGAGACTACTAAGGCACAAGGACAACCAACCACTAATACAGCTAAGCCTTGATAAATCCATTGGCTCCAGTCTCCGCCAAATAATGGTGGAACTACCGCAATTAAAAGAGCTAGTATGACAATAGCTGGTGTATAGTATTTTGCAAATTTATCGACAAACGCTTGAGAAGGGGCCCGTTCTGCTTGGGCTTCTTCTACCAAGTGAATGATTTTTGAAAGAGTAGTATCTTCAACTCGTTTTGTTACTTTAACCTCAAGTAACCCTTCTTCATTCAAGGTTCCTGCAAATACTTCATCATTTGTGGTTTTCGTTACTGGAACACTTTCACCTGTAATCGCAGCCTGATTTAATGTCGATGTACCTTTAACCACTATTCCATCCATTGCTAACTTTTGACCGGGCTTAACAATCATGATGTCTCCAACTTGAATATCATCAACATGAATCATCATTTCTTCATTGCCTCGTCGAATTAACGCTTCTTTTGGGGCAATATCCATTAAAGATTCAATAGATTGACGTGCTTTATCCATTGAATAACGCTCTAATGCTTCACTAATCGCAAATAGGATAACAACGGTTGCCCCTTCACCCCATTCACCAATGATTGCAGCTCCTATAATTGCAATAGTCATAAGCGTATTCATATCGAAATTTAATCTGCTTAGATTTTTGAGACCTTTAATGAATAATGAATATCCACCGATTAAAATGGACGCTGCATAACCAATTGTCGGTAGAACATGCTCTTCACCATACTGCTCTCCTAAGAACCAGCTAACTACAAGTAAAAGAGCTGATATATATACCTTAATGTTTTCTTTCTGCTTCCAAAAAGGTTCTCGTTCTACCCTTTGTTCTTTTTCATCTCGAATTTTTAAATTTTCAAATGCTCCTGCTTTTTCTAATTCTTCAATGGTTGTCGTCCCTTTAACATAAACTTTAGATGCTCCGAAATTTACTTTCGCATCCTGAACACCGGGAAGTTCTTTAACATTATTTTCAAAAATGGCTGCACAGTTAGTACAAGTAAATCCTTGAACACGATAGGATTTCATTTCTTCTTCAGACAGTTTTGCTTTCCCACTAGACATTGATCTTCACCTCTTTCTTATGTGCCAATGCAATCATCATAATTTGTCTGATATGCTCATCATCTAATGAATAAAATGCAAGTTTTCCCTCTTTTCGAAACTTAACAATCCCTTGCTTATGGAGCGTTCGCAGGTGATGAGAGGCATTTGCAACCGTAACACCTATAATATTTGCTATATCACACACACACAGTTCGTCATCTTGACATAAAGCATAGGTAATTTTTGCTCTATTTTCATCTGCAATAGCTTTTAACATTTGGGCAACACTAGAAATATCTACTGTCTGTAAATCACCTTGTATTCGATTGACCTTTTCTTCGTCATAACAATAAATTTCACAAGTATCTTTCTTAATCACATTCTCACCCCAATATCATTCAAGTGTTTATTTGAATATAGAATAACCATTTTTAATAATTCATTCAAGTGTTTTTTTGAATGAGTAAAAAAATTCATAAAAAAAGAATTGGAGTACCCAATTCTAATAACAAAATAACCAAACTGCATAAGACTTTAAGTACATAACATTATCTGGCCAATTAATGGAATAGGACTGAACTATTTGTTCTCTTCCGATAGCTTTCTATATAATGAAGCCCTAGACACATTTGTAATTTCACAAAATATGATGTGATGCCAAAAGTGGATTAGATGATGTTCAAATTTAACATAGTCATTCGTCCTTATTTTGACCATGATTTTTTCTTCACTCCGTTAGAGTAACGCTTAATATTTGCTTGAACGGAACGATTTCGATATCGAGATTTCGTTTGACGAGGTGGACTTCCTCCTGCACATAGTCGAGCTTCTCAACGAAGGCATCGAAACGATGCGTCAACGGACCATTCATCGCCGTCACCGTGACGATGTCTCCGCTGAAGATGGCGTCGTTCAACGCGTTCTCGATCGTTCCATCGATTGGTCCCTCCGTATCCTCGAACTTGAAATGATGGACCTCCTGGTAATAGCGTTTCAGCAATCCTTTATGTTCGGGCATCAGAAACGGAATCCATTTCTTATTACCCCGATCTTCATAACTCATCGAAATGACTCCTTTTTATAATAAGAACGTTTGTTCTTATTATGTTCCTCATTTCTTTCGTTTTCAATCCGCTTTTTCGACATCTCATCAATTCGATTGTTCCTGGGAACAAAAAAGGCAGCGACGATTACCTCGTCACTACCTCATTATGTTTCGGCTATTTGATTGGACTAGAGATTCATTCTCCGACCATGCCGTCATGGTCGTTGTCCCGCATATATTGGTACAGCCAATGCTTCTCGGTGATTGGCATCATGAAGCCGGCGTCCTTCGCTTCCTGGATCGTCACTTGACCATTGCCGTCGGTATCGACGCGCGAGACATCCTCGGTCGCTGCAGTATCGGGAGTCGACTTCGCTGTCGTTTCTTGTTTTGTCTCCTTTTTCTTAGTTAAACCGAGTGCCGCATTCGTCTCGTCCGGATTGTCGTTCTTGAACCGGTCGACGACAGTGTTTCCACGGACCGTATAGGTATACTGATACGCGGATGGAATCATCGTAGACGTATTTGGATAGGTGATTTGCGCCTCGAAGTTTGTCGCGCCACCTGCCTTGCGGATGACGTCCTCCATGTACGCCTGGTCCCCATGACGATTCAGTGTACTGTCCTGCGGAGTGATGTTGTAGGCGTTCGAGACTCCACCGAGCGAATCGGCGATGATATGTCCTTCATCGAGATCTGCGCGTTCGACTCCAGGTACCTTCGCTTCATCGGAGTAGTAGCGTCCATCACGCGTGACGTCTTCCGTCGCATCATCCTGGAGGACGATCTTCTTCGCGATGACGCGGACCAACTGTCCATGCTCATTCGTGAACGCCCAGTACTTCCGGTCACCGAATCCGATGTCGACGACGACGTTCGCCTGTCGACTGCCGGACAGGTCTCCGCCATCGACTAAAATCTTCTTATATCCTGTGAAAGAATCTTTTGCAGTTGGTGTTTTTGATTCCGTTGATGCCTTTTTATCCTTTGACTGCTTGGTTGTACTCGTATCAGCCTCTTTTTCTGGATGTTGATTAGAGTCCTTCTTCGCATCGGTCTTTTGTGTAGTCGTGTCGTCCTGTTGCGCTACTTGCTCCGTTTGATCGGGTGGAGGTGAGGTCGTCTCCGTATCTGTACATCCTGCCATCAATAGAACAGTAAGGGGAATCGCTATGTAAGAAATCTTCATGAGTGTACTCCTTTTTCATTCAGTCTGTCATTGCGTCCTTCATTATAACGCTACTTATCAGTTCTTGCTGTCTTATTTGGAATTGGTGGTGCGGTGAATGATCCTTTCAAAGGCATGGAACAGAGCGGTACCGCTCTGT
>NZ_JFYW01000013.1:0-57154 GCF_000632205.1 Exiguobacterium sp. RIT341
AAAGACCCCTCAGAGACGATGAGGTAGATAGGTCACGGGTGGAAGCATGGCGACATGTGGAGCTGAGTGATACTAATCGGTCGAGGCCTTGTTCTAGCAGATGCATTGTTGATGACTTCAGTTTTGAGGGCGCGAGCCCGTCGTCTGGTGACGATAGCCAAGTGGTCACACCCGTTCCCATGCCGAACACGGAAGTTAAGCACTTGAACGCCGAAAGTAGTTGGGGGCTTCCCCCTGTGAGGATAGGACGTTGCCAGGCACTTGACCGATCTGCAGATTGCAGGTCGGTCTTTTTGTGTTTTCTAAAAAGCCTTATCAGTTGCATTTCTTTTTTTAGATGATTACTATTAAATCAAACAATAGTCAAAGATGGTCAGAGAGGTGGTGCCAATGCAAAACATCACAGATATCATCGAAGCCTATTTAAAGCAAATTTTACACGACGAAAAGACGATTGAAATCAAACGTCAAGAAATTGCACAACGTTTTGACTGTGTTCCATCACAAATCAATTACGTCATTAATACTCGTTTTACGGTCGAAAAGGGTTATTTTGTTGAAAGTAAGCGGGGCGGCGGTGGATACATTCGGATTCAAAAAATCGTTGTGCTCGATAGTCACGATCTATTAGACGAAGTCAGTTCATGGATCGGTGATCATTTGACGGAACAAGCTGCAGAAGATTATTTGATTCGTTTGATGAACGAACAATTACTGACGCGGCGGGAAGCTATTTTGATTCAATCGCTGTTGCAAAAAGAGAGTTTGCCAATGGCGGTCGAAGATCAACACCGGATGCGTGCCCACTTGATGCGGACGCTTCTTCAAACCATGAAGCGACTCTAGTCGTCGGACATTGGAGGAATGCACGATGCGTTGTCAACGATGTGGCGAACGAGAAGCAATCGTCCGTGTCAAACTCCCACAAGAGTCAGAAACCGATGAGAAGTTCTTATGCTCGGTTTGTGTACGGGAGTTAGCACGTGAATATCAAGGGACGGCATGTCCGTCTTGTGGTATGACCCGTCAACAATTGCTTCATCTTCGTAAAGTCGGTTGCCCGACTTGTTATTCATTTTTCAAAGACGAAGTCGACGGCATGGTTCGTCAGTTCCAACACGGTCATACGCAACATTATGGTTCACGCCCTGATGAGGAATCCGTGGAGAAACGATTAAACCAGCAACTTAGTCGACTCAAAGAACAACTCAACCGCAAAATCTTAGCAGAAGATTATGAAGAAGCAGAAGTCATAAAACAACAGATTGAGAGTGTCGAGGAGGATTTGCGTCATGTTTGAAGAGTTGCTTCAACACCCTTTAAGCGAATCGATGAATCAATCTTCTCCCTTTGACGACATCGTCGTTTCGACACGGATCCGATTGGCACGTAATACGACACGTTATCCGTTCTCAACGATGTTGTCAGAAGCACAAGCTAATGCGCTCATTGAAGAGACCGAACGTCAACTAAACGGGATGAAAGGGTTCCGGTTTGGTCGCGTCGATCAAGCAGATGTCCTGACTCGAACCGCTTTAGTAGAAAAGCATCTGATCAGTCCAGCGTTAGCCAGTCATCCACGGACAGGACTCTTCATTAGTGAGGATGAGCAGATCAGTGTCATGGTAAACGAAGAAGATCATTTTCGAATCCAGACATTATTTCCTGGGCTACAGCTTGAAGAAGCGTTTCGGATCGCAAAACAAGTCGATCGCTTGATCAGTGAACGCTTTAAGATTGCTTTTGATGATACACTTGGTTATTTAACGACGTGTCCGAGTAACGTCGGAACAGGTCTTCGTGCTTCCGTGATGTTGCACTTACCGGGACTGGTCCTGACGAATCAGATTCAAGGCTATATCAAACACTTACGACAGCTCGGATTCGCGATTCGTGGGCGTTACGGCGAGGGAAGCGATGCTTCTGGTCGCATGTTCCAACTTTCGAACCAACGGACGCTTGGAGCAAGTGAGGATATGCTGATCACGGACTATCAATTTGCGGTCGAAGCATTAATTGAAGCAGAACAGGCAGCACGAAAAGGATTATTGGAGATGTATCAAGAAGAACTAGAGGACAGACTATATCGTTCCTATGGCATCCTGACATCAGCTCGACTGATTACAGCGCGGGAAGCAACGGAACGGTTATCGGATGTTCGCTTAGCGGACAGTCTGGGACTAGAAGTCAATCTTCCTCCAAATCTTTTTCACCAACTGCTCGTCTCGCTACAAACAGGTTTTCTACAAAAGCATTTCGGGAAACAATTAACATCTAGAGAACGGGACATCGAACGGGCGAAACGAATCCGGGCGATGTTAACCGAACAAACAAACAGGGATCACACACAAGGAGGTTTTGCATAATGATGTTTGGACGATTCACAGAACGTGCACAACGTGTATTGGCACTTGCTCAAGAAGAGGCAGTACGGTTGGGGCACCACAATATCGGAACAGAACACATTTTACTCGGACTTGTACGTGAAGGAGACGGAATCGCTGCGAAAGCATTAACAGCACTCGGTCTCAGTTCAGATAAAATTCAAATGGAAGTCGAAGCATTGATCGGTCGCGGACAAGATGGTGCAACGACGATTCACTATACACCACGTGCGAAAAAGGTCATTGAGTTATCAATGGATGAGGCACGTAAACTTGGTCATTCTTACGTTGGGACAGAACACCTCTTGCTCGGATTGATCCGAGAAGGAGAGGGCGTTGCTGCTCGTGTCTTAAATAACTTAGGCATCAGTCTTTCAAAAGCCCGGCAGCAAGTACTCCAGTTGCTCGGGAACAGTGAAACAACAGCAAACGCGTCGCAAGCAGGTTCAGGTGTTGCAACACCAACACTTGATGGTCTTGCTCGTGATTTGACACAACAAGCGCGTGAAACACGTCTTGATCCAGTCATTGGTCGTGCGAAAGAAATTCAACGCGTCATCGAAGTCTTGAGCCGCCGGACGAAAAATAACCCAGTCTTGATCGGGGAACCAGGGGTCGGTAAAACGGCTGTCGTCGAAGGTCTCGCTCAACAAATCATCAACAATGAAGTACCGGAGACGTTACGCAATAAACGCGTCATGGTACTCGACATGGGAACACTCGTTGCCGGTACGAAATACCGTGGTGAATTCGAAGATCGTTTGAAAAAGGTCATGGATGAGATTCGTCAAGCGGGGAACATCATTCTCTTCATCGATGAGTTGCATACATTGATTGGAGCGGGTGGAGCAGAAGGTGCGATCGATGCATCGAACATCCTTAAACCATCGCTCGCACGAGGTGAACTCCAGTGTATCGGAGCAACGACTCTTGATGAGTACCGGAAATACATCGAAAAAGATGCGGCACTCGAACGTCGTTTCCAACCGATTCAAGTCGCAGAGCCAACAACGGATGAAGCAACACAAATCCTATTTGGTCTTCGCGATCGTTATGAAGCACACCACCGTGTGACGATCACAGACGAAGCGATTCAAGAAGCCGTCACATTGTCGGATCGATACATTTCGGATCGTTTCCTTCCGGATAAAGCGATCGATTTGATCGATGAAGCGGCATCGAAAGTTCGGTTGCGTTCATACACAGCACCACCGAACTTAAAAGAAGTCGAAGCGAAACTCGAAGGTATCCGTAAGGACAAGGACGAAGCTGTCCAAAGCCAAGAGTTCGAAAAAGCAGCAAGCCTCCGCGACACGGAACAAAAATTACGCGATGAGCTTGAGCGTTTGAAAGAGGAATGGCAGAATAAACAAGGCAACGAAAAACTTGAAGTCACAAAAGATGACATCGCACAAGTCGTTGCCAACTGGACAGGTGTACCGGTCACGAAGATCGCGGAAGAAGAGACGGATCGTCTCCTTCGCCTCGAAGAAATCCTTCACGATCGTGTCATCGGTCAAAACGAAGCCGTTAAATCGATTTCAAAAGCGATCCGTCGGGCACGTGCTGGACTGAAAGATCCAAAACGTCCGATCGGTTCATTCATCTTCCTCGGTCCTACTGGGGTTGGTAAAACAGAACTCGCCCGTGCGGTTGCCGAAGCGATGTTCGGAGATGAGGATGCAATCATCCGGATCGACATGTCAGAGTACATGGAGAAACATGCAACGAGCCGTCTCGTCGGTTCACCTCCAGGATATGTCGGTTACGAAGAAGGCGGTCAATTGACTGAAAAAGTTCGCCGGAAACCGTACTCGGTCATCTTACTTGATGAAATCGAGAAGGCGCACCCGGAAGTCTTCAACATTCTCTTGCAAGTACTTGATGATGGACGCTTAACAGACTCGAAAGGTCGGACGGTTGATTTCCGTAACACGATCATCGTCATGACATCGAACGTCGGTGCAAGTGCCCTTAAACGTAATAAATATGTCGGCTTCGCTGTTTCTGAAGATACGGATCGCGAATACAAAGACATGAAAGATAAAGTCATGGAAGAACTCAAACGGGCCTTCCGTCCAGAGTTCTTGAACCGGATTGATGAAACGATCGTCTTCCATTCACTCGAGAAACAACATATCGAAGAGATCGTGAAGTTGATGGCGAAAACCCTTGAAAAACGTTTGGCTGAACAGGAAATTCATTTCGAATTGACACCAGCTGCCCTCTCGAAGATCGCCGATATCGGATACGATCCAGAGTACGGCGCACGTCCAATCCGTCGTGCCCTTCAACGGGAAGCGGAAGACCGGTTGTCAGAAGCATTGCTCGCAGGTGATATTCAAAAAGGAGAGCATGTTGCGCTTGATGTCGAAGAGAACGAATTCATCGTTCGCCGGAATCACGTGAGTTCTGCCGCAACGGAATAAGCACTGAGCACAGGGCCAGCTTTCGCACTTTCTGAGCGAAGCTGGTCTTTTTTTGAAACAGAAAGGATGAATCGATTGGCTAAGTTAAAAACAAAATTCGTTTGCCAAAGCTGTGGAACTGAATCACCGAAATGGATGGGACGTTGTTCTGGATGCGGAGAATGGAACACGATGGTCGAAGAAGTCGTCGAAGAAAAAAAAGGACGGCGCGGTGCCGCTTTTGTTCATACGACGACAAAACAATTAAAGCCAGAGCGCCTCGCGAATATCGTCTCGCAAGAAGAGAGTCGTGTCTTTACCGGAAGTGGTGAATTCGATCGTGTCCTCGGAGGTGGCATCGTTCCAGGTTCGATGGTGCTTGTTGGAGGAGACCCGGGGATCGGGAAGTCGACGATCTTACTGCAGACGAGTGCACGGCTTGCCCAACGTGGTGAAAAAGTGCTCTACATCTCAGGGGAAGAATCGCTTAAACAAACCAAATTGCGCGCGGAACGGCTTGGATTGCCGACACAGGATTTGTTCGTCCTCAGTGAAACGGACATGAACATGATTGAACGTGTCGTTGATGAAGAACAGCCACGGTTTTTAATCATCGACTCGATTCAAACCGTCTACATTGATGACATCCAGTCCGCACCCGGGAGTGTGACACAGGTACGTGAATGTACGGCGATGCTGATGAAAATTGCAAAGAGTCGTGGTATTGCAATCTTCATCGTTGGTCACGTTACAAAACAGGGTTCGATTGCTGGACCACGTTTACTTGAGCACATGGTGGATGCTGTCTTGTATTTCGAAGGCGAACGTCACCATACGTTTCGGATTCTGCGTGCTGTTAAAAACCGATTTGGTTCAACGAATGAGATCGGAATTTTTGAGATGCGGGAGTCTGGCCTTGAAGAGGTCTTAAATCCATCAGAAATTTTCCTCGAAGAGCGGACATCCGGCGTATCCGGTTCAACGATCGTTGCTTCAATGGAAGGGACACGGACCGTCCTCGTCGAACTGCAAGCATTGATTTCACCGACGTCATTTGGGAATCCTAGACGGATGGCGACCGGAATCGATCAAAATAAAGTAGCGTTATTGATGGCCGTTCTTGAGAAACGATCGGGTCTTCTCTTACAAACACAAGATGCCTATCTCAAGGCAGCGGGTGGTGTGAAGCTCGATGAACCAGCGATCGACTTAGCCGTCTGTGTTGCCATTGCCTCTAGTTTCCGTGACAAGCCGACGCGTCCGACGGATGTCGTGATTGGTGAGGTCGGGTTGACGGGAGAAGTTCGTCGTGTATCGCGCATTGAGCAACGTGTAGCAGAAGCAGCCAAACTCGGTTTTACACGAGCGATCATTCCGAAAAATAACTTAGGAGGCTGGACGTATCCGGACGGGATTACGGTCGTCGGTGTAGAGAGCGTGGACGAAGCATTACGCGAAACCATTCCGTTTTAAGCTGGAATGACGTAAAAAATGGGGGAACTGTAATGGATATGTAAACAGTTTCCCCTCCTTCCGGCGTAGGTAGTTCAATTCAGTACATGTTACAATGAACTTAAAATAGGCAAAGGAGGTGAGGAGATTGAAAATCGTCATACGGGTATTTTTTGCATTACTCGGACTTGCCCTTGGGATCTTGTTGCTTCCTCAGTTTTTCCAATTGATTGAAACAGCGACAAGTACGACTTTCCCGGCATGGTTGATGAGCGAATACGTAACTGGAACGATTGGTGCACTCATATTCTTATTAATTGGATTATTCATTACGGATTCGGTAATTCGACTTCTCCGATTTTTAGAAGAACGACTCGTCAAAGCCCCAGTAGCAGATCTATTTTTTGGTACGTTTGGTTTGTTGATCGGATTAGTATTAGCATTTCTCGTCAGTACGTTAATCGACTTAGTTGGGATTCCTGTCCTCAGTAATGTCTTAACAATCTTCGTGACCGCGTTATTCGGATATCTCGGCTTTACGGTCGGGTATCGAAAACGTCATGAATTGACGAAAATCTTCTTACGTAGCAACCAAAGTGAAAAAAAGACGGCATCTGAAGTCGTCGTTCCAGCAAAGTCGAATAGTAAAGTGCTCGATACGAGCGTCATCATCGACGGACGAATCACAGATATCACGAAAACAGGCTTCGTCGAAGGGAAACTGATCGTTCCGCAATTCGTCATCGGTGAGTTGCAGTACATCGCGGATTCTTCTGATACGTTGAAACGAAACCGTGGACGCCGCGGGCTCGATGTCTTAAAAGAATTACAAGAGATCCCTGGAGTCGAGGTCGAAATTTATGATGGCGACTTCGAGGATGTACCGGAAGTCGACATCAAATTGATCAAACTTGCGGAACTCGTTAAAGGAATCGTCGTCACGAACGACTATAACTTAAACAAAGTCTGTGAAGTCCGACATGTTCCTGTCCTTAACATCAATGACCTGGCGAATGCGGTCAAACAAGTCGTCATTCCAGGAGAAGAAATGACCGTCCTTGTCATCAAGGAAGGGAAAGAACAAAAGCAAGGAATCGCCTATCTCGAAGATGGAACGATGGTCGTCGTCGAAGGAGGCAAACATCTCATTTCGAAAACGATTGGCGTCGTCGTCACGAGTGTCTTACAGACGTCAGCTGGACGAATGATTTTTGCGAAACCACAGGAAAAATGAGACACTATGCCTAGAGAGATATCGAGAGGCATTCAGATAGACCCGCAACGGATTCGATTTCATGATCGAGTCCGTTTTCGGTGTGATGGAATGGATCACGATGATCAGTGAGAGAGAAAAGAGGGAATGAGATGTCTACAGCCACATATCGCGTCGTCATCCCCGCTGCCGGTGCCGGTAAGCGGATGGGCGCAGATCGTAATAAATTGATGCTTGAACTAAGAGACCGTCCAATCATCGCTTGGACACTAGATGTCTTCGAGGCGGACCCGGCATGTGCGGAAATCGTTCTTGCGATCAATCCAATGGAGAAAGACTGGTTTACGCATGTCACTTCGTCCTATGCGACAGCCATCAAACTGGTTGCGGGTGGTGCCGAACGTCAAGAAAGTGTTCTCCGTGGTCTTGAGGCATTAGAAGGCGAAGGGATCGTCTTGATTCATGATGGGGCTCGACCGTTCATTTCACAAGAAGCGATTCATGCGGTCGTCCAGGCGGCAGTGTTGGATCAAGCAGCGATTCTCGCCGTACCGATCAAAGACACCGTCAAACGGATCGAAGCGAATCACATCAGTGAGACCGTTCCGCGAGAACACTTGATGGCAGCCCAGACACCACAAGCATTTGATCTTGCAACGATTCGCACGGTTCATGAAAAAGCGGCAACAAAATACCTAGGAACCGATGATGCAAGTTTGATAGAATGGGACGGAGGAAAAGTAACGATCGTCCACGGTCACTACGAAAATATCAAGATGACGACACCGGACGATCTATGGTTCGGTGAAGCAATTCTAATGAAACGAGGGAAATGACGATGATTCGAATTGGACAAGGTTTTGATGTACATGCCTTTGCAGAGGATCGGAAATTGATTTTAGGCGGCATCGAGATTCCACATACGAAAGGGTTGCTCGGTCATTCGGATGCAGACGTCTTGTTACATACGATTGCCGACGCAGCACTTGGTGCGATTGCAGCGGGGGATATCGGAAAACATTTTCCGGATACGGATCCGGAATTCAAGGATGCGGATTCAGCAAAATTACTGCAGCATGTCTACGCGCTCGTTAAACAACAAGGGTATGAGCTTGGCAACCTAGATGCGACAGTCATCGCACAGGCACCAAAGCTTCGTCCGTACATCGACACGATGCGCGCTCGGATCGCAGAATTACTCGAAGCGGACATTGAACAGATCAATGTCAAGGCAACGACAACGGAATGGTTAGGTTTTACGGGACGAGAAGAGGGAATCGCTTGTCAAGCAGTGATTCTACTGAAACGAATCGAAGAATAAGGTATACTAGATAAGCGAATTTTAGTCGAAGGAGTGATTAGCAATGGCAGAAGTACGAGTACGTTATGCCCCAAGTCCAACAGGACACTTGCATATCGGGAATGCCCGGACTGCATTATTTAACTATCTGTTTGCACGCCATTTAGGCGGCAAAATGGTATTACGAATCGAGGATACGGACCAAAAGCGGAACATCGCAGGTGGTGTCGAGAGTCAAATGAAGAATCTCGAGTGGCTCGGTGTCGATTGGGACGAAGGTCCAGGTCGCGGTGGTGAGTACGGTCCTTATTCACAAATGGAGCGTCTTGATATCTATCAAAAGTATACGAATGAGTTACTTGATAAGGGACTCGCTTACCGTTGCTACATGACATCGGAAGAGCTCGAAGCAGAACGCGAAGCGCAAATCGCACGCGGAGAAGCACCACGCTATTCAGGGGCACACCGTAACCTGACAGCAGAACAAGAAGAAGCGTTCCGCGCAGAAGGTCGCACGCCATCGATTCGGATTCGTGTACCGGAAGATGTCACGTATACATGGAATGATATCGTCAAAGACGACGTCTCGTTCGAATCAAAAGACTTCGGTGACTGGGTCATCGTTAAAAAAGACGGCATTCCGACATATAACTTTGCTGTCGTCATCGACGATCACTTGATGGCGATCAGTCACGTTCTTCGTGGAGATGATCATATTTCGAACACACCGAAACAGATGATGATCTATGATGCGTTCGGTTGGGAATACCCGACGTTTGGTCACATGACATTGATTGTCAATGAAGCACACAAGAAACTCTCGAAGCGTGATCACTCGATCATTCAGTACATCGAGCAGTATAAAGAGCTCGGTTATCTCCCGGAAGCATTACTCAACTTCATCACGCTTCTCGGCTGGTCACCTGTCGGCGAAGAGGAAATCTTCACAAAAGAAGAGTTAATCAAGATCTTTGACGCGGATCGTCTCTCGAAGAGTCCGGCTGTCTTTGACCAAAACAAATTGGCTTGGATCAACAGTCAGTATATGAAACATCAATCGTTCGAAGAAGTATTCGAAGCAAGTCTTCCGTTCCTACAAGAAGTAGGTCGCGTCGAAGCGTCACCTTCAGAAGAAGAGCTCGCTTGGGCACGTGATCTTGTCGCGCTATACCGCGAACAGATGACGCATGGCGCGGAAATCGTCAAGCTTTCAGAGATGTTCTTTGAGGATGAAGTGGTGTATGATGAAGAGGCAAACACTGTCTTGAGTGGCGAGACGGTTCCGACTGTACTTGCAGAATTCGCGAACCAGTTACGCGCTCTCGAAGAGTGGACACCAGAAGCAATCAAAGCATCGATCAAAGCGACGCAAAAAGCGACTGGTCAAAAAGGAAAAAACTTGTTCATGCCAATTCGTGTCGCGACGACAGGACAGACGCATGGTCCAGAACTCCCGAACACGATTCAATTACTAGGAAAAGACCGTGTGCTTGCACGGCTTGAAGCAGAATAACGAAAGCGTAGACGAGGAAAGTAACGATGCGTCTTCTTCTCCAGAGACAAGCTCGAATGGTGCGAGGGCTTGAAGAAGCGAATCATGAAATGCCCCTCTGAGTGCTGCCCGAAATCCGTGAGAGTAGGCGCAGACGTATCTCCGGCGTTAACGGACGTCGAGAGGGACGAGTCAATCGTCCAAACAGAGTGGGACCGCGCTTCGTTAGCGTCTCTGTGCAGCAATGCATAGAGGCGCTTTTTCTTATGGAAAGGAGAACGTATATGACACGGATGCGAGAAGATATCCGCAATGTGTTTGAGCAAGATCCAGCTGCCCGCAGCACGTTAGAAGTCATTTTGACATACCCGGGCTTACATGCGATTTGGATGCATCGCCTGGCCCATCGGCTCTGGAACGCGAAGTTTCGCTTGCTCGGTCGATTGATTTCGCAATTCAGTCGCTTTTTGACAGGCATCGAGATTCATCCAGGAGCGACGATTGGACGCCGATTCTTTATTGACCATGGGATGGGTGTCGTCATTGGTGAGACGACGATCATTGGCGATGACGTCACGTTGTTTCAAGGCGTGACACTCGGCGGAACGGGGAAAGAAACAGGAAAGCGTCATCCGACGATTGAAGACGGCGTACTTGTCTCTGCCGGTGCTCGTGTCCTAGGTGATATCACGATCGGGGCATACTCAAAAATCGGTGCCAGTTCCGTCGTCTTAAAACACGTTCCTCCAAATGCGACCGTCGTCGGCATTCCGGGACGTGTCGTCATTCAAGACGGCATGAAGGTCGAAGCACCACTTGATCATCGTTTCCCGGATCCGGTCAGCGAATGCCAAGAGCGGATTGAAATGGAACTAGAAGTATTAAAACAAGAAATTGAACGGATTAAAGGAGGGCGACGTCATGATTCAACTGTACAACAGCATGACCGGAAAAAAGGAACCATTTAAACCATTAGAAGAAGGAAAGGTCAAGATGTATGTCTGTGGTCCAACTGTGTACAACTACATTCATATCGGCAATGCACGTCCAGCAATCGTCTTCGATACAGTCCGTCGCTACTTCACATACCGCGGATATGAGGTCAAATACGTCTCGAACTTCACGGACGTCGACGATAAGATCATCCGGACAGCAAACGAACTCGGAGAAGATTATCATGCGTTGACGAAACGTTTCATTGAAGCGTATCACGCGGATACGGGTGCTTTAAATGTCCAAAAAGCGGATATCCATCCACTCGTCACGGAAACGATGGACGATATCATCGCCTTCATCGAAGTACTTGTTGAAAAAGGCAATGCCTACGCATCGAGTGGGGATGTCTACTTCCGGACGCGTAGTTTCAAGGATTATGGTCAATTGAGCCAACAGTCGATCGATGAATTGCGCGCAGGCGCACGAATTGAAGTCGGAGAGAAAAAAGAAGATCCGCTTGATTTCGTGCTCTGGAAAGCAGCAAAACCAGGTGAGCCGGCATGGACGAGTCCATGGGGCGAAGGACGACCAGGCTGGCACATCGAGTGCTCGGCGATGGCAAAGAAATACCTCGGAGAGACGATCGATATCCATGCCGGTGGACAAGACTTGAAATTCCCACACCATGAGAATGAGATCGCCCAGTCAGAAGCATGCAACTCACAGAAGTTCGCAAACTACTGGATGCATAATGGGTTCTTGAACATCGAAAATGAGAAGATGTCGAAGTCGCTCGGTAACTTCTTGACGGTTCATGAAGCAATCCAAGCGGTTGATCCGATGGTGTTACGTTTCTTCATGTTATCGGTTCAGTATCGTCACCCGATCAACTACAGTCGTGAACTGATCGATCAAGCAGCGAATGGTCTCGCACGGATTCGGGAGTCGGTCGCAAACATCGAACATCGTCTTGACATGACGGCTGATCTCGGAACAGGTGACGAGAAGTGGTTGAATCGTCTAGCGGCGATCAAGGAACACTTCATCACATCGATGGATGATGATTTTAATACAGCGAACGCTGTGACGGATTTATTTGATCTCTCGAAAGAAGCCAATCTATACCTCGGAGAAGCACATGTGTCGAAACAGGTGCTCGAACAGTTCCTCGCACTCTTCTCGGAATTATCAGGCGTCCTTGGTGTGACGTTGACAGTCGACAAAGGCTTACTCGATGAAGAAGTCGAACAGTTGATCGAAGAGCGGAACACAGCACGTCAAAATCGTGACTTTGCACGAGCAGATGCAATTCGCGACCAACTACGTGACCAAGGCATTCTGCTCGAAGATACAGCACAAGGGATGCGGTGGAAGCGCGGATGAAGAACTACAAACAACTGAACGCACTCGCGTTAGCGTACATGGGCGACGTCGTCTATGAGATTCGTGTGCGCGAGCGATTGCTTGAACAAGGCTACGTGAAGCCGGGTGAGTTGCATAAAGCAGCTGTCCGGTACGTTCGGGCACAAGCACAAGCGACAGTCGTGACGCACTGGTTGAACACGGATGCGTTAACGGAAGAAGAGGCAGCGGTCGTCCGGCGCGGGAAGAACGCAAAATCCGGTTCCATCCCGAAGAGTACAGACGTCCACACGTATCGCTACGCGACAGCATTTGAAGCATTACTCGGTTATATTTATCTTTCAGAAGGAGGGGATCGCCTTGAAGAACTCATCGGACAAGCGTTCGAATTACTCGAAGCCGAAAAAACAGACGAATCCTAAGGCTACAAGCGCGAAGCCAAAAACGAAGGCACAGCGTCCAGCACAAGAGAAACGAAAAGCCGCTCCGGTCAAGGAACAGCCAGTCGCGATCGAACCGCTCGAAGAAGGACAAGATTTCTTGTCGGGTCGAAATCCGGTTCTAGAAGCATTACGGAGCGGACGAGAGATGAACAAGCTGTTTCTGCAGGAAGGACAACAAAAAGGACCACTTGCCGTCATCCACGCGATGGCGCAGGAAGCAGGGATTCAAATCCAGCTCGTACCTCGCTCACGGTTAACGGGTTTAGCCGGAACGGAAAATCACCAAGGTGTCGTCGCAGCGGTAGCGGCGTATGAGTACGCCGAGATGGAAGACATCTTTGAGCTCGCGCGTCAAAAGGACGAAACACCGCTCTTGATCCTACTCGATGAACTCGAGGATCCGCATAATCTCGGATCAATCTTGCGGACAGCAGATGCTGTCGGGGCACACGGGATCATCATTCCGAAGCGTCGATCAGTCGGATTGACGCAAGTCGTCGCAAAAGCATCAACAGGCGCGATCGAACATATTCCTGTCGTTCGCGTGACGAACCTTGCGCGGACGATGGAGGATCTAAAGAAACAAGGCATCTGGTTCGTCGGAACGGATGCGCGCGAAAGTGATGACTACCGGACACTTGATGGGACGATGCCACTCGGAATCGTCATTGGAAGTGAAGGAAAAGGAATGAGCCGGCTCGTCCGTGAGAAATGTGATTTCCTCGTCCACCTCCCGATGGCGGGACATGTCACATCGCTCAACGCATCGGTTGCTGCTTCGTTATTACTATATGAAGTCTACCGGACTAGAAAGCCGTATGCGCGATGAAATATGATCGTCTCATCGTAGATGGCTATAATATCATTGGCGCATGGCCAGAATTTCGGACGTTGCGGGAGCAAGATTTTGAATTGGCACGGGAACGGCTGATTCATGCGATGGCGGAATATCAAGCTGTCACAGGTCTCAGCGTTACGATCGTCTTCGATGCCTATCTTCAACCGGGACGTGAATCCCGGATGCAAAAAAGCGGGATTGATATCGTCTACACACGGGAGAACGAAACGGCAGATGAATGGATTGAAAAGACAGCTGCTGATTGGCTACAAGATATCCGAGTCAAGTTAACGGTAGCGACGAATGATTATACGGAGCAGTGGGTCATCTTCACGCTCGGAGCACTCCGTATATCGGCGCAAGAGCTCCGGCGAGAGTGGAAAGCGGCAGTCGCTGTCATCAAACAACAGACGACGTCTGCGAAGACGACGGCTCAACCGCGCTCGAAGATTGATTTACCAGAAGACGTCGTCGCACGTTTAGAAGCGATCCGTCGTCGAAAGAATTCAGATACATGATATAAACCATTCGCATGAGCAGATCACCGTTTTTCCTACTTTGGAAGAACGGTGTTTTTTATGAAAAGATACATTTTGGATACAACAAAAGAGGTCATGCCAATTTTCATTGTCGTGCGACAGGTAATTATTGTATAATTAAAAACAATTGAACTATTCGTCAATGATGCTTGGAGGGATACAAGATGAGTTTGGTTTCGTTCGACCAGTTTGGGTGCATGACCGATGAAGCGCTTGTAGAACAAGCGAAAGAGTTCGACAACAGCGATGCGCTCGAATTTTTGATCGAGCGGTATCGAAATTTCGTGCGCGCCAAAGCCCGTTCTTATTTTTTGATCGGGGCAGACCGAGAAGATATCATTCAAGAAGGAATGATTGGTCTCTATAAAGCAGTACGAGATTACCGAACGGATAAGCTTGCCTCGTTTAAAGGATTTGCCGAATTATGCATTACGAGACAGATGATCACTGCGATCAAGACGGCGACACGTCAGAAACATATCCCGTTGAACTCTTACATCTCACTCGATAAACCGATCTATGACGATGAATCGGAGCGGACGTTACTCGATATCATTACGTCGACAGCACCTTCTGATCCACAAATCTTGATCGTCAACCGGGAAGAATATGCAGACATTGAATCGAAGATGGATGAAATTTTAAGCGACCTTGAACGCAAAGTCCTCGCGCTCTATCTTGACGGACGGACGTATCAGGAAATCTCTGACGACCTCGATCGTCATGTCAAATCGATCGACAATGCCTTGCAACGCGTCAAGCGCAAGCTTGAGCGTTATCTCGAAGCACGAAAGATGACGGTCTAACAGAGAGGTAGATTGACCGTAATCCCTTCCTATGCTACTGTATAACTAGCGCCTTACTAGCGAGACGCCGCTCATAGGCGTTTTTTTTTACGCTCTTTTTCGGAAGGAAAGTACCTCAACAGAAGAGAAGAGTGGCAAAGAAGGAGGACTTTGAGATGGCGAAGAAAGTAGGCCTTGCTTGTGATAATTGCGGTGCCCGCGACTATACGACGATGAAAAAAGAGGACGTCACTGTCCGCTTGGAATTGAAGAAATTCTGCCGTCGTTGTAACGCGCATACGATTCATAAAGAAGCGAAATAAAGCTTCATCTGTCCCGATTTATTACATCCTGGAGGGAAAGTACGATGAAATTTTTGCGTGACGTATGGAATGAATTGAAAAAGACGAGCTGGCCAAAACGGAAAGAGCTGACGAAATACACATTGACGGTCATCGGTATGGTGATCTTCATGGGTGTCTTCATCTTCGGCGTCGATTCAGGGCTTAGCGCATTGATGAGCTGGTTGATTAAGTAAAAAGAAGAGGTGGCCTACCATGGAGAAACAATGGTTTGTCGTCCAAACGTATTCCGGATTCGAAAATAACGTCAAGGCGAACCTTGAACGTCGAATTGAATCCATGAACATGGACGAAAAAATCTTCCGTGTACTCGTTCCGATTGAAACGGTACAAGAAGAAGTAACGAACAAAAAGGGAGAAACGAAAATCAAGGAACGTGAAGTCAAGATCTTCCCGGGGTATGTCCTCGTTGAGATGGTCATGACGGATGATTCCTGGTATGTCGTCCGGAATACTCCGAACGTCACAGGCTTCCTCGGATCAGTCGGCGGCGGTTCAAAACCAACCCCACTTCTTCCGGAAGAAGCAGAAAATATCCTTGGATCAATGGGTCTTGTCGATCTGAAGAGCCGTTACGACTTCTCACTCGGACAAATCGTCCGAATCAAAGAAGGAGCTTTCGAAAATCTCGAAGGTACGATCGAGGAGCTTGATACAGATGCTGAGAAAATGAAAGTCTCTGTTGATATGTTCGGTCGCGAAACGAAGGTCGAGCTTGATTTCGCACAGGTCGATAAAATCGATTAAGTTTCCTATTGCGAATGTTTTGTTTTAATGATACAATTTTTCGTGTTTGATGTTGTGCTTATTTCGATAAATAACTCGTCGAATAGAATGAGTGGGAGGACGCGCAACGTCCAATTAAACCACATTAAAGAATTAAGGAGGTGTGTCTCGTGGCGAAGAAGGTTATGAAACTCGTAAAACTTCAAATTCCTGCGGGCAAAGCAAACCCAGCTCCACCAGTTGGACCGGCACTCGGTCAAGCAGGTGTGAACATCATGGGCTTCTGTAAAGAGTTCAACGCTCGTACACAAGACCAAGCCGGCTTGATTATCCCTGTAGTCATCACGGTTTTTGAAGATCGTTCATTCACATTCATCACTAAAACTCCTCCAGCAGCAGTTCTCTTGAAGAAAGCAGCTGGAATTGAGAGTGGTTCAGGTGAACCGAACCGTAAGAAAGTAGCGACAGTCAAACGTGACAAAGTTCGTGAAATCGCTGAAACAAAAATGCCAGACCTTAACGCATCATCTGTTGAAACAGCAATGTTGATGGTTGAAGGTACTGCACGTTCTATGGGTATCGTAATCGAAGACTAATGTCTTTTTGATTACCATGAACAACGATGAGGGTCGCAGGCGGATAGTTTCTTGAAGCCTGCTACCCTTTCATTATGTGGGAGGATTTTCCGCACAACCACAAAGGAGGAACCTAAAATGGGTAAGAAGTACAAAGAAGCTGCTAAGCTTATCGATCGTACGGTTTCATACGAACTCGCAGAAGCTGTAGATTTGACTAAAAAATCTGCAACTGCGAAATTCGATGAGACTATCGAATTGGCTGTTCGTCTCGGAGTAGATCCGAAGAAAGCAGACCAACAAATCCGTGGAGCAGTCGTATTGCCACACGGTACTGGTAAAACACAAAAAGTTCTCGTCTTCGCGAAAGGTGAGAAACTTAAAGAAGCGGAAGCTGCTGGAGCAGATTACGCTGGTGATGCTGAGTACATCAACAAAATCCAACAAGGATGGTTCGACTTCGATGTTATCGTTGCGACACCAGACATGATGGGTGAAGTTGGTAAACTTGGTCGCGTTCTCGGACCAAAAGGCCTCATGCCAAACCCGAAAACAGGTACAGTTACATTTGACGTCACAAAAGCAATCAACGATATCAAAGCTGGTAAAGTTGAGTACCGTGTCGACAAATCAGGTAACATCCACGTTCCTGTCGGTAAAAAATCATTCGATAACGAGAAACTCGTTGAGAACATCAACACAGTTATCGAAACTCTCGTAAAAGTTAAGCCTGCTACTGCTAAAGGTGTATACCTTAAGAACATCGCGATCGCTTCTACAATGGGTCCTGGTGTAAAAGTATCTTCAGCTGACTTCGCGAAATAATTTCGTCTAAAACGAACTTGACAACGTTCTAAGAACGCTGTTACAGTATAAAACGTTGATATATTTCGACATACCGTAGACAGAAGGTGCTCACATGGGCATAAATCCTTCCGAGGTGTTCTTGCTCAGAGAGCCTGTTTGTTCAGGTATCCTTTTTGACGATTACGCCTCCTCTGCTTTGCAGACGGAGGCTTTTTATTTGAAATCGAGCAGCCCCTCGCACCGGTACATTTCATCTACCAGGAGGTGCAACAGAAATGGCAAACGAAAAAGTTATCGCTGTCAAAGCGGATCTCGTATCTGAGATCGCTGAGAAACTCCAAGCGAGCGCAGGAACAGTTGTCGTCGACTACCGTGGTCTCACAGTAGAAGAAGTCACTGAACTTCGTAAACAACTCCGCGAAGCGGGCGTTGAATTCAAAGTTTACAAAAACGGTCTCCTCCGCCGCGCGGCAGTTCAAAGCAACCTCGAAGGTCTTGATGAAGTCTTCACAGGTCCTAGTGCGATCGCCTTCAGCAATGAAGACGTTATCGCGCCAGCTAAGATCTTGAACGACTTCGCTAAAACGCACAAGGCTCTCGAACTTAAAGGTGGTATCATCGAAGGCAAAGTCACTTCAGTAGAAGATGTCAAAGCCCTTGCGGAACTTCCATCACGCGAAGGTCTCCTTTCGATGCTCCTCAGCGTGCTTCAAGCGCCAATCCGTGGACTCGCGGTGGCAACGAACGCAATCGCAGAGCAAAAAGAAGAACAATCTGCTTAATTTCTGCTTAGCGGGATAGGCAACCAACACAATTTTCACACCCCAACGTGGGCTAAATCAAAGGAGGAAAACCATAATGGCTTTCAACAAAGAGCAATTTATCGAAGACCTCAAGGGCATGACTGTTCTTGAACTTAACGAACTCGTAAAAACAATCGAAGAAGAATTCGGCGTATCAGCAGCAGCTCCAGTAGCAGTTGCAGGTGCTGGCGCAGGCGCAGCAGCTGAAGAGCAAACTGAATTCGACGTTATCCTTACTAACGCTGGATCTGGTAAAATCAACGTCATCAAAGCAGTTCGCGAATTGACAGGCCTCGGTCTTAAAGAAGCGAAAGCTCTCGTAGACGGAACTCCAGCACCAGTTAAAGAAGGCGTTTCGAAAGAAGACGCTGAAGCAATGAAAGCTAAGCTTGAAGAAGCTGGCGCTACTGTAGAAGTTAAGTAATTTTCTTCTTCCGTAGAAACAAGAGAAGCTCGCATTGCGAGCTTCTTTTGTTTTCATCTTTTACATGAGAGGGGAAGGAAACATGGCGGATCATTATTATACGAATGACCCTTCATCGAAACGAGATCCGAAGACGTGGGAATATGTCCTGCGTGGTCAAACGCTCCGCTTTACATCGGATCACGGTGTCTTTTCAAAGAACGGAATCGATTTTGGTTCACGTCTGTTGATTGAGGCATTCACGGAACCGGCTGTAGCTGGAGACATTTTAGATGTCGGCTGTGGATATGGACCGATGGGCATTGCGCTCTCGAAGTCGACAGGACGTCCGGCACACTTGATCGATGTCAATGAACGGGCGCTCGAACTAGCGGCAGACAATGCGCGCGCGAACGGTGTTTCCGTGACGACCGGTGTGAGTGACGGGTATGATGGGGTAGGCGAATCGACATTCGCAGCGATCGTGACGAATCCACCGATTCGGGCAGGAAAAACGGTCGTTCATCGTATTCTCCGAGAAGCATATGATCATCTCATCGTTGGCGGCGAACTTTGGGTCGTCATTCAAAAGAAACAAGGTGGACCATCTGCGAAGAAGTTGATGGAAGAAGTATTCGGTATGTGTGAGACAGTTACCCGTGATAAAGGGTACTCGATATTTAAATCAATTCGGTCTTGACAAATCGAAGGATTTGTCGTTGACCTCATGTTGTGTCTATGATAGTATTATAAAATGCCATTGGAGTGATTTTTGGATAAGATGTTTGAAAGCAGCTGGCGTTCTCGACTACAGATGATTGAGTAGACAAGACGTCGCTTTTTTGCGCTTATCAATCAAAAAATGGCTTCAATGTTCGATATTACACCCGTCCTTCTCTATAAGAAGAAGTGGGTCTGAGAGGTGAATCAGTTGACTGGTCAACTTGTTCAGTACGGTCGTCACCGTCAGAGAAGAAGCTATGCACGTATCAGCGAAGTATTGGAACTTCCAAACTTAATCGAGATTCAAACGAATTCGTATGAGTGGTTCCTGCGGGAAGGTCTTCGTGAAATGTTTCATGACATTTCGCCGATTTCCGATTTCACAGGGAATCTCGTATTAGAATTCATCGACTACTCGCTCGGAGAGCCGAAGTATTCGATCGATGAATCGAAAGAGCGCGACGTGACCTATTCGGCACCACTACGCGTTAAAGTCCGTCTTCAAAATAAAGAGACGGGTGAATTGAAAGAACAAGAAGTCTTCATGGGTGACTTCCCGCTTATGACGGAGTCGGGAACATTCATCATCAATGGAGCGGAACGCGTAATCGTTTCGCAGCTTGTTCGTTCGCCAAGTGTTTATTACAACAATAAGTTAGATAAGAACGGTAAGCGTGGGTTCTCCGCGACAGTCATCCCAAACCGTGGTGCATGGCTCGAGCTCGAGACAGACGCGAAAGACATCGTTTATGTTCGCATTGATCGCACGCGTAAGATTCCAGTAACGGTTCTTTTACGTGCTCTTGGTTTCGGTACGGATCAGGAAATCATCGATCTTCTCGGTGATGATGAGTACCTCCGGAATTCACTTGAAAAAGATAATACGGAATCAACGGAAAAAGCCCTCATCGAGATTTATGAGCGTCTACGTCCGGGAGAGCCGCCGACAGTCGAAAACGCAAAAGCGTTACTCGTGTCGCGCTTCTTTGACCCGAAACGTTATGATTTGGCAAACGTTGGTCGTTATAAAATCAATAAAAAGCTTCATCTTAAGAACCGTCTTTTCGGTCAGAAACTTGCGGAAACGCTCGTTGACCCAGAGACAGGTGAAGTCATCGCGGAAGCAGGAACGGTCCTTGATCGTCGTATGCTCGATAAAGTCCTTCCATTCCTTGAAGGATCCGTTGGTTACATCGAAGCGACGCCTACAGGCGGCGTAACGCAGGGTGAGGCTTTCAACTTACAGTCAATCAAGGTGTTCGCACCGGACGATGCTGAAGGTGAACGCATCATCAATATCATCGGTAACGGTAACATCGATCGTGACATCAAGCACATCACGCCTGCTGACATGATTGCTGCGATCAACTACTTCTTCAACTTGTTGCATGAAGTCGGTACGACAGACGATATCGATCACCTCGGTAACCGTCGTCTCCGTTCAGTCGGTGAGCTGCTCCAGAATCAATTCCGGATCGGTCTCTCACGGATGGAACGTGTCGTTAAAGAACGGATGTCGATTCAGGATCAGAATGCAATCACGCCACAGGCATTGATCAACATTCGTCCAGTTATCGCATCGATTAAAGAGTTCTTCGGTAGCTCGCAGTTGTCTCAGTTCATGGACCAAACGAACCCGCTTGCGGAATTGACGCACAAACGTCGTCTTTCAGCACTCGGACCTGGTGGTTTGACACGTGAGCGCGCTGGTTTCGAAGTTCGTGACGTACACTACTCGCACTATTCCCGTATGTGTCCGATCGAAACGCCAGAGGGACCAAACATCGGTTTGATCAACTCGTTGTCTTCGTACGCGAAGGTCAATGAGTACGGCTTCATCGAAGCACCATATCGTCGTGTCGATCCGGAAACGGGCGTCGTCACGGATGAAATCCACTACATGACTGCTGACGAAGAGGATCTCTACGTCGTCGCACAGGCAAACATGTTGTTGACGGAAGAGAAGACGTTCCAAGATTCACACGTCCTTTCACGTTTCCGTGGACAAAACTTGTCTGTCGAACCAGCACGTGTCGATTACATGGACGTTTCGCCGAAGCAGGTCGTATCTGCCGCAACGGCTTGTATCCCGTTCCTTGAGAACGATGACTCGAACCGTGCCCTCATGGGAGCGAACATGCAACGTCAGGCCGTCCCACTTCTGAACCCGGAATCTCCGATTGTCGGTACAGGAATGGAGTACGTGTCTGCGAAAGACTCAGGAGCCGCTGTCGTTGCGAAGCACGCAGGGATCGCTGAGCGTGTCACGGCGCGTGAAATCCTTGTCCGTCGTACGACGGAAGTCGATGGCAACATCGTTGAAGGTGAACTCGACCGTTACAAGATTCAAAAATTCATCCGTTCTAACCAAGGAACGTGTTATAACCAAAAACCAATCATCAAAGCAGGCGACCCAGTCGATAAAGGCGAGATCCTTGCAGATGGTCCATCGATGGACGGTGGGGAACTTGCGCTTGGTCGTAACGTACTCGTCGGTTTCATGACATGGGATGGTTACAACTATGAGGATGCTGTCATCATGAGTGAACGTCTTGTCAAAGACGACGTCTACACATCGATCCACATCGAAGAATACGAATGTGAGTCGCGTGATACGAAACTCGGACCGGAAGAAATCACACGTGATATTCCGAACGTCGGTGATGATGCCTTGAAAAACCTCGACGATCGCGGAATCATTCGCGTCGGTGCGGAAGTCAAGGACGGCGATATCCTCGTCGGTAAAGTTACGCCGAAGGGTGTAACGGAATTGACAGCGGAAGAACGTCTTCTTCATGCAATCTTCGGTGAAAAAGCACGTGAAGTCCGTGATACATCTCTCCGTGTTCCACACGGTGGTGATGGAATCATTCTCGACGTCAAAATCTTCGACCGCGATAATGGGGACGAGCTCTCACCTGGTGTCAACCAGTTGATCCGTGCTTACATCGTTCAGAAGCGTAAGATTCACGAGGGTGATAAAATGGCGGGTCGTCACGGTAACAAAGGTGTTATCTCACGTATCCTTCCAGAAGAAGACATGCCGTACATGCCAGACGGTACGCCAATTGACATCATGTTGAACCCACTTGGGGTTCCATCACGGATGAACATCGGGCAGTTGCTCGAGCTTCACCTCGGGATGGCAGCACGTCAACTCGGCATTAAAGTCGCATCACCAGTATTCGATGGTGCGCGTGAGGAAGATGTTTGGGCAACGATTGAAGAAGCAGGTATGGATCGCGACGCGAAGACTGTCCTTTATGATGGTCGTTCGGGTGAAGCGTTCGATAACCGTATCTCTGTCGGTGTCATGTATATGATTAAACTTGCTCACATGGTCGATGATAAACTTCACGCACGTTCGACAGGACCATACTCACTCGTTACACAACAACCGCTCGGTGGTAAAGCCCAGTTCGGTGGTCAGCGTTTCGGTGAGATGGAAGTATGGGCACTTGAAGCATACGGCGCAGCCTACACGCTCCAAGAAATCCTTACAATCAAGTCGGATGATACGATCGGTCGTGTCAAAGCGTACGAAGCAATCGTCAAAGGTGAGAATGTACCACAACCGGGCGTACCGGAATCGTTCCGAGTCCTCATTAAAGAGCTTCAATCCCTCGGTATGGACGTTAAGATGATGTCTGCTGATGATGAAGAGATCGAAATGCGTGACGAAGACGAGGACAATATCCCGAACGCGACTCCAGCACTCGAAGAAGTTCAAGCGCCTGTCGCACCAGTTGTTACTGAAGAGGAATAAGCGAAAGGGAGGTCCACCCCTTGGTAGATGTTAATAGATTTGAATATATGCAAATCGGCCTCGCTTCCCCCGAAAAGATCCGTTCATGGTCTTTCGGGGAAGTGAAAAAGCCGGAGACGATCAACTATCGTACACTCAAACCGGAGAAAGATGGTTTGTTCTGTGAACGTATCTTTGGTCCAACAAAAGACTGGGAATGTTACTGTGGTAAATACAAACGGATCCGCTATAAAGGAATCATTTGTGATCGCTGTGGCGTTGAAGTCACGAAGTCGAAAGTCCGTCGGGAGCGCATGGGTCACATCGAGCTCGCAGCACCGGTTTCGCACATCTGGTACTTCAAAGGAATTCCTAGCCGTATGGGACTCGTCCTCGACATGTCACCACGTGCGTTAGAAGAGATCATCTACTTCGCGTCGTACGTCGTAACAGATCCAGGCGAATCGACACTTGAGAAGAAACAACTCCTTTCAGAGAAAGAATACCGTGCCTATCGTGAGAAGTTCGGTCGTTCGTTTACTGCTGAAATGGGTGCGGAAGCAGTTCGTAAATTGCTCCGTGACGTGGAACTCGATAAAGAAGTCGCTGCATTACGTGAAGAACTTCGTATGATTCAAGGACAACGTCGTACGCGTGCGATCAAACGTCTTGAAGTTCTCGATGCTTTCCGTAACTCGGGCAACAATCCAGAATGGATGGTGCTTGAAGTACTTCCAGTCATCCCACCGGAACTTCGTCCGATGGTTCAACTCGATGGCGGACGTTTCGCGACGTCTGACTTGAACGACTTGTACCGCCGCGTCATCAACCGTAACAACCGTCTCAAGCGTCTTCTTGACCTTGGCGCTCCGAACATCATCGTTCAGAATGAAAAACGGATGCTTCAAGAAGCAGTCGATGCTTTGATCGATAACGGTCGTCGTGGTCGTCCAGTCACTGGACCAGGTAACCGTCCACTTAAATCACTTTCACACATGTTGAAAGGGAAACAAGGACGTTTCCGTCAAAACTTGCTCGGTAAACGTGTCGACTACTCTGGTCGTTCGGTTATCGTCGTTGGTCCGAATCTGAAGATGTATCAATGTGGTCTTCCAAAAGAAATGGCCCTTGAACTCTTCAAACCGTTCGTCATGAAAGAACTCGTCTCTCGTGGCATCGCACCGAACATCAAGAGTGCGAAACGGAAAATCGAGCGCGTTCAACCTGAAATCTGGGATGTCCTCGAAGAAGTCATCCGTGAGCATCCGGTTCTCTTGAACCGTGCACCGACACTTCACCGTCTCGGTATCCAGGCATTCGAACCAACGCTCGTCGAAGGACGCGCGATTCGCCTTCACCCACTCGTATGTACGGCATACAACGCCGATTTCGATGGTGACCAAATGGCGGTTCACGTACCACTTTCGGCAGAAGCACAAGCAGAAGCACGTCTTCTCATGCTCGCTGCACAAAACATCTTGAACCCGAAAGACGGTAAACCTGTTGTTACACCATCGCAGGATATGGTCCTCGGTAACTACTACCTCACGCTCGAGCGCGAAAACGCGATCGGCGAAGGTAAAATCTTCTCGACAGTGAACGAAGCGCTCATCGCTTATCAAAACGGTTATGCGCACTTCCATACACGTGTTGCGATTCCAGCCGGCGTTCTCAAGAACCCGACATTCACGGAAGAGCAAAACGAGAAATTATTGATTACAACAGTCGGTAAGTTGATCTTCAACGAGATCCTCCCAACGACGTTCCCTTACTTGAACGAACCAACGATGACGAACCTTCAAGAAGCGACGCCAGACAAGTACTTCCTTGAAAAAGGAACAGATGTCGCGGCAGAACTGAAGAACCGTCCGATCATCGACCCGTTCAAAAAAGGATTCCTTGGAAATGTCATCGCGGAAGTCTTCAAACGGTTTGAGACGACAGAAACAAGCCGCATGCTCGACCGCATGAAAAACCTCGGATTCAAACACTCGACTCGTGCCGGTATCACGGTAGGGATCGCGGACATCATCGTTCTTCCGGACAAACAAGAAATTCTTGTTGAAGCGCAGGACAATGTCGACCGCGTCATGAAATCGTACCGTCGTGGTCTCATCACAGAAGACGAGCGCTATGAGCGCGTCGTTAAATCGTGGAATGATGCGAAGGATGAAATTCAGTCTCGTCTGATGAAATCCCTCAACCGCCTCAACCCGATCTTCATGATGAGTGACTCCGGTGCCCGTGGTAACGCGTCGAACTTCACGCAGCTCGCTGGTATGCGTGGACTCATGGCCGCTCCAAGTGGACGGATCATCGAGCTCCCGATCAAATCATCGTTCCGTGAGGGTCTAACGGTACAGGAATACTTCATCTCGACACACGGTGCGCGTAAAGGTCTTGCCGATACAGCCTTGAAAACGGCTGACTCAGGTTACCTGACTCGTCGTCTCGTTGACGTCGCTCAAGACGTCATCATCCGTGAAGATGATTGTGGAACGGATCGTGGTATCCGTGTCACAGCACTCCGTGAAGGAACGGAAGAGATCGAAAGCCTTTACGACCGCCTCGTCGGCCGTACTGCATTCGAAAACGTCGTTCACCCTGAAACAGGAGAAGTCCTCGTTTCGACGAACGAACTCATCGATGAAGACATCGCGCGTGTCATCACTGACGCTGGTGTCGACAACGTTGAGATCCGTACTGCCTTCACATGTAACACAAGCCATGGTGTCTGTAAGAAATGTTACGGACGCAACTTGGCAACAGGCAACGACGTCGAAGTCGGCGAAGCTGTCGGTATCATCGCGGCACAATCAATCGGTGAGCCAGGAACGCAGCTTACGATGCGTACCTTCCACACAGGTGGGGTTGCCGGAGACGATATCACACAAGGTCTTCCGCGTATCCAAGAGTTGTTCGAAGCGCGTAACCCGAAAGGTCAAGCGGTCATCTCGGAAATCGATGGTCAAGTCATCGACTTCACGGAATCGCGTGACAAACGTGAATTGACGGTCCAAGGACTCAGCGAAACACGCACATACACGATCCCATTCGGTTCACGTCTACGTGTTCAGCTCGGGGACGAGGTCAAAGCTGGTCAAGTCTTCACGGAAGGTTCGATCGATCCGAAAGAACTCTTGAACGTTAAAGGTGTATCCGGCGTTCAGAACTACTTGCTTCAAGAAGTTCAAAAAGTATACCGGATGCAAGGGGTTGAGATCGGTGACAAACACGTCGAGGTCATGGTTCGCCAAATGATCCGTCGCGTACGTGTCATCGAATCTGGTGAGACTTCACTCTTACCAGGTTCGCTCGTCGATATCAGCACGTTCAAGGAAGCTTGTAAAGAAGCGCTCCGTAACGGGAAAGCTCTCGCTTCGGCGAAACCAGTTCTTCTCGGTATCACGAAAGCGTCACTTGAAACAGATTCATTCCTATCGGCTGCGTCGTTCCAAGAAACGACTCGTGTCCTTACGGATGCAGCGATTAAAGGGAAGAGCGACTACCTTCGCGGCTTGAAAGAGAACGTCATCATCGGTAAGTTGGTTCCAGCTGGTACTGGGATGTCACGTTACCGTCAGATCGATCTCGAAGTAGCTGGCGAAGCACCTGTAGAAGCCGATTCTCCGGTAGAATAAAACGCCTTGACACGCCGGTATGGCGGTGCTACTATGATATAGTGTTGCCAACCGGCTGTGTTATTTTGGAGGATATCTTCATGTCTTACAAAAAAGTAGTCGGCGCAGATTTGAAGTTTGTCGGTCAAAAGCAAACGCTCAAAGCATTGCGATCTGGCAAGGCGTCGGAAGTGATCATTGCGGATGACGCAGATGAACACGTAAAACAAGCATTGCTCGATGCGGCGAAACAAGCTAACGTTCCAGTCGTGAATGTTCCTTCTAAGCAAGAGCTTGGAAAAGCTTGTGGAATCGATGTCGCAGCAACAGCTGTTGCCATTAAGAAAGTTTGATAATGCGTTTTGTGTGGCGATGGAATGCCTGAGCCACGCAAAACGTTTCATTATGACTTTCGATGAACCACCCGGCTCGGTGGTTTTGAAATTTGTCATGAATTCAGGAAGGGAGGATCTCAAAGATGCCTACTATCAACCAATTAGTCCGTAAAGGACGTCAATCAAAAGTTGTGAAATCAGATTCGCCAGCGCTGAACAAAGGGTACAACAGCTTCATTAAAGCTCGTACTGACATCAGCTCACCACAAAAACGTGGTGTTTGTACTCGTGTAGGTACAATGACTCCGAAGAAACCGAACTCGGCTCTTCGTAAATACGCACGTGTACGTTTGACGAACACAATGGAAGTAACAGCTTACATCCCAGGTATCGGCCACAACCTTCAAGAGCACAGTGTTGTTCTTATCCGCGGCGGCCGTGTAAAAGACTTACCAGGGGTACGTTACCACATCGTTCGTGGTGCGCTTGATACAGCTGGTGTTGACGGCCGTATGCAAGGTCGTTCGAAATACGGTACTAAACGTCCTAAAGTTAAAAAATAATCTAGATATCTTAAGATATCACCTCACTATATGAAAGGAGGGACTCGGAATGCCACGTAAAGGTCAAGCAGAACGTCGTGATGTAATGGCTGATCCGATCTACAACTCTAAACTCGTTACCCGCCTTATCAACCGTCTTATGTTAGATGGTAAAAAAGGTACTGCTCAACAAATCTTATACAAAGCTTTCGAAACTATCGCTGAACGTTCAGGTCGCGATGCAATGGAAGTCTTTGAAGAAGCGATGAACAACATCATGCCAGTTCTTGAAGTTAAAGCACGCCGTGTAGGTGGAGCTAACTATCAAGTTCCTGTCGAAGTTCGCCCAGAGCGTCGTACGACACTCGCACTTCGTTACCTCGTGAACTACTCACGTCTCCGTAACGAAAAAACTATGGATGCGCGCCTTGCTAACGAAATCATGGACGCTGCAAACAACACTGGTGCTTCTGTTAAGAAGCGCGAAGATATGCACAAAATGGCGGAAGCGAACAAAGCGTTTGCTCACTACCGCTGGTAATTCCGAAAATCACCACCTCATGCATGCCATTTTTAATGGAATTATGAGGTGGCTTTCGGGTATAGTCATGACGTGTGGCAACACACGACCACTAAACTAAAATGCGAAAGGAGAATGTTTAAAGATGGCAAGAGAATTCTCCCTTAAGAACACTCGTAACATCGGGATCATGGCTCACATCGATGCTGGTAAAACAACAACGACTGAGCGTATCCTGTATTACACGGGTCGTATCCACAAGATTGGTGAAACGCACGAAGGTGCTTCACAAATGGACTGGATGGAGCAAGAGCAAGAGCGTGGGATCACGATTACATCGGCAGCAACAACTGCTCAATGGAAAGGTAACCGCGTAAACATCATCGATACACCTGGACACGTAGACTTCACAGTTGAGGTTGAACGTTCACTTCGCGTACTTGATGGTGCGGTAGCAGTACTTGACGCTCAGTCTGGTGTTGAGCCACAAACTGAGACAGTATGGCGCCAAGCTACAACTTACGGCGTACCACGTATCGTTTTCGTTAACAAAATGGATAAAATCGGTGCAGACTTCTTGTACTCGGTCGGAACGCTTCGCGAACGCCTCCAAGCGAACGCACACGCGATCCAAATTCCAATCGGTGCGGAAGATGAATTCAAAGGAATCATCGACCTCGTCGAACAGAAAACATACATGTACGGTAACGATCTTGGAACTGACATCGAAGTGACTGACGGTTTCCCAGCTGATCTCGCTGATCAAGCTGAAGAACTCCGTGGATCATTGATCGAAGCAGTTGCGGATTACGAAGAAGAATTGATGATGAAATACCTCGAGGGTGAAGAAATCACAATCGACGAGTTGAAAGCGGCTATCCGTAAAGCAACTCTGACAGTTGACTTCTATCCTGTACTCGTAGGTTCGGCATTCAAGAACAAAGGTGTTCAGCTTATGCTTGACGCAGTTCTCGATTACCTCCCATCACCAATCGACGTAAAAGCGATCTCAGGTATCGACATGGATACGGATGAAGAAATCGTGCGTGAGTCTTCGGACGAAGCACCATTCTCTGCACTCGCGTTCAAAGTCATGACTGACCCTTACGTCGGTAAATTGACATTCTTCCGTGTGTACTCTGGTACAGCTTCGGCAGGATCGTACGTTAAAAACTCAACAAAAGGCAAACGTGAGCGTCTTGGACGTATCCTTCAAATGCACGCAAACAGCCGTGAAGAGATCCCGATGGTATACGCGGGTGACATCGCTGCAGCTGTAGGTTTGAAAGATACGACTACTGGAGATACGCTTTGTGCAGAGAAAGACAACGTCGTTCTCGAATCAATGACATTCCCAGAACCAGTTATCTCGGTCGCTATCGAACCAAAAACGAAAGCTGACCAAGATAAAATGGGTCAAGCCCTCGCTAAGCTTGCTGAAGAGGATCCAACGTTCCGCACTGAAACAAACCCAGAGACTGGTCAAACGATCATCTCAGGTATGGGTGAGCTTCACCTCGACATCATCGTTGACCGTATGCGTCGCGAGTTCAAAGTCGAAGCAAACGTTGGTGCTCCACAAGTAGCTTACCGTGAAACGATCCGCCAAGCGGCGAAGATCGATTCGAAGTTCGCTCGTCAATCTGGTGGTCGTGGTCAGTATGGTCACGTCGTCGTAGAATTCGAGCCGAACGAAGAAGGCGCTGGCTTCGAGTTCAACAACAAAATCGTCGGTGGTGTTGTTCCACGTGAATACATCCCAGCGGTTGAGAACGGAATCGAAGAAGCACTTCAAAACGGTATCCTTGCTGGTTACCCGGTCGTTGACGTAAAAGCTTCACTCGTCTTCGGATCGTACCACGATGTCGACTCAAACGAGATGGCATTTAAAGTTGCGGCTTCAATGGCAGTCAAACAACTTAAAGATAAGAGCGGCGCTGTTATCCTTGAGCCAATGATGAAAGTTGAAATCGTCATCCCAGACGAATACATGGGAGACATCATGGGTGATGTTACATCACGCCGTGGTCGCGTAGAAGGTATGGAAGCACGCGGTAACGCTCAAGTTGTCCGTTCAATGATTCCACTTTCTGAAATGTTCGGATACGCTACTGGTCTTCGTTCACGCACACAAGGTCGCGGAACGTACTCGATGCACTTCGATCACTACGAAGAAGTACCGAAATCAGTTGCAGAAGAAATCATCAAAAAAGCAAACGGCTAATCCTTCACAGGTTGTCACGCTTTTATGATTAGTGTAAGCTAAGGAAGGTGTACGTTATCTTACGACTCACCTTCCTAGTTATAAAAAATTATTAGACACATAGAGGAGGAATTCAGAATGGGTAAGGAAAAATTCGACCGTTCTAAACCGCACGTTAACGTTGGTACAATCGGCCACGTCGACCACGGTAAAACAACTTTGACAGCAGCTATCTCAGCTGTACTTGCAAAATCACAAGGTAAAGCTGCAACTAAGTTTGACCAAATCGATGGTGCTCCAGAAGAGCGCGAGCGCGGTATCACAATCGCAACAGCTCACATCGAGTACGAAACAGAAAAACGCCACTATGCACACGTTGACTGCCCAGGTCACGCTGACTATGTTAAAAACATGATCACTGGTGCTGCACAAATGGACGGCGCGATCCTCGTTGTTTCTGCAACAGATGGTCCAATGCCACAAACACGTGAGCACATCTTGCTTTCACGTCAAGTAGGTGTTCCTTTCATCGTAGTATTCATGAACAAAGTTGACATGGTTGACGACGAAGAGCTTCTTGAGCTCGTCGAAATGGAAATCCGTGAACTTCTTTCTGAGTATGACTTCCCAGGTGATGACCTCCCAGTTATCCAAGGTTCTGCTCTTGGCGCGCTTAACGGCGAAGCTAAATGGGAAGAAAAAATCATGGAACTCATGGCAGCTGTCGATGAGTACATCCCAGAACCAACTCGTGACACTGAAAAAGACTTCATGATGCCAGTTGAGGATGTCTTCTCAATCACTGGTCGTGGTACAGTTGCTACTGGCCGCGTTGAGCGTGGAGTTCTTAAAGTCAACGACGAGATCGAAATCGTTGGTCTTCACGAAGAAACTAAAAAATCAGTATGTACTGGTGTAGAGATGTTCCGTAAGCTTCTTGACTATGCTGAAGCTGGCGACAACATCGGTGCTCTTCTCCGTGGTGTATCACGTGACGACATCGAGCGTGGACAAGTTCTCGCAAAACCAAACACAATCACACCACACAAAAAGTTCAAAGCGCAAGTTTACGTTCTTTCTAAAGAAGAGGGTGGCCGTCACACGCCATTCTTCGCGAACTACCGCCCGCAGTTCTACTTCCGTACAACTGACGTAACTGGTATGGTTCAACTTCCAGAAGGTACTGAAATGGTAATGCCTGGGGACAACATCGAAATGACTGTTGAACTCATCGCACCAATCGCTCTTGAAAAAGAAACTCGTTTCTCAATCCGTGAAGGTGGCCGTACAGTAGGCGCTGGATCAGTTACAGAAATCGTTGAGTAATTTTTAAGACAAAGGTCTTCCGTCTCCCGTGGCGGAAGACCTTTTTTCATTTCTTTGAAAACAGTCTTGCAACATGGTCTGACATCTTATATACTGAGGAAAGTGTTTGTGCGAGTGGTGAGAGACTTGAATACATATTCTATTTTATTAGTACTTGCATTCTTGCTGGTGATTCAGTATGATAGAATATGTTGGTCACAAACACAACGCGATGAAGCGGGAGGTTATGACACACCAGGCGGCATTGCCATGGCTAGTGTGGAAATTTCCGCGGAGAATGTCTATTTACGAAATAGGCGAAAAGGAGGGAAATAACATGGCAAATGAAAAAATTCGGATCCGTTTGAAAGCATACGATCACCGCGTGCTTGATCAATCGGCTGAGAAGATTGTCGACACAGCAAAACGTTCAGGTGCTACTGTATCTGGTCCGATCCCACTCCCAACGGAGAAAGCGGTCTACACAGTACTTCGTGCCGTTCACAAGTACAAAGATGCTCGTGAGCAGTTCGAAATGCGTACACACAAACGTTTGATCGACATCGTTAACCCAACACCGAAAACTGTTGATGCGCTTATGCGTCTCGAACTTCCATCGGGCGTTGACATCGAAATCAAACTTTAATTTTTCTTCTATAGATAGTTGATACTAGCCAGAAGATCAAAATCATTCAATATTAGGAGGTGTATCTCATGGCTAAAGGAATCTTAGGAACTAAACTCGGTATGACACAAATCTTCAACGAGTCAGGCGAAGTCGTCCCTGTTACTGTCGTTTCAGTCGAAGGTAACGTTGTTCTTCAATTGAAAACAACGGAAGTTGACGGTTACGAAGCAGTTCAACTCGGCTTTGGTGATATCAAAGAAGGTCGTCAAAACAAACCGCAAAAAGGTCACGCTGCGAAAGCAAACGCGACACCTAAGCGCTTCATTAAAGAAATCCGTACATCAGTAGCAGATTTCGAAATCGGTCAAGAGATTAAAGCAGATACTTTCGCTGCAGGCGAAATGGTTGATGTAACAGGTACGTCGAAAGGTAAAGGTTTCGCTGGTGCAATCAAGCGTCACAACCAATCACGTGGTCCAATGGCTCACGGTTCGCGTTACCACCGTCGCCCAGGTTCAATGGGTCCTGTTGCTCCTAACCGTGTATTCAAAGGGAAATTGCTCCCTGGACGCATGGGTGGAGAGCAAATCACTGTTCAAAACCTTGAAATCGTAAAAGTTGATGCAGAACGCGGCTTACTCCTCGTCAAGGGTGCTATCCCAGGCGCACGTAAGAGCCAAGTTGTCATCAAAACTGCGGTTAAAGGCAACTAATCCGTTTGCAAGGAAAGGAGGAATAACGAATGCCTAAAGTAGCTTTGCTTAACCAAACAGGTACACAAGTTGGAGACATCGAGCTCGCAGATGCCGTTTTCGGAATCGAGCCAAATGAAGCAGTCGTATACGATGCAATCGTCATGCAACAAGCTTCACGTCGCCAAGGTACACATGATACAAAAGGTCGCTCGGAAGTTCGCGGTGGCGGCCGTAAACCATGGAAACAAAAAGGTACTGGTCGTGCACGCCAAGGTTCGATCCGTTCGCCACAATGGGTTGGCGGTGGAACAGTCTTCGGTCCAACACCACGTTCGTACGCTTACAAACTTCCTAAAAAGGTTCGTCGTCTCGCACTTCGTTCAGCACTTTCTTCGAAAGTCGCTAACAACGAGTTCATCGTTCTTGAAGGATTGACAATCGATGCTCCTAAAACTAAGGACATGATCGCAGTATTCGCTGCTCTTTCAATCGAACGTAAAGTTCTCGTCGTTACTGCTGATTACAACGAGTCAGTCGTTCTTTCAACACGCAACATCCCAGGTGTCACAGTCGTTGACGCTGCAGGTGTAAACGTCCTTGATCTTGTCGCTCATGACAAAGTCATCATTACGAAGGACGCTGTTGCGAGAGTAGAGGAGGTGCTTGCATAATGGCACACACACACGACATTATCAAACGTCCTGTCATTACTGAACGTTCAGTAAACCAAATGGCTGAGAAAAAGTACACATTCGAAGTAGACGTGAAGGCATCTAAGACTCAAATCAAAGATGCAGTCGAAGCGATCTTCGGAGTGAAAGTTGACAAAGTCAACACATTGATCTCAAAACCAAAAGCAAAACGCGTAGGTCGTCACGCTGGTTACACAGCACGCCGCAAAAAAGCGGTCGTCACGCTTACTGCAGATAGCAAAGAACTCGATTACCTCGGTTAATCGGAACTCTGTAGAAAAGGAGGGAACTCTCGATGGGAATTAAAAAGTTTAAACCGACCACTAACGGTCGTCGTAATATGACTGCACTTGACTTTGCTGAGATTACGGCTTCACGTCCTGAAAAATCGTTAACTGAAAAGCTTTCGAAAAAGGGCGGACGTAACAACCAAGGTCGCTTGACAGTACGTCACCAAGGTGGCGGACACAAACGTAAATATCGTATCATCGACTTCAAACGGAACAAGGATGGCATCGCTGGTCGTGTCGCTACAATTGAGTACGATCCAAACCGCTCTGCTAACATCGCATTGATCCACTACATCGATGGTGAAAAACGCTACATCCTCGCACCGAAAGGCTTGAAAGTAGACATGCAAGTCATGGCTGGACCAGAAGCTGACATTAAAGTCGGTAATGCTCTTCCACTTTCAAACATCCCAGTCGGTACGTTGATCCACAACATCGAACTTAAGCCAGGTAAAGGTGGTCAGCTCGTTCGCGCAGCTGGTACTTCTGCTCAGCTTCTTGGTAAAGATGGTAAATACGCGATCGTTCGTCTTCAATCAGGCGAAACTCGTATGATCCTTGCTACTTGCCGTGCAACAGTCGGCGCTGTCGGTAATGAAGAGCACGAGCTCGTCAATATCGGTAAAGCTGGTCGTTCACGCTGGCTCGGAAAACGTCCTACAGTTCGTGGTTCTGTCATGAACCCAGTCGATCACCCACACGGTGGTGGTGAAGGACGTGCTCCAATCGGTCGTTCAGGCCCACTTACTCCTTGGGGTAAACCGGCACTCGGATACAAAACTCGTAAGAAAAACAAAGCGAGCGATAAATATATCGTCCGTCGTTCTAAAAAATAATTACATGATTTCTGGACGGTTCGTAGGAACCGTTCCTGAATCATGCCAAAGGGAGGTACAACTATGGGTCGCAGCTTGAAAAAAGGTCCATTCGCAGATCACCATCTGCTCGCTAAGGTTGATAAAGCCAACGAAGCTGGTGACAAACATGTCATCAAAACTTGGTCACGCCGCTCGACAATCTTCCCAGAGTTCATCGGTCACACGATCGCTGTCTACGATGGTCGTAAACACGTACCGGTTTACGTGACAGAAGATATGGTCGGTCACAAACTTGGTGAATTCGCTCCAACACGTTCTTACAAAGGACATGCTGGAAACGATAAGAAAACGAAACGTTAATCTGAGGGGAGGTACTCATTATGCAATCAAAAGCATCGGCTAATATGGTTCGCATTGCTCCTCGTAAGGCACGTCTCGTAGTAGACTTAATCCGCGGGAAGCAAATCGGCGAAGCACTTTCGATTCTTGCTTACACGAACAAGGCAGCAACGCCAATCGTTGAGAAAGTATTGAAATCGGCAATCGCGAACGCTGAGCACAACTTCGACATGAACATCGAAAACCTCGTAGTCACTGAGGCTTACGTAAACGAAGGTCCAACGCTCAAACGTTTCCGCCCACGTGCAATGGGTCGCGCAAGCCGCATCAACAAACGTACGAGCCACGTTCACATCGTGGTATCTGAAAAATAAGGAGGGATTACCGTGGGTCAGAAGATTAACCCAACTGGTCTTCGCGTAGGTATCATCAAAGACTGGGAATCACGTTGGTTCGCAGATAAAGACTATGCTGATCTCCTTCATGAAGACTACGTAGTTCGTGAATATATCGAAAAACGTCTTAAAGACGCTAGTGTCTCTAAAGTAGAAATCGAGCGCGCAGCTAACCGCTTGAACATCTCACTTCACACTGCTAAGCCTGGTATGGTTATCGGTAAAGGCGGTTCTGAAATCGAAACACTTCGTAAAGACATCACTAACCTTGCAAAAGGCAAACGCGTTCACGTTAACGTCGTTGAAGTGAAAAACCCGGATGCAGTTGCTAAGCTCGTCGCTGAGAACATCGCTCGCCAACTTGAAGGTCGCGTATCGTTCCGTCGTGCTATGAAGCAATCAATCCAACGCTCAATGCGTTCTGGTATCAAAGGAATCAAGACTGAAGTTTCTGGTCGTCTTGGTGGCGCTGATATCGCTCGTTCTGAGAAGTATTCGGAAGGAACAGTTCCACTTCATACACTCCGTGCAGACATCGATTACGGTACTGCAGAAGCTGATACAACTTACGGCAAAATTGGCGTAAAAGTATGGCTCCACCACGGTGAAGTGCTTCCTACGAAAAAAGCAGCAGCAAACGAAGAATAATCCACATCCGTCTAGGGAAGGAGGCAACACAACATGTTGTTACCAAAACGTGTAAAATATCGTCGTGTTCACCGCGGCAACATGCGTGGTAAAGCGAAACGTGGTACTACAGTACACTTCGGCGAGTTCGGTATCCAAGCTCAAGAAGCTAGCTGGATCACTAGCCGTCAAATCGAATCAGCGCGTATCGCGATGACTCGTTATATGAAACGTGGTGGTAAAGTGTGGATCAAGATCTTCCCACACAAGCCATACACTAAAAAACCTCTTGAAGTCCGAATGGGTTCAGGTAAAGGTGCTCCGGAGGGCTGGGTAGCAGTCGTCAAACCGGGTAAAGTAATGTTCGAAATCGCAGGAGTATCGGAAGAGATCGCACGCGAAGCTCTCCGTCTTGCATCACACAAACTTCCAGTAAAATGTAAGTTCGTAAAACGTGAAGAAAATGGTGGTGATACGAATGAAAGCAACTGATCTCCGTCAGCAAACAACTGAAGAGCTTAACGGTAAAGTCGGTTCGTGGAAAGAAGAGTTGTTCAACCTTCGTTTCCAACTCGCGACTGGTCAGCTTGAGAACCCTGCTCGTATCCGTGAAGTGCGCAAGTCGATTGCACGCGCGAAAACCGTTCTTCGTGAACGCGAACTCGGCATCAACAACGCATAATTCACTCGGATTCTGAGAGGAGGAACACTCAATGGAACGCACTAACAACCGCAAAGTGTTAACTGGACGCGTCGTTTCTGACAAAATGGACAAAACGATCGTAGTTACAGTTGAAACAAAAGTAAAGCACAAGCTTTACGGCAAACGCGTAAACTACTCTAAAAAGTACAAAGCGCATGATGAAAACAACACAGCTAAAATCGGTGATGTTGTACGCATTCAAGAAACACGTCCATTATCTAAGGACAAACGTTTCCGTCTCGTAGAAGTCATTGAAGAAGCAGTAATCATCTAAACTCTAATTAGTTCGGGTGAATAAACATCCGGAGGGAGGTACAATCGTATGATTCAACAAGAATCTCGCTTAAAAGTAGCAGACAACTCAGGAGCTCGTGAAGTCTTGACGATCAAAGTCCTCGGTGGTTCTGGTCGTAAAACTGCTAACATCGGTGACGTTATTGTTTGTACAGTAAAACAAGCAACACCAGGTGGCGTTGTCAAAAAAGGTGAAGTTGTACGCGCAGTAGTCGTTCGTACTAAACGTGGCGTTCGTCGTAAAGACGGTTCGTACATCCGTTTTGACGAAAACGCAGCAGTCATCATCAAAGATGACAAAAGCCCACGTGGCACACGTATCTTCGGACCAGTCGCACGCGAACTTCGTGAAAAAGACTTCATGAAGATCGTCTCGTTGGCACCGGAAGTACTTTAATTCCAAAGAATTCCTACAAGGAGGTGCTCTAACGATGCATGTCAAAAAAGGTGATAAAGTTCAGGTTATGACTGGTAAAGACAAAGGCAAACAAGGCGTTGTCCTTACAGCTATGCCTAAAAAAGATCGCGTAATCGTCGAAGGCGTTAACATGATCAAAAAACACTCAAAGCCTTCTCAACTCAACCCGCAAGGCGGAATTGTCGAGAAAGAAGCACCGATTCACGTATCGAACGTTATGCTCATCGACCCTAAGACAGGTAACCCAACACGCGTTGGTTTCACTGTGGTTGACGGCAAGAAAGTACGTATCGCTAAAAAATCGGGCGAAGCTTTAGATAAATAAGAAGATTTAAAGAAAGGAGGTCCACTTTCTGATGAACCGTTTAAAAGCGAAATACCAAGACGAAATCGTCAAAGTAATGATGGAGAAATTCAACTACAGTTCTGTAATGCAAGCGCCGAAAGTCGATAAAATCGTAATCAACATGGGTGTTGGTGACGCTGTTACGAACTCTAAGGCACTTGACATGGCAGTCGAAGAGCTTCAGCTCCTCACTGGTCAGAAGCCACTCATCACGAAAGCTAAGAAATCAATCGCTGGTTTCAAACTTCGTGAAGGTATGCCAATCGGTGCGAAGGTTACACTTCGTGGCGAGCGCATGTACGAATTCCTCGACAAGTTGATCAACGTGTCACTTCCACGTGTACGTGACTTCCGTGGCGTATCGAAAAAATCTTTCGATGGCCGTGGTAACTACACGCTAGGCGTGAAGGAACAATTGATCTTCCCAGAGATCGACTACGATCGCGTATCGAAAGTCCGTGGTATGGACATCGTTATCGTAACTACTGCTAACACGGATGAAGAGTCACGTGAGCTTCTCACTGCACTCGGCATGCCATTCCAAAAATAAGGGAGGTCGACAACATGGCTAAGAAATCAATGATCGCACGTGAAGTAAAACGTCAAGCACTCGTTGAGCGCTTCGCAGAAAAACGCGCAGAATTGAAAGCACAAGGCGACTACATCGGCTTGAGCAAACTCCCACGTAACTCTTCAGCGGTTCGTTTACACAACCGTTGTAGTATCACTGGCCGTCCACACGGTTACATTGGTAAATTCGGTATCAGCCGTATTAAGTTCCGTGATCTTGCTCATAAAGGTCAAATCCCTGGTGTTAAAAAAGCAAGCTGGTAATTCATTAAAGTTGTGAAAGGAGGTACATCGCATGGTTATGACAGATCCGATTGCAGATATGCTTACACGCATTCGTAATGCAAACATGGTTCGCCATGAGAAGTTGGAAATGCCAGCTTCTACAATCAAACGTGAAGTCGCTGAAATCCTCAAACGTGAAGGTTTCATCCGCGATGTTGAATATCTCGAGGACAGCAAACAAGGTACGCTCCGCGTATTCCTTAAATACGGCGCAAGCAACGAGCGCGTTATCACTGGACTCAAACGTATCTCGAAACCAGGTCTTCGCGTTTACGCGAAAGCTGATGAAATCCCGAAAGTACTCGGTGGTCTCGGAATCGCTATCGTTTCAACATCTAAAGGTGTAATGACTGACAAAGAAGCTCGCCAACAAAAAGTCGGCGGCGAAGTGATCGCATACATCTGGTAATACACGCATAAAAAGAACGGAGGTGTCTTAAATGTCACGTATTGGTAAAAAGCCAGTCGTCATCCCAGCAGGCGTTACAGTAACAGTTGAAAACAACACGGTTACGGTAAAAGGTCCTAAAGGGGAACTCTCACGCGAGTTCAGCCCAGCTATGGCGATCAACGTAGAAGGTAATGAATTGACTGTCACTCGTCCGAACGACGAGAAAGCAAGCCGTACGATCCACGGAACGACTCGTGCGCTTATCGCGAACATGGTCGAAGGTGTAAGCAACGGTTTCGCTAAGACACTCGATATCCAAGGTGTTGGTTACCGTGCACAAAAGCAAGGTAACAAAATCGTACTCAACCTCGGTTACTCACACCCAATCGAGTACACTCCGGAACAAGGCATCGAAGTCGAAGTTCCTACGAATACGCAACTCATCGTTCGCGGAATCAGCAAAGAACGTGTTGGTCACGTCGCTGCATTGATCCGTTCGTACCGTCAACCTGAGCCGTACAAAGGTAAAGGTATTCGTTACAGTGATGAAGTCGTTCGTCGTAAAGAAGGTAAAACAGGTAAGTAATTCGCACATGCGAATTGACCGGAAAGGAGTGGCATAAATGATCTCAAAGGCAGATAAAAACGCTACGCGTAAAAAACGTCATGGTCGTGTCCGTCGTACAATCATCGGGACTGCAACACGTCCACGTATGAACGTATTCCGTTCGAACAAGAACATTTACGTACAAGTCATTGACGATGCAACACATGCAACACTCGCATCTGCATCATCACTCGACCTTGAAAAAGGCAACACGACTGACGCTGCGGCAGCAGTTGGTAAGCTCGCAGCTGAGCGCGCTCTTGAAAAAGGTATCGAAACAGTCGTTTTCGACCGTGGAGGATATCTCTATCATGGACGTATCAAAGCTGTAGCTGAAGCAGCTCGTGAAGCTGGTCTCAAATTCTAATAGAAAAGGAGGGAACCTCTACATGCGCCAGTTAGAAATTAACATGGATCAACTCGAAGAACGCGTTGTTACCGTAAACCGCGTCGCGAAAGTAGTAAAAGGTGGCCGTCGCTTCCGTTTTGCTGCCCTCGTCGTCGTTGGTGACAAGAATGGTCACGTAGGTTTCGGTACGGGTAAAGCTCAGGAAGTGCCTGAAGCGATCCGTAAAGCAATCGAAGATGCTAAGAAAAACATGGTTAACGTTCCAATCGTTAACACAACAATTCCACACGAAGTCAACGGTGTATTCGGTGCAGGTCACGTCTTCTTGAAGCCTGCTTCTGAAGGTACTGGAGTCATCGCTGGTGGTCCAGTTCGTGCGGTTCTCGAATTAGCGGGAATCAACGACATTCTTTCAAAATCACTTGGATCAAGCACTCCAATCAACATGGTTCGTGCGACTGTCGAAGGTCTCACATCACTCAAACGTGCTGAAGAAGTTGCGAAACTCCGCGGTAAAACCGTCGAAGAACTTCGCGGTTAAGAAAGGGAGGGAAAACAGATGGCGAAACTCGCAGTTACCCTCACACGCAGCATGATCGGTCGTCCGGAGAACCAACGCGTTACTACTCGTACGCTTGGTCTCCGTAAGATGCACCAGACTGTTGTCGTACCTGACAACGCTGCTATGCGTGGGATGATTAACCACGTGTCACACTTAGTGACAGTAAAAGAAATTCAAGAGTAATAGTTCGATATAATTTTATGAGGAGGTGCCCCACTATGAAACTCCATGAATTGAAACCAGCTGCTGGTTCACGTTCAGAACGCAACCGTGTAGGTCGCGGTATGTCTTCTGGTAACGGTAAGACTTCTGGCCGTGGTCACAAAGGTCAAAAAGCTCGTTCAGGCGGTGGTGTTCGTCCAGGTTTCGAAGGTGGACAAAACCCACTTTACCGTCGTTTACCAAAACGCGGCTTCAACAACCCAACTCGTAAAGAGTTCGCGGTCATTAACCTTGACACACTCAACCGTTTTGAAGAAGGAACTGAAGTCACTCCAGAACTTCTTGTCGAGACTCGTGCAGTCAAAGGCATGAAAGACGGCGTGAAAATTCTTTCTAACGGTAAGATCGAAAAGAAACTAACAGTTAAAGCTCATAAGTTCTCCGACGCTGCGAAGCAAGCAATCGAAGCTGCCGGCGGTACGGTTGAGGTGATCTAATGTTTCAAGCGATCTCCAATATGTGGCGCGTAGCTGACATTCGTCGGCGCATTCTCTTTACCTTGGCCTTGGTCATCGTGTTCCGTATCGGAGCACATATCCCGGTGCCGATGGTAAACACGGAAGTGTTCAAGATCGACCAGAATGGTATTCTTGGTTTCTTGAACTCGTTCGGTGGGAATGCTTTGCAGAATTTCTCACTCTTTGCGATGGGAATCATGCCGTATATCACGGCCTCGATCGTTGTCCAACTCTTACAGATGGACGTTGTTCCAAAGTTTGCCGAATGGGCAAAACAAGGAGAGGCGGGCCGTAAGAAGTTAGCAACGGTAACGCGCTATGGAACGATCGTACTCGGCTTAGTCCAAGCGTTTGGAATCGCGCTTGGATTTAACCGTATCTACCCAGGTCTTGTCGACGAACAGTTCGGCACCTGGACATACGTTATGATTGCACTCGTATTGACAGCGGGAACAGCATTCTTGATGTTCATCGGTGAACTCATCACGGAGAAGGGCATTGGTAACGGGATATCAATGATCATCTTCGCTGGGATCGTCGCGGGCTTCCCGAATGCATTCCGCCAGATTTACGAAACGAAGCTCCAAAATGCAGGGGATGCTTTGTTTGTAAACGTGCTTTATATCGTACTTTTACTTTTAATCATCATCGCGGTCATCGTCGGAGTCATCTATGTCCAGCAAGCTGCACGTAAGATTCCGATTCAGTACGCTAAGCGTACGGTGAACCGGACACCAGTTGGCGGTCAATCGGCACACTTGCCGATCAAATTGAACGCTGCCGGTGTTATTCCAGTCATCTTCGCGGTGTCGTTCATGGTGACGCCACCAACGATTGCGAGTTTCTTTGCAAGTCCGGAGACGGCAACGAAGATCCGTGACATCTTCGACTATACGAGTCCAATCGGTATGTCGATCTATGTGGCACTGATCATCGCGTTCTCGTACTTCTACACATTCGTTCAGGTTAACCCGGAACAAATGGCAGAGAACCTTCAAAAACAAGGCGGATACATTCCTGGTATTCGTCCTGGTAAGCAAACGGAGCAGTACATCACAAAGATTCTATACCGTCTGACATTCTTCGGTTCACTCTTCCTCGCTGTCATCGCGGTGACGCCGACATTCTTCATTAAGTTTGCTGGCTTACCGAACTCGGTGCAGATTGGTGGAACGAGCTTGTTGATCGTCATCGGTGTAGGACTAGAGACGATGAAACAGATTGAAAGTCAATTGGTTAAACGACACTACAAAGGCTTTATCCGATAAGGCGGGAGGAAGGGGACCATCCCTTTCCTTTCTGTTGTGTCTATAGAGCTATAGAAGTGGAGGCTACCGACATGAATCTAGTATTGATGGGTTTGCCGGGTGCTGGTAAAGGAACGCAGGCTGCGAAAATCATCGAAGACTATGCGATCCCCCACATCTCGACAGGCGACATGTTCCGCGCGGCGATCAAAGATTCAACGCCACTCGGACAAGAAGCGAAATCATACATGGATAAAGGGGAACTCGTTCCGGACGAAGTCACAATCGGCATCGTACGTGAGCGTCTCGCCAAAGAAGACTGTGCAAATGGTTTTCTCCTTGACGGTTTCCCACGCACAGTGAAACAAGCAGATGCTCTTGAAGCATTACTTGAAGATCTGGGCAAACAAATTGATCACGTCATCCACATCGGTGTAGACCCGGAGAAACTTGTCCCTCGTTTGACAGGTCGCCGGATTTGCCCAACTTGCGGAGCAACGTATCATGTTCTCTACAACCCACCAAAAGTGGAGGGGATCTGTGATATCGACGGATCAGCACTTGTACAACGTGAAGATGACCAAGAGGAGACAGTACGTCGTCGCTTGGAAGTCAACGTCGCTCAAGCGCAACCTTTGATTGACTTTTACGCAGAAAAAGGGTATCTTCGTAATTTGGACGGTGATCGTCCAATCAACGATGTATATTCCGATGTTCAGGCACTCCTTGGTGATCAGTAATGATCATCACGAAAGCGCCGCGTGAAATCGACATCATGCGTAAAGCAGGACAAATCGTCGCCCGGACGCATAAGGAGCTTCAAGCTCACATTCGCCCAGGTATCACGACGGGGCAACTCGACGCGATCGCTGAACGCTATATTCGAAGTCAAGGGGCAACACCATCGTTTAAAGGGTATAATGGTTTCACGGGTAGCATCTGTGCTTCCGTGAACGAAGAGCTTGTCCATGGTATTCCGGGAGATCGTGTACTTCAGGACGGTGACATCATCTCGATTGACATCGGAGCAGAGTACAATGGGTATCACGGAGATTCAGCCTGGACATATCCGGTAGGTACAATCTCTGAAGAGACGAAGCGGTTACTTGACGTAACTGAAGAATCTCTGTATAAAGGATTGGAGCGCGCCAAAGCTGGCGTGCACCTGACAGATATTTCGCATGCGATTCAGTCACATGTTGAAGCAGCGAATTTTTCTGTAGTCCGCGAATATGTGGGCCACGGCGTGGGACAAAATTTGCATGAAGATCCGCAAATTCCACATTATGGACCACCGGGGAAAGGGCCGCGCCTGAAAACCGGCATGACACTGGCAATTGAGCCAATGGTCAACGTCGGGAAACGCTATGTTCGCACACTATCCGACAATTGGACGGTAGTGACGGTGGACGGTAGCATGTGCGCCCACTTTGAGCACACCATCGCCATCACAGACGACGGCTACGAGATCTTAACGGTCGATGCAGAGTGAGCTGTGCGCGTTATTGGTGTCACCTTTCTATAAGCCAGTATCCACTCGTGTTTGTGACCGATGATCTCTCAATGGCTCTTGTAGAAAGCCCCTAGCGCTACAAATCGTCTGGGCTCCCAATCAACTTTATAGAGAAAGGGGTATAATTGATGGCGAAACAAGATGTAATCGAAGTGGAAGGTACGGTTATCGAGCCGCTTCCAAACGCGATGTTTAAGGTGGAGTTAGAAAACGGCCACACGGTCCTCGCGCACGTCTCAGGAAAAATTCGGATGCACTTCATTCGGATCTTGCCAGGAGATAAAGTAACGGTTGAGTTGTCACCATACGACTTGACTCGCGGACGGATCACATACCGTTTCAAATAAAAACTCCGATTTTTTCAGGAGGAGGTATTCACAATGAAAGTAAGACCTTCGGTTAAACCGATCTGTGAAAAATGTAAAGTTATCCGCCGTAAAGGCAAAGTAATGGTTATTTGCGAAAACCCTAAGCATAAACAAAAACAAGGGTAATTAAACAAGGAGGTGCACACATGGCACGTATTGCTGGTGTAGATATTCCACGTGAGAAACGCATCGTCATCTCACTCACTTACATCTATGGTGTTGGTAAAACGACTGCTCAAAAAGTCTTGAAAGAAACTGGTATCTCTGAAGATACTCGTACTCGCGACTTGACTGAGGAACAATTGAACCAACTTCGTGATGGTTTAGATAAAATCAAAGTTGAGGGTGACCTTCGTCGTGAAATCTCACTCAACATCAAACGTTTGATCGAAATCGGTTGCTACCGTGGTGTTCGTCACCGTCGTGGTCTTCCAGTTCGTGGTCAAAACACTAAAAACAACTCGCGTACTCGTAAAGGCCCACGCCGTACAGTAGCGAACAAGAAGAAGTAAGGGAGGGTAAACTAAGATGGCAAAACGCAAACAGAACGTTCGTAGTAAACGTAAAGTCAAAAAGAATATTGAATCTGGTATCGTGCATATCCGTTCAACATTCAACAACACGATCGTTACGATCACTGATATGCAAGGGAATGCAATCTCTTGGGCAACTGCAGGTAACATGGGCTTCAAAGGCTCACGTAAATCGACTCCTTTCGCTGCACAAATGGCATCTGAAACAGCTGCTAAAACAGCAATGGATAACGGTATGCGTACTGTAGAAGTTAACGTTAAAGGTCCTGGTGCAGGTCGTGAAGCAGCTATCCGTGCTCTTCAAGCAATCGGTCTCGAAGTCACTGCAATCCGTGACGTTACTCCAGTACCACACAACGGTTGCCGCCCTCCAAAACGTCGTCGCGTGTAACCCGTCTTGTACTGCAGAGCGGGGATTCGAGTAGACTTTTGTTGATCGTTTGACCAAGCAAGGCAGTAGAAACGTACACAAGGCGGTTGGCGATTGAACGCGATGGCCAACATGACGATATTCAAGGAGGGGTTCAGATGATCGAAATCGAAAAACCGAAGATTGAAACGATCGAGTTAAGCGAGAACGCTACGTTTGGTAAATTCGTAGTTGAGCCGCTTGAACGTGGATTCGGTACAACGCTTGGTAACTCATTGCGTCGTATCCTATTGTCTTCACTTCCGGGTGCTGCAGTCACTGCAGTCCAAATCGATGGCGTTCTTCATGAGTTCTCGACGATTGATGGCGTTGTAGAAGACGTTACCCAAATCATCTTGAACCTTAAGAAACTCGCCCTCAAAGTGTACTCGGAAGAAGAGAAAACGCTTGAGATCGATATTCAAGGCGCTGGTGTTGTCACTGCTGCGAACATTACGCATGACAGCGACGTCGAAATCCTCAACCCAGAACTTCACATCGCAACGCTTGCAGAAGGTGCATCACTTCATATGCGTCTTACAGCACGCCGTGGTCGTGGGTATGTTCAGGCTGAAGATAACAAACGGGACGATATGCCAATTGGTGTCATCCCAATCGACTCAATTTACACGCCAATTCAACGTGTAAATTATCAAGTTGAAAAAACACGTGTTGGTCAAGATGCGAGCTTCGATAAATTGACGCTTGATGTTTGGACGGACGGTTCAATCCGCCCTGAAGAAGCAGTGTCACTCGGTGCGAAAATCATGACAGAACACTTAAACATCTTTGTTGGTCTTACAGACGAAGCGCTCCATGCTGAAATCATGGTCGAAAAGGAAGAAGATCAAAAAGAAAAAGTACTCGAAATGACGATCGAAGAACTCGATCTCTCAGTTCGTTCGTACAACTGTTTGAAACGCGCTGGTATCAACACGGTTCAAGAACTCGCAAACAAGAGCGAAGACGAGATGATGAAAGTCCGTAACCTCGGACGTAAATCACTCGAGGAAGTTCAAGCGAAACTCGACGAACTCGGACTAGGCTTGCGCAAAGAAGACTAATACTATTAATTGCACGAAGGAGGGAATCCATCCATGGCATACTCGAAATTAGGCCGTACAAGCTCACAACGTAAGGCACTTTTGCGTGACCTTGCGACTGATCTCATCATCAATGAGCGTATCCAAACTACAGAACAAAAAGCGAAGGAACTTCGTCCAGTCGTAGAGAAACTCATCACTTTAGGTAAACGCGGTGATCTCCACGCTCGTCGTCAAGTTGCATCGTTCGTTCGCCGTGAAGCTGCTGGTCAAAACGCAGAGGGCAAAGCACAAGACGCGATCCAAAAATTATTCGCTGATGTGGCTCCACGTTTTGCTGAGCGTCAAGGTGGTTACACACGCATCATGAAAATGGGACCACGTCGTGGTGACGGCGCAGAAATGGTCATCATCGAACTCGTTTAATCCTCATTAAATGATTCGCCATAAAAGGGCAGTGCGTATCCCGCTTCTGCCCTTTTGCTACAAAATGAAAGTATTGATTTGATGAAGGAGGAGAGATCATGGACAAGCTGATTGAACTGGAACAGGTCACCTATCGGTATCCGGAACAGGAACAAGCAGCCTTACAAGAGGTCTCTCTGACGATTCGTTCAGGTGAATGGGTTGCTATCGTTGGTCACAACGGCTCTGGAAAATCAACGCTGACGAAATTGTTTAATGGATTGTTGTTACCGGAGACAGGGACCGTTACGGTTGCTGAGCGCTTTTCAAGTGCAAATCCGGAGCAACTGTGGGAGATGCGCCGAGCGATCGGCATCGTCTTCCAAAATCCAGATAATCAATTCGTTGGCACGACCGTGCGCGACGACGTGGCATTTGCTCTAGAAAACTGGGGTGTGCCACGCGAGGAAATGGTTCGTCGTATCGACGACAGTCTAGCGCGCGTTGGCCTTACGGATTTTGTTGATCGGGAACCCCATCAACTATCCGGCGGACAGAAGCAGCGTGTCGCAATCGCTTCGGCGCTTGCGATGCGCCCTGATGTTCTCGTGCTCGATGAAGCTACATCGATGCTTGATCCATTAGCACGACAAGAGGTCATGTCGACCGTTCAAGAACTCCATGCGACTCACCCAATGGCGGTCATCGCGATTACACACGAATTAGACGAAGTATTACGGGCTAGTCGTGTCATCGTCATGGATGCCGGGAAAATCGTATTAGAAGGATCCCCTCAGGAAGTCTTTCGTCATGCATCGTTCTTAGAAGACATCGGACTCGATGTTCCATTCGTTGTTCGGGTACAAGAACGTTTACGGGCGCAAGGTCTCTCACTCGAGGAGACGATACTAGATGAAAGAGAATTGGTGAACCGTTTATGCCAATCTTAATCCAGGAATTAAATTATACGTATCAACTCAATAGTCCGTTCGAACGAGTCGCGCTACGTGATGTGAATCTTGAGATTCCGTCAGGGGCGCTTGTTGCGTTTGTAGGGCACACCGGATCCGGAAAATCGACGCTCGTGCAGCACATCAATGGATTGCTCAAGCCGACAGCGGGGAAGGTACAAGTCGATGACATCATCGTCGAACCGAAGAAAAAACAGGACCTCAAGCCATTAAGACGTCGCGTCGGGCTTGTTTTTCAATATCCGGAATATCAATTGTTCGAAGAGACGGTTTTAAAAGATGTCATGTTCGGTCCGATGAACTTCGGTCATGATGGTGCGACGGCTGAGCAATTAGCAAAAGAGGCATTACGGACTGTCGGACTCGATGAAGTCTTTTGGAGTCGTTCGCCGTTTGACCTGTCTGGTGGGCAAATGAGGCGTGTTGCAATTGCCGGCGTACTCGCTAGTCAACCAGACGTGTTGATCGTCGATGAGCCGACGGCAGGACTCGATCCGCAAGGACGCAAGCATATGCTGAGTCTGTTTGCCCGGCTCCATGCAGAAACCGGTATGACGTTGCTCCTAATCACGCACGACATGGATCAGGTGCTTGAGTATGCCGAGCGCGTGATCGTCATGGAAGATGCACAGGTGGCGTTTGACGGACTACCGCTTGATCTGTTTAAAGAAGAGACTTTGCTCGAGCAATTCCATCTCGATCTCCCGCACGTCTTATCGCTTGCCTGGCAAGTCGCCGATCAGCGTGGGCTGGAACGTCCGGACATCCGGACGGAAACCGAATTGATCGAGTGGTTGATGACGAAGGGGGTGAGCGAATGATCGTTGGACAACATATTCCCGGTCAGTCGTACTTGCATCGCTCGTCAGCACTCGCTAAGATCATCTTTGCTTTCTGCTTCATTCCGCTCGTCTTTCTCGCGAACAATGCAGCAACGAACATCTTTTTACTCATCTTTACGTTCTTAGCACTCATGAGTAGTCGCTTACCGCTTCGTTATGTTCTAAAGGGACTGCGACCGATTCTTTTCCTGATTGTCTTTACGTTCGTCATCCAACTGTTCTTCACGCGCGAAGGGGCTGTCCTCTTTGAGTTTGGCTGGCTTCGGATCTATGAAGAAGGACTGCGACTCGCGATCATCGTCTCATTACGTTTCTTCTATCTCGTCTCGATCACGACACTCGTCACGTTGACGACCTCACCGATCGAATTGACGGATGCGATTGAATTGTTATTGAAGCCGTTCAAGGTCGTCCGTGTCCCGACGCATGAGATCGCCTTAATGTTATCAATCTCACTTCGGTTCTTACCAACCTTAGCAGAGGAGACAGAGAAAATCATGAAGGCACAGCAAGCACGTGGTGTCGATTTGTCAGCAGGACCGATTAAGGAACGTTTACGGGCGATCATTCCGTTATTGATTCCCTTGTTCATCTCCGCCTTTAAGCGGGCAGAGGATCTTGCGACAGCGATGGAAGCGCGGGGATACCGTGGAGGAGAGGGACGGACACGTCTACGGGAGTCCAAGTGGACGATGCGGGATACGGGTCTGATGATCTTGCTCGTCCTCCTGACGATCAGTTTAGTAGGATTGCGAGGGATCGGGTAATGCGTCGTTTAAAATGTACGATTCAATATGATGGAACCGGCTACGCCGGGTATCAGGTGCAACCAAACGGTTTGACGATTCAAGAAGTGATTGAAACGACGCTTGCGCGGATGCACAAACATCCCGTCAAGGTCATCGGGTCGGGACGGACGGATGCGAGGGTGCATGCCTACGGACAAGTCATTCATTTTGATACGGAACTAGCGATTCCCCCGGAGAACGTCGTTAAGGCACTTAATACGCTCTTACCAGCGGATATTCGTGTCCGGAGCTGCGAGGAGGTCGAATCGACCTTTGAAGCACGTTACGATGTCGTAGGGAAGGAATACCGCTATTTTGTCCGCCGCGAAGAAAATGCGTTTCGTCGAAATCTGTCGGTTCATATCCCGTATCCGCTCGATTTCGAGCGCATCCGTCAAGGAATGGCACATCTCGTCGGTACGCACGACTTCAGTTCGTTCTGTGTCGCGAAGACGGAAACGGATAACCGGGTCCGGACGATTTACGAGGCAGAGTTGATGACAGTCGGTGACGAACTCATCTTTCGGTTCCAGGGCAGTGGGTTTCTCTATAATCAAATCCGGATTATGGTCGGGACGTTACTTGACGTCGGACGCGGTCGTTTTGCACCAGAGGACATTAAAAAAATGTTGCTGGCAAAGGACCGGAACGTCGCAGGCGTGACAGCGCCTCCCCATGGACTCTATCTATGGGAAGTTTTCTATCCGGAGTGAAAAAAGGCAATTGACATTGGCTATTAAAAAACATACAATGTTTATTGGCATTTCATTTATTATGAAACCACAATCTTAGCCCCGTACACCTAAGATTATGATAGATTCACCTAGTGAATAAATGAAAAATCAAAAACAGAACTTTTAATTCCTTAGGAGGTATTTTACATGCGCACAACTTTCATGGCGAAAGCTACTGATGTAGAACGCAAATGGCTCCTTATCGACGCTGAAGGTAAAACACTCGGTCGCCTTGCGAGCGAAGTTTCATCACTTCTCCGTGGTAAGCACAAGCCTACGTTCACACCACACGTTGACTGTGGGGATAACGTTATCCTCATCAACGTTGAGAAAATCGTTTTAACTGGTAACAAACTCGACAAAAAAGTCTACTACCGTCACTCTGGTCATCCAGGCGGCTTAAAGCAGACTGTTGCACGCGATATGCTTGCTAACAAACCTGAGCGCATGCTTGAACTCGCGATCAAAGGGATGCTTCCAAAAGGTAGCCTCGGTCGTCAAATGTTCAACAAACTCCACGTCTACGCTGGAGCTGCACACAAGCACGAAGCACAACAACCAGAAGTTTACGAACTTCGCGGTTAATACGAATTTAGGAGGAACTACACGATGGCAGATGTACGTTACTACGGCACTGGTCGCCGGAAACACGCGGCAGCGCGCGTTTTCCTCGTTGCTGGAGACGGTAAAGTCACAGTTAACGGTCGCGATATCAGCGAATACTTCGGTTATGAGACATTGATCATGACTGCAAAAGAACCACTCGTAATCACAGAAACAGAAGGCAAGTACGATGTAATCGTAACGGTCAAAGGCGGCGGCTTCACTGGTCAAGCAGGCGCTATCCGTCACGGTATCTCACGTGCTCTTCTTCAAGCGGATCCAGAATTCCGCGGCGCACTCAAAGCGAAAGGCTTCTTGACTCGTGATGCTCGTATGAAAGAGCGTAAAAAATACGGTCTTAAAGCAGCTCGTCGTGCACCACAATTCTCGAAACGTTAATTCTTTTCGAATCCCTCTCACCCTCGTGGTGGGAGGTTTTTTTGTCATTTATGCTTTCAATTCAGTGTATTATAAGATAAACTTTATATATGGAAAATAATTACACGGGGGATAGGTATGCATACAATTAAAGACATTATGTTGATTCAAGATCTATTCAAGATGAATATATCTACTTTAAAAGACATTGCTACAGATCTTGATATCGATGATACTACCTTAAATAAACATGAACTTGTAATGAGAATTTATCTTGAAAAAAATCGTTTTAATTTAGAAACCATTTCTAAAATTGAAAATAGAATTTTGTCTACTAAAGCAACTGCTGTTTCTTGGTATAAATTAGATTCTGGACTTACTACTGATGAGTTTCGTCAACTAATTCGACAATCTAGTTCGTTTGATCCTTTTACAGAAACGAATCCTATTCAAGAAAATGATGTCACGACCATACCAGAACTGCTTTTCGGATCGACCGGTCTCTCAGCTAATGGAACGTTTCTAAGGTATATTTATAAAAGTGGAGTTAGATATGAACCCACTACGACCACTATAAAAACTGCTACTAAAACCGCTATCGCTACTGTTTATTTTGATTCAGATAAGGGGATTCTAGAAATACGTGGTGATACAAGAAAAGCACCTGAAGTGGTAAGGAAGGTAGCTCATTCGTTAAGATTACAAATTACGATGGAACCAATAAAGACTCCTTTTGAACAAGAGATGGGAACTATAGCTGATCAGTTAAATGGTCAATTAACTGAAGCTACTTCCAAACCGGAACTTTACTTTAAGGACTTTAGTGAAGATGAAATGGTGTCAGTTGTAAATGTATTAAAAGCTTTAGATGAATATATGCAAACTAAAGATACTACAATTTTAGAAACCCATTTACAAAACGCAAGTGATTCCTTTATGCAAGGAGAGGCTATAGTGCCTTTTGCTAATTTAGTGCTGTCTGGAATGGAAACAGTAGGTATGGCTGGAAGTAGTGAAATAAGATCACTTCCTCTATTCAGCTATCTAAATCCGTATTTGCAACATCAAGGTGGATTCATTAAGTTTCCCTACGTAATCGAAAATGTGGAAGACACTTTTACTATACGAATAGGCATAAATTCTAAAAGTGTAGTATTTGTTTCGCAAGTAACGGAGGACGTTATTGACTTTGTAAGGTCGCGTGTTATTATTTAATTGAATTTATTTAAATATAGGGGAGGTGCTCAAATGGCAAAAGCTTATGAAATTAGGGATACTATCAATCTATATATTGAAACTCTAGCTATTAACAGGGTAGATAGATTTTATCCTTCTGCATTAGCTAAGCATTTGAGTATCTCATCTGCTGAGGCGTTTAATCATTTATCAGAGAGATCTGGTCCAGAAGATGAACTTCATCTAATTTGGGAATTAAGATGTCCAAATTGTTCTAGAACTCTTGATTTAACTAAAGATAAACAATCGCTAAAAGAATACGATTGTAACTGTGGAGAAGAATTTGAATTGAATGCTTCCGATTTTTTCCCGGTTTTTAAAATCGATTCAGAGTATAAAGAATATGTATTAGCTCATGTAAAAAAAAAGTTGTGTGAGAAAGAGTCTAGTGTGACTAAATTAGATAACCAATCTAGTTTAGAGATTAATAGTGGATCTCCTGAGTCTTTAGTAGATATTTTTCCGATAGAAGTAAGTATATCTGAGAATGCGGCAGCAAAAATTAAAGCTCAATCAGCTCCTTGTATTATTCAACAATTCTTTCAAATCACTCAAAATAATATGGGGGATGGGACTATGGATCAAAGAATTATTAAAGGAAGTTTTAATGACTCAAACTTTAGTGGGAACAGTGCCATTCAGGCTGATAATGTGGTTCAATCACAGAATGTTATTCAAAATGAAACTGAAGAGGCCTTTAAAGAGCTATTTAACGAAATAAATAAAATTCAAGATCAAGCAAAAAAAGAACAAGCAGAATATAATGCTGAAGAACTTAGAGAAGCTATTGAGAAAGAAGATACTTCAAAGGCTAAAAGGCTTCTTGGGTTCTTAAAAAGCTCTCTTGGAACTGTAGCCTCTTTAGCGACTATAGCTAAATTTTTAAATATTAGCTTATAAAGTGTAATAAATTACATCGTCGTGCACCACAATTCTCGAAACGTTAATTCTTTTCGAATCCCTCTCACCCTCGTGGTGGGAGGTTTTTTTGTGCACTAAAAAACCGCTCTCCTGACGAAGTGTCAGAACAGCGATTCAAGTCAAGACGACGGAGTGGAGCGTAATCGGTGCAATATCGTCAGAAGAATATAGAGGATGACGATCGTCAGCGGGATGCTCCAAACAAAGAGAGATTGTATGAATGCGATAGGTGTATGTGTCGTCGCTTGACCGACATGTCCCGTAAAAGAGGTTTCTTCACTCAAGACGGTTGCATTGTCCGGTAACTCCGTCTTGGTAGCTACGGTCGGTTGCAGCGTCAGATACAGGACGAAGCTAAGATGTAAGAGACAGGTGACGCCAAGTGTCCAAATGATGCGTTTTTTCATATGATGCTCCTTTTGATATGAGTTAAAATCATTCTGCATTCCATAAGTATAGCGGATTTTGTTTTCGGGAACAGGAGACAAAGGGAGTGAGCATAGATGGCATTATCGATCAGCTGGTTACTCGAGCGAGCGAATCGGAAGTTGAATGCTTCGGGACTTTCACGAGAAGTCGCCAAACGGACGCAAGAGGTCATCCGGGAGATGCATGCGCAAGGGATTTATGTGGGCGTCGCACAAGGGTACCGATCCATTGCAGAACAGAATCGGTTGTACGCACAGGGACGGACACTACCGGGACCAATCGTAACGAATGCACGTGGGGGACAATCGAGTCATAACCGCGGAATTGCCGTCGACCTCTTTCAATATTCCCAAGACGGTACACAAGCGCTGTTTCGAAACGATCAAAGCTTTCAAAAGATTGTTGCTGCGATGAAACGACGTGGCTTTTCTTGGGGTGGGGACTGGACGAGCTTTAAGGACTATCCACACTTTGAATTACTAGAAGTGTCTGAAGAAACGCCGAATCGCTCTCGTGCGATCGTTCCGTATCCAGGTCGTCCGTTGTATCAAGGTGCAGCCAATATGAGTCCGCGGGATATTGAACGAATTCAGCGTGCAGTCAAAGCAACCGTGACTCGGCGCTTTGATGCAGAGACTGCTCAGAAGGTGCGCGCCTATCAAACACGTCAAGGACTTGATGTCGATGGTGTCGTGGGTCCTAGTACATGGAACCGAATGTTCTAAAACGAGCGAATGATCGAGTGAAATGATGAAAACCGACACTGGACATGGAAAAGTCATCCTTTCCGGTGTCGAAATGTGCAAGCGCTCTCTTATTTTTGTTATACTAATAAGGATTAAATCGAACGTTTTCAGGGGGAAGGCACTATGTTGAATGAACAAGAAATTCGCGAGGTAGTCGGAACGCTCGTCGATCCGACGATTGACCGCCCGCTTGCAGATACGAACGGCATTCGTGACGTCCGGATTAAAGGTGATTATGTCAGTCTGAAAATCGCTTTAGCTCAATCTGGTTCTGGGGAGCAACTCGTGCTCCAACAGCAAATCGTCAAGGAACTAAAAGAAAAAGGATTCAAGACGGTTGGACTCCGTTTTGAGGCACTTGGTGATCATGGGATTCAAGCAGCGACGACACCGTCGATCCTCAAACCAGAATCGGGTACGACGTTCATCGCGATCGCTTCCGGTAAAGGGGGCGTCGGGAAATCGACGGTTTCCGTTAACTTAGCAGTCGCCCTCGCACGAGCAGGGAAGAAAGTCGGGTTGATCGACGCCGATATCTACGGCTTTAGTGTTCCAGACATGATGGGAATCGAAACACGTCCGACTGTCGTTAACGACCGAATCGTTCCACCAGAACGCTTTGGCGTCAAAGTCATCTCGATGGGCTTCTTCGTTGAAGATAATGCACCAGTCATCTGGCGGGGACCAATGCTCGGGAAGATGCTCAACAACTTCTTCGCGGACGTCGAGTGGGGCGATCTCGATTACTTGTTGCTTGATCTTCCGCCGGGAACAGGGGATGTTGCGCTCGATATTCATTCGATGCTCCCGAGCTGTCAGGAAGTCATCGTCACGACACCTCATGCGACAGCCGCTTTCGTTGCAGCACGAGCAGGAGCAATGGCGATCAAAACGAACCATCGTCTACTCGGTATCGTCGAGAACATGGCGTACTTTGAAAGCAAAGTGACAGGCGAAAAAGAATATGTCTTCGGTAGTGGTGGCGGAGAGAGGTTGTCAGAAGCGTTAAAAACCGATATTCTAGCTAAGATTCCACTTGGACAACCATATGCGAATGATGCGGACTTCGCCCCATCGATCTATCGCGATGATCATCCATTTGAGACGTACTATAATGAACTCGCCACGCGTGTCATCGAAAAAGTAGAGGGATAAGAATGAAGATTAAAGGATTTTTGAAGCTGTTTTGGATGACGCTCCTAATCGGAACGCTCGCCGGCTTCGTGTTTAACTTGGTAGCAGAACCTGGATATATCCGAAATCAATCGATTAGCGGATATGTGACGGCTCTCTCCTACAGTAGTACGTGGACAGCCATCAGTTTGATGGGATTCTTCTCGTACTTGATCTTACATCGCGTCGGACTCGATTTATTCCGAGGCGCAAAGCTTTGGAATCGTGTCCAGATCGTCTTGATCGCATTTGCGCTATTTGATGGTGTCTATCTACGCGGATTAGCATACGGCTTTGATAAGACGAGCCTTTATATTGGTGAGATGGTCGTCTTGCTTTTAATTGCATTCTTAGTCGCGCGGACGAAAGCACGGGAAACGAACTTTACAGCGTTCATTCCAACATTGTTCCTCATGACAGTCATCACGTTGATCGAATGGGTACCTGCTTTGCAGGCAACACAAGATAAACGGATGTTATGGGCGGCGCTTGCGACACTTTTAATCTGTAATGCGTATCAGATTCTAATGCTGCATCGCTTGCAAGAAAAGCCGGCTTCTCAAGGACAATCACAAAAACAGGCGTAACGAAAAAGACCCGCGAACGGGTAGTGTTTTACCGGTTCAAGCGGGTCTATCTTTTTTCTAAAGTTTTTTTAGAAAAACAGTTGACGAAAAAAACAAGAGTTGATATATTAATACATGTCGCTGAGGCACACGCTAAACGCGAGCGTCACAGACGAAAAAAACTTCAAAAAAGTAATTGACATCACATATTACTTTACTGTAAGATTTAAAAGTCGTCAAATGACATATTGGACTTTGAAAACTGAACGATGAGGCAAAAATCGTATTCTACGGAATACAAAAATGAATGAAGCGCAAGCTTCGTCAATCGTGACTTCGGTCACACAACGAGCAAGTCAAACACTTCATGGAGAGTTTGATCCTGGCTCAGGACGAACGCTGGCGGCGTGCCTAATACATGCAAGTCGAGCGCAGGAAACTGACGGAACTCTTCGGAGGGAAGGCAGTGGAATGAGCGGCGGACGGGTGAGTAACACGTAAGGAACCTGCCCCAAGGATTGGGATAACTCCGAGAAATCGGAGCTAATACCGGATAGTTCAACGGACCGCATGGTCCGCTGATGAAAGGCGCTTCGGCGTCACCTTGAGATGGCCTTGCGGTGCATTAGCTAGTTGGTGGGGTAACGGCCCACCAAGGCGACGATGCATAGCCGACCTGAGAGGGTGATCGGCCACACTGGGACTGAGACACGGCCCAGACTCCTACGGGAGGCAGCAG
>NZ_JFYW01000014.1:0-41730 GCF_000632205.1 Exiguobacterium sp. RIT341
CGATAGCCAAGTGGTCACACCCGTTCCCATGCCGAACACGGAAGTTAAGCACTTGAACGCCGAAAGTAGTTGGGGGCTTCCCCCTGTGAGGATAGGACGTTGCCAGGCACTTGACCGATCTGCAGATTGCAGGTCGGTCTTTTTGTGTAATCATTTTAAAGGAAAAGGAGTTTTTTCATGAAACACGAACTTCCTATTGTATATGCACTTCAACGTCACTTAGATCGAACGCCCATCTCATGGCATGTTCCTGGACATAAGAATGGGACTCTGACACCTCTTCCTGACTTTTTTAAATGGGACGTCACAGAATTACCTGGTCTAGATGATTTTCATCATCCGGAAGAGGCTATTGCAGACGCAATAGCTTTGCTTCAAAAAGTCTACGATGCAAAAGCGAGTCATTTCCTTGTGAATGGTTCGACTGTTGGGAACTGGGCGATGCTTGCAGCTGTAGCAACAAGAGGAGAGCGTGTTTATGTACAGCGTAATTCACATAAATCGGTATTTAATGCACTCGAATGGTTAGGAATCGAACCGATCTTTCTTGAACCAGATACCCATAAAGAAACGGGAATCAGTGGTCATGTTTCACGTGAAACATTAAAGGAAGCGTTTACGAAATATCCAGGAGGAGTTGGCGTGTTTATCACTTCACCGACATATTACGGAGAAGTGGCTGATATCACGTCACTCGTTCAGCTCACGACGTCGCACGGACTCCCTTTATTAGTGGATGAAGCACACGGTGCACACTTCGGTAAAGCATTTGGTGTTCGTTCTGCATTTGAATTAGGAGCAACCGCTGTTGTCCAGTCTGCCCATAAAACGCTTCCTGCACTGACGATGGGAGCATGGATGCACGAGCGATTTTCGGAAAAGATGAGAAGAAAGTTACAGCGAGCGCTCCAAGCGTTTCAAACCTCAAGTCCTTCGTATTTGTTACTGGCTTCATTAGACTATGCCCGTTCCTATCGTGAACAATGGACAGTTGAAGGTATGTCAGATATTCAGGTTAGTCACGATGCGTTTATCGAATCACTTCAACGGTTCGATCATATGACCGTCCTTCGCTTCGATGATTGGTCACGGATGACATTAACGTATGAGGGATATTCAGGAGATGCGTTGTTGCACGCGTTACGAGCTGTTCAACTCGATGCGGAATTTGCTCTAGGAGATCACGTCGTCTGTATTTTGCCACTTCGTCCGCTAGCAAAGTCTGAGCAGGATGACTGGGTTCATCGTGTCGAACGCGCTATTCAAATGATGAAATCAGAAGGAATTCCTTTGAAAAGGTATATCGAGCAACCAATTATGGGTAAAATACAGGTATCTGCTTTAGCTTGTTCTTATGAACAGTTAGAACAAGCAACAGGTACGTTCCGTCAGCTGGATGAGTGTATCGGTCATGTTTCACTCGAAACCATTATTCCGTACCCGCCAGGCATTCCGTTGATCGTCAGAGGCGAACGCATTACGGCGGAACAGGTACTACGTTTACGACATTATCAAACCGTAGCCGTTCATTTGCAAGGGGGCGAACAATTGCAACAAGGAGCGTTACGCGTCATAGAGGAAGGGTTTGAAAGATGAAAGGTACGTTCATTACTGTCGAAGGACCGGATGGTGCCGGGAAAACGACACAACTACAATTGCTTAATGATGTGTTAAAAGAAAAGGGCTATAATGTCATGATGACCCGTGAGCCAGGTGGCACACGCGTTGGGAACGAAATTCGTTCATTGATTTTAAATCCTGATTTTGAAGAAATGAAAGAGATGACGGAAATTCTGCTGTATGCAGCGTCTCGTGCCCAGCATGTCGAAGAATTGATTCGACCGGCGTTAGAGGCAGGCACAATCATCTTATGTGACCGATTCGTTGATGCCTCACTTGCCTATCAAGGATATGGACTTGGACATCCGATTGATCTCGTGCGTCATATCAATGATTCTGCAACAGGTGGATTAGCGCCAGACCGGACGTATTTATTTGATTTAACGGTAACGGATTCTAAAAAACGAATGATGGACCGGGGAGCACTTGATCGAATCGAGCAACGAGATGATGCGTTTCGTGCCCGTGTCTATGATGGTTTCAAACAGATTGCGGCATCGGACCCAGAACGGGTACAGATTGTACAAGCCAATCGATCGATTGAAGTGATTCATCAGGACTTAGTGGAAGATGTCATTACGTATTTAGAAGAAAAGGAGAGATTCTCATGAAAATGGTCATTACGATTGTTCAAGATAAAGACAGCTTACGTTTGGCGGAAGCGCTTGTCGAGCATGATTTCCGAGCAACGAAACTAGCAACGACAGGTGGTTTTCTTAAAGAGGGAAACACGACGTTCATGATTGGTGTACAGAGTGAGCGTCTCGATGATCTGTTAAGATTGATCAAAAAGAATTGTTCGAGTCGTGAACAGATGGTCTCTCCAATCTCACCAATGGGTGGTCATGCCGATTCTTATATCCCGTACCCTGTTGAAGTCCAGGTAGGCGGGGCAACGGTCTTCGTCTTGCCAATCGAAGGGTTTCACCAATTCTGATGCAGACGTTTCATGAACTGGAACAGACACAATCGGTCATTTCGACGATTCTTCAAAATTCGTTACGAAACGATCGAATCAATCACGCTTATATCTTCACTGGAGACTATGAGCCGCTTCTACTTGAAGCGGCTCACTTGTTCGCGAAAAGCCTTTTTTGTGAGACCCCGGTCGATGTGGAGCCGTGTGGTGTCTGTCGTAGCTGTCGGCGGATGGAAAGTGGTAACTTGGTCGATTATTATGAAATCGAACCAGATGGCGCGACCATCAAAAAAGAACAGATTCAACAATTGATGCATGATCTCTCACTCCGAGGACTTGAAGGCGATCGTCAGATTTATGTCATTACACAGTCCCATAAGATGACTCCCCAAGCAGCGAACAGTTTGCTGAAGTTCTTTGAGGAACCAGGAGAAGGAAAAGTGGCCTTATTGTTGACGAATCAACCTCAACTCCTTTTACCTACAATTCGATCGCGGGGACAGTTATTAAGTTTTCGTCCAGCGGATCGTCAAATGATTGGCGAGGTTTTATCTGAAAAAACGGGACGGGACCACGAGTTGACGCAACTGGCAGCGCGTGTCTATCCAAAAGTCGAGGATGCAGAAGAAGCATTACTCGAAGACTGGTTTGTAAATGCGCGAGCGTCAGTGTTACAATTGATGGAGGAATTAGCGAATCGTCCGGCTGATTTACCACTGTTCGTACAAGAGAAATGGATGGGACAATTCAAGAACCGTCAGGATGTCCGAATTGGTCTTGAACTCGTCACTTGTTTCTTCGAGGATGTCTTACGCCTGAAACTGAATCCGGCGTGGGAAGGTATGACCTATACGAATAGTAAACCCCAACTTGAACAGATGGGGTCCAAGAGCCAGACGACGATCACCCGCTGGTTACAAGCTGTGCTTGCCGCAGTCCGACGGGTCGAAGCGAATGTTAATCCCCAATTAACAGTTGAGCGTCTCATGTTTGACTTACAGAAAGGGTAGAGCGACATGCTAGAAGTAGTAGGCGTTCGCTTTAAAGAAGCGGGCAAAATTTATTATTTTGCACCTGGACAAGAGTCATTATCACGAGGACAAGCAGTCATCGTTGAGACGGTACGGGGCATTGAATATGGCGAAGTGGTCATCGCCGATAAACAAATGGACGAAGAAGATGTGGTGTTGCCACTGAAATCCATTCTTCGAATTGCTGACGATAAAGATGCAATGATCGTCCGCGAAAATAAAGTCGCAGCGCTTGATGCGCATGCGGTATGTGTCGAAAAAATCCGTGAACATAAACTCGATATGAAATTGGTCGATGTCGAGTACACGTTTGACCGCAATAAGGTCATCTTCTACTTCACGGCAGAAGGACGTGTTGACTTCCGTGAGCTCGTCAAAGATTTAGCGGCTGTTTTCCGGACACGCATCGAACTCCGTCAAATCGGTGTTCGAGATGAAGCGAAGTTACTTGGAGGCATTGGTCCATGTGGTCGTGTCTTATGTTGTTCATCTTTCCTTGGTGAGTTCGAACCGGTCTCGATCAAGATGGCAAAAGATCAAAACCTGTCGTTGAATCCGACGAAGATTTCAGGGGTGTGTGGTCGTTTAATGTGCTGTCTAAAATATGAGAACGATACGTATGAAGAGATGCGCCGTGACTTGCCGGACTATGGAAAACGTTTGACGGTACCTGAAGGCGAAGGACGCGTCGTTGGCTTGAACATCCTCGATCAAGTCGTTCAAATTGAACTGAAGGATCGTTCCCGCGTCTTGACGTATTCGATGGAAGAACTATTATCCGTTGGTGCCGTAAAACCAAAACGACCAAAAGAATAACGGGGTGCATACGCGTGGAGAGAGTCGATAAAAAAGAAATCATTACGCGTGTCGATGCGATTGAGCAACAGATTCATTTGCTGACTGAGCATCTGAGCGTGTTAAAGGATCAGCTGGCTTACATGATGGAAGAGAACCAACATCTGTATCTGGAGAATCATCATCTTCGGGAAAAAGTCGAACGCGATGAACAACAGCCGGTCACGGAAGCGGAAGAAGCGGAAGCAGGCGTTGGTGCAGGCTATGACAATCTCGGACGATTGTACCAGGAAGGGTTCCACATCTGTAACTTGCATTATGGACAAGTACGAAAAGACGGCGATTGTCTCTTCTGCTTATCCATGTTAACGAAACATTGAGAGGCTGACTTCTACATGAGTCAGTCTTTTTTTCGGAAAGGAAGGCACGACATGTTTAAACTATTACCAGACGAACGACTTGATTATCTCTTAGGACAAGAAGGGAAAATCATTCAAAGTCCATCTGTCTTCTCCTATTCACTCGATGCGGCATTGCTCGCACGATTTGCATGGGTTCCAATTCAACAGGGGCGGATTGCCGATCTTTGCTCTGGGAACGGTGCGATCCCACTCTTTTTATCCTACCGGACGAAAGGGCAGATCACGGGTCTTGAAATTCAGCCGCGACTAGCGGAGATGGCGCGACGTAGCATTAACTTGAATGAACTGAACGACCAGATTGAGATGATTGATGGTGACGTCAAAGAGGCGGGGGCACGTCTTGGATACGGCATCTATGATGCTGTCACCTGTAATCCGCCTTATTTTTTAGCCAACGAGACATCAAACCAAAACCAAAGTGAACATTATACGATCGCAAGGCATGAAGTCCTCTGTACACTTGAAGACTGTATTCGTGGTGCATCTGATTTGTTAAAACAAGGCGGAAAGGCAGCGTTCGTGCATCGACCGGAACGACTGCTCGATATCGTCACTTTGATGCGAACATACCGCTTGGAACCGAAACGGATGCAGTTGATTTATCCGAAGGCAGGGAAGGAAGCGAACATGCTTTTGATCGAGGGGATCAAGGATGCAAAACCTGGACTGAAGGTTCTTTCCCCGTTCATCGTCTATGAAGCGGACAACTCGTATGCGGCTCAGATGAAGGAACTGTTCGATGTCTGAGCATGCAGTCTATATCGTTCGTTGCCAAGATGATACGTATTATACGGGTTACGCGGTAGACGTTACGCAACGCATCGCAACACATAATGCAGGCAAGGGGGCGAAGTATACACGTGCCCGTCTGCCGGTCGTCCTCGTTCATGAGGAAATTTTCGCGACAAAATCAGAAGCGATGAAGCGGGAATACGCGATTAAACAATTGACACGTTCACAGAAAGAGCGTTTGATTCAAGGAGGAACCTCATGAAAGCGACAAGTAGCTATCAACAGCAAGGAGTCGGTCTCTATATCGTCCCGACACCAATCGGCAATTTAGAAGACATGACGTATCGAGCTGTCCGGATCTTACAGGAATCTGATATCGTCGCAGCAGAAGATACCCGGCAGACGATGAAACTGTTTCGGCATTTTTCGATTGAGACGAAGCTGGTCAGTTACCACGAACACAATAAACAAACAAGTGGCGAACGACTACTCGCTGATTTAGAGGCGGGAAAGCAAATTGCCCTCGTCTCCGACGCCGGGATGCCCGGTATTTCGGACCCGGGAAGCGATTTGATCCGCCAAGCGATCGCAGCAGATATTCCTGTCATCGTTCTTCCGGGTGCGAACGCTGCATTGACAGCCCTTGTCGCGTCCGGTCTGTCGACAGAACGCTTTTTGTATTATGGTTTTTTGCCACGAAAGAAAAAAGAACGCCGCGAAGCGTTAGAGCAATTGAAATACGAATCAGGAACACTCATCTTTTATGAAGCACCGCATCGATTGAAAGAGATGTTGCAAGGGATCGAAGAAGTACTTGGTGATCGCCAGGTGACGTTAGCCCGAGAACTAACGAAACGGTATGAAGAGTATATTCGTGGAAGTGTGAGTGAATTACGCGCTTGGGCAGCAGAAGACGTTCGAGGTGAGTTCGTCGTCCTTGTCGAAGGATCAAACGAAGAACGACCGGATGCCGTCATTCAAGACAGTGATCCGCTCGAGCAAATCCGTCGGTATATCGAAGAGGGCGAAAAGCCGAATGCAGCGTTGAAGCGTGTCGCAAAAGAACGAGGACTGGATCGTCAGGAATTGTACCTCGCGTTTCACGAAGCAGATTAAAAAAAGAAGCCCCGTTAAGGAGCTTCCTTTTTTGTTTATTCGTTGCTTGCGTAATGACGATCGAGGAAATCTTTTAATTCAACGAGAACGCGTTGTGCGCCATCTGGTGAAAGAATCAATTTACCATCAGCCAATTTGAAGTTATCTTCTGATACTTCACCTGTCACTTGGCAAGTCATGTTTGGTTTATATTTTTTAAGGATGATCTGTTCGTTGTCGACATAGATCTCGAGGGCATCCTTTTCTGCGATTTGAAGTGTACGGCGTAATTCGATTGGAATTACGACACGACCGAGCTCGTCTACTTTACGTACAATACCTGTTGATTTCATTTTGTTGTTCCTCCTTTGATGTCATGGATCTCTTTTTCTTTTGAAAAATCGTCAAAATTCGACATCGTTTCTATAGAATGTAGAATACTAGACTTTCCAAAAGTAGTCAACCAATCTGTATAGCTTGAAATCAAAATGTCATTTATTTCTCAAAAAACCCATATTTGAAACGATTTATTAATATATTTTCCCTTTTTAAAGGAAATGAAACTATAGAGTGTGTTTTTTTGTAATTTGATGTCTGATGTCAAAAAATGTTTCGATTCGACAAAAAGTGAATTTCGACATCAGTCCCGTAACAGCGTATAATAGCCTATAATGAAGATGGAAATAAGAGAACGGAGGAATAACATGGCAAAGACATTTTATATCACGACCCCGATTTATTATCCAAGTGCAAAACTACATATCGGTCACGCGTATACGACGGTGGCTGGAGATGCAATGGCACGGTACAAACGACTTCAAGGATTCGACGTCCGGTATTTGACAGGTAGCGATGAGCACGGTCAAAAGATTCAGGAAAAAGCAGCAGAAGCAGGTATCTCGGAACAGGCATTCGTCGATGGTGTCGTCGAGCAGATTAAAGTCTTATGGGATCGTCTCGACATCTCGTACGATGATTATATCCGGACGACAGAACCACGTCACAAGAAAGTCGTCGAAAAAGTGTTCGAGACACTTCTTGAATCAGGCGATATCTACCTAGGTGAATACGAAGGTTGGTATTCGATTCCGGATGAGACGTACTATACGGAATCACAACTCGTCGACGGAAAGAGCCCCGATAGTGGACACCCAGTCGAACTCGTTCGCGAAGAATGTTACTTCTTCCGGATCAGCAAGTACGCGGACCGTCTGCTTGAGTACTTTGAAGCGAATCCGTCATTTATCTTGCCAGAATCACGTAAACACGAAATGATCAATAACTTCATTAAACCGGGTCTCCAAGACTTAGCGGTCTCACGGACGACATTCAACTGGGGTGTACAAGTCCCATCGAATCCGAAGCACGTCGTCTACGTCTGGATCGATGCGTTGACGAACTATATCTCGTCACTCGGTTATGGTACGGACGATCATGGTAATTTCGATAAGTACTGGCCAGCAGATGTTCATCTCGTCGGAAAAGAAATCGTTCGTTTCCACACGATCATTTGGCCGGCACTCTTGATGGCACTTGATCTCCCATTACCGAAGAAAGTCTTCGCACACGGTTGGTTGTTGATGAAAGACGGAAAAATGTCGAAATCAAAAGGGAACGTCGTTGATCCGATCCCATTGACGGATCGTTACGGTCTTGACGCCCTTCGTTATTACTTGTTACGCGAAGTTCCATTCGGTTCAGATGGTATGTTCACACCTGAAGCATTCGTTGAGCGGATGAACTACGATTTAGCAAACGACCTTGGGAACTTACTCAACCGAACGATCGCGATGGTCACGAAATACTTTGACGGTGAGATCCCAGCCTATACAGGCAATGTGACACCGTTTGATGCGACACTCTCGGATCTTGCAAAAGAAACGGTCACGAAAGTCGAAGCATCGATGGAACACATGGAATTCTCTGTCGTGCTATCGAACATTTGGCAATTAATCAGCCGTGCCAATAAATACATCGATGAGACACAACCGTGGGTTCTTGCAAAAGACGAATCCAAAACGGCGGAACTCGGTTCGGTCATGGTGCATCTCGTCGGCGTCTTACGTCACGTGGCGATCATGTTGCAACCGTTCATGACGCGTTCACCAAAAGAGATCTTCGCGCAACTTGGTCTCTCCGGACAAGCGATGGACTGGGCAGCGCTCGAGAAATTCGCAGACATCACACCAGGAACAAAAGTTGGTACAGCGACACCGATTTTCCCACGTCTTGATGTCAAAGAAGAGGTCGAAGCAATCGTCGACATGATGCATCAAGCTTCTGCAGCACGTGTGGAAGAAGAGGAAGTCGAAGAGGCTGATGAAGACATTCGTCCGGAAACGACGATCGATGTCTTTGATCAGATCGAGTTACGTGTCGGTGAAGTCGTGACGGCTGAAAAGATCAAGAAGGCGAAAAAACTACTGAAGTTACAAGTCGATATGGGCAAAGAAACACGCCAAATCGTCTCTGGTATCGCGCAATGGTATGAGCCGGAAGATTTAGTCGGACGTAAGGTCATCGTCGTAGCGAACTTAAAACCGGTCACGTTACGTGGCGAACTCTCCCAAGGAATGGTCCTTGCTGCTGAGAAAGCAGGAAAACTTGAACTCGCGACGGTCCCATCAACGATGGCAAACGGCGCAAGCGTAAAATAAAACCGATGCCTGTGGACTTCATGTCACAGGCATTTTTTTAAAGAAGGAGTCGAATAAGATATGTTAATCGATACACACACTCACTTGAATGCAGACCAATTCGCGGAAGACGTTCATGAAACGATCGAGCGGGCACGTGCAAACGGCGTTTCACCGATGATCGTCGTCGGATTTGATCATAAGACAATCGACCGCGCGATGGAACTCGTCGAAGCGTACGATGATCTTTATGCGGTCATCGGATGGCATCCCGTCGACTCGATTGATTTTGATGAGGAAGCCTATCAAAAGGTCGAACGATTGATGGATCATGAAAAAGTCGTTGCGCTTGGAGAAATCGGACTCGACTACCACTGGGATACGTCACCGAAAGACGTCCAACAGGAAGCTTTCCGCAAACAGATCCGTCTCGCGAAGCAGAAGAAAAAACCGATCGTCATCCATAACCGGGAAGCGACAGAAGATACGTTACGAATCCTTGAAGAAGAGGATGCAAAAGAAGTCGGTGGTATTTTGCATAGCTACAGTATGAGTGCTGAATTGTTACCGCGTTGCCTAGCGATGAACTTCTATATTTCACTTGGTGGACCTGTTACGTTCAAAAACGCGAAAATGCCAAAACGTGTTGCACAGGAAGTACCGCTCGATCGTTTACTCGTTGAGACGGACTGTCCGTATCTGACACCAACACCACACCGCGGTAAACGCAACGAGCCGGCTTACGTTCGGTTCGTCGCTGAAGAAATTGCGCAGCTCCGTGGCATGATGTATGCCGATGTGGAAGCAGCAACAACGGAAAATGCAAAACGGGTCTTCCGTTTGCCATGATGCGTTCGTTGACGTTCATTACAATCGGGTGCAGCCTGCTACTTGCGGCTGCACTCGTCTATGGGATGATGGATCATCCACGAACCGTGACAGTTTTGATTGATGGACAAGAGCAGCAGGTGAAGACAACGGCTGATTCTGTTTATGGCGTTCTCAAAGAAGCCGGCATTACGACGCGTGACAATGATGTGATTGAACCGGCTCTTAGTGCCGACCTGCCGAAAAAACGATTAATCGTCATTCAGCGGGCAAAAGAAATCACATTGATCATGGGCTACGGTGAGTCCCGTCGCGTCCGGACGCAGGCGCGTCAAGTAAAGGATCTACTTGCAGAGCGCGGTATCAAGAAAGCCGACACGGATGATATCTATCCGTCTTCTGACGCGGTATTGACGAGTGGTATGACGGTGCGGTACCGCGAAGCTTTTCCCGTTGATCTCGTCGTCGGGGGAAAAGCCCGACAACTCTACACGTATGAAACGACGGTCCGCGAATTGTTAGAACGGGAAGGAATCCGTCTTCAAAAGGAAGATCGGGTCGCTCCAAATCCCGATACCCGCGTGACGGAAGGGACGTTGATTACGGTCAACACGACACGTCGTGCGACGTTGACTCAGGATCAACTCGTTCCGTTTGAGATCGAAGAAGTCGAGGATCCGACCTTACCGGAAGGCGAGCAACTGGTGACGACATCAGGTCGTCCGGGTGTCCGAACGAAAAAGTATCAATTGACGTTAGCTGACGGTCTTAGTAAAGAGAAAAAACTGATTGATGACCAAGTGACACGGACGCCGATCAAACAAGTCGTCAAAGTCGGGACAAAACCGATTGAGACACCAATCGAAGCGCCCGTCTTCAACGAAAAACAAGCGACCAATCCGCTAACTGAAACACCGAAAGCCGATGCGGATCTTGATTTTGAGAGTGCGAAGAGCTTGATGGTCGAAGCGACGGCGTATACGAACGACCCAGCTTCGAACGGCAGTCGTTTGTACAATGGTCGTGCCTTGACAGCGACCGGGTATGACGTGACCGATACGATCACTTATCAAGGTTTGCCGATCATCGCGGTTGATCCGAAGGTCATTCCGCTTGGCACGAAGGTCTACGTCGAAGGGGTTGGTCTTGCGATCGCTCTCGATACAGGTGGTGCCATTAAAGGCAATAAGATTGATATTTTAGTCGATGGTGAACAAAAAGCAAAGACGTTCGGTCGAAAACAACTGCAAGTCTGGGTCATTCCTAGTGCAACGGAAGCGGACACGTGACGCTTCCTTGTTTTTTTCGTGGAAACAGGTACAATTACGAGAGTGTTTGAAGAAGGTGGAGAGATCATGCGGAAACGCTTAAAAGAAGTCATCGTCGTCGAAGGACGAGATGATACGACACGATTACAAGAAGTTTTTGATGTCGATACAATTGAAACGAACGGTTCAGCCGTTAATGAACAGACGATGCAACGCATTGAGAAGGCCCTCGAACGACGCGGTGTCATCATTTTCACGGATCCTGATTTTCCAGGAGATCGTATCCGTGCCCGAATCAATGAACGTGTACCAGGCTGTAAACATGCCTATCTTCCGCGTGCTCAAGCAAAAGATAAGCGCGGTAAAATTGGTGTTGAACATGCCTCACCTGCCGCAATCGAAGAGGCGCTCGCTGCTGTCTATGAGACGGAAGAAGCACCGGTTGCCGAAGTGACACGTGAGATGATTTTGGCAGCTGATTTGATTGGTGGACCAGCAGCCTCGATCCGTCGTCGTCGTCTCGGTCAGATTCTTGCGATTGGTGAACCGAATGCAAAACAACTCGTCAAACGTGTCGCATCGATCCGGATCACGCTGGCGGAATGGGAAGCAGCGTTGAAACAACTAGAGGAGGAAGAAGTTTGAAAGACATTGCTACATTGCACCGGACGAAAGAAATTTTAGCGAAACATGGCTTTTCGTTTAAAAAATCGTTAGGGCAAAACTTTTTAATCGATTTAAATGTATTAGGAAACATCGTCGGAGCAGCTGGATTAACGCCTGAGAGTGGTGTACTCGAGATCGGACCAGGAATCGGCTCATTGACGGAACAATCGGCGAAACAGGCGAAAAAAGTCGTTGCTCTTGAAATCGATCAACGATTGTTACCGATTCTTGATGATACACTTGCACCATATCCCCATACGAAGGTCATTCACGGTGATGCTCTTGAACTCGATCTTTCGACGATCGTTGCTGAAGAGTTCACGCAAGAAGGCATCACCGACATTGCCGTCGTCGCGAACCTCCCGTATTATGTCACGACACCGATTATCATGCGGATCCTTGAAGCGAAAGCACCGTTTCGGACGCTCGTCATGATGATTCAAAAGGAAGTCGCTGAACGAATCGGTGCAAAACCAGGCACGAAAGCATATGGATCTCTATCGATCGCGATTCAATACTACGCGGAAGCTGAAGTCTGCTTCACGGTCCCAAAACAAGTCTTCATTCCAGCACCAAACGTCGATTCAGCAGTCATCCGCTTGAACATTCGAAAAGAGCCGGCGGTACAGACACAGGATGAGGCACTCTTCTTTGAAATCGTCCGAGCAAGTTTTGCACAACGTCGGAAAACGATTTTAAACAACTTGACGACACACTTCGGGAAAACGGAAAAAGCAGCGGTCGAAGCGGCGTTGTTAGAAGCTGGGGTTGAACCACGTCGTCGCGGAGAAACGCTCAGCCTGCAGGAATTCGCACAGTTAGCAGATGCACTTTTGCCAATTAAAAAACGTTGACGGATACGAGTAGAACAGATATAATATTTCCCCTTTCTAATATTTATTTAATATGCTATAATAAATATTAGTGAGGTGAAGCGTATGCCAAAGACGTTGAACGAAATCAGACATGTTTTCGAAACACATGTTGGTGAAAGACTGACGCTAAAAGCAAGCGGCGGTCGTAAAAAGGTCGTAACCCGAATCGGAACGCTCGTTGAGACGTATCCTTCGGTGTTTGTAGTCAAGCTAGACGCAGAGCGCCACAATGTCGAGCGAGTTTCTTATAGCTACGCCGACGTGCTAACAGACTCCGTACAAATCGAATTTGCGAATTCGTAAACTTACCTTCCGAAGCGGACAAAATGTTCGCTTCTTTTTTTGTGGAAAGGTTGATACAATTCCTACAGGAAACGAACTAGAGGAGGAACGGCACGATGACGATTATTGTAAAGGCTCCGGCCAAGATCAACCTAGTCCTGGATGCGACGGCAAAGCGCCCGGACGGCTATCACGATGTACATATGGTGATGACGACAGTCGATTTGGCAGACCGTCTAGAATTGACGGAGCTGCCGTCAGGAGAAATTCGAATGAATGCCCAGCATGCTTACGTTCCGAACGACGAACGTAATCTTGCTTATAAAGCAGCAGCGATCTTAAAAGAAAAATACGACGTCAAGACAGGAGTAGAGATCTTTTTAGAGAAACACATTCCAGTTGCAGCCGGACTCGCTGGTGGATCCAGTGACGCGGCAGCGACGTTACGCGGATTAAATGAGTTGTGGCAACTCGGTTTGACGCTTGAAGAGTTGGCGGAAGTCGGCGCAGCAGTGGGCTCTGACGTCCCGTTTTGTGTCATGGGTGGAACAGCGATTGCAACGGGTCGCGGAGAGAAGCTAGAAAAACTTGTCTCACCACCCCCATGCTGGGTTGTTCTTGCTAAACCGACGATCGGTGTTTCAACAGCTGACGTCTATGGTGCCCTCGACTTGAACACGGCAAAACGTCCGAACGTCGAAGCAATGATTGATGCGGTGAAGGCGCAAGATTTCCAAGCCATCTGCCAATCACTCGGTAATGTTCTCGAAGCGGTCACGTTGCCGATGCACCCAGAAGTCGAGCAAATCAAGGAATTCATGGCAAGTTGTGGCGCAGAAGGCGTCTTGATGAGCGGAAGTGGTCCGACGGTCTTTGCTCTAACGGAGCATGAAAATCGGGCACAACGTCTCTATAATGGATTACGCGGCTTTTGTAACGAAGTCTACGTCGTTCGTCTTTTAGGCGAAAACCATTGATAATATCCGTATGAAAATGATATATTCACTATTGAATATTCGGAATTACGGAGAGGTGGAACGAAACAAATGAAAATTCGGAGAAGTGGTCGATTGGTCGACATGACGCGGTACTTGCTTGACCATCCCCATCATCTCGTCTCATTGACGATTTTTGCAGAACGTTATAAATCGGCGAAATCGTCGATCAGTGAAGATTTAGATATCGTCAGCGAGATGTTAGAACATGAGGGAACAGGTCGTCTCGTTACAGTACCAGGTGCTGCGGGTGGCGTCATGTTCATTCCAACGTGGAGCAGTAAGAAGGCGTTACCGTTCATCGATGATCTATGTGAACGTGTCGCTCGTCCAGACCGACTGTTACCGGGGGGATACCTTTATTTGACGGACTTACTTGGAGATCCGAAGATGGTCAAACAAATGGGACAAGTGTTTGCATCTGTCTTTAGCCAAAAGAAAGTCGATGTCGTCATGACGATCGCAACGAAGGGGATTCCACTTGCTTATGCAGTCGCTGAGCAACTTGGTGTACCGTTCGTCATCGTGCGTTCAGATAGTCGTGTTACGGAAGGATCAACAGTCAGCATCAACTATGTCTCGGGTTCTTCAAAAGCGATCCGGACGATGGCACTCGCGCGTCGAAGTTTACCACGTGGAGCGAATGTCTTATTGATTGATGACTTCATGAAAGCCGGCGGAACGATTCGCGGAATGATGAGTCTCTTAAGCGAGTTTGAAGCAAAGGTCGCAGGTGTTGGTGTTTTGATCGAGGCAGAGGGTGCTGAGAAGAAGATGGTCAACGAATACGTTAGCTTAATGAAATTAGCGGACGTCGACGTCGACCTTGGTCAAATCCAAGTTAAGCGTGGAAACGTCGACCACTATTTCTCAGAAGCTGAGACTACCTGAAATTGACAGCCGCATGGATTGTAACTATACTGTAATTATCAAACTTTTGGAAATTATGCGTAAAAAGATTGGGAAAGACTAAACCTTTGTTTGTTTTAAGCCGTAAGTAGAAGTAGACAACGAAGAGTTGTGACAACGGTTAAAGGGGTGCGGACAAAATGAACGTTACGGACGTTAAAATTCGTCGCGTCGTAGCAGAGGGTCGAATGAAAGCACTTGCCTCTATTACGCTCGACCACGAATTCGTGGTACATGATTTGCGTGTCATCGAAGGGAACAGTGGTCTCTTCGTCGCCATGCCAAGCAAACGAACGCAAGAAGGTATCTTCCGGGATGTCGCTCATCCAATCAATGCATTAATGCGAAAAAAGGTCGAAGATTCAGTACTCGAAGCCTATGCGGCACGTGAGGATCAAGAAGAAGGCGTCTGTTACGAAGTCTCTTCTGCCCAAACGACAGATCAAGCATAAGAAAAAGACAGGTTTCTCTTCTTGGGAAAACCTGTCTTTTTCTCGTTTTTTCATCGATTCCGCTTCGTCCCATCATTGAATAACGATGCCATTTTCGTTATAGTTGGAACGAGTGTACTATTTCAGAACGAAATCAACACTAATTTACGTGGAGGAGCGACAAGGATGAATCATTTCGCGGTAATTCTAGCAGCGGGTAAAGGAACTCGGATGAAATCTAAGCTTTACAAAGTACTTCACCCAGTCGCTGGGAAACCTATGGTACAGCACGTCGTCGATCAATTAGCGACGCTCGGCGTCAAGCGACAGGTCGTCATCGTCGGTCACGGTGCGGAATCCGTCAAAGAAGTGCTTGGCACATCGGTGGAATACGCACTTCAAAGTGAGCAGCTTGGCACAGGACATGCTGTTCAAATGGCAGAACCCGTACTCGGGAACGAACAGGGAGCAACGCTCGTCGTCTGTGGCGATACACCACTCTTGACGAGTGACACACTGGCTTCATTGTTACAACATCATGCGGAGACAAACGCAAAAGTGACCGTCTTGACGGCACTCGCTGACGATCCGACAGGTTACGGACGTATCGTTCGTGGCGGAGACGGAAACGTCTCGAAAATCGTCGAGCATAAGGATGCGAACGCAGAAGAGCTCGCGATTCGTGAAATCAATACCGGTACGTATGTATTCGATAATGAGATGTTGTTCGCAACGCTGAAGCAGGTTAAGAACGATAATGCGCAAGGTGAGTATTACTTACCAGACGTGATTGAGATTGCAAAGGCAGCAGGCGAGACGATCGCAGCGTATGCGGCACCTACGTTCGAAGAGACGATCGGTGTCAATGACCGCGTCGCACTTGCACAAGCAGAAACGTCGATGCGTAAGCGAACGAATGAGTACTGGATGCGTCAAGGTGTCACGTTCGTTGATCCGTCTTCGACGTACATCGGACCAGACGTCACGATTGGTTCAGATACTGTTCTCTATCCTGGTACGCAGTTGCTCGGTCAGACGGTCATTGGTTCAGAATGTACGATTGGTCCGAACTCGGATATCCGTAACAGTGAAGTGGCAGATGGCGCCATTGTTCGTCAATCCGTCGTCACGGATAGCAAGATTGGTCCAGCGGCACAAGTCGGTCCATTTGCGCATTTACGTCAGCAAGCGGTTCTCGGTGCGAACACACGCGTCGGAAACTTCGTTGAGATCAAGAAATCAACATTTGGCGAAGGTAGCAAATCAGCCCACTTGAGCTATGTCGGAGATGCAACAATCGGAGAGAACGTCAACCTCGGTTGTGGATCGATCACGGTCAACTATGATGGAAAAAATAAATTCCAGACGATCATTGAGGACGATGCCTTCATCGGCTGTAACGTCAACTTGATTGCACCGGTCACGGTCGGCAAGAATGCCCTTGTTGCTGCCGGATCAACCGTCACAGACGATGTGCCGGAAAACGGTCTCGCGATCGCACGGGAACGTCAAACGACGAAACCCGATTATCGTTAATTCATTACTTGTCGCTCTACTCGTCTAAACCCAAACAAATGGAGGCCACCTACACATGTCTACTGTCTTAGAACATGAAATTCGTATTTTCGCACTCAACTCGAACAAACCACTGGCAGAGGAAATCGCTAAAGTCATCGGAATCCCGGTCAGCGAAAGTTCAGTCAAACACTTCAGTGATGGCGAAATTTCGATGAACATCGAAGAAAGTGTCCGGGGGGATGATATTTACATCATTCAATCGACAAGCCAACCAGTCAACGAAAACCTGATGGAACTTCTCATCATGATCGATGCACTGAAACGGGCGTCTGCACGGACGATCAATGTCGTCATTCCGTATTACGGTTATGCGCGTCAAGATCGCAAAGCACGTTCACGTGAGCCAATCACGGCGAAACTCGTTGCGAACTTGCTTGAAGTAGCAGGGGCGACACGCGTCGTGACGATGGATCTCCATGCAGCACAAATCCAAGGGTTCTTCGATATTCCAGTAGATCAATTGATGGGTGTACCGCTTCTCGCTTCATATTTCGAGAAAAAGAACATCGATCCAAACGAACTCGTCATCGTTTCTCCAGACCATGGCGGTGTCACACGGGCACGTAAATTAGCAGAGCAATTAAAAGCACCAATCGCGATCATCGACAAACGCCGTCCGAAACCGAACGTCGCAGAAGTCATGAACATCGTTGGTCAAGTCGATGGCAAGATTGCCATCATCATCGATGACATCATCGATACAGCGGGTACGATCACACTTGCAGCGAACGCTTTGATCGAAAACGGAGCGAAACAAGTCTATGCATGTTGTACACACCCTGTTCTTTCAGGTCCGGCAATGGAGCGAATTGAGAACTCAGCGATCGAAGAACTCGTCGTCTTGAACACGATCGATTTAACACAACGCGAATGTGCAAGCAAAATCAAACAAATCTCTGTGGCACGCTTGCTTGCAGAAGCAATCATCCGTGTACACGAACAGAAATCAATCAGCCCGCTCTTCAGCTGATTGCTTATGCATACGAACGATGTGGTCCGGTTTATTGAAATCGGACCCTTGTTCGTTTACTTTTTTAAACAGAAATGAGGAATCGATATGAAATGTATCGTCGGATTAGGGAATCCTGGCGCGAAGTATGCGAATACGCGCCACAACATCGGTTTTCTTGCGATTGATGCCTTAGCGGAGAAACACGGGATCACGCTTTCAGAATCGAAGTTTAAAGCCCTCTTCGGAACGGGAATGATAAACGGAGAACGTGTCGTGCTCGTCAAGCCATTGACGTATATGAATTTATCAGGTGAAGCGGTGCGACCGTTACTTGATTTCTACAAGATCGCGGTCGAGGATGTGCTCGTCATCTATGATGATCTGGATTTACCACTTGAGAAATTGCGCTTGCGTTCGAAAGGCAGTGCAGGCGGTCATAACGGCGTCAAGTCGTTGATCCAGCACCTCGGGACGCAGGAAATCAAGCGTCTTAAACTCGGTGTTGGTCGACCACCGGCACCAATCCAAGTCATCGACTGGGTGTTAATGAATTTTTCGAAGGCGGAACAAGGAAGTCTGCAACACGTACTCAATGCGTCTGTCGATGTAGCGACGGACTTTATAGACACACCGTTTCTCGCTTTGATGAATCGGTATAACTGAACGCAACGCTTTGGGGGTTCCAAAGCGTTTTTGCTGTCGTGTTTTAGGAGGAAGAAGATGAAACAATTACAAGAACTCTTATTAGCGATTCCTGAAATCAAGACGGTTCGGGAACGCTTCCGGGACGGTGTCAACGCTCAGTTGATCACTGGTCTGATGAATAGTGGAAAGGCATTGTTCGTCGCCGGGATTTATCAGGAGACGAAACGTCGATTCGTACTCGTGACACATAATATGTTCCAAGCGCAAAAGTTGTACGATGATTTGATTGAACTCGTGCCGGAAGAAGACGTCATGCTCTATCCGGTTGATGAGACATTAGCCGCGGAACTTTCTTACGGGGCGAGTCCGGAACTGCGAGCAACGCGGATCGAAACCCGTCATCGTTTATTGACGACGGACGACGGGATCCTAATCATTCCGCTCGTTGGCTTACGCCGATATGTTCCGGGTGCAGAGACGTTCTTGTCGCACGTCAAACAGGTGAAGCCAGGCGACATCTTATCGATTCCAGACTTCGTCCAGGATTTAGTTGATGCGGGGTATGAGCGGACAGCGACCGTGACGACACCAGGTGAGTTTGCCGTTCGCGGGAGTATCATCGATATTTATCCGCTCACGGTTGAACGCCCGTACCGGCTCGATCTATTCGACGAGGAAATCGACTCGATCTATACATTCGATGCGGAGACTCAACGTTCGCTCGGTGTTGTCGCAGAAGCATGTTTGATGCCAGCAGCCGAACACTTCGCGACCAAGGATCAGTTAAAGGAGGCTGGCGAAAAAGTCCGTCGTCTTTATGAGGCGACGAAAGAGCGCGTCCAAAGTACGGAAGTCCTCGCGGCACTCGAAGAGGGGATTGCTTACGACGTCGAGTTGTTAGAAAACGGCGATCGTCCGAAACAGTTCGCGAAGTATGCACCAATCCTCTACACGTCGACGTTACGTCAAGACGTGACAGGCAGCGTCTTGATCGTCGATGAAGTCGCGCGGGTTGAAGAAGCGGCAGAAGTCCAGGATGCAGAGGAAGCAGAATGGATGGCGTCGCTCATTGAACGCGGACAAAGCGTCAGTGATTACGTCCTGTCCGTTCCGATGACACATGTCTTTGAAGGACAACCATTGTTGTACCTCTCGCTCCTTCCGACTCGTCGGAGCGGTGTACCGGAAAGTGCGGCAATCCATTTCAGCATCAAACCGATTGCGCCGTTCCATGGTCAGATGGAACGCCTGAAGCAAGAAGTCGAGCGATATCGTCGCGCTGACATGTGGATGGTCTTCTTAGCGAGTAACCGAGAACGTGCCGAGCGAATGCGCCAGACGTTATCCGATTATGGGGTTGAAGCCTCGATCGTAACGAAAGAAGGTATCACTCGTGGTCAACCAGCGATCCTGATTGGCGGAATTCATGGTGGATTCGAGATGACGAATGCGCGTCTCGTCGTCATCACAGAAGAAGAAGTCTTCAAGCAACCGGCGCGTCGCCGGAAGCAGACGACGAAGCTGACGAACGCTGAACGGATCAAGAGTTACCAAGAATTGAAGACAGGTGACTACGTCGTTCATATTCATCATGGAATTGGGCGGTACCATGGCATCAAGACGATTGATGTAGCCGGTAATCATCAGGATTATCTCCATCTCGTCTACGCAGGAGAGGACTCGTTGTATGTTCCTGTCGATCAGATCGACTTGATTCAAAAGTACGTCGGGGCTGAAGGGAAAGAGCCGAAAATCTATAAACTCGGTGGAACGGAATGGAAAAAGGTCAAAGCGAAGGTTCAAAAATCGGTCGAGGATATCGCTGATGAATTGATCAAGCTCTATGCAGCTCGTGAAGCTGCCGTCGGTTTTGCTTTCCCAGAGGATGACGATAACATGCAAGCGTTCGAGGCTTCCTTCCCATATGAGGAAACGGTCGATCAATTGCGATCAATTGCCGAGATCAAGAAAGATATGGAACGTCCGCGTCCGATGGATCGTCTATTATGTGGCGACGTCGGGTACGGGAAAACGGAAGTGGCGATTCGTGCAGCCTTTAAAGCAGTCATGTCTGGAAAACAAGTGGCATTGCTCGTACCGACGACCGTCCTTGCGCAACAACACTACGAAACAATGCTTGAACGATTCAGTGAATGGCCGATTCGTGTGTCGGTCATGAGCCGGTTCCGTTCGCCAGCAGAATTAAAGGCGACGAAACAAGGGTTAAAAGAAGGAACGATTGATGTCGTCGTTGGGACACACCGTGTGCTGTCGAAAGACGTCCAATTCGCTGATATCGGATTGTTGATCATTGATGAAGAGCAACGATTCGGTGTTAAACACAAAGAACGTCTGAAACAGTTGAAGACAAACGTCGATGTCTTGACGTTGACAGCGACACCGATTCCGCGGACATTGCACATGTCGATGATCGGAATCCGTGATCTCTCTGTCCTTGAGACACCACCGGAAAACCGTTATCCAGTCCAGACATACGTCATGGAATACGACGGAATCGTCATGCGGGAAGCACTCGAACGGGAACTCGGACGTGGTGGACAAGCATTCTTCCTCTACAACCGTGTCGAGGGCATCGAGCGAAAGGCAGAAGAGATTCGCGCCCTCGTACCGGAAGCACGAATTGTCACGGCTCACGGTCGAATGACGGAAACCGAACTCGAAAGTCAGCTAATCGCCTTCTTCGAAGGAGATGCCGACGTCCTTGTCAGTACGACGATCATTGAGACGGGGATTGATATCCCGAATGTCAATACGTTGATCGTTCATGACGCCGATCAAATGGGCTTATCACAGCTTTATCAATTACGTGGTCGTGTCGGTCGTTCAAGTCGCGTTGCCTACTCGTACTTTACGTACCGTCCGCAAAAACGATTGACGGAAGTGGCAGAAAGTCGTCTGCAGGCGATCAAGGAGTTCACGGAGCTCGGGAGTGGCTTTAAGATTGCAATGCGTGACTTGTCGATTCGCGGTGCCGGGAACTTACTCGGTTCGCAACAATCTGGATTCATCGATTCTGTTGGTTTCGATCTCTATTCGCAGATGCTTGCAGAAGCAGTCGAGGAGCGGAAAGAACGGATGAAAGGTAAAAAACGCATCCAGAAATTCGTTCCTGAGTTCACATTCAGCCTTGATGCCTATATTCCATCGCACTACATGACAGACTCCGAGCTGAAAATCGAGTTCTACAAACGTTTGAAATATGTTGATACCGTCGATAGTCTCGAACAACTCGAAACGGAAATGCTTGAACGATTCGGTGAGTTTCCGGATGAGGTCGCGCGTTTGATCCAGTTGACGCGAATGCGCATTTTCGCTGAACGGGCGCGTGTCGAGCGTGTTAAACAAACCGATCCGAAAATTGAGATCGTCTTATCGCTCCAATCGACACAACAACTCGATGTGGCGGACTTCGTTAAATGGACTGTTCCACTGGGACGTGGTCTTGGAATGGGACAACAAGAGGAGAAACTCGTCTTAACCCTCAACCGCAACAAACAGTCGACGCAACAGATGACGATGCAGGCAGAACAATTATTGGCGGAACTTGATCGCCGGCTCGTCGGGCGATGAATAGACGAACGATTGCGCAAGGCGCAGCACTGCTTGCGATCTCTAGTTATATCTCAAAATTGCTCAGCTTCTTTTACCGGATTCCGTATCAGAACCTCGCTGGTGATTTCGGATTGTACGTCTATCAGACCGTCTATCCATTATTTGCGATTGCGGCAGCGCTCGGCATTTATGCGCTGCCTGTCATCGTGGCGAAGTTGACGCTTCACCACCCGGATGAGAAACGAGAAGTTCTCTGGTCGATTTTTTATGTCTTACTTGCCATGACCGTCTTTTTCGGTCTGCTCGGATGGTGGATCGCCCCGACGCTCGCTGGGTGGTTCGGGGATGCAAAACTGGTTGTGCCCCTGCGTGCGGTAACATGTACGTTTTATTTACTACCCGTGATTGCTGTTCTACGAGGAATGTTCCAAGCAGATCTTGAGATGCGACCGACGGCTGTATCCCAAGTCTCTGAAAATGCCGTCCGTGTCGGACTATTGTTGCTCGTGACGTATATCGGTGTCTCGATGCAGGCGGACCCCTACTGGATTGGTGCGAGCGCTCATTTAACGGCGATTGGCGGCAGCATCGTTTCGTTATTCGTCCTGTTACGCTTTGCGAAAGGGAAAATCGGTCGTCCGGTATTTTCGAGTATTCATATAAGACGTGTCGGAAAAGTGCTGGTGACAAGCGGTGTAGCAGTTAGTATCGCATCACTTGCCTTGTTGCTGATGCAATTGATTGATGGATTAACGTTCGTCAATCTACTTGGTAATACGACGGAAACAAAAATCGAAAAAGGAATACTCGACCGTGGGTATCCGTTACTGCAATTCGCGATTCTGTTTGCGACTTCGATGAGTCTTGCGAGTGTGCCAGCCTTGTCGACCGCATACCGGAAACACGATCCACAGATGATGCGTCAACAACTCGAGACATTACTCCGTTCCGGTTTATTGATTGCCGCTGCAGCGACGATCGGGCTAATGGGTGTGATGCGTCCGCTCAATATTGCGTTATATCAAAATGATCAAGGAACAGCGGGATTGATTTGGCTCGCGGCGACGGCATTTGCCGCATCGATCGCGATGATGATCGTCTCTTGTCTCCAGTCGGTTGATGCTGAAAAATATGCGCTCATCGGTGTTCTTATCGGATTAGGGGCGAAGCTTACTCTGAACCTCTATTTCATTCCCCGATATGGTATGATCGGGGCGGGTATGGCGACATTTGGCGGTTTTGCCGTCATGGCGGCAGCACAATGGATTTTATTGAACCGGAAGTTCGGTCGTGTATCTGCGGGAACTGTTTTTTATCGAAGACTGGTCTTACCTGTGCTTACCATGGGTGTGTTTCTGTATCTGATCGAGACGTTTTTCCAGCTGTTTGAGCTTGAGACACGAATCGGTGCGGCACTCGAAGTCGGCGTTCTTGTCGTCGGTGGTGCCATCATTTATGGCAGTATGGCGTTACGCTTTCGTGCCTTATCAGAACAAGAGTGGGCGTTATTGCCTTTAGGAGATAAGTTATATCAGATGTACCAACGTAGGAGGAGCATATGACACACCGAATTACGATCGTCGGCCTTGGCGTCGGCGAACTCGAACAATTGCCGTTTGGCATCTATCGATTATTAAAAAACACGACACAACCTGTCTATTTGCGGACAGTGGATCATCCAGTCGTTTCAGAACTTGCAGCAGAGGGAATGAACTTTACATCATTTGACTCAGTTTATGAACGACATAGTCGGTTTGAAGACGTATATACAGAAATCGTCGAGGAATTGCTTCGTCTTTCTGAAACGGCAGACATCATCTATGCCGTTCCAGGACATCCATTAGTCGCTGAGAGTACTGTGCAACAGTTGTTGCAACGGACAGACAATGTCGATGTCGTAGGGGGACAAAGTTTTCTCGATCCGATGTTCGCTGCACTTGGGGTGGATCCGATTGAAGGATTCCAGTTACTTGATGCAACGGCATTTGCTGTCGATGAAGCACAGATTCGTCAACATCTACTGATTGGGCAAGTCTATGACGCGCTCGTCGCTGGCGACTTAAAAGTCCAGTTGATGGAACGTTATCCGGACGAACATCTCGTCACTCTTGTCACAGCAGCAGGTACGAGTCAGCAAACCGTTCAAAATGTACCGTTATATGAACTTGATCATGTGACGACGCTCAGTAACTTAACGACGGTCTATGTACCACCGGTTACGGATGAGCAGACGTTGAATCGTGACTTCGCGACTTTAAAAGAGATTATCGCGCGATTACGCGGTGAAGGTGGTTGCCCGTGGGATCAAGAGCAGACGCATGAGTCCTTAAAACGACATTTAATCGAAGAATCTTACGAATTACTGGAAGCAATCGACCTTCAGGACGATAACTTAATGATAGAAGAACTAGGAGACGTCCTCTTACAGGTCATGCTCCACGCACAAATTGGTCTAGATGAAGGGTATTTTGATATTCGAGACGTCATCGGAAGCGTCAGCGATAAGATGATTCGTCGCCATCCCCATGTCTTCGGGGAAACGACTGTTGATTCTTCAGCAGACGTTGTGTCGAACTGGCAAGACATCAAAGCACAAGAAAAACCGGAGCGGACTTCTTTACTTGATGGTGTGACAAAAGGAGCACCTGCTTTGATGCGCGCAGAAGACATTCAAAAGAAAGTGGCGAAAGTCGGTTTCGAGTGGGCAGATGTCGAGGGGGCACTTGAAAAAGTGATCGAAGAGTTACATGAATTGAAAGAAGCAGCCCCAGAAGAACGACTCGGAGAATTTGGAGACGTCCTGTTCTCGATAACACTCGTCGGAAAATACCTCGGTCTATCGGCAGAAGAAGGATTACAACGAACGAATGATAAATTTATTCGCCGTTTTACACGGATGGAACAACTAGCGGATCGACCGCTCGTTGAGATGACGCTTGAAGAGCAAGATTCACTCTGGCATCAAGCGAAGCAGGAGGAACAGTCATGAGACTTGATAAATTTTTAAAAGTATCGCGTCTGATCAAACGACGGACGCTTGCGAAAGAAGTTGCTGATCAAGGTCGGATTACGATCAATGGTAATGTAGCGAAAGCAAGTAGCACGGTAGCAGCAGGTGATGAGATGACGATTCGGTTCGGAAATAAGATCGTGACAGTTGCGATTTCAAGCATTAAAGAACATGCGAAAAAAGAAGAAGCATCTGATATGTATGAAATCATCCGTGAAGAAAAGATGAATTCCGAAGAATCGATGTAATTTACCGGAAAAAGGAAGTATACTAAAGAGTGTCAGGGATGACCACTCAGAAAGAGGAGGGATGATATGCCAACACCGCTCGAATCAGGGCGTCAAACGCCAAAGATCAAGCCGCTCAATGACCGTAAGAAGCAATTGAGTCAGAATGCTATTGAAAACCGTCGACGTCTCAAAAATCGCTTTTTCTTGTGTCTGACCGTCTTTTTGCTCATCTTTTCCCTCATGGGGTGGTCATACATGGAAAAACGGCAATTGATCGCAGAACAAAAGCAGTCATTTCAAGTAGCTGAACAGGAGCAGACGAAAGCAAAAAAAGAGACTGCTCGTCTGAAAGAAGAAATCAATCGTCTCAATGATAAAGAATATGTGGCGAACTTAGCCCGGAGTGAGTTGCTCTATTCGAAAAAAGGAGAAACGATCTTCTACTTTTCACCTGAAGACTAATTGAAGGTTGCCGATTGATTGAAAAAAGAATGAATCACTCGTATAATAAGAAACGAATCAACTAAAAAGGAGCAATACAATTTATGTCGATTGAAGTAGGCAGCAAAGTGCAAGGGAAAGTAACAGGCATCACGAATTTCGGAGCGTTCGTTGAGTTACCAACAGGGAAAACTGGTCTTGTTCACATTAGTGAAGTGGCAGATTCTTATGTTAAGGACATCAATGATGTATTAACGGTTGGTCAAGAAATCACCGTTAAAGTCTTAAGTGTTGAAAACGATGGTAAGATTGGTCTTTCCATTAAAAAAGCCGTCGATCGTCCAGAAGGTGAACGCCCACGTCCAGCACGTCAGTTCGATCGTGGACCACGTCCAGCAGGACAAGATCGCGGACCACGTTCGTTCGATAACAAAGGACCGCGTGGAGGCGGTAATCGTGGAGGCTTCAACAAAGGTGGCCGTAATACACCACCACCGCGCAAAGAACAATCGTTCGATACGTTGATGTCTAGTTTCCTGAAAGATAGTGAAGATCGTCTTGCTACATTGAAACGTCAAACGGATTCAAAACGTGGCGGGCGCGGCGCAAAACGTCAATAACTTGCTGACCTGTTCTTTATAAGAATAGAGATGGAATGACGCCGTTCATTCCATCTTTTATTTTTTTAAAATTATTTTTATAAAAAGCGTTGACTTTCATTTGACCTGCCCGTATTATAGAAAATGTGCTTAAGACGCACGAGTTAAAAATATGGCGGTGTAGCTCAGCTGGCTAGAGCGTACGGTTCATACCCGTGAGGTCGTGGGTTCGACTCCCTCCGCCGCTACCATATTTTTTTTGGCCCGTTGGTCAAGCGGTTAAGACACCGCCCTTTCACGGCGGTAACACGGGTTCGAATCCCGTACGGGTCATTCTCAAAAAGCTATCTCTATTATATAGAGATAGCTTTTTTTAGGTTTTAACGGAAAGGGGTGAAGTCGTAATGGAAGGTGTACCGTTTGAACCGCTCCTAGTCGGAGTGTCTGGAGGATGTGACTCGATGGTACTCGTCGATCGGTTGTATCGAGAAGGGTATGACATTGCAATTGCACATGTGCATCACGGATTACGAGAAGCATCCGACGAAGAAGCACATTTTATCGAAGACTGGGCAGCAACTCGAAAGATTTTGTTTTTCATGACGCGTTTAGACTGGGCAGGACGTACGAGCTCTCAAGCAGCATGTCGTGAGGAACGGTATGCATTTTTTGAGCGCATCATGGAAGAGACCGGACGCTCGCGTCTTGTTCTCGCCCATCATCAAGATGATCAAATCGAGACGTTGCTCATTCAGCTCGTTCGAGGAGAAGCACAAGTTGATGGGATTCCTGTCATTCGTCCGTTTGGTAACGGTTGGTTACATCGACCGTTACTATATGAATCGAAGCAAGCATTACTCGATTATGCATGGCAACATGAGGTACCGTGGCGAGAGGATGCATCAAATGCAGAAACAACCTATTTACGAAATCAAATTCGGCATACTATTTTTCCTCTGTTGAGAGATATTCGTCCTGGTTTTGAACAGGCAGCAGCAGCAGCAGCACATGCGCGACAGCAAATCATGCGTGAGCAGGCAACATTCGTCGCGACCTATCTCGACCGGTGTAAGGAAACAAACGGAATTCCGGTCGCACGTATTTTAGAATTGCCGACGGATTTACAACGGCTCGTCTTGCCGACGTTAACGGGCGATACGTTTTCTTCCGAAACGATTCGTCACTTTGTTACATGGCTTCAGGTGGATAAGGGCTCGGACGAAGTGTATTATGGAAACTGGAGGATGCGACGTGCATATGGCTTTTTGATGCAAGATCGTGTGATACGGTCAATGAATGACGATTTACCGTTTCAAGTAGGGGAGAATTTGGGAACGTATCATTATGGTGAACAAATTCTTCGCTTCTCAATTGGAACGCACGGGATCCCACTGGACGCGATTACGTTTCCGTTGACGGTACGTCCGCCACGTCCGGGAGATCGGATTCAACTTGCTGTTGGTTCGAAAAAAGTCAGTCGAATTCTGATTGATGCGAAGGTTCCACGTTATCTCCGGGAACAAGTGCCGGTCGTCGTCGATGCAAATGGAGTGATTTTAGCCGTCATTGGACATCGAATTGCAATATTCGGGTCATTTGAACTCCTCGCAAAATCTTATTTAATGATAGAATGGTAATGTAGTGTTTATTATGGAGGAGGAATACCTAGCATGACCTTGATGAACGATATGGAAAAAGTATTGATTTCAGAAGAAGAGATCCAAAATAAAGTGGGCGAACTCGCCGGCGATTTGACAGCGGATTATCACGATCGTTTTCCGTTGCTTGTGTGTGTCTTAAAAGGCGCAATGCCTTTCATGTCCGATCTTGTCAAAAAGATGGATATGCACCTTGAAATGGACTTCATGGACGTTTCGACGTATCACGGTGGGACAACATCAACCGGTGAAGTCAAGATTGAAAAAGATTTGAACACATCTGTAGAAGGACGCGACATCTTGATTGTCGAAGATATCATCGACAGCGGATTGACGCTTGGTTACCTCGTAGACCTCTTCAAGTACCGGAAAGCGAAGTCCGTTAAAATCGTGACATTGCTCGACAAACCGACAGGACGGAAAAATGACTTGCATGCAGATTACAGCGGCTTCGTCATTCCACACGAATTCGTCGTCGGGTATGGTCTGGATTACGAAGAGAAATACCGTAACCTTCCGTATGTAGGTGTCTTGAAACCTGCAGTCTACGGTGGCTAATTATTTTTAATCTCGTCTGTCCCATGATAAGATGAAACCAATTACAAAGCGCGCCCTGTCGCGCCAGGATTCGTATTCATCCATTAGAAAAACGAGATGGATGCGGAGAGGAGGCATAAGATGAACCGAGCAGTGAAGAATACCCTCGTGTTTGGGGTCATTTTTCTAGCTTTGATCTTGTTTCTGCAATACTTGCAGAGTCCAGTGAACAAAAGCAAAGAAATCAATTACACACAGTTTGTCGAGTCTGTTGAAAAAGGTGAAATCAAGACGGCTACCTTCCAGTATGAAGGCCAGACGTATAATGTGACAGGAGATTTGCGTGCAAAAGATTCGACGTATGAAACAGTCGTACCGGCTGTTGATACGGAACTAACGGATCTCTACACGCAATTGAAAAGCCAAGGAGTCAAGATGGACTTCAAGGCAGCAGAAACGAATGGTGGTTGGATCGCGTTACTAACGACGATCGTTCCATTCATCATCATCTTCATCCTCTTCTTCTTCTTGATTAATCAAGCACAAGGTGGCGGTGGTGGCGGTCGCGTCATGAACTTCGGGAAATCGAAGGCACGCCTCTACGATACAGAGAAGAAAAAGATTACGTTTGATGATGTAGCCGGCGCAGACGAAGAGAAACAAGAACTCGTCGAAGTCGTCGAATTCTTAAAAGATCCGCGTAAATTCGCGAAGCTCGGTGCCCGTATTCCGAAAGGGGTTCTCCTCGTGGGTCCTCCAGGTACAGGTAAAACGTTGCTCGCGCGTGCTGCAGCTGGTGAAGCTGGCGTACCATTCTTCTCGATTTCAGGTTCTGACTTCGTTGAGATGTTCGTTGGTGTCGGGGCATCACGTGTTCGTGACTTGTTCGAAAACGCGAAGAAAAACGCACCATGTATCATCTTCATTGATGAAATCGATGCTGTCGGTCGTCAACGGGGCGCAGGTCTCGGTGGTGGACATGATGAGCGTGAGCAGACATTGAACCAACTTCTCGTCGAGATGGATGGATTCAGTGAAAACGAAGGCATCATCATGATCGCAGCAACGAACCGTGCTGATATTCTTGACCCTGCGTTACTCCGTCCAGGTCGTTTTGACCGTCAAATCACGGTTGATCGTCCAGATGTCGTCGGTCGTGAAGCAGTCTTGAAAGTACACGCGCGGAACAAACCGCTTGATTCAACGGTTGATTTAAAAGCCATCGCACAACGGACGCCTGGATTCTCGGGTGCGGATCTTGAAAACCTTCTAAACGAAGCAGCACTTGTTGCCGCTCGGGCAGATCGTGATAAGGTCTCGATCGTCGATCTCGAAGAAGCGATTGACCGTGTTATCGCTGGACCAGCGAAGAAGAGCCGGATCATCTCGCCGAAAGAGAAAAAAATCGTCGCATGGCATGAAGCTGGACATACGATCATCGGTGTCACGCTAGACGATGCGGACGAAGTACACAAAGTAACAATCGTTCCTCGTGGTAACGCGGGCGGATACGTCGTCATGTTGCCAAAAGAAGATCGTTACTTCATGACGAAGCCGGAACTCGAAGATAAGATTACTGGATTGCTCGGTGGTCGCGTTGCAGAGGACATCGTCTTCGGAGAAGTCTCGACTGGAGCAAGCAATGACTTCCAGCGTGCGACAGGTCTTGCACGGAAAATGGTCATGGAGTTCGGAATGAGTGAAAAACTCGGACCGCTTCAATTCGGATCAGGTCAAAGCGGTAACGTCTTCCTCGGCCGTGATTTCCAAAACGAACAGAATTACTCGGATGCGATTGCACACGAAATCGATACGGAAATCCAAGCGATCATCAACCGCTGTTACCAAAAAGCGAAAGATATCTTGACTGAGAAACGCGATCAGCTCGACTTGATTGCAACGACGTTGCTTGAAGTCGAAACACTTGATCAAAAACAAATTCACCATCTCTTAGAGACAGGCGAATACAAAAAACATGAACCAGAAGCAACGACTCCAAAAGCAGAAGAGAAAGCACCGGAATCGACAGATGCAACCGTCGATCAACCGACAGAGTCTCCAACGCAAATGGGTTCAGTCGTTGACGAAGGACAAAATGTAGATACGGATACACCAGATACGCCGCGTCGCGACGATCAAGTGTAAACGGATGGAACGGATTCGATCTCGCATCGAATCCGTTCTTTTTTGTTACAGACCGAGCGAATACACATCGGTAGGTGTGACCATACGAGCATGGTATAATCACAACGTATATCATTCCGAGCGTGAAACAACGGAATATAAAAAGAAGCATGAAAATCGAGAAGAAGCGGGGAAATAAGCAAATGATTTTAGTCATCGATGTCGGAAATACGAATATCGTCTTAGGTGTCTATCAAGGACAAGAGTTGATCGAGCATTGGCGGATTGCGACAGACCGGACACGGACGACGGACGAATACGGTATGCTCGTCAAAGCGTTGTTTCGTGACGCAGAGCTAAACGTGGAAGAAATCGAGGGAATCGTGTTATCATCTGTCGTACCCCCCGTCGTGTTTCCACTAGAAAATATGTGTGTGCGTTACTTTAAACGCCGTCCGTTTTTGATTGGACCAGGAATCAAGACAGGACTCGATTTAAAAGTCGATAATCCACGGGAAGTGGGAGCCGATCGAATCGTCAATGCAGTAGCGGCGACGGCGAAATATGAGGGACCGATGATCATCGTCGATTTTGGAACAGCGACGACGTACTGTTACATCGATGCACAAAAACGGTATTACGGCGGCATCATCTCACCGGGTGTGATGGTTGCGACCGAGGCACTCTATAATAAGGCAGCAAAATTGCCGCGAATTGAAATTGCGAAACCGCAGTCAACCATCGGACGAAATACGATCCATGCGATGCAATCGGGTACGTATTTCGGATATGTGGCGCAGGTGGACGGACTCGTTCACCGGATGAAAGAAGAAATGGGTGAAGCGAAGGTCATTGCGACCGGTGGTTTAGCCCGACTAATCAGCGAGGAATCCACGATGATTGAGATCGTCGATCCATTCTTGACGTTAGATGGATTACGGATTATCTACGAACGAAATAAGTGAGGGATTAAGATGAAACGGAAAGAATTATTAGCACAATTAAAAGATGATTATTTAGTACGGGCGTTAGGCTTCAATGGAGAAGTTCGTGCATTTGCGATCCGTTCGACAAAAACGGTCTATGAAGCACAACTTCGTCACCAGACGACACCGGTCGTCACGGCAGCGCTCGGTCGGACACTAACAATCGGCGCGATGATGGGTACGATGCAAAAAGGCGATACACGTGTCACATTGAAAGTCGAAGGCGATGGACCAATCGGAAAAATCATCGTCGATGCCGATGCAAAAGGGGTCGTTCGTGGATATGTCAGTCGTCCCCGCGTCGAGATGGATACGTACGTCAATGCAGACGGTCTGACGAAATTAAAAGTCGGTGAAGCGGTCGGTCGCGGAAACATCTCTGTCATCAAGGATCTCGGGTTGCGTGACTTTGTCGGTGGTCAATCTCCGATTCAAACCGGTGAGATCAGCGAAGACTTCACGTATTACTTCGCTGTATCGGAACAAAGTCCATCAGTCGTTGGAGCTGGCGTTCTCGTTTACCCAGAAGACGAATCGGTCATTGCAGCAGGTGGTTTGATCGTTCAATTGATGCCGGGCGCATCGGAAGAGACGATCGCAGCGCTTGAAAAACGTGTCGGAGCTCTTAAACCAATCTCCATTCTCGTCGGTGAGGAAAAAACACCCGAAGAAATGTTAGAACTCGTTCTCGGTGACTACGAACATCTTGATACGATTCCGGTGTCATTCGAATGTACGTGTGACCGCGACAAATTAGCAACAGCGATTATTGCCCTTGGACCAGATGAGATTCAAGCGATGATTGATGAAGATGGTGGCGCGGAAGCTGTTTGTCACTTCTGTTCAGAGCATTATCACTATGATGTTCCAGAATTAGAGGAACTTCGCGAAAAATCACTCGAAAGAGCATAAGAGGGATCCGATATGGGGAATGTACAACCTAAGTACTTGTGGATGTTGATCTTCATCTTATTGTTGACGAATTTCATGACCGGCGCTTATGCCTTCATGGGTGAGCTCCCTAAGGTCGATTCTCCTAAAATCGTTCAGGACAGTATTGGTGGTCCGCTTGAGGATGTCATCGCCGAAGTCGGTGATGAAAAAATCACCCGAGCAATGGTCTATCAGACGATGCGAACGGAACAAGAGAAGCAGACAATCGATCGTTTGATTCAAGAAGCGGTCGAGCGCCAGACAAAGGATGGAAAAAAGCCGGAAGTTAAACGCTTTGATTGACAGATTTCATCCAGTCCGCTGATAATTAATCTATCGGATTACTTGGAATTCAAGCGGTTCACTAATGAGGAGGAATGGTCATGCGTATTGCGAATTCAGTATTAGATTTAGTCGGTCGGACACCGATCGTCAAGTTACATCATCTAACGGGTCCTGAGGATGCAGATGTATATCTGAAACTGGAGTACATGAACCCTGGATCGAGCGTAAAAGACCGGATCGCGTTATCAATGATTGAAGCGGCAGAAGAAGCAGGTCAACTTAAAGAGGGAGATACGATCATCGAGCCGACGAGTGGGAACACGGGTATCGGACTAGCGATGGTCGCTTCGGCGAAGGGATACCGTTCCATCCTCGTCATGCCGGAAACAATGAGCATGGAACGTCGGACGTTGCTTCGCGCCTATGGTGCGGAATTGATTTTGACGCCAGGTCCTGAAGGGATGAAGGGTGCGATCGCTCGCGCGACAGCGGAAGCGGAAGAGCACGGTTACTTCATGCCGCAACAATTCAATAACGGTGCCAATCCAGTCGTTCATGAAAAAACGACAGGTCCTGAAATCGTCGAAGCGTTCGAAGGCATGCAACTCGATGCGTTCATCGCGGGAATCGGAACCGGTGGAACGATCACGGGTGCTGGTAAAGTGTTGCGCGATGCTTTCCAAGGCATTGAAATCATTGCTGTTGAACCAACGGATTCACCGGTCTTATCAGGTGGTAAACCGGGGCCGCATAAACTGCAAGGTATCGGTGCTGGATTCGTACCGTCGATTCTCGATACAGATATTTATGATGGTGTCGAGCAAATCACGACGGAAGAAGCATTTGATCACGCACGCCAAGCAGCGAAGACGAACGGTGTCTTAGGCGGTATCTCGTCAGGTGCTGCGATTGCAGCGGCACTGAAGACGGCAAAACGTCTCGGCAAAGGAAAAAATGTTCTCGCGATCATTCCTTCGAACGGTGAGCGGTACTTAAGTACACCGCTGTATCAAGTCGAGGAAGAAGCAGATCAATCGAAGTAATCCATCATACGTACACGGAAGTCATTCGGCTTCCGTGTACTTTTTTGCGTATAATGAGAGCAGAATAGTGTGAAGTGGGGGACGCGTATGCGACAGACGAAATATAAAGCAATACCATGGACGAAAGAACAATTCTACAATCGGTATGTCGAACAGACGATTGGAACAACAGGACACGTCTGGCTCGAAAGCGGTCGAATCGGACGGTATACGATGGCGGCGACTCGTCCTGTCGGATACGTCCGGACAAAGGACGGGATGACGACGATTGAGACAGATGGAAAAGTCGAGACGTCGACGGCAAACCCGTTTGATCTACTCGAACGACTCCGCGTCGAACGTGAATCCATCCGACCGGATGGAATGCCGCCATTCTTTGGTGGATTTGCCGGATATGTCAGTTATGATGCTGTCCGTTATTTAGAAAAGCTACCGGAGCAAGCGATGGATGATCTACAAACACCTGATCTATCGTTCTACTGGTACGATGAAGTTGCCGTGTTTGATGAGGAAACGAAACAATTGTTCATTGCCGTGACGCGAGACACAGCAGAGGAAGCAACACAGATTCTTGAAGAAGAAGTCGCGCGTTGGTGCGTCAAGACAAATAGACCGCAGTTTACAACAACCGGTTCATCCGGCGAACGAGAACGAGCTTTCGGACAGGAAGCGTTCATGACAGCGGCACACCGGATTAAATCGTATATTGAGGATGGTGACGTCTTCCAAGTCAATTTGTCCGTCCGTCAACAAGAACCGCTTGGGACGACAGCGGAACATCTGTATGATGTATTACGACAAATTAATCCTTCTCCATACATGGGTTACTTCGCAGATGAGGATTTAACACTTGTGTCAGCCTCACCTGAGTTGCTCGTCGAAAAAATCGGTGATGCGTTAGCAACGCGTCCGATTGCGGGAACACGGCCACGCGGGAAGGATGAAGCGGAGGATCTACGACTCGCGAAAACCTTACTCGATAACGAAAAAGAACGGGCAGAGCATGTGATGCTCGTTGATTTAGAGCGTAATGATTTAGGGCGCGTTAGTCGTTATGGTACGGTCCATGTCGATGAGCTGATGGTGATCGAGAAATACTCCCACGTGCAACATATCGTCTCAAATGTCAGAGGCGAAGTGGCTCCGGAACACTCCGGGAGTCAAGTGCTCGCCGCAATGTTCCCAGGTGGGACGATCACCGGCGCGCCAAAAATCCGGACGATGGAAATCATTGAAGAACTGGAACCGGTCCGGCGTGGCATCTACACTGGATCGCTTGGCTTCATCAGTTGGGCGGATGATGTCATTTTCAACATCTTGATTCGGACACTCGTTGCAAAAGATGGGATGGCATATGTCCAAGCAGGTGCTGGAGTCGTCACGGACTCGGACGCAGCACGTGAATACGAAGAGTCACTTAGTAAAGCCAAAGCGTTATGGGTGACAAAAGAAACGGCGGAGGGAACACGATGATTGTATTGATTGATAACTATGATTCCTTTACGTATAACTTAGTCCAGTATTTCGGCGAACTTGGACAAGACATCCGGGTATTTCGCAACGACGCGATTACGCTTGCAGAAATCGAAGCGTTGCAGCCTGATCATCTCGTCATCTCGCCGGGTCCCTGTACACCGAATGAAGCGGGGATCAGTTTAGAGGCGATTGCTTACTTTGCGGGGAAGGTACCGATCCTAGGAGTTTGCTTGGGTCATCAAGCGATTGGGCAAGTATTCGGTGGTAAAGTCGTCCGAGCGAAGGAATTGATGCACGGAAAAGTCTCGCCACTGACGCATGACGGACAAGGGATCTTTGAACGGATCCCACAAGCGACACCGGTGACGCGTTACCATTCACTTGTCGTTGAACGTAAGACATTCCCGGAAGTACTCGAAGTGACAGCGGAAGCCGGCGGAGAGATCATGGCACTCCGTCACCGGACGTTACCGATTTTAGGTGTCCAGTTCCACCCGGAAGCGATTTTGACACGAGACGGTAAACAGATGTTAAAAAATTTCTTGGAGTTGACGCATTATGTATCTCTGGCATGACGGAATCATCAAACGAGAAGAAGAGATAAGAATCTCCCCACTTGATCATGGATTCGTCTACGGGATGGGTATATTCGAGACGTTTCGGACGTATAACGGACATCCGTTTTTGTTCGATGATCATATCGAACGTATGCGGATGAGTTGTGTCGCACTCGGGATACAGTTAGCGTATGACCGGGAAGCCTTACGGCAAGCAATCCAAGATTTATATGAAGCATATGAGGCGAACGATCTCTATATCCGGTTGAATGTTTCGGCTGGTCCGCGTGAGATTGGGTTATCAATTGACCCTTACGATACGCCAACCGTGTTGATCTATGCGAAACCAATCGCTCCGCGAAAACGGGCGGAACGTGCACTCGAGACGATTCGTTTGCCGCGCAGTACGCCGGAAACGACATATCGCTTAAAGTCACATCATTACATGAACAATCTAGTCGCGAAACGTCAATTGTTCAATCCAGAAGCAGAAGGGCTGTTCTTGACGAAGGAAGGTCATGTCTGTGAAGGCATTACGTCAAATATCTTTTGGCGTTACGGAAGTACATGGTATACGTCGCCCCTTGAGACCGGTGCATTGAATGGGATTACCCGTCAGTTCCTCATGCAACATTTACCGGTCGAAGAACGTCTGGCATATTTACCACAGCTCGAAGAGTCAGATGAGATCATCTATACGAATTCCGTTCAGGAAGCGGTCGCCATTTCGTCACTTGACGGACGCCCTTTCCCCGGAATAAACGGAACAGGGTATGCGGAGATTATGAAACTCTTCGATCAATCTGTCGAACATGTGACAACAAGGAGGGAACAACCATGACCTACATCATGGGTATTTTGAACGTGACACCGGACTCTTTTTCGGACGGTGGACAATATGTTGATATCGAGCAAGCGATGCGGCAAGCGCGTCAGCTTGTCGCGGATGGAGCAGATGCGATCGATATCGGTGGAGAATCGACACGACCGGGTGCGGCGTTCGTGTCAGTTGAAGAAGAACTCGCTCGTGTTTTACCGATTATTAAACGCATTAAACGAGAGCTGAACGTCCTCGTGTCGATCGATACGTATAAACCGGTCGTCGCAGAAGCTGCTATTCAAGCAGGAGCGGACATCATCAATGACGTATGGGGTTCGAAGTGGGGCGATCGTTCGATGGTCAAGGTCGCTGCGCAGTATGAAGTACCAATCATTTTAATGCATAACCGGGAAACGGCGCATGGAACAGATATGCTTGCGGAAGTCCGGGCTGATCTTGAGGAATCAATCCGGTTAGCGAAACAGGCAGGCGTGGCGGAAGAGCACATTTGGCTCGACCCAGGGATTGGATTCATGAAAACGCAGGAAGAGAACTTGTACTTGATGCGTTACCTGTCCATCGTCACGGACTTCGGGTATCCGGTTTTACTCGGAACGTCCCGTAAATCGATGATCGGACTCGCGCTTGGATTGCCAACGGAAGAACGACTTGAAGGAACGATTGCTACGGTTTGCTACGGGATTCAACAAGGATGTGACTGGGTGCGCGTGCATGACGTCAAAGAAGTCAAACGGGCAGCGCAGATGATGGACATCATGTTAGCTGCGACGAAAGGAGAATGACGGTGGATCGAATTCATGTAACAGGAATGCGTTTTTATGGGTATCACGGTGTATTTGCAGAAGAGACGAAACTCGGTCAACGCTTCAATGTCGACTTATCGATCGGACTTGCATTGGCAGAAGCCGGTCGGACGGATGATTTGACGAAAAGTGTCAATTACGCTGAATTGTATGAAGCGACAAAACGTGTCGTCGAAGGAGAACCGCTCCAACTCGTCGAAGCCTTGGCGGATCGTATTGCAAAAGAAGTCTTTGCGTTAGACGGGCGGATTGAAGAAGCATCGATCAAAGTTATCAAACCGGATCCGCCGATTGCTGGTCATTATGAACATGTGGCAGTCGAGATCAATCGACTCCGGGGGGACTATGCATGAAGGAAGCTTACATTGCACTCGGTTCAAACATTGGTGATAGAGCGGCTCACTTAAGAGCAGCGATCGCTCGCCTGAGAGCCTTATCGTCTGTTCATGATGTAAAGGTCTCTTCCATTTATGAGACTGTACCTGTCGGGTATCTCGATCAGGATTTATTTTATAATATGGTCGTCGGGATTCAAACGACGGACGAGGCAGATGTCTTACTTGAGCGACTGCAGGAAATCGAACAGCTAGAAGGACGCGAGCGTCTGTTCAAAAATGGACCGCGGACGCTTGATTTAGATATTTTGTTATATGGGGGAGAACGTATTGACCTTGAAGGATTAACCGTTCCGCATCCGCGGATGCAAGAGCGGGCATTCGTCCTCGCGCCATTACGGGAACTAGCAGCAACATGCGTCATACCTGGTCTTGGGCAAAGTGTCGAGCAATTGTACCAGCAGTTACCAGAGACAGAACGAAACGGTGTGCGACGCTTAGGTGGTCTTTTAGAAGCGGAGGAACAATAATGGAATTTAACATTGGTGATGTCAAATTGAAGAATCAAGTCATCTTGGCACCGATGGCAGGCGTCTGTAATCCCGCGTTTCGGTTGATCGCAAAAGAATTCGGCGCGGGACTCGTCTGTGCGGAGATGGTCAGCGATAAAGGGATCTTGTACGAGAACGAACGGACGCTACAGATGCTGTACGTGGATGAGCGGGAAAAACCGCTGAGTCTTCAAATCTATGGTGGTTCAAAGGAGACACTCGTTCAAGCAGCGCGATATGTCGAAGCGAACACGAATGCCGACATCATTGATATCAATATGGGGTGTCCGGTCCCGAAAGTCACGAAAAGTGATGCTGGAGCGAAATGGTTGCTTGATCCGGATAAGGTCTATGAGATGGTCCATGCGGTGACACAAGCGATCGATAAACCGGTTACGGTCAAAATGCGGACCGGCTGGGACAGTCATCACATCTATTGTGTCGATAATGTCAAAGCGGCAGAAGCGGGTGGTGCGAAGGCTGTTGCCATTCACGGACGGACACGTTCACAAAAATATGAAGGTGTCGCAGACTGGAACATCATCGGTGAAGCAAAAAAAGCGGTTAATATTCCAATCATCGGAAACGGGGATGTTCAAACCCCACAAGATGCTAAACGAATGATTGATGAGATTGGTGTCGACGGTGTCATGATCGGACGGGCCGCTCTCGGAAACCCTTGGATGTTGTATCAGACAATCCAGTATCTCGAATCAGGAACGCTTCCGGCAGAACCGACGGCGCGCGAGAAGATTGATATTTGTCTCTTGCACGCTACACGACTGGTCGCGCTAAAGGGAGAAGAACTCGCCGTGCGCGAAATGCGGACACATGTCGCCTGGTACTTGAAAGGAATGAAGGGGAACGGTCGCGTTCGCAATGCGTTATTTAACATCGACACGCATACGGGACTCGTTGAACTGTTACAGCAGTACTTGCAGACACTCGAAGAAGACGTAGCGTATGCCTAACAGGTAAAGTATAGTCGGACAGAGTCGTTTTGTGGTACGCTAGTTGCATTGAAGATGAGCGTATCGGTTTTCTAAAGGGCTGTCGGTCATTCCGGCAGCTTTTTATTCGAGAGAATCGTCGTGAACCATTATTAAAAGGAGTGAAGACAGTGAGTCAGGATATGGAAATGAACGATCAAATGCAGGTGCGTCTCAGTAAGATGAACGCCATGCGTGAACAAGGTCTCGATCCATTCGGCGCACGTTTTGAACGTTCGACGGATACTGCGAGCATTCGTGCATCATTTGGTGAACATACAAAAGAAGAATTGGCTGAACTGAAACCGGAAGTTGCCATCGCAGGTCGTGTCATGACGACACGTCGTAAAGGGAAGGTTGGCTTTACGAATGTTCAGGATGTACAAGGTCAAATTCAGTTGTATGTTCGTAAAGATGACGTCGGTGAAGAGGCGTATGAGATCTATAAGACATGTGACTTAGGTGACATCGTCGGGATCCAAGGATACGTGTTCAAGACGAATGTTGGTGAACTCTCTGTTCACGTCACAGCATTTACGTTATTGACAAAAGCGTTACGTCCGCTTCCGGATAAATATCATGGATTAAAGGATATCGAGCAACGCTACCGTCAGCGCTATCTCGACCTTATTACGAACCAAGAATCACGTGAGACATTCATCGCGCGGAGTAAAGTCATTCGTGGGATCCGTCAATATCTTGATAACCTCGGATACTTGGAAGTCGAAACACCAATGTTGCATACGATCGCGGGTGGAGCATCGGCGCGTCCGTTCATCACGCATCATAATGCACTCGACATGACGCTTTACATGCGGATTGCGATTGAGCTTCATTTGAAACGTTTGATCGTCGGTGGACTTGAGAAAGTATACGAAATCGGTCGTGTATTCCGTAATGAAGGAATCTCAACACGTCATAACCCAGAGTTTACGATGATCGAACTCTATGAAGCGTATGCGGATTATAAAGACATCATGAACTTAACAGAGAACCTGATTGCTCACGTCGCACAAGAAGTACTCGGTACGACACAAGTCACTTACGGAGAAGACGTCATCGATTTATCTGTCGGTTGGAAACGAGCGCACATGGTAGATCTCGTTAAAGAAGCAACAGGTGTCGACTTCTTCGAACAGATTTCGAACGAACGTGCCCTTGAACTCGCGCATGAACACGGTGTTGAAGTCCAGTCGCACATGACGACGGGACATATCTTGAATGAGTTCTTCGAACAAAAAGTAGAAGAAACACTCGTTCAACCAACATTCGTCTATGGTCATCCTGTTGAAGTATCACCACTTGCGAAGAAAAATCCAGAAGATCCACGCTTTACGGATCGCTTTGAATTATTCATCGTCCGTCGTGAGCATGCGAATGCCTTCACGGAATTGAACGATCCAATCGATCAACGTGAACGTTTCGAAGCACAACTCGTCGAAAAAGAAGCAGGAAACGACGAAGCACATGAAATGGATACAGACTTCATTGAAGCACTCGAGTACGGTATGCCGCCAACGGGTGGTCTTGGAATCGGGATCGATCGTCTCGTCATGTTGTTGACGAATGCGCCATCGATTCGTGATGTATTACTCTTCCCAACGATGCGTCACCAACAAAATTAATGAGTAGAGCTCTGTTCTTTCTATACTGTATAGAAGGAACGGAGCGTTCTTTTTGGAATCAACACAGGAATAAACAAGTCAAAAAACGGGTAAACAAAAGTTTTTAAATGTTTTTCTAATAAAATGCTTGTACGATTCAAAAAGCCATGGTATATTACTTCTTGTGCCGCGAATGGTCGTGACACACAAAAATAAATATCAAAAAAAGTTGTTGACAATCGGGTTGATAACTTGTTAAGATATTAAAGTCGCTGAAAACGACACGACGAACTTTGAAAACTGAACGATGAGGCAAAAATCGTATTCTACGGAATACAAAAACGAATGAAGCGCAAGCTTCGTCAATCGTGACTTCGGTCACACAACGAGCAAGTCAAACACTTCATGGAGAGTTTGATCCTGGCTCAGGACGAACGCTGGCGGCGTGCCTAATACATGCAAGTCGAGCGCAGGAG